>CAJTXZ010000019.1 GCA_910583725.1 uncultured Vampirovibrio sp.
GTGGATATACTGAATATACAACAGCAGGTTCTACTAATACTTTTACTGTACCATCTATGACAGGGAATATTGAAGCTACTCTTATCTCTGGAGGAGCTGGAGGAGGAGCTGGGGGAGTAAATAAAGTATTAAAGGAATTTACAACTGTTGGCAATAATACATTTACTGTACCTGAAGCATTAAAGAATCGCCCTGCTATTGTTGATATGTGCGGAGCAGGAGGCCAAGGAGGCTATGCTTGCGGAAACGCTTGCTGGGATTTCAAAGGACAATATCAAGGTGCTGGCGGTGGCGGTTCAGGTGGATATTATCAAAATAAATATATAAAATTTCCTGGCGATACTTCTGTACAGGTCTATGTTGGCGGCACGCGCGGGACACCACAAGTATTTTGGGATAGCGCTATGTATTCTTTAACACGTGTAGATTTTTCCAAGGGGAATGGTGCAAATGCCGAAGATGGTTCAGGAGGAGCTGGAGGAGGCACTAGCAATCCAAATGTTCAAGGCAGAATTGGCGGAAAAGGCGGGCATTCTGCAGGTGGTGAAGGAGGGGCTTACCTGGGTGATTGTGGACTTGTTGGCGGGGGTGGCGGAGGCGGGGGCGCAAGCCGTTTGTGCACCAGTGGTCAAAGCTGTTATCTATATGTTGGCGGCGGGGGTGGCGGAGGTGGTGAAGGTATGCGTAAAATGAATGGTTCCAGCATTCAAGCTACACTAAGTGGTGGGGGCGGTGGGGGCGGTGGGGGTACCGGGCTTGGCGGCAATGGCGGGGGAAGCAATGAAATGGATTATGGATGTCATTCTTATGGTGGAAATGGCGGCAAACCAGGAGGCAATGGCGGTG
Source organism: uncultured Vampirovibrio sp. (assembly GCA_910583725.1). Lineage (GTDB taxonomy): Bacteria > Cyanobacteriota > Vampirovibrionia > Gastranaerophilales > Gastranaerophilaceae > MGBC122484. Next base: position 847 of record CAJTXZ010000019.1, read on the forward strand.
GACAGTCTGGCTGCAACAACGCAAATCCCGCAACTTCTGGTGCAGGCGGAAATTCGCCATTATCAAAATATCCAAATAACTGCGCTGGCGGTCATGGCGAAGGATATAACAACAGTTTCAATTCAAGAAGTTATTCTAATTATTGGAATGCTACAAACCCTCGCCCAGCAAAGAACGGTATCGTTGCAATAACTTATCTTGATTATGGCCCGGGAGGTTCTGGAGGAGGCGCAGGACATATTGTACCTATGCAAAAAGCTAAGGTAAATCAGGGTGAGAGTTTAAGTATTAAAATTGGTACCGGCGGTAGTGGTGGTACAGCCGGCACAATAAACAGCAATTCTACAATAACAACTCCTACAATAGGACAGGGTTCTAATACAAATATAACTCCTATGATTACAAGTATATCAAGAGGTTCAACAAATATATTAATGACACCGAACGGTGCAGGTGCAGGCTTGTATGGAGGGGCTCCGACAGGACAATCTCTTGGTGGCGGCATAGGTCCATTTTATGGAGCAGCAGGATGGACGACTAATGGTATTCCAGGTTCATTTGGTGCCATAGGTGCTGCAGGATTTGGTAATACTAATGGTAAGACTGCCAATAATACTTCAACCGTAGGTGCAAATACTTATCCTAATGGCTCTATTGGAGGAGACGGAGGAGTTGTTACTACTCCATTTACTAATACTTGTACACCCGGGTCTGGTGGCACAAAGACATCAGTTAATGGTACAAACGCCACAGGTTATGGCTGCGGAGGCGGAGGCGGCTTTGCCTTTGGAAGAGGCGGTAATGGTTCTGGCGGTTACGCTAGAATATCCTGGAATAAATATTGGGATACAGCAAGTAATAGTTATAGGTTAGCTGGTGTTGGAGCAGGAGGTGGAGGTGCTAGTGGTAATGTATTTACCTTTAGTATGAATGCTAAGGCAGGAGATATGATAACCTTTAGGATAGGAAAAGGAGGAAGTGGAGCATATGTATCTAATAATACATTAGTTAATTCTAAGAAAGGTGGAGATACTATGTTTGGAAATATTAAAGTTATCGGAGGTAATGGAGGAGGAAGTGTAAGTATTAATCCTTCATATAATCCATCCAATACTATTAATAATACAAATAATAGTCCTTTGATTAATGGGTCAGGGGGAAGTGTTAATAGTAGTAATGTATGTGTTGTTAATAGTGGTAGTGGTGTAAGTAGTGGTGGCAGTGGAGGTAGTGGAGTTTCTAAAGATTATACGAGTGATAATAAAAGATGTATTAAAGGTAATAAAGGAAATGATGCTATTGGAACTAGTGGTGGTAAAGGTGGAGATATGAAAGCTATAACAGTTGAAATAATAACTTATACAAAGAATGCAGAAGGAGAAACAATAGCAAACAGTGAAAAGAAAACAATATCTGGCATAGGAGGAGAAGGTGGTATACAAGGAGATAACTCTAATGGTAAAGATGCTAACTCAGAGAATAAATATGGAAGTGGTGGAGGAGGTGCAGCTATTAGAGACTTAGGACAAGTATCATCATCCTCTCAAACAAACATAACAGCTAACCCATCCAAAGGTGGCAATGGTTCTAATGGGAAGATATTCTTAGAGTGGTGGGAGTGATATGTTCACTTCCGTTAAGGGCGGGGGTGTATGTTCAAACAGACTAAAAGCCTGTTTAAGACTTCCGTTAAGGGCGGTAGTGAAGCGTAACTATGGTGATAATGGATTTAAAGGATAAGCTTAATGTTTACTAAGAGTTTCTTTTTGAAATCAAAGATTTTCATCCCTATGGGAGCCTAAGGCTCGTTCGGTTTTACCAAGCCAAGTACCGAGGGCATGACCATTATCTAAGCTTCGCAAAGCTAAAGCTAAGATAATTAGGCCTTCTGGCTAGGTTCAACCTACACTAAGGGCTCCTGAGCGACAAGGTCGCACGTCGCCACAGAACGGTTCTCGCCCTATCGGTCAGGCGCCTTAATCCCGCCATCTTCGGGGCGGGCTGCCCTTGCCCTTGCTTCACACACTTAATATATCCAGTCCAGTGTCGGGCTTCTTGGATTATTGCGGGTTCACAGCCTTCAACAGGCTGTTCACAAATGGCGTTTCACGCCTCGCAAAATCCGCTGTCTGCCGCTTCATCAGCGCCAGTTCGCCCTCACATCCTAGGGCTCATTTGGTCTCGTTAAGCCAAGTCTGGCTAAACTCGACCTTCACTAAGATTTTAGATGAACAACTTTTCAGGGTATTGATTTTTGTAACCTTTTCAATACCCTTTTCTTTGTGGTTAAGTTTGTTTTACACTGTAAAAAAATATTTTGACAGCATACTTATTGTGAATGTATAGAAATGATTAAAGTAAATTTAAGATAAACATAAAACCCAGATAAATACACCTGTAACATACAAACCTATCTATTGTGTTACAACGGCGTATTATTAACCGCAAACATATCGCTGTTTAGTAAATATTTACCATCTTTTATGTTTCAATTATAATTTTTATATAAATAGTTGGGAGAATGAAATGGAATCAACGAATAATACTATAGATGCAATAAGAGAGGCAAGGATACAAAAACTTACCGATTTGATTGATAACGGCATAAATCCTTACCCTTATTCATATGACAGAAACACAAGCGCAAATGATTTGCAGAAAAAGTATGAAAATTTAGCACCAGGCGAAGAAACTGACGATAATTATTCTGTTGCAGGGCGCGTTATGGCAATGAGAAATTCCGGTATGTTTATTGACCTTATGGATTCATCCGGCAAAATACAGATTTTTTCGCATAAGGACAACCTTAAAGAAGATAAGCTTGCAATCTTAAAATTGATTGATGTGGGCGATATTGTAGGGTTTAAAGGTACAATTAGAAGGACACCCAGGGGTGAATTGAGCATTAAAACGCTTGATTTAAAATTGTTATCAAAGGCTTTAAGACCGCTGCCTGAAAAATTTCACGGCCTTGTGGATGTGGATACAAGGTATAGGAAGAGATATCTTGATTTGGTTGTAAATCAGGAAGTAAGAGATACATTTAAAAAAAGAAGCTTGATAATTCAGAAAATCAGAGAATATTTAACCAATGAAGGGTTTTTAGAGGTTGAAACACCTATGCTTCAAACGCAGGCGGGAGGTGCTTCTGCAAGGCCTTTTGAGACTTTTCATAATGCACTCAGTATGCCGATGTATATGAGAATTGCTCCTGAATTGCACTTAAAGAGACTTCTTGTGGGTGGCTTGAACGAAAAAATATTTGAATTGAACAGAAACTTTAGGAATGAAGGCATTGACATCCGCCATAATCCTGAATTTACAATGCTTGAACTTTATCAGGCCTATGTTGATTACAATGAAATGATGGTTTTGATGGAAAATATGATTTCATCAGTTGCAATGGATGTTTTAGGCACAACAAAAATTACATACCAGGGTAAAGAGCTTGATTTAACGCCTCCTTGGGACAGAAAGACTATGATTGGTGCAATCAAGGAATATACAGGTGTTGATTTTAGCGACCTTTTAACTGTGGAAGAAGCAGGTGCTGAGGCTAAAAAGCTTGGCATAGAAGTGGAAGAGGCCGACACCTGGGGTAAAATTTTGGATAAAATATTTGAAGAAAAGGTTGAGCCTAAGCTTATTCAGCCTGTTCACATTCTGGATTATCCAAGGGATATATCACCCTTAGCCAAAGTTCACCGCGACAATCCAAGGCTGACTGAAAGGTTTGAAACCAGAATAAATGGCTGGGAAGTTTCAAATGCATTTTCTGAATTGACTGACCCTATTGACCAAAGAAACAGGTTTGAAGCGCAGGCAAAGGCAAAGGCTATGGGCGATGAAGAGGCCATGAGCATTGATGAAGATTTTATAGAAGCGCTTGAGGTTGGAATGCCTCCTGCAGGCGGAATGGGCATTGGAATTGACAGAATTGCTATGCTTTTAACTGATTCTCCTTCAATTAGAGATGTTATAGCATTCCCAACTATGCGCCCGAAGGCATAGGTTAAATAATATGTTTAGTGCCCGGTATGTTTTGTATCGGGCATTTTAGTATGTTATATTTTGTCTGCAGGATTGCGCTTTAAATTATTGGTGCAGCAGGCTTTGCGGCCTTTTTAGTTTTGGTGTACGTATTTTATCGGTGTTTTCAAGACAAGAATGTTCTTTTTTAAATAAGCATAATTATTCTTGATGGTTATATAGAATTTTACACTTGCTTGTTAAATGTTTTCTTTTCATTCCAGTCCCTATGCATAAAAAAGAGCGGGATAAGTTTCACATTATCTGGAAACTTATTTAGAACGCTCTTTTTTATGCATAGGGACTTCCATTACAAGAAAAAAGGAAAATCAATATTTTTGTGTAAAATTGTATATAATTGCCTTATTCTTTTTATAGTGCAGGTAATTCTTCTTCATCCCAGTCTTCAAATTTGTAGCATAAATCATCAGATTTTTTGTACAAAATTTCAAATACAGTCTGTAATCTTAGAGTTTCTTCATCATCACTTGCTTTTGAGTATTTTAGAAGGATTGTTGATATATTAAATATATCGGTTGATAACTTGTGCATTTGGTCGTATTTTTTCTCCATAATGTTTTTTCCTTATGTTCGATATTATAGTATATAGTGCTATAGAGTGCAAGATATTGAAGTATAATATATAATTTCTTAAATGGATAAAGATTTTCATAAAAAAGTTGGTAAAAATATTAAAAATCTGAGAGAAAAAAGAGGGATTTCCCAGTTTAAATTAGCAATAGAAACAAACTGTACGCCATCAACTATTGCTGGAATTGAATCCGGAATTAACACTACTCTTGCAAGGCTGCAGGCTATAGCAAAAGTTCTTGAAGTTGAACCATATGAACTTTTGAAGATTGATTAAAATCTTGCTCAAATCTCTTTAATAATTATCCCCTATGCTGCCATAAACACAACTAGTGGCACTAGCAAAATCGAAAACATTGCACTGTAGTAAAATTCTAATTCACGCCAGCTTTTTAGAATTTTAAAAAGTAATCATAAGTGTTGACTTTTTAAATTAAATCAGTTAAACTAATACTATATGAAAGAATACAGGATTCCTGCTTTTAATAAAAATACAGGCTATTTAAAACCTGGTGTATACTGCATGACAATAGAAGAGCTTAGTAACCACAGTGTTTTAGGTGGCACACCCGAGCGACAAAAGTTAATAAATTTTCTTAAACAGGCTTGTCAATTTTATTGGAGTCATAATATATTAGAAATATATGTAAATGGCAGTTTTGCTACAATGAAGCCAATTCCAAATGATATAGACGGGTATTTATATGTAGATGAAGGTGATAACAGGCTGCAACAACTAATTAATTCAGGTTCCGTGTGGGGCAAATTTTATGGAATGAGTAGTACTGCAGACAAATTTCCTATGTGGTATGAATACAAAATTGAATTTTATCTTGAGGCAAAAGGACAGGAAATTTTTCAAAATTTCTTTACGCATTCAAGAGATGGCATTAAAAGGGGTATAATAAAGATTATTCAAGGAGGGCTGAATGATTAAGTCTGAGCAGCAAAAAAACAGGACAATAAAAGCGCTGGAAGATTTTAAAAATCGTCTGAGTGACATAAGTGAATATAGTAAAGCCGGCGTTCTTGCTATGATTGGCCAGCTTGAAAAAGAGCTTGAAGAATATGAAGCCCTTAAGCGTGGCGAATTTGTTTTACCCAGGGATATTACTTTTGTTGAACTTGTAAAAAATATTGCAAAGATAAGAATTGCAAAAGGTTTATCACAGCAGGATTTAGCTAATATGCTGGGGATATCAAAGCAACAAATTAACAGATACGAGGAGCATGACTATCAAAATGTTTCTTTGACAAAAATTAGCGAAATCATTGCTGCCTTAGGATTGACTGTAATCCTCGAAAGAAAAAATGATAAAGCTGCTTAAATTATCCTATTTTAAATCGTTTTTGTTTTTATTGTGCTTGAGCTGCTTATAATTGCCATGATATTTTAATTGACGCATCAGCTGGTAATGGCCTGCCCCGCTTTGTGCTTTAGCCATTTATGGCAAAGTACACATCCTTTAAATGTTTTTTACTAATGTGGGTGTAAAGCTGTGTGGTTACTATGTTTGCATGGCCTAATAATTCTTGCACAACCCTTAAGTCAGCGCCATTTTCTAACAGATGTGTTGCGAAGGTGTGTCTTATTGTGTGAGGCGAAATTGATTTATGTATAATGCTTCCAAGGTCTTTTATGAATGTGTAAACCCACTGCCTTGTTATTTTTTCGCCAAAATTATTCAAAAAAGCTTTTTCGGGTGCTTTATTCATTGAGCCTGAGAGTTTTAAATCAACATCTCTTTCTTTAAAATAGTTCTTGAGGGCATTTTTCGCGTTTGTGCCAAGCGGAATAATTCTTTCTTTTGAGCCCTTTCCTATAGTTTTTACTGTGTTATTTTTAAAGTCGATATTTTTTATTTCTAATTCTACAAGCTCTGAAACCCTGAGGCCTGTTGCATAGAGAAGTTCAAAAACAGCAAGCCCTCTTGTGTCCATTTTTTCTTTGAATAGTTTTTCCATTTCATCCATTGAAACCACCTTTGGCAGCTTTTTTGAAATTTTCGGGGTTAATATATCAAGTGTAGGGTTTGATTTTATTTCTTTTGCTGCGCAAAGATATCTGAAAAAATTTTTAATGGAGGCTATTTTTCTTGTTATGCTTGTTGGTGTGTAGTTGTTGTTTGTTAAATATTTTATGTATTCGCTCAGATGGCTTCTTTTGATGTCTTCGATATTGTAAATTTTGTTAAAATACTCAAAGAAAAGAAAAAGGTCATTTTTGTAGGCAGCAATGGTGTTGGGGCTTAGGCCTCTTTCTATTTCAAGATGGGATAGATAGTTGCTTATAAGCTGCATAATCATATAAAAATTTTATAATATTTGTAAATTTTGTAAAGATTTTTATGGAGTATTTTAGTGTTTTATTTACTTTGTAATTAACTAATCTTATCTTTACTAAAGTTTTTATTGTTAGCGCACATTTGCTTTAGGTTTGGCATAAAAAGTGCTATTTAAGTAGAAAGCTGGTTTGGAAGCTTTGCATTAACAAAAGACGGGGCTTGGTTTTTAGCAGCTTTTAATTTTGCATATTGCTCTTTAGCTTTTTGTTGTTCTTCAACGGTAGTTGCATTTTTTGCCTGCTCGCCGACCTGATTGTATAAATCTTGTTCTATTCTGTTTGATTGAAGATAAACATCCATTTCTTCAGATTTTTTGTGTGCGTTGACTTTGCCTTGATACATAGATTTTGGGGCATTATATATGGTATAAATACTTGCTAAAAGCCCCACTATACCAACAAGAATGGCGCCTGTTGTGGCAACTGCCCATGCAAGTTTTTTGCCTGAACCCTGAACATTTTTATGATTTTTTTCTGAAAGCTTGGAACCTGCCTCAAAGGCTGTGTCTATTAAATCTGTATCTTCAAATATGTACCAAAGAGCCTTTGCGCCAAAGCCAAGACCTGCGACGATAGAAGCTTTTAAAACGTCTAATTGTTCCATGCCTTTTTTGATAGGGTTTTCAGGGTCATGTTCAACGCTGTTTTCGGAAGGTTTTTGACGATTACTATTTTTAGCAGTGAAATTTACCTGCCTTTGCATTTTATGATTTTGAATATTAAAATTTCTTACAGAATTTATTTTCATATTTGATTATTAAAATTGCGTGATTCCTAATGTTGAAGCTCTGTTTCCAGCCTGCAATTTCAGGTTATGATTTAATTTGTCATCTAAAGAAACTTCCGGGTCTTTTACTTCGTTGTGTACCTCTTTTGTTAAATCTTTTTTAAGTTCTTTATCCCTTGTGAAGACATCCATTTCCTTTTCTTTAACGGTGGCATTTACCTTTGTGTGGTAAAGCTTGGATGGCAACGTTAAAGCCAATGTTCCAAGGGTAGCTATTGCACCTGCAATCATTGGCACCTTTGAAAATAATTTTGTATCCTCTTTTAAGGCTGAAGTCAAGCCTGCTACAACGGCGCCGACAATGGCAGATGTTCCTGCTGATGATAAAACAGCCAGCCTTCTTTCAGTCTTTACACTAACGGGGTTGTAATATTCATCTTCCTTTTCTATAGGGGCAGGGCTTTTAGTGTTTTCTTCATCGTTTCCTTTAAAGTTTATTGCTGCTTTTGGTGCAAATGCTCTTGCGCTAACAGGTGAAATATTCATAATGCCCTCCAATTATTATTTAAAGATGTAATTATAAAACATGTAAATATGAAAAATTGCTACTTTTAAGTATTTTTGTAAATATTTATGAATTATTTTAACATTTCTTAACTTATTTATTACCGTCTCAATAACTTGAAAAGGCGGATTTTTTATCCGCCTTGTATTACTTTGTTTAATTATCTTTTAGGATTTAAAAACTCGGGTATGTCTAAAAGCCCGCCGCCTGATGGCTCATGAGATGGTCTTGAAGGTTCAAAGAAAGGCTGGCTTGGCTGCTGCTGCGGCTGGCTTGGCTTATTTCCTAAATCAGAGAATGATAAACCGCCGCCAAAGATATCAGCTGCGCTTAATTTTCTTTCTTGAGCCTGAGGTGCTTCACCGCCTTTTAATTGGAAACCTGTTGCAATAACAGTGATTTGGATTTCTCCCTGAATTCTGTCATCAATAACAGAACCAAAGATAACTTCTGCATTATCTGCAACTGCGTCGTGAATAACGCTGGCTGCCTCATTTACCTCATGAAGAGTCATATCAGGACCGCCTGAAACATTCATAATGATACCGGTTGCACCGTTTATTGAAGTTTCAAGCAATTTGGAATTGATTGCAAGCTTTGCAGCTTCCATTGCTCTTCCTTCGCCTGATGCTTTACCGATACCCATCAGGGCTGAGCCTGAGGCTTGCATTACAGCACGTACATCGGCAAAGTCAACGTTAATTAAGCCAGGGATAACGATTATATCTGAAATACCCTGAACACCTCTTAAAAGAACTTCATCAACAACAAGGAAAGCGTCTCTCATTGTTGTTCTTCTTTCAACAACTTCGATTAATTTGTCGTTTGGTATAACAATAAGGGCATCAACATTTTCTTTTAATTTTTCAAGGCCGGCAACAGCCTGATTCATACGTTTTTTGCCCTCAAAGCCAAAAGGTTTTGTAACAACACCAATTGTTAGGGCGCCTAATTCTTTTGCAATTTTTGCAACAACAGGAGCAGCACCGGTTCCTGTTCCGCCGCCCATTCCGGCTGTAACAAAGACCATATCAGAACCATCTAAGGCAACGAGTAAATCTTCCCTTGATTCTTCTGCTGCTTTTTCGCCAACTGAAGGGTCACCGCCTGCGCCTAAACCGCTTGTAAGTTTTGCACCGAGCTGAATCTTCTTTGGTGCTGATGACATTTCAAGAACCTGGGCATCTGTATTCATTGCCCAAAACTCTACACCGCCAAGGCCGGCTTTAATCATTCGGTTAACAGCATTTCCGCCGCCGCCGCCTACGCCTATAACTTTTATGTTTGCTTGGGATGAATATCTGCTGTAGTCGGTTGTTTTTCTATCGTAGTTATCTAGTCTGAACTTTTCCACTTTATGTGACCCTCATTTTGTTTTAACGTTTTGGATATTATTTTGGCACTATACTATATAAATATATCTTTACTTATTACTATATGTAAAAAGCATTCATAAGTAAAGCCTTTAATATAATTATGCTCAAATTTTAACAAAATTCAATTAATTTTTACACAACTTAATAGTAAACTGCCTGCTTTTACTACTATTGTAACAAATGTTACAATTTTTTGACTTATTTGCGCATAGTGAGCAATAATAAGTTGTTAAATAAAAAACCAAATTTTCAGGAGGATTAAAAATGGAGTACATTCCACAACAAGGCAAAGCATTAACAAAGGAAGAGATTAAGAGCATTATTGAAAAAAATAATGTGAGGTTTATAAGACTTCAATTTGTTGATATTAACGGCAAAGTAAAAAATATGGCAGTACCTTCAAGCCAGATTGACAAGGTTTTAAACGATGAGTGTATGCTTGATGGTTCATCAATTAAGGGTTTTAGAAGCATAGAAACATCTGATATGTACTTTTTCCCTGATTTATCAACATTTTCACTCCTTCCTTGGAGAAAAAATGAAGAAGAAGGCACAAACGTTGCAAGAATTATCTGCGATATCCATAATGCAGATGGTACGCCGTTTGAAGGGTGTCCAAGATGTAACCTGAAAAGAGTAATTAAAGAAGCTGCAGATTTAGGGTATGTATTAAACGTGGGCCCTGAAGCAGAATTTTTCCTCTTCAATATGGATGAAAAAGGCAGGCCAACGCTTCAAACGCATGATAAGGCCGGATATTATGATGTAGGGCCTGATGACAGGGGCGAAAATCTTCGTGCGCAGATGGTTGAAACGCTTACTAAAATGGGCTTTGATATTGAAGCAAGCCACCATGAAGTAGCTGACGGGCAGCATGAGATTGACTTTAAATATGCTGATGCACTAACAACTGCTGATAATGTTGTTTCATTTAAGTATGCCGTAAAAGCAGTTGCGGCAAGGAATAATTTATATGCAACGTTTATGCCAAAGCCTGTTTTTGGAATTAACGGCTCTGGTATGCATTGTAATGTTTCTTTATTTAAAGATGGCAGAAACGCTTTTTATGATGAAAATGCGCCTTATCAATTGTCGCAAGAAGCAATGTATTCAATAGGTTCACTCCTTGAAAATGTTATGGGCTTTACTGCTGTTGCAAATCCGTCTGTTAACAGCTATAAGAGGCTTGTTCCAGGGTATGAAGCACCTGTATACCTTGCATGGTCTCTTGCAAACAGAAGTGCTCTTATAAGAGTTCCTGCAAAACGCGGAAACGGAACAAGGATTGAGTTAAGATCTCCAGACCCATCCTGCAATCCGTATCTTGTATTTGCAGTAATGTTAACTGCCATGATTGAAGGTATTAAAAATAAAACTAATCCGCCAAAGCAGACGGAAGAAAATATTTATGAAATGTGCGCAAAAGAAAGGGCTGAAAAAGGCATTGCCTCTTTACCAGGTGCTTTGAATGAAGCAATTTATTTAATGAAGAGAAATGAGCTTGTTAAAAAGGCTTTGGGCGAGCACATTTATAATGAATTTGTTTCATCAAAAGAAAAGGAATGGGATGATTACCGAACAAAAGTTTCCGCTTGGGAAATTGAGAATTATCTGTAAGGCTTAAAGTAAAGTTCTAAATTTAAGCCCTCAAGGATTTTGGGGGCTTATTTTATAAATGGTAGAAAGCCGGTTAATTGCTGTACTAAGTTCGTCTGCAGCCTTTGCATCAGTTTTATAAAGAACAGTATTATATGCTTTTGTTTTGGCTCATGCATAGGTTTTCATTGATTCTGCTATTTTTCTTGCACATTTGTAGTTAACTAAATGTTAATAAAATTTTTTGTCAAAAAATACGTGGTGTTTGCAACTGTTTGTATAAAAATTTGCTACTTTAATTTATTGTAAAGCCTATTTGTTTTGTATCTTTTGGTTTTTCAATAAGATTATTTAAAACCTCTATAATTTGTTTTATGGTTGCTTCATTTTCATTAAATCTATTTTCTGTATTTTCGATATGGAGCATAAGGATTTTCTTTAATTCTACAACTTCGGAATTCTTAGAGGTTTGCAGCATTGCGTATTGCCTTAGTGCGATAAATGTTTCAACGATTTTTATACTTATTTCGATTGCCTTATCGCTATTTAAAACGCTTGCAAGCATTGTAACACCGTGTTCTGTGAAAACAAAAGGCAAATAACGCACTTTTGAAATGTTTGAATTTGCGGTCACAATTTGTGACCGCAAAATATCCCATTCAGGTTGCGAAAGCTGAAACATAAAGTTTTTAGGAAAACGTTTGATATTGCGCTTTACAGATTGGTTGAGCTTTTTTAATTCAACGCCGTATAACATTGCCAAATCTCTATCTATCATGACTTTTTGCCCTCTGATAGTAAAGATTTTGTTTTCAATGGTATTGATTGTTGTAATTTCTGTTTTATTTGTCATATTTGTATAATTTTACCTATGTATCAATGTTTGTAGCGTATACGGCGTTTTGTTCAATGAAATCACGCCTTGGGGCAACATTGTCGCCCATTAATACATCAAACAGCTGGTCGCACAGCATTGCATCTTCGATACTAACCTTTAGGAGGGTTCTGTTTGCAGGGTCCATAGTTGTTTCCCACAACTGCTGCGGCATCATTTCGCCAAGACCTTTAAACCTTTGAATTTGCATGCCTTTTTTGCCCCTTTCATCCACAAGCCTTTGGAGCTGTGCAAAAGATGTTATTTCAGATTCTCCCTCAGGTGTTTCAAAAATTAAAGTTTTTTCTTCCTCAATTAAGAATTCACGAATTTTAGGATAAGAATTTTTTAGTCTCTCAAATTCTTTTGATTTAATCATATTAACAGTAATTAAGGCAGGTTCAATGTCTTCACCTAAATTTGCCTTAATATAGTATTTAGAGTTTTCAGGATTTTGTGTTAATGATACAGAATAGTTCTTAGCTTCATCTATGCCGTAGTTTTCAGCGTGGTCTTGAATATAGTGGGCAAGATAAGCATGGATTTCTTTCATTCTTTCTTCATTTTCAAAATCCTCAGGCTTGATTTCGGACCTTATTAATCCCCTTACAATAACAGACGGCATCTGGTTAATTATCGGGTTGTGGAAAGATTTATAGTATGTTGACATTGAATACAATATGTTTTCAAGGTTATCGCCCGTTAAGGATTTTGCTTTATTTTTATCGTACAATACAACGCTCTTTATGCCTCTTTCCCTTACCATCTTTTCAAGGGCACGGTCATCATATAGATATTCTGCAACTTTCCCTATTGTTACCTTGTATAAAGGCGGCTGTGCAATATAAACGTAGCCATTATCAATCAAGGGTTTTGCGTATCTAAAGAAGAAGGTTAGAAGCAGTGTTCTAATGTGCGCACCATCAACATCAGCATCTGTCATAAAAATAATTTTGTGATATCTTAGCTTTTCAATATTAACTTCTTCTTCATTTTTGGAAATATTTATTCCCATAGCCTGAATGAGGGATTGAATTTCATTGTTATTATACATTTTATCAAGGCGTGCGCGCTCAACGTTTAAGATTTTACCTCTTAATGGTAAAATTGCCTGAAACATTCTGTTTCTGCCTTGTTTAGCTGAACCTCCGGCTGAATCTCCCTCAACTATGTATAATTCGCACTTTTCAGGTTCTCTGTTTGAACAGTCTGCAAGTTTTCCTGGCAGTGTTGATGTTTCAAGGGCTGATTTTCTTCTTGTTAATTCCCTTGCTTTTCTTGCAGCCTCTCTTGCTCTTTGTGCCTGTAAAATTTTATCAACTATTAATTTTGCATATTTTGGGTTAAATTCAAGCCATTCCATAAATTTATCCCTGACAGCGTCATTAACAATTGGTGTCACTTCGGCGTTTCCAAGTTTTTCTTTTGTTTGGCCTTCAAATTCAGGGTTTGGAATTTTAACTGAAACAATTGCAGTTAAGCCTTCTCTAATGTCTTCCCCTGCAAGGTTTGAGTCATTTTCTTTTATGAGATTGTTTTTTCTTGCATAGTCGTTAATTACCCTTGTGATACCGTTTCTAAAGCCGGTTAGATGTGTTCCGCCAAAATGGGTATTAATGTTGTTTGCAAAGCAAAGAACGTTTTCTGTGTAGGCGTCTGTGTATTGCATTGCAATTTCAACAGCCGTGCCTTCAATTGTTTTTTCAATGTATACAGGCTTTTCAAACATTACATTTTTGTTTTTGTTTAAATGTTCAACATAGCTTGCAATACCGCCTTCATAGTGGAATGTGTGCTCTTTGCAATTTTTTTTGTCTATGAATATTAATTTTAAGCCTTTGTTTAAAAAGGCCATTTCTCTGAATCTGTTTGCAATTACATCACAGTCAATTTCTGTGGTTTCTGTGAATATTTCAGGGTCTGCCCAGAATGTTGTTTTGGTGCCTCGTTTATCGGTTTCCCTTATCTTTTCAACAGGATTAACAGGTTCTCCTCTTAAATATTCCTGTCTGTGAACCCAGCCGTCACGGCTTACTTCAACGATATATTTTTCTGATAAGGCATTTACAACTGACGCACCAACGCCGTGAAGCCCGCCTGATACCTTGTATCCGCCATCGCCGAATTTACCGCCGGCATGGAGCACTGTATGTACAATTTCAAGGGCAGATTTTCCGCTGTCGGGCTTAATATCGACAGGAATGCCTCTTCCATTATCCTCGACAGTTACAGAATTGTCTTCGTGGACCGTTATGGTTATTGTGTTACAGTATCCAGCCAAGCTTTCATCTATTGAATTGTCAACGATTTCATATATACAGTGGTGTAAGCCCCTTTGAGAGGTTGAACCTATATACATACCCGGACGAAGCCTTACAGCTTCAAGACCTTCCAGTACTCTAATATTACTTGCATCATAGCTTTGATTAGTTGTTGTATTTGTCATGCTATCCCCTATAAAGTCTAAATTTGGCCGTATTCCTGATTTAATTTAATAATTAAACCTGCCTCCATAGTAATATTGTACTATAAAAAGGCAGGTGCGCAAATTTTGTGATATTATCCTTTTTTATTTACTGTTCTAAGATTTCTCTTGCGATATTTATTACATCTTTTTTATTTTTCAATGAGGGAAAAGCCTTTTTTAACAATTCAGCAAGCGTGGCCTCATCCATATCCAAATGAACTTCATATTTGTTTTTGGACTTGGCTATTTGGGCTGCCATAGTAAACATATAATTCTAAAGCTTCTCTGTAGTTATAATTCATCTATTTTTCCTTTTGCAATTTGACAAATTTTGTTAAATTTATCCTGCATATGCATATTTATTGTATCAAAATTTTCTTGCATCCCGCAAGATACTATCATGGGAGCATAATTATAACCGTTATAAAATAATGTCCATTCATCTGCTAATAATCTGTAATTATCCCAGAATTTTATAATACTTTTATAGTATCTTCGAATAATGTCTTCTTCCGAAACATTATGTCCGCCGTTTTCTACTCTTTTCTTTACCCTTTCTACACAGGCTGCACAGCTTTGAAGAAAACAGTATATAATTATAATTTTATAGTCTTGCTGCTTTGCTTGCTTTATAATTTTTGTAATATTATTGCCGGATAATGTTGATTCTACTGCAAATGATTTATTTAGTTTAAAAAAAGGTTTAGTCTTTTAAAATATTCTTTTCCTGCTGAAACAGGAACACTGTTAATTGCATTAGGACATATTTCTTTAGCTATCTTGTCAGCATTTAAAAATTCCAGTCTTTTTCCCTTTAAAAAAACTTCTGCCAAAGTACTTTTACCGCTTCCGTTTGCCCCTGCTATAATAATATAAAATTTTATTGTTTACGCCATAAGCAATATTTTAGCATAAATTTTTAGCGGCCCGCAAATTTTATTATTTACATGTTTTATATGACTGCAGAGAGTAAAAAGGAGAGTCTTGTAAAATGAAAATTAATGGTATGGCAAATCAGGGAATGCAAAGTTTTGGTAGGTTGATTGTATCAAGAGATCAAGCCACAAGAAATTTTATCGGCAGATTGGTAAATAATGATAAGGAAGCACTTCAGCAAACCATAGAAACTTTTGATAAGTTTGATAAACGCTCAGGTGATACGCCCGTCTTCTTTAGAGCAAATTGTCAATGCGGAGATAGGTATGATCTTGAAGTCTTTGATTATAAGCGGTGCCACTGGGCTTGTGATTCGATACGAAAATATGATAACGACAATTTTAAAAAGGAGGCATTGAGAGAGCTTGGCAATCTCTACCATAACTTCAAACGTGATTTTGATGAAAAACAGGCAGTTACAGATATGGAATATTGTAGTGAAAATTCAAAAGAAATATTCAACCGATATGCGTAAAACGATTGCACCATTATTATAATTTTTGTTTTTAATCCAGGATGAACAAAATCCAGCCTGGATTAAAAGTTTATTGCAAGCATTCCCATTGGCAGCAGTCGGCATTCAAAAGAATTTCTATAAATATTGGATAAGATATAAAATAAAGGTTTTAGAGCTTTTAAAAACAAATTAGCAAATTAAGTCTTTTTTGGATGCTTTTCTGTTGCCATATCCTTATCCACCATGGCGCACACTGCTGAGTCTGACCATACATTTTCTACGGTTTCAACCATATCAATGACGGCATAAATAGGCAAAATTGCGCCTAAAAGCCCTAAGGATGCGCCTGTCTGCGACATTAAAGAAAGGGTAAGAAAATAACATCCCATTGGAACTCCTGCATTTCCTATTGCTGCAAAGACAGAGATGAATAGCCAGATAATCATTGTTGCTAAATTCAACTCTATACCTGAATTTTGCATAACAAAGAGTGAAGTGACCAAAATAAATGCCGCACAGCCGTTCATATTAATGGTTGTACATATTGGCAGTACAAACCTTGAAACAGAAGGATTTACTTTAAGGTTGTTTTCTGCTGTAGTTAAGGTTACGGGCAGTGTTCCTGCTGAGCTTTTTGTAAAGAATGCAACAATTAAGGCAGGGGACATTTTTTGAAATATATGTATGGGATTAAGCCCTCTAAGTATTAGAAATACGGGGATTATTACAAACATTTGTATTAAATTTCCGCCAAGAACGATTGCAGTATATTTGCCAAGGGCACCCATGACAGAGCCTGCGGTCATTTGCGCGCAAAGCTGGGCGCAAAAGGCGGCTATGCCTATAGGAAGTACAAATAACAGTCCGCGTATAATGACAAATAATAATTCCTGGAGGCCATACAATAGTTTAATCAGCACAGCTTTGTTTTCTGTTTCAGGTGTAAATGAAAGTCCGATTCCTGCTGCCATTGCAACTATTATTACTGAAAGGACATTGCCCGAGAGTAATGGCTTTAATATATTATCAGGGATGATTGATAATAAGTGTTCATAATAAGAAATGCTGCCCTCTATATTTGTTCCTGTTTGTCCTGCCGCCTCAAGCATAATATTTTGAGGAGTGAAAATTATATACAACATGAGACTTACTATGGCTGCGGCAAATGTAGTAAGGACGGTATAAATTGCAGCGTGGCCAAAAATTTTTCCTGCATTCTTTTTTGCGCCAAGTTCGGATAAGGTTGTAATTACAGCCAGTGCAATTGTTGGTATCGCAACGAATTGAAAAAGTTTTGTAAAAACTGTCGCAACAAAGTTAAAAAAGTTGTTTAGCTTTGCTATGCCGAGGCAGCCTAGTATTGCGCCGATAAGCATAGCGCTAATCCAGATTATCAGCTGTTTTTTCTGCCCGTTATCTTGTTTAATTTTAGCGTTATTGGTATTTATCTTATTTATCATATCTTATGCTTTTTATTTTATGGTTCAACATATGCAATTCTAGCGCCAATAAAACAAAATGACAAAAACTGACTTAATATTATTTATTCAATTTTACAAGTGATGATTATATAAGAAGTTCGCCGGAGTCTAAGCTTGGGTAATAATGTGCATTTTCGTATGCAGTTGCCATTTCGCCAACTTTGTGAATATCTTTATCAGATAAAAGCTTACTGTCCTTTAACACCGGCATAAACCTTTTGATTGAAACAGTATCGCCATCTTCATTTACACGGATGTCTTTTTCTTCTTTCATGGTGCAAACTTCATATTTTTCCGTTACATTATTATAGTGAACATGGTATTTTTGATTTTTGGCTTGTTCCCTAAGGAAATTATAATCGTCTGGTGTGGCATTTTCTGTACTTGTATATGTCTGCCAGGCATGCTGTGTTACTTTTCCAAAATTTTGGCTGCTTAAAAATCCTATTTTCATAATTAATATGCCTTTCTTGTTAACAATAAAGTATGCGTCTTTTAATGATATCTTAAACATAGAAATTAGCAATAATTTTTTGCTGGTATTCTTTAGACTTCTTGTAAAACAGTATTGTTTAGAGTATAACAGGTTTTATGAAAATAATAATTTACGGGGCGAACGAAATAGGTTCAATTATTGCAGGAGAGTTTTTTGAGGATCATGACATTATTGTTATAGATTCAGATGCTTCACGCTTAGAAAAGTTTAATAATCTTGATTTATCAACAATTGTGGGTGAGGCTTCAAATATAAATGTATTAAAAGATGCAGGTATTAAGGATGCAGATGTTTTTATTGCGTGCACCTGCCTTGATGAAGCAAATATTGTTGCATGTCTTATGTCAAAACAACTGTCGAATGCTTTAACTGCCTGTTTTGTATCCAAAAAAGAGTGCAGAAATTCATTAAGCATAGTTAAAGAATCTATGCAAAAAGAAGGCTTTTTATATATAGACTATGTCATATGGCCTGAAAGACTTTTGGTGCAGGAAATTTTTAGAATTATAACCGTGCCTGATGCGATTAATGTTGAAGATTTTGCACAAGGGCGCGCAAAACTTCTTGAGTACAGAATTAAGGAAAATTCTATACTTCTTAATAAAAAACTAAAAGAAATTGCATTTAATGAAGAAACTCTTGTTGCAGGTATAAAAAGGGAAGAAGAACTTTTTATTCCAAGAGGTGATGATGAATTTTGCCTAAATGATAAGGCAATATTTATGGGAACAGCGGAAGGGCTTGATATAGCAGCCTCACAGTTTTTTGTGGAAGAAAAAACAAGCCTTAAAAGCGTTGCCATAATAGGGGGTGGCACCGTGGGGTTTGAGCTTGCAAAATCTTTAGAAAAAACTCCTATAAAAACAAAATTAATTGAAAAAGACTATAAACGTTCTGAATTCTTGTCGCAAAACCTTAAAAAAACCTTAATTCTAAATGATGATGGCACAAACCTTGAATTGTTAGAACAGGAAAATATAGGAGAATGCGACGTTGTAATATCCGTAACAGACAGCGATGAAAAAAATCTTCTGTGTTCCCTTCTTGTAAAACAATTAGGTACAAAGAGGGTGATTACAAGGGTAGAACAGATGGCAACAGCTTCTTTGTTTGAAAAGGTTGGTGTGGATGTTGCTGTTTCACCTAAAAAGGCTGCATTAAATGAGATAAAAAACAGAATTGTTGATTATAAGGAAGGGCTTCTTGCTACGGTTGAGATGGGGCTTGCAGAAATTCTTGAAATCAATATTCCTTATGGTTTTATTGAAACCCTTCTTATGGATTTAAGACTGCCAAGACGTGCTGTAATAGCTATAATACAGAGAGGTGCAAAGGTGATTATTCCAAAGGGACAGACGCTTATAAAAGGCGGTGATTCTTTAATAATCTTTACAAAATCTGATGATGCACAGGAGATTAGAAATTATTTTAATAAGCTTACTAAAGCTTAGTATATGAGGCAATAACAGGGAAAGTATGAAACTAAACATTGTAATAAATACTGTAGGAATAATATTAAGATACATTGCAATTGTTATGCTTTTTCCTGTGATATTTGCAATTTGCTACAGGGAATATTCTTCAATTTTTCCTTTTTTTGCAGCGTCAATGATATCTTTATTTTTAGGGTATTTGTTCTCTTTAAATGAAGCGAGCGAAAAAGATATTGATACGATTAACAAGGCTGAGGCACTTGCAATAGCATTTTTTGCGTGGAGCTTTTTTGCACTTGTTGCATCAATACCTTATTTTTTCTATAAATTAGGGATTGTAAATTCTTTATTTGAAGCAGTTTCTGGTATATCAACCACGGGCGCTACAATTCTTCGGGATTTTTCAATATATCCTAAGACCTTTTTCTTTTACCGTTCTATGACGCAATGGTTCGGCGGAATGGGAATTATAGTGTTATTTATTGCGGTTTTGCCAAAGTTTGCCGTTGCAGGAAGGCAGATGTTTTTTGCTGAATCTCCAAACCCTGTTGAAGAAAAGGTCACACCGAGAATTCGCCATACAGCAAGCTGGCTGTGGGGAATATATTTAGGGTTAACCGTTTTGCAAATAATAATATTAAGAATTGCAGGGCTCGATTTTTATAACAGCATATGTACAGCCTTTTCAACCGTTGGTGCGGGCGGATTTTCCCCCAATGCAGACAGTATTATCGGGTATAATAATGTTTTTATCACGGCAACTGTTCTTGTTTTTGCCTTCCTTTCAGGCACAAACTTTATATTGATGTACAAGTTTTTTGTGCAGAGAAAATTTCAGGCGGCGTTTAAGAGTGAAGAATTTGTCACATATCTTGTAATAACGCTTGTTATAGGCTTTTTAATTGCTTTTTCATTATGTAAAAATATGAATTTTTCAATACCTGACGGCATTTTAACAGGATTATTCCAAACAGTCAGTGTTATGACATCAACAGGCTTTGCCTCATCTGATTTTGCAAAGTGGGATTTTTCAAGCAAACTCTTGCTTCTTTTGCCTATGTTTATTGGCGCTTCGGCAATTTCAGCATGCGGCGGGCTTAAGATTTTACGCTGGATTTTTGTGTTTAAATACATAAAAAGGGAATTAAATAAAATTGTGCATCCAAAAGGCGTATATCCTATAAGGCTTGAGGGTGCAGCAATAAGCCAGGAAACAGCAGGACAGATGATGGCATTTGTAATCTTTTATTTTGCACTGTTTGCCATTAGTTCGTTTTTAACCGCATTTATTGAAGGGGATGCCACCATTGCCGTTGTTGGTTCAATATCATCGCTTGGAAATATAGGCCCGGGTTTTGGCAATATCGGACCATTAAACCATTTTGATGACTTAGGGAGTTTAACAAAGTTTATATTTATGTTTGATATGATGGTTGGAAGACTTGAAATAATACCATTTTTAGCCATTTTACATAAAGATTTGTGGGTATTGAAGAGATAAATAGAAGGCTTCACACGCATTTTGCGTGTTTTTGGCTCTGTTAATTTTTCTTAATTTCCTGATTGTCTTTGATGTCCATAATTACATACCACAGAAAGGTGCCTGTAATCGTAAAAAGGGCAATAAATGAAAAAATAAAGCCTATAGTGTTTGTCATTTTATACCTTCCTTTAATTTATTATGATAAAACCTTATTCGCATCGTAAAAGATGTTATTAGTGCAGCAAGACAAATTATTGCTGCGATATTAAAAGCCAGATGTTCTGGGTCACTTGTACTATACTGCGCAAAAAACCATGCAACGCAGCCGGATGCTGCTGTTATTGCAAAGGTTAAAAGCAGCCTGTAAAACATTAACTTTTCTTTGTAATATTCAATCATATATTTATTTTAGCACATCAAGATTTGTTTTTATAAAGAATATGATTTTATGCTTATGGGAAGCTATCACGCCGTTACAGAACAGGAAACTATGACCTATCCTTCAAGCTCTTCTCAAGTGCGGCTTCAAGAGTTTTTACCTTGTTTTCCAGGGTTTTTACGCGAAGTTCTGAATCATCAGCCCCTATTGAGGTTTTTTCGTATTGTTTTTTAAGTGTTTTTTGTTTTTTGTTCATCATTGCATAAACAATAAAACTGCCTATAATAAAGCCTAAAATAAAATATCCTATAAAATATAAAATACCATGGTGCATTTTTATCTCCTTATAATGTTAAAAAATCGTTTGAAATCTTCATCATATTTTTCTTCACTAAGCTTAAATTCCATTATCTCACCTGAAATTGGATGTGTAAAGCTAAGATAATAAGACATTAAAAGCTGTTCCTTTGTTTTAAGGTTCAGCCTGCTTTTGAAACCTTTTGCGCCGTATAATGTATCACCGTATACCGGATGATTCATTGATGCCATATGACAGCGTATTTGATGGGTGCGGCCTGTTTTTAGTTCAAGCTCTAAAAGCGTTACATCATCAAACCTTTGAATTACTCTGTAGTGCGTTATTGCCTCCTTGCCTTCAGTTGAAATGCTCATTTTTACAGTTTTATTCATATGATGAACAAGTGGCCTGTTTATTATGCCTGAATTTTCCTGAATGCAGCCATAAACAACTGCAAGATATTTTCTTTTTGCGGTTTTGTTTTGAATCTGCTTTTGAAGGTTAAGGTGTACATTATTTGTTTTTGCAGCAAGTATTAATCCTGATGTGTTTTTATCGAGCCTGTGAACAATTCCTTGTCTTTCATTTCCTTGGATATTAGATAAATTGCAGCCGTAATAAAGAAGTGCATTTACAAGGGAATTATTTTTATTATTCGGCGTTGGGTGGGTTAAAATACCTTTTTGTTTATTAATCACAAGAAGGCAATCATCCTCATAAATAATATCAAGCTTAATATTTTCAGGCATTATCCGGGTATTTTCAGCCAAAGATTCATTTATAACGATAATATCTCCCGCTTTTATTTTATAAGAGGCTTTTACAGCCTTTGAATTTACTGTAATGCTGCCATCATCAATCATTTTTTGGGCCTTTGACCTTGTGATGTTTAGAGAATTGCCATTAGCGGGATTTGTGGAAAGCAAATTTGTTATTGCAAAATCAAGGCGTTTATTTTGGAAGTTTTCATCAGCTGTAATTTCCATAATACCTATTTTAGGAGCTCTTTTTGCTTAATATGAGCTGTATTATCTGCATTTAATTTTTCTATTGCGCGTTTTTTTATTTCATCATAGATGATTAATATCGCAAGGGAGATGATTGAAGTACTAATTAAAATATCAAAGAAATTAAATACGGCAAAATTTACAAAATTCAACTTTATAAAATCAATAACATATCCTTCCGTTATTCTTTCTGCCAAGTTGCCCAAAATGCCTGCGGTGAGGGATGTTATGGTTAAAATTTTATATTTATCGTCAAACTCAAGCTTTTTGTATGAATATATGATAAGGGCCAAAAGTGCTATTATACCAAAGGCTGCAAGCAAGGTTGTATAGTCATTAAAAAGGCTGAATGCGCCGCCTGTGTTTTTAAGATATACAAAAGAAACAATCGGATTATCTTTTGTCATAATTTGTATATCAGGCCTTATACATAAATCTCTTATTGATATTCCAAACTGCCACAAGACAAGACTTGTTATTATATAAAAAATAAAAGCTCTTTTATCCTTTGGTATCACCTATAATGACTCCTTTGGCACTTCTTTTTGTGCATTATTGTCCGTCTTATCTTCTTTTGACAGCAGGTTTTTTACATATTCCTGATTAACGGCGTTTCTTTTTTTAGGATAAACATTCACTCTCTTCATAATGAAGGCAACGCCTGACATTTTATAGTTTATTGCAGTTCTTTCTTCATTGAGTGAGATTTCTGTAATTCCAAGGGAGGCAAGAGAATATTCGTTTATTCCCTTCTTATTTGCTATAACAAGCCTTTCGAGCGCACCGTCTTTTGGCATCTTTCTAAAGGCATCAAAAGGAGTGCTTGGCGGATATTTAATTTCTTCCCTTGTTAAGGAGGCAAGCATAATAGAATTTTTTGGCTTATTTGTAGCATTCAAGCTTATACAATATTCTTCGCCCTCTTCTACAACGGGCGGAGACCATATTCCAATCTTCATATCCTCTGTTGTGCCGTATTTTATTGCGGTTTCTTCGGATATTATATTGTCAGAATATATTTGCCATTTGTTATTACTTTTTTTAAGATAAACAACATAATGACAAACGCTCTCCATTGTGCCATACATTTTTTCATCTAACACGGGCTTGTTATTAATAATAGCCTGGGTTGTTGTCTGCCTTTTTGAGGTTGATGTGTCGATTAATTCAACACTTGCAAAGTTTCCATTAATGTTGATTGATTTTATTTTACTCTTATATGAAATATCAGGATAACTTTTAAATGTATCTTTTATTGATAACAAAAATGCATCATAATTAAACCCGTCATAGCTTTTATAATCTTTTGAATAATAACTTTTTATGCCTTCGATATCATGTTCATTTGAATATTTATTTAAATCATTAATAAGTGTTCTGATTTCAGATTTTTCTTTTATGTATGTTTTTTCGGCGCCAAATGCGCTTTGGCTATCTAATGCTGCAGATAAAAACAGCATAATAAAAGGGAGCGCTAAAAATATAAAAAATTTCCTCATCATTTTTCCTTAAAACTTCTCATCCTTATTCTATCATCTTTGTTTAAAAATCATATAGTACTTTTGTTCACCATAGTATAAAATTACCTGATAAAATTCTCTTTCTATGTCATTAACCTCAATATATGCTTTAGGGGCTGGCATTCTTTGGGTTTTTTTCGGAAAAATTCGACCTATTGTGTTAGACAAGCCGTTTCCTAACTTTTCCCAGAACCCCCTTTTTCTCTCCGGTATATACTGATCATAAAACATAGGGGCAACAATGTCTGTTTCATATACCGGTATAAGATATTTTACCCTTCCGTTTTCCTTAAATAATACAAAATTTTTTCCATCCTTTTTCCTTGGGGTTAAAATGTAATATCCGGGTTGAATTTTTATATCCTTGAATATGAAGGGTACACCCACTCTAAACAAAGGATAGGGAGAGTACATATATTTTGTATAATCTTCCGCCTGATAAGGGTCTATTCCAAACATATATTCAAAGTTTGCAGGCTCAAGCTTATTATAAATTTCTTCATAAGTATCTTTTTCATTTGCATATGAAGACAAAGTGCATAATATTGCGCAGGCAAAAATAATTAATATAAAAATGTTTTTTAGATTTTTCATAATTTATGCTTAATGTTTTCTTATAAAAAAGGCAAATTTTTAAACTTAACAGCGGACTTTAAAATATATCAGCCCACATACAGTTTTTCGCTGTTTAGTATTTCTTTTATGTTAAGGACTAAATAAAGCTTATCATTTTTAACATATTCAATAACTTCATTTTTGTTTTCGGATTTTATTCCTTTATTTTTTCCATTGAATAATTCGTTGGTCTGAATGTTTAAGGATTCACATATTTCATCAACAATAAAACCTATATTAAAGTCTTTTGATTCTACTACAATTATTGTTGATTTATCTGTTATTTCTGTCGGTTCATTGTCAAAATATCTGTTTAGGTCAATTATTGTGATATAATCGCCTTTTACGCTGATTAACCCCTTTATAAACTCCGGCGTGCAGGGTACTTTTATAATCTTTGTTTCAGAATACTTATAAAAGCCTCCTACGTAGGCAATTTCAAGACAATACGTGCTGTTTTTAATTTTGAAGCTGACATAAACATCTTTATTTTTTAAGAGCCTGTATGAAACACTTTTGCTTTTTTCAACAAGCTCAAGCTTTCTTTGATGAAGAGTTTCTTTTGATGTAATATCCCTTGGGAGTAGCCTTGCAGCTTTTTGGTTAAAATTTGTCTCAGCATCATCGCTCAATTTCATCCATTCTTCAAGGGTTTCAAGGTTTATTACGGTTGTATTGTTGCCATTATCAAGGTATATGCCTTTTGTAAATGTACTGTATATAGAATACGGCGGAGGGGCAATTATTGCAGAGTCAATCTTTTTAATGTCTACAATGGAATCTGCAATTATACCATAAATAGATTCTTTCCCCTGAATGATAAGAATATGTGTATTTATATCATATTCTTTGGTTTCTATGTTTAAAATTGACCTTAAATCAATTATATGGATAATTTTTCCTCTATATTCAAGGATTCCTGCAACATATGAGGGCATTTTTTCAGGATATTCAAGCTCTACAAGTTTTATGATTTCAAGTATTGAGAGCGCATTGAAAGCGTAGGATGTATGTCCTATTTCAGTAAATATATATATATCATTTTCCTGAATGCTCTGACTTACTGTAACTTCATTCATCTTCTACTACAACCTTGTTTTTACCCGATTTTTTAGCCTTGTATAAGGCCATATCTGATTTTTCAATTAAATCAGAAGGCAGGCGCATATCCTTTGAATAGGTGGTTGCGCCAATACTAATTGTAACATTTATCTTTGAGTCGTTGTATACAAAATCTCTGTTTTCAATATTTTTCCTTATTCTCTCAAGCGGCATAATCACATTATTTATGCAGGTTTCAGGCATAAGGATGCAAATTTCTTCTCCGCCGTATCTGTATACAAAGTCTGTTTTTCTTAAAGTGTCTGTAAAGATATGTGAAACTTCCCTAAGGACATAATCGCCTGCCTGATGGCCGTATGTATCATTTACTGCCTTAAAGTTATCAATGTCTGCCATTGCAACAGAAATTATCGTACCGTATCTTTTTGCCCTTTCAAATTCCTGCCCTAAAACGCTCTCCAGGTGCCGTCTTGTGTAAAGTTTTGTTAATTCATCGGTGATTGAAAGGTAGCAGGTTTTTGTATATAAAAATTTAAGCCTTAAATATAAATCCAGTTCAGATTTTGCTGTGGGCATAAATTTTAGTTTATTCCATTCGATATTTTGTACAGAATAAAAGCAAACTTTGCCTATCAGGTTGTTTTCATAATAAAAGTCAAACTCTTTTCTTGATTGAAATTCATCCGTATTTTCAATAATATTATCGCTGTTTTTACCTTTTGTTGTTTCAATTTCAAAGTCATCAACGCAATCCGGCAGTATCTGTCTCCAGATATCTAAAAATACATCTTCTTTAAGCTTGCAGTTTTGTGTATCAAAGATGAGCCTTTTTTTTCTGGCGTTATCGGGTGAATGAAAATAAATGCAGGCAGCATCATATTCTATTATTGTGGATAATATCTTAAATATTTTTTCAGCTGTTATTTTATCATCCGCAGTATAGTCTGTCAGGTTTCTGAATTCATTTGTAATTGTTGATTTCATAAGGGCGTCATCCAGAATTTTGTTTATCTGGAAAATTATTCCCTCTTCATCAAAATCATAAGTTTTTAACAAATCTTTATATCTTTGAAAGACGGGGAATTCTCTGATTGTTTCATCGGAGATTTGTATTATATTTTGAAAATCAGAATCTTTTTGTATAAAACGGTTTGCACCTGATTGCGATGCCCAGAATTTATCCAGTTTTTTATCAAGTACAGTCAGCATTATGATTGGTATCTGCTTTGTTTCGGGGTTGCTTTTTAAAAGTCTGCATAATTGATATCCGCCAAGATGGGGCATTAAAACATCGCAGATAATTAAATCCGGTGCGGTTTTATATACTTTTACAAAGCCATCCACGCCATTTTGTGCAACTTCAACTTCATAGCCTGCGCGCCTAAAGAAAATCTTTAAGCTGCTTAACTGTGTTACGCTGTCATCTATTATAAGAACTTTTTTTGCCATAATTAAAAATATCTAATATAATTAAGTTAGATTATACATTATTTTATAAAAAAGGGGAATTATGTTTAAAGATTATAAAAAACGGAACACTCTCTCAAGTGAACTCACTCAAAAAAGCATAATTGATATATCGGTGCTTTTTGTAATATTTGCCCTTATAGTGGCAATATCAGTGTTTCTTAACGTAGAACCTGTTATTTTATCATCTATAATGGTATTTCTTTTTATACTTGCTGTTCTTGTATTTGAATTTACCAAAAAGAGGGTTAAAAAAAGGGTAGATGGCATTGTATATAATGTAATTGACATTGCAAATGATGAAACAAAAAAGATTGAGGGCGTTACAAATAATCAAAAAGAAAACATAAACCTTTCTTTTGCAAAGCTTGCAAACGTGGTGTCCCTTATAGAAAATCTTAAAGAATATATAGCATCTATGAATAATGTAATAAGCGACACAAGGGCAAAAACCCATCATTCGCTTGAGTTTACAAGTACTGAACATCTTGCGGTAAAAGCTAATATTGAAAAAATGTTTGCAATAAGACACAAGATTCAGACTATTGCAGAATTAATTCTTGAATTATCTGAATTTATCCAGTCGATTTCATCCACAATAGGTGTTGTTGAGGATATTGCAGAACAAACAAACCTTCTTGCCTTAAATGCTGCAGTTGAGGCCGCAAGAGCGGGTGAGCATGGTAAGGGCTTTGCTGTTGTTGCGGGTGAAATTCGAAAACTTGCCGATGAAAGTAAGCAGGCAACAACGAAAATTACATCTCTTATTACAGATATTCAGCAGACAACAAATTCAACCGTTATGGCAACAGAAGAAGGCACCAAAGAAATTGAATCAGGGATTGATTTAGCCCACAGTATAGGCTCAAACATTGAGGAATTGATGGGTTTAATGAAGGATATCTCATCAAGTGTCAGCGAAATAATAAATTCGGCTGATAAACTTAAGAAGGATACGCAAAATACGGGAAGCTGCATTAAGGAATTAACCGGCATGCTTGAGATTAATTTTAAAATTACCGAAGAAAATTACAAGAATGTTGAAGGTCTTCATGCCTTGACAAAGACATTTAAAACATCTGTTTTAGATGAGTAATACAATGTTTATAGGCTTTGAAAGATTTTTAGCAGCAGACAGATAAGATTTAAGCTTGTATTGTGCTACTTATGAGCAGGCTGAAACCGAAAACTAAAGGAAAATTTATTAAACGGATTTATAAGAATGGAATTTTTACAGGAAGAGCTTGATGAGATTTTAAATATTTTCCAGCAGGAGAGCGGGGAAATATTGCAGTCTATGGATAAAAACCTGCTTGCCCTTGAAAAAAAACCCGGTAATCTTGAGATTGCAATGCATTTATTCAGAGAAGCACACAGCCTTAAGGGCTCCGCCAGAATGCTCGGGTTCAATAACATTCAAAACATTGCCCATAAAATTGAAGATATTTTAGGCCTTGTAAAAGAAAATAAGCTTATCCCGACATCATATGTTACAGACACAATTTCAAGTGCTCTTGCCTTTATATCAATGCTTATTGAAAAGACTATCCAGCAAAAGGCTGAATTTGTCTGTTCAGACG
Source organism: uncultured Vampirovibrio sp. (assembly GCA_910583725.1). Lineage (GTDB taxonomy): Bacteria > Cyanobacteriota > Vampirovibrionia > Gastranaerophilales > Gastranaerophilaceae > MGBC122484. The sequence goes on from CAJTXZ010000019.1 coordinate 29,630, forward strand.
CTGAAACCCACATAAAAAAACTTGAACAGATAGTAAGAGACTGTGATGAAAATAACGGTACGGTTCAATTTGCAGAAAAAGAGGCTGTAAAGTTTTCCGAGACAAAGAGAAAAATTCTAAAAAAGCTGAATATAATTGAAGATTGCCTCACGGGGATTATATTTATATATTCTAAATGCGCTCAGGAGAATAATTTTAGCCAAATTACCGATATAAATTCAATTATAAGACGCCTTTCCGAGGTTTTGTTTCAGATTGGCCTTCGCGATATGGATGAAATTGCAAAACAGATATTAGAGATTGCAATGAAAGTTTCTGATTCAGAATCCGCTAATGCCGGTGATGTCTGTGTTATTGATTTAAATCTTAAAATAAATGAATTGATTCAATATTTTAACAAAGTATGCAAAGATGAAGATATAAATGTTAAGAATTATTACGAAAATGCATATAAAATGGTTACAAATGAGCCAAGGGCATTTAAAAATGAGGACCCGAAAGACACGACACCACAAAGTAAATTAGAAAATGTCGAACTTCTTGATTTAATTACTAGCCTCATAAATAAACTTCCTTCTTTGTATGAAAGTAAAATAGGCCTTGCAGAGGTAAAAAGCCTTATAAATGAAATAATTTCAAGGATTGAAAGAGAAGAATTCAAAAAAATCTTTGTGACTGTCCTTAGAATTATTGCAATATATGAAAACAACAACACACCCTTTGATAAGGACGCTTTAGGCATTATAAGGGAAATTGCCGAGGTTTCTGCAAATATTGTAAAAAACAGGCTTTCAAAAAAATCTTACAAAGATACAACTGATGAGATTGAACTTTTAAACCAAAGGGCAATAATTGTGGAGCAGATGGTGCAATTTTCCCTAAACAGCGCCATTCCACAGATTCAAAGCAAAAAGAGTAAGACAAAAATAAAGATGCAGCAGTTGAGTTCTAATGATTGGCTTACAAGCTTTGATACCACTGCAATTAAGACATTAAGGGTTGACTCTGCTAAATTAGACCAGCTTGTTAATCAAATTGGCGATTTAATTATTACAAGAATAAAAACGAGGGAACTTTTAACCCTTGCAAAAAATATTCAGAATGAACTTATGGATTGGCAGAAAAATTATCATAAAGTCGGGTACTATATGAAATTTTTCGATAAAAAATATCTTGCAAACTCAACCCCGGATGAAACTTTCAGGAATATGCAGTCGCTTGCAGCTTATAATAAACAGCTGATGTCTCTTCATGGTGTAAATTCGGAGCGGATGAACAATGTTATAAAAAGAACAGATGTTTTAATGAGGCAATTGCAGGAAAATAATTCAAAGCTATTCTCAACCTCATCTGCGCTTGAGGGGATGGTTAAAAAAATGCGTGTTTTGCCTCTTTCTACGGTTTTTGGCCTGTTTCCGAGGATGGTGCATAACATTGCAAAAGATAAAGGCAAGGAGATTGATTTTAAGATAGAAGGGGCTGAGGTTAGCGCTGATAAAAAAATTATTGAAGATATAAAAATTCCCATAATGCATATAATAAGAAACTCAATAGACCATGGCATAGAGCCGCCTGATGAGAGGGTTAAGCTTGGTAAAAATAAGGTTGGAAATATTGTTATACAGGCAATTCAAAAAGAAAGCAAAATTGTTATTAATATAAAGGATGACGGCCGCGGTATTGATGTTGAAAAAATTAAACAAAGAGCCATAGAAAAGGAATTATTAACAAGAGAAGAGATTAATAATCTTCCTGAGGAACAGATTGTAAATTTAATATTTTACCCCGGTTTTTCAACTGGCGACACGGTGACAGAGCTTTCAGGGCGCGGCCTTGGGCTTGATATAGTTCATACAAAAATTTCCCAGTTGAATGGCAGAATTGATGTATTTTCAGAATTTAACAAGGGAACACTTGTTACAATGGAATTGCCAACTGCAATGGCAACCCTTAAAACATTTATTATAATGGAACATGGGCAATTATACGCGCTTCCTGCTTCATCCATTCAGACAGTGCTTAGGATTAACCCATCTGATGTATTTGTGAGAGATGGCAAAAACCATTATATCCACAATGGCGAAGTGATACAGGTTTACACCTTATCGCAGATTTTAGAGCTTGAAAACAGGCCAAGGGAAAATGATAAGTATACTCTTGTTATTGTGCAGTCTGAAAACTTGAGGCTTGGAATTATTATACAAAAATTAATAAGCGATCAGGAAATTTTGCACAAAAAGCTCTCCCCGCCTTTGTTTAAGGTAAAAAATATAGCTGGAATTACAACCCTTGCAAGCGGGGATATGTGCCTGATTTTAAATATGACCGATATTTTAAATACGACAATTTCAAGAAAAATTTCAAGCAAAATTATCCCCTCGACAAGGGCGCAGAGGCTTGAGGAAAACTCTAAGCGTAAAATCCTTGTGGTGGACGATTCTTTGACTACAAGAACCCTGCAAAAAGGCATTCTTGTTGGCTCAGGGTATCAAGTAACTGCTGTAAGCAGCCCGGATGACGCCCTTAAGGCGATTGAGAATGAAAAATTTGATTTTGTTATAACAGACCATGAAATGCCCTCAATGTCAGGCTATGACTTTGCAAAGAAGGTGCGCGCAAATAAAGAGCATTCAAAGGTGCCTATAATCGTTCTCTCATCGGTAAACAAAAATGTTCTTGAAAAGCTGTATGAAACGGCAAATGTGCAGGAAATTATCCAGAAAGATGATTTTGAACAAAAAAGATTTATTGAAATCATTGATAAATATATAAAGTCTGGAATTGATGATTAATAGCGGGTTTTAGGCATTGGGCACATATGGATATTAATGAATTTAAGAAAAATTATTTATCTTCCGCTAAAACCCTTGACCATAGCGAGCTTGTGGCAAAGTTGAGCCTTAAATTTTTTAAAGAATTGTTAAGATTTTTTCCTTGGCTTGCAGAATTTGACAACACAGAAGACTTAACACTTCTTAAATATGGCGCAATGCTGCATGATATCGGGGTTATGTTTGAAAAAAATAAAAAAAATCAGACAAAACCGCACCACAAAATAGGCAGAGACCTTATTTTGGAAAATAAAATTTCCGGGCTAGATGAAGCGCAAAACCTTGTTGTAGCCTGCATTGTACGGTATCACAGGAAATCTTTGCCTGATGAAAACGAGCATAAATGTTATAAGATGTTAAGCAAAAATGACAGAAAAAAAACGGACGTTTTTGCCTCTATAGTCAGGCTAATTGACGCTTTTGACTATAATCATTTTAATATGGTGGAAGATTTTAGTTTGGATTTTGATGAAAAACAAAGAATTTTGACAATTGACCTCGGGGTAAATATAATGTTAAATATCGGGCTGGGAGCGGCTTTAGCCAGAAAAAAACAGTTTTTTGAAAAAGTTTTTAATATAGAGGTTTTATTTAATTAAATGAGTATAAAAAAGCATATTTTAAGTGTTTTAGCCCTGCTTTGTATATTGGCTGAAAGCCATATGGCGCAAGCGTTTAACGGTATTAGTGCAGGAATTTCATATGATTATGTCAAGGATGTAAATGAGAATGTGATATATGCTGCACCCTTTGATATGACTGATTTTCCCAAGATTAATTATGTTGATATCGGCTATTTTATTGGCTTTAAGCCTGTTAATATGCTCTCAACCTCTGATATTATTGATTTTAAACGTAATACTAGTGTGAATATCCGCACAAACAGGCCTTTACAGACACCAAGCACATATAATATTTCTTTTGAAAACGGCGGAGAGGTGCAATTTCAGGCAAATGCAGCAACTCTTGAAGAGCTTGTGAAAAAAAATCCCGGAAAGCCTGAGTATATCTATGCTTTAGCCTGTAAGTTAAAAAATGAAGGAGATTATACCCGTGCGCTTTTAGAGGTTGATAAGGCGCTGAAACTCAACTATAACTATGCTTTGGGACATTTTCTTAAAGCGGATATTTTAAGAAAAACTGGAAATTTTAAAGAGGCTGCAAAAGAATATTCAAAAACCCTGGAAATCAACCCATACTGCACCGATGCGTACTTTAATATAGCTAAAATGCTTGAGGTGAGCGGAAATATAGACCTTGCAATAAATTATTACGAAATGGCATATAATATAAACCCGAATGATTTGGAGATTCGAAACCAAATTTTAAAATTAAGCCGAAAACGTGCGTCACTAGAGTAATTTAGCCTATTTTTACGTGCGCAGATTATAAAATCATAAAAAATGTGCCTGTTGCAAAAATTTTAATGCAAAAATCCTATAAACCTTTATCCTGCAAGCTTTGATAGGTTTTTTACGTATATGCTCCTTCTTCTCTTGTGTTTTATCATACCTTTAAATCCTTTCATAGTGCGGGTTTTGAAGTATAGTTTTTTATTTTTTACCCTCGATATGTAATTAATAAAACCTTATAATGTTCTTTCGGTGTGCTTTTCACGCGTACTAAAACCTAAAAAACCTTTGTTAAGAAAGGTTTAAGCCTGGTATAAAATTACCATTTCAAAATATTCTAATTTATAACTTCCTTAAAGACCTTGATATAACTTAATTGTACGGTTTTTACACGGCTAAAAATGCTGTAATTATTGAATTATTAACCTTTTGCAATAAAAAAACACCTTAAATGCTCTGTCTATCGTATTAAAAGTATATTAATATACCCTTAAAGCCTTATAAACATTAGATTTGCACGCGCAATATTCTCTCTAAATCTTGCTGTATATGTCTTTTAGGATACCTAAAAATATAATTCACACCCCCATTAGACATATATTTTATTTGCCATTTGCCAAATACCTTGTATAGAAAGGCTTTCTGTCTATTGCACGTGAAAAATTAATATTTACTCAGTCGGTTCATTTTTACATTGTTTTGTTAATATTTCTTTACATTATGTATGATATTTGAACATACATTTTTTAAGAACTTCAATTTTGATAAATGTCTTTTAATTCTATTTTATGCATAGGATGTTTTGTCTTTTGAAAAAGCAAATTTCGGCATTTGTGTGTCATAAAAATACTTCTCTTGTTCTATATGATAAAATTAAGACAGTGTCTCTATTATCAGGGTGTGATATGAAATAATATTTCATAAAATCCTGCTTTAGCTGGATTTAGCTCCTCCCCCCCCCCCCGAGTAGAATTTGTAATTAGATTTTCAACTAAATTTATAAAATTTTCTCTGTCGTTTTTAGGATACAAAATTTCGCAGCAGTCTCCATATTTTAAAAGCCTGTTGAATAGCTCTTTTTTGTCTTCCTTGTTGTTTGTTATAATAAGCCCTTCTTCGCTCTCTACGGCTATTTCACCCTCTTTTAATGTATAGCTTTTTTTTAGCCTGCCTGTGATTTTAAATGTTGTTGAAAGTCCAAAATCCTTACCTGTGGCCGTTATTGGTGTTCCTTTAATGTCGGTTAGTTTATCAAGTGTAAAATTTTTGTTTACGTTCTTTTTGTTGTCATAGCCTAAAAGGGATACAGAGTCTTTATAATAACAGAATGAAAGGGGTGTTATACTGTAGTTTTTGTTTTCGTAAATTATGTTTATGACTGATGAATTTTCATACATAAAACGGGAGAGGGTTTCTATTTTTTCTTTGTATTTTGATGATATTTTTTCACTCCAAAAGGCCTTATTCTGTTTGGTTTTCAGGCTTATTTTTTTATATTTCTCGTATTCATCTGCGTTTGCCAGTGTAAAAATTTTTTCTAAAAATTTGCAAAATGCTCCATAGTTTGCCTTAGAATTTATATTGGAGGCTATTTTTTCAAACCCTGCAAGGGTTTCAAGTTCATCGGGCGAAAAACCCAGAATCGGGTATTTTATATAGAATTTATTCTTTCTTTTTTCTATTGTGCAGCCGGCTTCTCTTAGGGTTTTAAAATATTTTGTTATTGTTTCTTTGTTTATAAAAATATCCTCAGATTCAAGCCCCAGAAGGATTTCATCCATACTTAGGGGTTTTTCTGTTAACATTTTTAATATTTTTATTATTCTATAGGGTGTGGCGAGGCTTTTTAGTTCCATAAATTTCCTTATATTTTCAGGTATATTTTTTTCTTATTGCAAAGAGTTTTTCTAAATATTTTGAATTTATCTCTTCGTCTTCAATTTCAATTAAATCTTCTCCGTAGCTTAAAAGTCTTTGAATTGCCATAAAAGAGTTATCAGCGTTTAATTCTATTTTTATAAAATCATTATTTTCTTCAATAATTTTTTCTTCCTCAAGAAGGTTGAAGTGTTCTTTTGACGCGGGTTTTAGCCTATAAATTATTTTGTCTGTTTTTTTATATTCAAAAGATTGTCTGCTCTTTAGGATTTTTAAAATTTTTACAATGCTTTCTGCTTTTAATACTGTGTTATCTGGGTAATCCTTTGAAGTGCCGGTGATATAGACTTTTTTATTTGAATATTTTATTTCTTTTAGCTTTATTGAAATCTCCTTAATGCCTGAGTTTGCCGAATTATAGAGAATTAAAACCTCTTTATTCCTTTTTGCGAGTACATTCAGCTCATTTAAAACCTTAAGGTCAATGTTTGTGATGTTTTCAAAGTTTAAAAGTTCATTAATCTGTTCATCATCAGATAAAAATCTGCATATTTTTTTAAAAAATTTGTATAATTTTAGGATATGGCTAAGTTTTGACAGGCTTATCACGGCCTTTTTTGTGTTAATTAGGACGTTCATTTCTTTTTTTGTCAGCTTGATTTTTATTGGGCACCAGTTGATTTTATACCTGTAATTATTACTTTTGCCGGTATTTTCTATGCCAAAGCCTGCCTTTTTTAGTGTATTAATATCAAGGCGTATTGTTTCTTTTGTTATGTTATTTAGAATATAATCAGGATTTGACTGTAACCTTTGCAATATTTCACTTTTGGACAATTCTTCCCTTAGGAGCATATTTAATATAAACAGCACCCGAAAGCCCGTAAGTGAAGCTTTTTGTTTTAATTCCATAAACTTTTTTCAAACTAAACAACTAAACCAGACAAAACCATTATAATTGTTAAGTTCTATTAAGTCAAATTTTGTTATAAAGTTAATTTTTTGTTATAATACGTCTAATAAAATAGTTAGGTTTGATTAATAATAAGGAGCATTTAATGTTGTCTGTTGAATTGAGCAACGCTGAATACGAGCAGCTTTTAGCGCAGTATGGGTATTCTTTTAAAAAAGGGGATTTAGTTAAAGGGCTTGTAATCGGGTATGATTCAGACGGTGCTGTTGTTGATATAGGCGCAAAGACTTCTGCTGTGTGTCCGGAGAGAGAAATTAAATCCAGCCGTGAAGACGATGTTAAGGAAATCCTTAAAAAAGGCGAAACGTATGAATTTCTTATAATATCCGACGAGGATGAGAACGGGCGTTTTGATGTTTCATATAGAAAGGTTGCAAATGCCTACAGCTGGAAGCAATTAGAGGAGATTAAGGCCCAGGATAAAATAATTGAAGGGGTGGTAGTGCAAACTGTAAAAGGCGGTGTTTTGGTTGATGTAATGGGAATCAGGGGTTTTGTTCCTGTTTCACATATGAGGGCGCAGGTGCAGGAAGAATTAGCCGGAGAGACGATTGAACTTAAAATTTTAAACATTGATGCGGCCAATAATAACTTTATACTTTCCAATAGGAAGGTTTATGAGGATTCGCTTGAAGATATTAAAAAAGACGTGTTTGAAAAACTAGAGATAGGCCAGGTGGTGAGGGGCCAGGTTGTAAGAATTACTGATTTTGGCGCATTCATTGATATTGGCGGGGTAGACGGGCTTTTGCCCTTATCGCAAATTAGCTGGAAGTGGGTAGAACATCCGGGCGAAGTTTTAAAGCAGGGCGAAAAAATAGATGTTGAAATAATCGGGATAGATTATGATAAACAAAGGGTCTCATTAAGCCTTAAGAGCCTGGAGCCCGACCCATGGATTGAGGCCAGAGGCTCTATTCAGGAAGGCGCTGTTGTCAGAGGTAAAATTATAAGAATTAAGCACTTTGGCGCCTTTGTTGAGGTTTGTCCTTCTGTTGAAGCGCTGCTTCCCAGTGAAGAACTTACGAAATATCAAAATAGGAATGAGACAATTCTTGGCGCGGGTGATTTTATTGACGTTGTAATATTAAAATTTAACCCTGATGATAAGAGAATTTCTCTTGGAATAAAGGACTAGGCTTTATTTTGTTTTGTAATATATGAGCTTGTGTAATATATAAGCGGCACTTGGCTTTGGTATTTGAAGCTTTTGGTGCCGTTTATTGTGCAGATAGAGTGCGCTTGCCTGTTTGCGGATGATTTAGTGTAAACATATATAAATCCATTTGTTATGCTCTTGAAAATAATATGTTTTTTGTGGTAGAATAAAATTTATAGTTTTGTAGTTTGTTAGCTCTTGGTCTGTTTTATTATAATTACAGCCGGAGCCTGATAAGATTTATATGGAGAACTGGCCGAGTGGCTGAAGGCGGCACCCTGCTAAGGTGTTATGTGGAGTAATCTGCATCGAGGGTTCGAATCCCTCGTTCTCCGGATTTTAGTCCACCTTGTTCTGTAAGGTGGATTTTTAGTTTAGATTTCACCACGTCACTATGGGGCTTTCGTGCCAATGCTTTAAATATAGAGACTAATTTAAGAGACTTTTTGCAAGATGTTTTCGTTGCTTTTAATTAAAAGTCTCTGTTTGAAAAATTAAAGTGCAGGTTAAACATTATAGCAGTGGTCCAGAGTTTTGCCATAAATTAATTTTTCTAAATTATCATTTGCTTTTTTCATTTCAATAAAATACTCTCTAGTCTTCGCCTTTGATTCCATATCAACAACTTCCTTTAATATTAATTTCAAGAAAAGAGTTGTTTTGTAGAAGTAATGAAATAAATTTTCAAGTATTTTATCTATATCTTCTTCTTGGTTCTAATCCAAGAAACAACCATGTGCAATTTGTGAACTTCCATTATAAAAACAGTATAACGTATCGCGAAGAGAAAAGTTCTTATCAATTTTAAAACCTTTATTATCAATCTCTTTATACATATCTTCTAGTCTCATAAAGAATGGTTTAAATTTTTTAAAAAAATTATCAAGTTTTTGAATTATTTGTTCATTGATTTTAAATTCGGTTTCTTTTATTCCACCTAATATCCTGCTTTGTGATACTGGGGTCATTAAACCAAAGCATCTTACAAGTTCTTCTTCTAATGCTTTCTTTGATATTTTCTGTCCATTAATATCTGAACATTCGCCTTCCCTTGTTTCTTTAAAAACAATAAAGTTATTTTTCATTTTTAATATTTGTGCATCGGATAGATATTCTTCGGTTTTATCTGGAAAGTTTATTAAATATGCAATAAGTACAACGGTTTCAAGTGCACTTCTTAAAATCATATGAGCTTCTTTAAAACATTCGTCATAAATTAAAATGTTTGCAGCGGTTGCATTTGAGATTATTTTTGCAACCAGTAATCGAACAATTAATAATTCCGGTGTTTTAAATTCAGTAGAGCGCATTATTTCGCTAAAATAATAGATTAACTTTCCCATTTCCTGATGGAAAGTGTTGGTTTTGGCGCTTATAATATCTGTATCATAGAAAGCATGGTTCAAGTTCATTTAGTAGAATTTTATCACACATAGGTTAAAAATTAGCAAAATCATCAAATGTATTGTAATCAATAAAAATGCTATTAAGACCATCAGCTTTTTTCCTAAGAATTTTTATTACGGGTGATATATTATCCAATTCTTCAATATCATTTTGGCTAGAGCAAAAATAATCTGCAACAACAGAAATATTATAAATTTCAACAATTAACTTTTTGATTTTTGTAAAGTTGTCTTGAGCATTATTTTTCATTAAATTCTCCTAGATTTTACTCATCTTATACAATTGTTTTAGCGTTAAGGTTTTGTCTTGCGTTCCATTAAGAATTGCTTCAATAATATACGGCGGCAAGAATCTTAACCGCATTAATCTGTGGATATAACTGCTGTCGCCAAATTCTTTTGGCATTCGTCCTTCTTCAACAAGCTTGTTGTAATAAAATCCCCTTGTAACCGCCTGTATTAATGTTAAATTGTACTCAACCTTGTTGCTATCTATAACAATCTTTGTGCCTTTTTGCCTGTGGGGTGAAAGTTTGACTTCATAATTTAGCGTTAAAATATCATCCTCATTGCTTTTAAAGTTTAAAATCTGGCCAAAAGATATAGCTTCAACTGATTTAACCAGTAAATCCTTATCAATTAAGATTTTGACGTAATTTGTTGATAATATAACTTTATTTAATATCGTTCTTATAAAAACCTGATCCGGTGTATATGTTTCTAAAAATTTTAAAATTTGATTTTGTTTTCTAACCGTAAAAGCTTCCATATATTGAAGCATTTGTTCTTTATCTGTTATAAGTTCAGATACTTTTGAACATACAAAATCTTCAATTTCAGAAGCTGAAATTTTTGAGATTGAACCGGCATCATATTCTCTATTTTGAATAACGGCTTGACTTATATAATATCTATAACAGGCACCGTGTCGGTTTCTACTGTGTGATGGAGACATTACATTATTCTTATCATCATATATTTTACTTGCAAGAAGCGAATAATGTTTGGCTCCGACTGCATTATTGGCTCGTACCATATTTTCATCAAGAGATTTTTGAACCTTATCAAAAGTTGCTCTATCAATTATAGCTTCGTGCAGGCCTTCATATTCTTCATCTTTGTATTCAATTTTTCCAACGTAAATTTTGCTTCTTAGAATTTTGTGCAAATGTCCTTTGTAAAACATTCTGCCGCTTTTTGTATAGATATCATTTTCTTTAAGATAATTTTGCAGCCTTGAAACACTATTAAATTCTAAATATTTTTCAAAAATTTCTTTTATTTTTGAGGATTGCTCTTTATCTTCATACAAAATGCCATCTTTTTTGATATATCCAATTGGTGCATTACCGTGCATAAACATTCCTTTTTTACGTGAAGCAGCAAATTTGTCTCTAATCCTCTCGCCCGTAACCTCTCTTTCAAATTGGGCAAATGAAAGTAAGATATTTAGCGTTAGCCTTCCCATGGATGTTGTTGTATTGAAATGTTGAGTTATTGATACAAAAGAAGTTTCATGTTTATCAAATACATCAACAATTTTTGCAAAGTCCATCAACGAGCGGGTTAATCTATCCACCTTATAAACTACAACAATATCAACCTCATCGTTTTCAATGTCATTCAATAGTTCCTTAAATGCGGGTCTTTCCATTGTTCCGCCGGAATACCCGCCATCATTGTATTGTTTTTCTATTAAAATCCACCCTTCGTGCATTTGAGATTTTATATATGCTTCGCACGCTTCTCTTTGGGCATCTAATGAATTAAAATCTTGTTCCAAACCTTCTTCCGAGGATTTTCTTGTATAAATGGCGCACCTTATTTCTTTTTTCATGATGCTACCCCAAAAAATCGTTTGCCGTTCCACCTTGTGCCGGTTATTTCAGTTGCTATCGCAGACAGACTTCTATATATTTTTCCTCTGTATTTAAAACCATCCTTTGTGGCATCAACCTCGTATTTTTTACCCCTGTATTCTCTTATAAATTTTGCACTATCCCTATATTTGGTTTGTGTCACCTTTTTTACGGTGGAATTGGTTAATAATTCTTTTTCAAGTTTTGCAACCAAACGATTTATTTTTTGTTCAGTTTCAGGTGACAAGCCGCCATATTTTTTTAACCAAGCCTTAACTTTTTTATCATGAAGTTTCATAAAAATTCCTTATCAATTTTTGCTGTTGTATTCATCACTCTGAACTTATAAATTTTCAAGTCTTGCAACACAAAATTTATCAAAATGAGAAAAAATGAAAAAGTAGAACTCAATAATAACAAGGCTTTTATGGTTCTATATAAAATTTTGAAAAATTTTCTCAAAAAACTTTTGACACTTTTCCTAATTTTTATACGGATGCATTTTGCATACCGTAAAAAAATAGGAGAAAATTATGAAATTTTCAAAAGAGGAGTTAAGGGTTCTCTATAAAAACCCAACCGAATTAAAATTGAATCCGAAAAATTCAAGGACTCACAGCAAAAAACAAATACAGCAAATTGCGCAAAGTATTAATGCTCTCGGGTTCAACAATCCTGTTTTGATTGATAAAAATAATACAATCATTGCAGGTCATGGCAGAGTTCTTGCAGCCAAAGAACTGGGAATGGATACAATTCCTGTGATATGCCTAAACCATATGACTCAAGAGCAGATTAGGGCATACATTATTGCTGATAACAAATTAGCTGAGGCTGCAGGCTGGGACAAAGAAATTCTTAAAATTGAACTGGATTTTCTTATGAATTTAGAGCCTGACTTTGGGTTTGATGCTACAATAACAGGTTTTGATATTCCGGAGATTGATTTTATTATTAATCCTGAATCAATAGAGGAAGCTAAGAGTGATGCCGGGCAGGATAAGGATGATAAATTCTTTGAAACTGTTGTAGATATTCCAAAGCGTGTTAAGAAGGGTGAATTATGGAAACTTGGCGAACATTTGCTTTACTGTGGCGATGCTCTGAAGGAATCTAGTTATCAAATACTTATGGGCGACAACAAAGCGCAAATCGTATTTACTGACCCGCCGTATAATGTAAAGGTTAAGGGTAATGTAACAAAACAAAAACACCATGACGAATTCGCTTTTGCCTCAGGCGAAATGGGGCAAAGCGAATTCATTGATTTTCTAAAAAAGGCCATGGTGCTGCAAGCTAAATACTCTATAGATGGCTCAATCCATTATCAATGTATGGATTGGCGTCATGTTGAAGAAATGATGGACGCGGGAAATCAGGTTTATTCATCTTTTAAAAATATTTGTGTTTGGGATAAAGGTACGGCGGGTATGGGGAGCTTATACCGTTCTCAACACGAATTTATTTTTGTATTTAAAAATGGAAGCGAACCTCATATTAATAACGTGGAGCTTGGAGTTCACGGGCGCTATCGTACGAACATCTGGAAATATAGAGGGATGCATGCAAGTAACCCGCAGGCGAAAGCTTTGGTAAAGCTTCATCCGACAGTAAAACCTGTTGCAATGATTATGGATGTTTTATTTGATTGTTCATCAGCGGGTAGTATTGTTCTTGATTCCTTTGGAGGGTCAGGTTCTACACTTATTGCGGCCGAAAAGACCAAAAGAAAGGTACGTCTTATTGAACTGGAGCCCAAATATTGTGATGTAATTTTATACCGTTGGGAAAACCTGACAGGTAAAAAGGCGGAATTAGTTAAATTTGAAGGAGATTTGTTATGATAGATAACTCCCAAAATGAATACGAGGTAGGGTATAAACGCCCTCCTCGTAAATATCAGTTCAAACCCGGTCAATCCGGTAATCCTAAAGGGCGCCCAAAAACAAATAGGGATTTTTCTTTGGATATTACAGATGAGCTAAACGAAATAATATCCGTCAAAGAATCCGGCAAGGTGAAGAAAATTACCAAAAAACGTGCGCTTGCAAAAAGGCTCGTAAACGACGCCCTTAGTGGGAAGGTTGCATCGACAAAAATAATTACTTCTATCCTTGCTTCAATACCTATAAAACAAGAAGACTTGGATAAAGAATTATCTAAGGATGATGCAAAGATACTGAAAGACTATATTGAAAGGATAATAAATAATGACTAGAGAAGTTTTTTATGCAGTTTGCAGAAACGATTTTTATACCTTTATGCGAAAAGGTTTCAATGAAATTGATGACTCGCAAAAATTTAAAAATAATTGGCACTTGGAATTAATTTGCGATAGGCTTCAACAATGTGCAGAAGGAAAGATTAAAAGATTGATAATTAATATTCCGCCAAGGAATTTAAAATCGCATTGTGTTTCAATCTGTTTACCGGCCTATATTTTAGGGCATAATCCGTCTGCAAGAATAATTTGCGCAAGTTATTCGCAAACCCTTGCAAGCAGTTTTTCCCGAAAAACACGCCAGCTTATGGAAACAGATTTTTATAAGAATGTTTTTAAAACCCGTTTAGGCGATAAAAACACTGAAAGCGAATTTGATACAACAAAAAACGGGTGTAGGTATTCAACTTCGACAGATGGAACCCTAACAGGCATTGGCGGCAATTTTATATTCATCGATGATCCGATTAAAGCAGCAGATGCAAATTCTGAAACAATAAGGAATAAGGTTAATGAATGGTACGATAATACTGTAATCTCGAGACTGAACGATAAAGTAAACGGCTGTATCATAGTTGTAATGCAAAGATTGCATATTGACGATTTAACGGGGCATTTATTAAAACAAGACGGCTGGGAGGTCTTAAAACTTCCGGCCATTGCTGAAGCTGATGAAAGCTTTCAATTGTCTACGGGAAAAATTATTGAAAGAAAAGCAGGCACTGCACTTCATCCAGGGCTTGAACCTGTTGAAATCCTTGAAAACCACAAAAAGACAATGTCTGGTTACAATTTTTCTGCCCAATATCAACAAAATCCAATCCCTGAGAAGGGAAATGTCATTGATTTTAATGACTTTACCTTCTTTGATTCAAATTTAGATTTATCTCAAGCTATAACATTTCAAAGCTGGGATATTGCCCTTAAAGACGGTAAGGATAATGATTATTCTGTTTGTATCACAGGAAAACTTGAAAGAGATATTCTTTATATTCAAGATATATGCAGATTTAAGCTTGATATCAAAGGCTTAATATATGAAATGCACCGTCTAAAAGAAACCTTCAAGGCAAGCCACGTCATAGTTGAAGATACTTCTGTAACGGTGCATTTGCAACAGCTTATTGATTTTTATACTTATAAATATAAACCTCGGGGTGACAAAATAGTACGCGCCAATTCTGCATCATTTTATATAAAATCAGGCAGAGTTAAGTTATTGAATAATGCGGCGTGGATTGATGAGTTTGGGGCCGAAATAAACGCTTTTCCAAACGGAAAACACGATGATCAAGTTGATGCCTTATCGCAACTCATTGATTTTACATTAAATGGTTTTCATCAGCCCAGCATGGTTGAAATAGCAAGGGCAATGAGAGAAAAAATGCAAAAATCACCGGCCCAAATGAATAAGACCGAATTTTGTAATTTTGCAAGAAGCCAATATCTCCGAAACCCAAAATTAAATATACCGAAATTTTAACTTTGTCTGAATGCCTCCCTATTTTTTGAAGGGGGCATTCTTGTCTTTTTGTTTCAATGTAGCCGGATTTTACACTATTTCATTTTTCTTGAGCCATACTCTAGTGCAAACAAAGATGGTAATGACACATTTTGACATAGGTACATTCCATAATAAAAATGCAGAGTATGGAGAATTTTTATGATAGACAATGATTTGCACAATATATTTGATGAAAACGGACAGCATAAGCTAAACAAATTTTCAACAGAACCTACCACAAAATTTAGCATTGATTTTTTTGAAGAAAACCTAAAAGTTTTTGTAATTATTCCCGAAATAATAAGGATTGGTGCAAATAAAGTTATTGGCTCACTTGAAAATGCAAGAAAAGAGCTTATCTTATCAAAAGATTTTAAAATTTCATCTGATTTTAACACGATAACAGTTGACAATATTGAATACACAATACCTAAATTTTTCAACAGAGAAACAATGAAAAATGAAGATAAAAACACTTGGGAGATAATTTTTAGGCAAATTTTTCATAAAGAAATATTTAACGAAATGCAACATCAAAAAGAATTACAAACAGAACGTTTAAGAAATGTAAAATAAGGGATAAATAGAAGTCAAAATGAAATATTTAATTAGAGCAAATAAAGTTGTGTGTAGCGGTAATGTACAGATGATAATCAAATATATTTCTGATTTCTATAAGTCAGAAACTAAAGAATGGACCGGAAAATCAGATGAATGGACTGATTTAGGAAAGTTTAAAACTTTTATTGAGTCAAAAGGATATTTTATAACGGACAAAATCCCCTCAAATTGCAGATGCGAAGGAACGGCAATTACAAATGAGGAATTTAAGAAAATCTGGAATGAGTGTCATTTTGATATTAAAGCAGTAGCTCAAAGATTGCATATAGATAATAGGACTGTGGCGCAAATTGCGAGAAAGATGAAATTGAGGAAATGATGTATAAAATTCAAGGAAAATATGCTTTAGCAAAACTGTTTACAAATAATGAAGATATTGAAGTAAATAAGCAGACTTTAGCAATTTGTAATCACCCGATTTTCAAAGATTGCAATATTAGAATTATGCCCGATTGTCATAAAAGTAAAAGTTGCACAGTTGGTTTTACATCAACTATGCCAAAAAACGGTGAAATTATTCCAAATATAATAGGGACAGATATTTCTTGTGGAATGATTACGGTAAAACTTAAAAAATCAAAAACGCTAAAGGATTTTAAGAAATTAAATAAAGTAATAAGAGAATTTGTGCCGTTCGGACAGAACGGAAGAAAAGAAATAAGCCCGATAGTACCAGATGAATTAATTGAAAAAATTTCAAAAATTGCGACGGATTATCTAAAAGAAAACCCTGAGAATTTTTTAAAGAAAATAGGTTCTCTTGGTGGTGGCAATCATTTTATATCAATTGAAAAGGGTATAACAGGAGCTTATTTAATCATACACAGTGGTTCAAGAAATTTTGGCAAAAACCTTGCAATTTATTTTCAAAAATTAGCATTTGATGAAAATTGCTACGGTGATGGTGAATTAAAAAATCTTTCATTTTTAACGAGTGAACTTGCTCAAAAATATTTACATTGTGCAAAAATTTGCAATGAATATGCCCATTACAATAGATTAGTTATAGCAAAAGAAATTTTAAACAATATGAATTGGAAAGCGGAAAAAACCTTTGAAACTCTGCATAATTATATAGGTGAAGATAATATTATCAGAAAAGGTGCAATTTCTTGTAAAAAAGATGAAAAAGTTTTAATACCGCTTAATATGGCAGATGGGTCATTAATTTGTATTGGAAAAGGAAACTCTGATTGGAATAATTCCGCTCCTCATGGTGCAGGAAGATTATTATCAAGAACACAGGCAAAAGAACAGCTCAACATGAAAGAATATAAAGAAAAAATGAAAGCAGTTTATTCAACTTGTGTTTCAATTAATACACTTGATGAATCACCTATGGCATATAAAAACAGCGATGAGATAATTAATGCTATTGAGCCAACAGCAACAATCTTGGATCATCTAAAACCGATGTACAATTTTAAAAGTGAGGAGTAAGTTATGAAAAAAATTCCAAAAGAAATTAAAGAAAATTTTGTATTTGACAAAGCATATTCATTTAATAAAAATGGATTAGCTGATGTTTCATTTCAAGATTGCAAAGGGGGAGATTAATCTTGTTGGTAAATTAATACATAAATTTGATAATGGAAACCTTTGTTGTTTCATTCCGGATGATGATATTTTCTTATTTAGAGTATATAAATATTGGGGTTGCATGAAAAAAGATGGCAGCATTATCATACCACCCACATATGAAGCATTAGGCGGCATCTTTAAAGAAAAATATTTTCAAGCTAAAAAGAATTCCCAATACAGTTTGATAGATATCACTAATACAAAAATCATTGATATGAAATATGATTTTCTTGATGTGGCTTATATTGACCAACATGATAAAGTGTTCTTCATTGTGGAAAAAAATGGAAAATATGGAGTGATTAATATAAACGAAGAAGAAATAATTCCGATAAAATATGATTACTTAGAAATGATTGGTATAAAAGATAATCACTTTTATGCAACATTTGATGGGAAAAAAGGAATAATAGATTTAAAAAATGAAATTATAGTTCCTTTTGAATATTTGGATATCTATTATCTTGGTCAAAATAGCATTATGACAACTAAAGATGAAGAAAATTTTATCATTATAAACGAACAAAATAAACAAATATGTAAAACCATTTTTGAAGAAATTGGAAAATATACTGACTTTAACAATAATCCAATTTTATATCCTGCAAAACTAAACAATAAATGGGGTTTATTAATGAATATGGCAACACTATAATTGATTATAAATACACATGCACATATATTGTTGCTAACAAGGAAAGATACGCAAGCGTTTCTCTAAGTAAAGATAAGTACGGTGATACTTTTGGAATCATAGATATGTATGAAAATCAAATTTTGCCTTTTGAATACCAAGCCGATGGCTTTACATATATTGATGACAATAGATTTATTGCACGAAAAGATGAAAAATATGGGATAGTTGATAAAAACAACAATACGATTGTTGATTTCATATTTGACGACATTAGTTCAGCATATATGAATAAAACAAATTACTATTGTGCACAAATAAACGGCGAGTATGGCTTTATTGATAAAGACGGTAAACCTTTAAAAATAGATAAAGAAAGTCTAAAAATTCCTGAAACAAAATTAAATATATCACAAATATCTACTGCTGAACGAATGACATATTTGTTTTCATAAATTTAAACCCAAATAAACATCATCCATTTTGTGTTATAATGCCTTTATGGCAAAACGGACAGAGGCGTTGGAGGTTTATTTCTATAAAACAAGCTCAGGAAATGAGCCTGTTCGTGAATGGTTAAAAAGTCTTTCAAAAGAAGATATGAAGACAATCG
This sequence comes from uncultured Vampirovibrio sp., assembly GCA_910583725.1. GTDB lineage: Bacteria > Cyanobacteriota > Vampirovibrionia > Gastranaerophilales > Gastranaerophilaceae > MGBC122484. The sequence goes on from CAJTXZ010000019.1 coordinate 48,262, forward strand.
GCTTTAATATTAAAACCGTTCAATACGGTTATCCTATCGGAATGCCTTTAACAAGAACTTTGCAAGGAACAGGGGGTTTGGAAGAAGTCCGCTCAAACATTAAAAACGGTATTGCAAGGGTTATTTTCTATGTTGAAGATAATAAAATGATACTTTTACACGGGTTTATAAAAAAGACACAAGCCACACCCAAAAAAGAATTAGACCTTGCAATTAAACGCTTCAAAGAATTAAGCAAAAGATAGAATAATCTTTTTCCCCAAATATTTTGCAACTTTTTCAATGGTATTTAAAGTGATAGATGTATTTTCAGGGTCAAGAATGCGGCAAACAGCGCTTCTGGAAGTTTCCAATTCCTTTGCAAGACGATTAACGGAAATATTCTCTTCTTTCATTTTTTGTTGTAATTCATAAGCTATAACTCTTTTTAAGGCAACAGCTTCTGATTCCTGTAAGATATTTTCTTCTTCAAGGAAACTATCAAAATTAGAACCTATATGATTATTATCTAGCATAAAATATTTCTCGTTTCATTTTTATCGATTTGTCAACATGATAACTTGTCAACAAGCTAACAAATATATTGTACCAAATTTGGTACAATAATTCAATATTATAATTTTATAAAAATTAAAGCATGATATTATAGCAAATTTCAAAACCGACAAAACTAATTTTTAGTTTTTTTGCTTTTAAAATATTGAATAAATTATATTTAGATACAAAATATAGGCATTTTTGTCACATTTTTATTCTTTTAATTTTTTCCAAGCTTCTTATTTAAAAGTGCCCGATTTTCATTTTGCTATGCTGAATTTTATAGAGCATAGCTTTGTCGTTACGTATAGAAATAAGGAGATTTTATGATAAAAATAACTTTGAAAAACAATCATGTAAGTTTCAATTTTAATAAATGTAATTTTTATAATTTAAATTCCATTTTTATAATCTTTGGAGTTGTAATAATAATTATTGCTATGGTCTGTTTGTTTCCAAATGAGTTTAAAGCGTTGTTATGTGCGATAATAAATTTTTTGATACAATAATAAAAGCATCTAAAGGAAGTTATAATGAAAAAGATTTTAATATTATTGTGTCTGTTTTTATTTTTACCTGCACAAGCTACAACTTGGGTTCAATACGATAATAAAAAATATATAGATAAGGACAGCTTGCAATATTATGTCGATGACCATGGATATATTAAATATAACCAGAAAACCTTTTGGACGAAAAATTTAAATGATGGCAGCAAATATTTTAAAGAAGTTGAAAAGATATTAAAAAATAAAATCTGGTATGTTCTGGATAAACAAATTATTGATTATGCGAATAATACAATTACGTATAAATCAAGCACCTATTATGACACAAAAGGAAATGTTATAGAATCATTTACAAGTGATGATGTTTTGCTAAAATGGCACCCTATAGTTCCGGATTCAAACGGTGCATTTATATATGAACTTGTAAGTCATCCAAAATATTTAAAGAAATTATATAAAATGCAACAAGCTGAAAAATTAAAAGCTGCAAAATAAATAACATATCGTTTTACAGGTTTGTTTATATATCAAAAAGCTATTGCTCTTGTTGGCATTAAGCAATGATGCAAAATTATATTGTGTATTATTCAAAATCAAACAAATCTTTAACAGGGATTTCCAGTGCTTGGGCAAGTTTTGCAATGGTTCTCAGGTTCGGAGATTTTTCACATCTTTCAATCTTTCCGATATAAGAAATATCCAAACCGGCAAGTTCGGATAACTTACTCTTTGTAAGTTTTTTAGATGTTCTTATTTCTTGTAGTTTTGTTGCAAACAGCTTGCAAATGTCGTCTTTCATACCCTAATTGTGCTATACTTGAGCTTGCATAGTATAGACCTTGGGTCTAATAAATATAATTTGTTACGTCAGATTTTGACGGTGAGACGTGATAAGCTTTTATAAATAGATGATATAAGGGAAAAAACTTTGTTAGAAAAGATAGAAGATAATTTAAAAGATTTGAGAAACTCGCCAATTTATAATCTATCAATGCGTTCATTGGAAAATTTTCATACTTGTTTTTGGAAGTGGATTGGAAATACTTATAAAAAAGATTTCTTAAAAGTATTCATTGATAAGGATGTTTTTGATGAAGACAGTATAAAATATATCGACCAAGCTCCACTATCCGGTTTTAAATTAGATTTAGAAATAAAATACAAAGAAAATAATAGAGAAAAAAGAATAATTATTGAAAATAAGATAAAATCTTTTCCGACAAATGAGCAGCTTGAAGAATATTCAAAAGAATCAGCAGGAGAAGATAACATCTTTGTCTTAACTTCGCTTGCGCCAAAATTTGATATACCAAAGCCCTGGATATATTTAAGCTATTCAAAAATTGCCGATAAAATGAGTGAAATTTTCAATGACAGCTTTAAATATAAAGATATTTACCATAAAGGTCTTATAAAAGATTATATAAATGTTATAAGGCAGCTTTCATTAAATTTTCCTTGCTGCAATAGTGAAAAATACGATTTTTACATTGAAAATGAAGCTTGGGAAATTGGTCTAAGGGATATTTACGTAAAATATAAAACTTCTCAATTGCAAAATTATATTAAAAACAAAGTTAAATTTGATGATATATGTATTTACACTGATTTTAGAAATAAGCAGGGAATTGTAAATATTTTTCGCGAATTTGATGATTATAATATATCTATTACTTTGTTAATTCAAATTCAAAACAACGAATACAGATATTGCTTGATATATGATACGGATGAAAGCAATAAAAGAGAAAAACTGGCACAAGAATTAAACGATAAAAATTTATGGTTTAACAAATCAAAAACAATAGATTTATATCCAAAAGCCAGAATATACAAGAGTAAAAAATTCTGTGGCTATGCTCCAAGTTTTATCTATAAATATCAAACACTTGAAAAATTATTCAATAAAGAATCTTTGAGCGATATTTCTTATGAAGAAATTGCGCAACGAATAAAACAAGATATTCAAAACTTAAAGGACAATGAAACAAAAATAGCTAAAATATTTGTGAGTGATTATCTATAAAAACGAAAGGAGTTAATTATGGCAATAGCAAATGCAGTAGTCAAAGGTACAATGATTTACATTTATGATGAGAAAGGTAAATTAATTAGGCAATTAGGAATGGCGGGCGGAACTCTCGTAGGTTTTACCGCAACAACGGTAAGTATAAAGAAAGGTTCTCATATTTTGATATACAACGAACAAGGTAAACAAACCGGAACAATGCCGGCAAGGTAGGAGGATGAAAAAATGACAAATACTTTAGAACAGGAAAAACAGCTTTTGGAGGACTTTGTTTGCGATAAAGAATTAAAAGAGCTTGAGAAAAAATTTGATAAATTCAATATTTTTGATTGTTTGAGATTAACCAGAGCGGAAATACGACACTCAAACTTTTTAGCTTGGCTTTTAGATCCAAACGAAACTCATGGTTTTAATGACCTCTTCTTAAAAGAATTTTTAAAAGAAGTTTTAAAAACAAAGAAAGGCGAAATAGCAAACATTAATGGTTATAATATTCCGTCAATCATTGATGTTGATTGTTGGAATATGTCAGATGTTCAAATTTTTAGGGAATTTCAAAATATAGATTTACTCCTTGTTGATGAAAGTAATAAATTCGTACTCGTCATTGAAAACAAAATTGACACCTGCCAACATGATAATCAGTTGGCACGATATAGGGAATATGTTGATAACCAGTATTTAAGCAGCGAATATAGTAAATTATTTATATATTTAAAACCAAAAGCAGAACAAGTAGAGCCACCATACATACACATAAATTATGAACTCATTAAAAATATCCTTAAGGATTTAGTTAAAGAATGTAAAGAAATACTAAATGATGAAGTTGCAATGGCAATGCAACATTATACAAGCATTATAGAAAGAGACATTATGGAAAAAGATGAGATTAAAACATTGTGCCGGAAAATATATGCAAACCACAAAAAGGCACTAGAATTAATAAATAAATATAGTGATTCAAGGGCTGAGATATACGAAGCATTAATAGAATTAATTGAGCGAGATAATGATTTAATTCTTGAAGAGAGTGATAAAAATTGGATAAGATTTATTCCAAAAGCTGCTGATTCTGCTGAATTAAACATAGCTAAAAAAGATTGGGTGGAATCAGATAGGGTTTTGCTTTTTGAAATTCATAATGATAGAAATTCAGTTTATATGGATATTATCATTAGGCAAACAAACAAGGATGATAAATTAAAAATATTATTAGACCTTGCAAAAAAGCATTTTAATTTTTCAAATTCAAAAAAAGATTCTTACAAACATATAATATCAGCTTGTTTGGTAGCTCATGATAAGTATGATGAAATTATATTGAAAGATTGTGACGAGCTTCAGAAGTATCTACTCAAAGCTATTCAGAATACGGATTTAATTAGAAAATTCAATGAATTCGTTGAGGATTTTCAAAACAATATTTAATTTTAATACACAATTAAGCACGTCAGAAAATGACGTGCTTTTATTATAAAATAACAATATAAACTTTTAAGGATAACAAGATATGTCCAGATTAAACAAAGCAGAAGAAATAATAGAGCTTGCAATGATGTTTCAAAACAGCTACTCAGGCTTGTGTATTGATGATATTCAGGAACATTTTGAATGTTCAAGACGCTCAGCAGAGCGGATGAAATCACTTCTTTTTGATTTATTTCCTGAAAAAATTGAAGTTGTGCCAACATCGGACAAAAAGAAACGCTGGAGATTTATCAAGGGAACAATGAATTCTTTAATTTCTTTTACAAGCGATGATTTTGCAAACCTTGAATACCTAAAGGGCTTATCAAATGATGAAAGCAGGCAAAAAGAACTGGATGAACTTATTGCAAAAATAAAAGCTTTGACTCCGCAGAAAAATGCAATGGCACTTGAAACGGATATTGAGGCAATTTTAGAATCAGAAGGCTTTGCGGTGCGCCAATATTCAAGGGTTAAAGCCGATAAAACGGTTTTGGATAAACTCCGCAGCGCAATGCTAGCCTTTAAAAAGATTGAATTCGATTATAATACAGACAAAGGCTTGCGCCACATAACCCTGAACCCATATGGCATAATCATTTCCGATAAATATTATCTTGTTGGGTTTAATGAATATGTAAATGATTTAAGACTTTACAAGGTAGATAAACTCCAAAACCTTGCAATAACAGAAGAATATTTTGAAAAAGATGAAAAATTTTTACTGTCTGAATATTGCAAAAACTCTTTCTCAATCTATCAGGAAAAACCTTTAAATATAACGCTTGAATTTGATAAAGATGTAGCGGAAGATGTTTTAAATTACCACTTTCACCCGACTCAAAAGATAAAACAGCTTGATAGCGGTAATGTTCAAGTAAAATTTAGTGCAAGCGGCGAATATGCAATCTGCCATGAGCTTTTTAAGTGGGGAACTTCCGTTAAAATCAAAAGACCAACCAGTTTGAGGGAGTATTATAAAAATTATTTAGAGGACATTTTGAAGACTTTTGTTTTATGACTACAGAGTACGTTCAAAAGTGTTAAAATTTTCCTTATATGTATATACGGGTAAGGTTAAGTATTTGTCAATTATATCCAATATTACAGAATCTTCTTTGGGGGAAATATCGTATAATTTTAGAATTAATTCAAATAAATAACTTATATCAATTCTCACATCGTTCTTGGAATTTGAATAATTGAAATCGACTTTCTCTATATATTTAAGTACTATATGTTTTAATATTTTATAATCATTAACAGTTATATTATAATCTTTTAGATTAAACAAAAACGAATTATTATAATTCATAAAATAAGTCGAATTTAATACTTCATTTAAAATTTCTTCATTATTTATAATGAGTTCTAATTTTTTATTGTTATTGATAAATTTGGTGGCAGATCTTGCCACATCTTCATTGTCATCATTTATCAACTTAAACAAATTATACTTGACAAACGAATTATCTATAAAGTCTTTCTTAAAAATTACTGTGGATAAAATTTCTGCACAACCACGTCTGTAGCTAACATCATCGCTATTTATAAATTTTTCTGCTATTATTTTGGCATCTTCATAGAATAAAGCATAATTACAAAAACATTTACTTATAAATTCCTTTATTTCGTTATTCTTGGTATTGATATTGTTTAATAAGTTTTTATAAAAAGCGTAATTATCGCGCAGGAAGGTTTTCCAAATAAATTCTTGAATGTAATTGGATTTTAAACATTCGCTGTTTGTACTTATAAGCTTTTCTAATATATTTAACGCCTTTTCCTTATCATGATTATAAATTCCATATAATAAAAATGCACAGGAAACTTTTACAGGCATTGTATCATTTATAGCCTGTTCTATTACGGATTTAAAAACATCAAAATAGCTCATATTCTTTTTAAGAATACTGCCAATTAATCTTATTGCACGACCTCTGGTGCAATTAATTGCGCTAAAGTCAAAATCATCACCCAATATTTCTTCTGGACTAGGGTGTTCTGTTGCAAGCCAAATAATTATTTTAATTGTGTCATCAGATAATTTATTGCAGTCTTTTATCATTGATTCTATTATTTCAATTAATCCATAGCTATAATTATTCTTATCTATATCAAAACAATATTTTGCAATTTTCTCTTTTTCTTCTTTAAAATTTTCCAATTTAGAAATGGCAGATAAAATGGCACCGTAATAATATCTATGGGTTTTGTCTGGGTTCAATAAATATACAAAATCAACAAATTTTTCTGGATTTAATTCAATAATTTGTTCTAACGATCTTGATAATTCTAATGCACTACCAGTATTAAAACCCCTGTCGTTATATTTATAAATTGCTTTTATCCATTGATCTTGAGTCATTTTTTTAGTAACCCTTGCAGGCAAGGGTGATGTTACAAATCCACCCTCTATGCCTGTTGGTTCTGTAAATTGTATACCTTTATTAAATTTGCGCTCTAATTCGCATAGTATTTTATATGCTACGGGAAACTTTTTAATTCTCTCTTTGTCGATTGAAGCAAGGAATTGACCTTTAGTTATATCAATAGAGGATTGATTTTTATATTTTCCTTCAATTTTTATTTTTTTAAAGTGTTCATATTCCCAATTGTTTTTATAATTTAAAATTATGTCTAACAAGCGTGTAAAAATTTCATCATTGCAATTCGAAGAAAATTTATTAATAAGCATTTTGGACATGTAATGAGAATCTGACGTATATCCTATATCAAATAACTCTGGCTTGTTAATAATGTAATCTAGAACCACATTTGAATATTGAATATCTAGTTTTGATAGACCAGACAATAATAGAAACTGTATGGTTTCAAAAGGTAAATTGGAATATTTTTTGAAAAATAGTAAAAACTCAGAAGAATTTTGCAATGCCAATTCGTCAATAGCCATTTTGTAAATACGCAGTAAATCATCTAAACTATTAGCAATTCTCCAGCAAAATAGTTTGTCATAGATTAATTTATTCTCCTTAAAATCAGTCTTACTTTTTTCTATGATGCCAATAAAGTTGTCAAATGTTCTATCTAGGAATAGCCGTATATTTTTTTAATATGTTTAACATATTCATTGCGGTTGGATATATTAAATCTGAAAAATTTATCCTTGTTGTTTTTATACTCATTTTCTATAAGTAAAAAGAATAAATCAAATAAAAATTCCATATTAATGCTTGTGTTGCTTATGTTGTAAATTAATATATCTAAGTAATTTCTTATATTAATGATATTTTTTCTAAATGCTGCAATTAAAATATCGCGAAATCTCTTATTTTTAAGCAATAAGCTACTTATTGATAGTCCAATGTAAACATTTTTGTCATATTTAATTAATTTTTCGATTTTATCATCGGATAATTGAGCTAAAATTTCAAAAACCAATTGCTCTTCTTTTGATAATGAGGCACAAATCAATTCATGACAAAATTCAATGTCACTATCATTTTTGGATTTAAGGTCAACCATTAATTCTTTAGTCTTATATTTTGATAAAAATATTAAATAGTAATATTCGCGTTTTTTATAAATAATTTCTTTTAACGCTGGGTTTAAATTTGTTATTATTTCAATTTCTTTATCTTGTAAAGACTCAAAATTAGTTAGCAAATCAAGTATAAGCAATTTTATATGCATGCGAATGTCTTTATTATTAAGAATGTCTTCAACTTGCTTTAAATAAATCTCGAAATCATTTATTCTTAAAAATGCAAGCGTTTGTCTGACATTAGATCTAATAAACAGACTTTGATCGGATTTAACGATAAAACCTTCCAAGGAAGTTTCTGAAGATTGCATCATTATTCTTGCAAAGCAATAGTCAAAAAACGATTCATGAAAAAATGAAACTTTATCTTTAGCCGTAATACAAAAAATATGCGCAGATACCATTTTTTCAAAGTCTTCTTGGCATTCATCAAAAATAAAAACAGGGGCGGTTAAGGTTTTTCGTAAATTAAGATAATTAACCATTGTTTCTATGACTTTATTCCAACTAAAAACACCTGTAAATTCTTTTTTTGAATTCCAAAACGCCTCCAATAATTCCATTTTATTTTGGTAATTTAATTTTATTGTTTGTCCGTCATTCTTTATTTCGGCCAATAATTTTAAATGTATTGGCATAGAAAAAAGTTCAATAGTTTTTGGATTGATATTCTTTTCATCGAAGGCAAGATTTAATAATATTTCCCTCACTTGCTTTTCAGGCAATTTATTTGTATCAATTTCAACAATTTGTTCTTGATTGACTCTTTTAAAATTATTAAGTCTACTATCTTTTTCCAAATCAAAGCTGCGGCAAGCAATTATGATTTTTAAATTAGAATATGCTTTAGAAGAATTTAAAAGTTTTTCAACAACCTGCCATTTGTTTATATTTCTACCTGAAACAGTACTTAAAGAATCTAGTTGATCGATTATAATTATAGAGTCTTTTTCTTGAGATAAATTTTGTAGAATAGTTACAGGGGATTCTTTTTTATTAAAGATGTTTTCTCCAAGTTCATCAATATTATTAATGTTGTCATAATTGCGAATATCAATAGGCAAAATAGAAATTTTATTTGATTTGCAGTGTTTAGCAACTTCTTTTAATATAATTGACTTTCCGCTACCGGCATTTCCGGTAACAAAAATAAATTTATTGCTATTGGTGCAATCCAATGCTTTAACTATCTGTTCTATTTCTTGTCGTTCGATTTTGCAATTCTTATAAAAATAATCATTTGCATTGGTAAAATCTTCAACTAGTTCATTAATTTTATGTATTATTGAATCATTAAAAGCATAATTCTTAAACTTATATTTTTTTTCATTTGCTAAATAGTCAATCAACTCAGATTTTGAATATTTTTTATTGTAATTTTCTTGCGAAAATCTAAATAACCCATCAGAAATGCTTTCGGCTGCAGGAAGTTCAAACAATGAAGATATCAATAAAAAATTATACTGCTTTATAGTTTCGACATCTATAACCCTGTACTCTATTGAATTTAAAAAATGGTATAACGATATTTCAATATTCTGTTTTATCTCTATATTTTCAGAATTATTAATTTGTTCATAATCAAAAGCAGGATTTTCAATTGAACAAATTTCTTCCTGTAAAATGTCAGCATCGTCTTTAAGATTACTGCTTAAAAATGATGAATAAAAAGTTTCGAAATCACAAGCTCTTTTGGCTCTATCGGCTAACTCTTGAATTGAAGAATTGGAAAAAGATAAGAATATGCATTTTGTATTTTTATCTTGCTTTATTTTTTTATAAAAATTTTTAATAATATTATTTTTGCATAAATCTGTGCAGGTCCAATTTTTCTGATATTTCTTTACTTGATAATACTCATTGCCAGTTGATTTATATATGGAAAATTCAAACCCGTCGTTTATTTCATCAGGTTTTTCAAAATAAATTGCAGAGTCATCAGGATAATTATGTAGCAAATGGCACAATATATTTATTGCCCATTCATTTTCGTAATTATTTCCAGCTTTATCGGATGACCCGCCTCTTAATGCCAAAACAAACCTCTTTCTGGCTTAATTTTATCATAGAATTTTTATCACACCAATATTGTCATATGCTTGCTGAAAGAAATTCTATCTTCCCTCCTAATTCCCTGTTATCTGCTTTAGGGAAATTGGGTTTAAAAGGACGCAAATATTGCGTTTTACAAAAACAATTTTTGCTAATTTTGCATATAAATACAAAAATTCGCAGTATAATCCCACTTATCAGGGAATTGGCGTAAATGTGCGGCAATTCCAAAGATAGTCAAAACCCTTGAGGCAAGAGACTTTAGCTTGAAGGACTCGGCTATCCGGATTTTAAAGGCTGAATAAGCCGTTTTATTTTTGCAATGTGTCTTTTTTATGTTGAATGTATTTTTTTTGAGTTGTTTTGATTGAAAGAGGTAGCTTTTTTCTGTAATCGGCTTTGTGTGCGAGTTTTTTGTACTTTAACAGGTGTATTTTTTGAGGCATTTCGATTATGGCGGGTAGTTGTATTATTTGGGAAAGTTGGCTATATATCGGGGTTTGAGGGGTCGGAAATAATCAAACTAAGTGTCAAACAAAACGGACAAATCGGACTCAAAACGGTCTGACAGGAAGTTGTATTATTTCGGCAACTTGCTTTTTGGACAAAGTATAGTCTATGTTTTAGCTCGTACAGGGAGTTTGACAAATAGTTTGATTATTTCGGCATCGTCCGTTTTGAAAATAATCCAAATTTGTCGGAATTTTTTGTTTAGTATTTTAAAAATTAAATTGATACGAAACAGACACAATGCTCGGCAGTAGTGTTCCAATGCTTTTAACTTCGATTTATTGTGTTTGTGCTATGAAGAATAAATATATTAATATTAAAGAAGTCGCACGGGCAAAGGGTTTAAAAAGTACCCGTTCAATCAGGTTGGAACTCAATAAACCCGAAAGTAAATATATTTCAAGAGAGGTTAATGTCAATGGCGGCATATCCTATGAAATATTATTTTCAAGTTTAGAGCCTGAATTACAACAAAAACTTCGTGAGAATGAAACAAAATCAACGGCACTTGTACTGCTAAATTATCAACCGCCGGTTGTAACAGATAAAGCAAGACAAAC
>CAJTXZ010000020.1 GCA_910583725.1 uncultured Vampirovibrio sp.
TAAGTTTAAGGAATAAGATATGACAATTAAATCATTGTTTATAAGTTCCTGAAACAAGTTCAGGATGACGTGTTAATTAAAAGAAATTCTATGGCAATTAATTTAAAAAACAGTTATCTAATAAGTTTCTATGGGAAACAAGACATTTTGCATGAAAACAAAATTCGGCAAAAGCAGGTAAACAAGTTCAGGATAATGATAGAGTGCTAAGCCAAGCATAGCCAAGTTCAACCTGCGCTATGACTCCTATCAATAGCTCCGCTCGTTTGCACATTGCAAACTCGCTGGGAGCCCTGCAAATATTTTTTTAGATGAACAACTTTTCGGGGCGCTTTTTCGTAACCTTTAAGCGCCTCTTTTCTTCTAAGAATTTAAAAAACAAAAATGAAAAATATATAAATAAATTTGAATTTATGGAAACAAAACTTTACATTTCAAAAAAATTTTTTGAAAATTGTTTTACAGTCTGAAAGCCAATAAGGTTAGTAATTTATAACCGCATTTTAATTATAAATTTATACAAATGTACTAATTCTTATGGCTTATATTTTAATTAGTTTTGTGATATAAAAAATGTATCAGAATTATTATGGAGGCAATTTAATATGGGTCAAAAAACAGTCGGGCAGTTTGTGTTTATGCTGCACTCGCACCTTCCCTATTACAGAATGGCCGGAATGTGGCCTTTCGGAGAAGAAAACCTTTATGAATGTATGGCTGAAACCTATGTGCCATTGTTAAATATGATTGCAGAATTATATGATGAAGGCATAAAGGCAAAACTAACCGTGGGCATAACCCCAATTTTAGCCGAACAATTGAATGACGAACACTTAAAGCAAGGCTTTATAGATTATCTTGACAGCAGAATAAAGGCTGTATCAGGCGATTTAGAAAGATACCCAGACCCAGAAGTTGCCCATTCACAGCACCTTAAATACCTTGCAAAATACTATTTTGACTGGTTTAACCATATTAAAGACCTGTTTATAAATAAATTTAACAAAGATTTAATTGCAGGTTTTAAAAAATATCAAGAACTTGACTGTATCGAAATAACAACATCCGGCGCAACGCACGGTTTTTCACCGCTTCTTGCAACGGACACAAATCTTAATGCTCAATTCAAAGTTGGTTCAGACACCACAAAAAGATTTTTTGGCAAAAAAGCAAAAGGATGCTGGTTGCCGGAATGCGCTTACAGACAAGGATATGAGTTTACAGGCAAGGATGGAAAGAAAAAATGGCGCCCTGCAATAGAAGTTACTCTTCAAAATAACGATATTGAGTATTTCTTTACAGAATCACACGTAATAGAAGGCGGAAATTCCATCGGAAACAGAAGAAGAATCGGAGTTTACGGAAACATAGAATACATTCCTCTGCCGCAAAGAGAAGCAACAGGATACGACACATATAGTGCATACTGGCTTCCCGATGCGCAGGTTGCTGTGATGGGCAGAAATGACAGAGCTGGTTTTCAGGTATGGTCTGCAGCAGATGGCTACCCGGGAGACGGCTGCTATAGAGAATTCCACAGAAAAGACCCTAATTCCGGAATGCATTATTGGAGAATAACATCATCCTCAACAGATTTAGGGGATAAAATGCTATACGATCCTGTTCTTGCAATGAATCAGGTAAATTCTAATTCAGATCACTATACAACCTTGATTTATCATCTTTTGAATGATTACAGAATTACACACAATGACAAACAAGGTCTGTGTATGGTTTCATTTGATACTGAATTATACGGCCACTGGTGGTTTGAAGGGGTTGAATTTATCAAACAGGTTATTAAAAAACTGGCACAGCACCTGCCTGAAGTTGAAAGAATGACAGCAGGAGAGTATTTAAAGGCTCACCCACCGACAGATGCAATTCAAATTCCTGAATCAAGCTGGGGACAGGGCGGACACTTCTGGGTATGGCAAAACCATTTAACAGAATGGATGTGGCCGATTATCCATGCCTGCGAAAAAAGGATAATAGACATTGTATCAAAATATGAAAAACAGCCGGATGACAAACTTTTAATGCGCGCTCTAAACCAGCTTGCACGTGAAAATCTGCTCCTTCAAAGTTCCGACTGGCCGTTCTTAATCACAACCTGGCAGGCTAAAGACTACGCAACAGACAGATTTAGAGAACATGTCGAAAGATTTGAAAAAATTGCAGATATGATTGAATCAGGTAATATCGATGATGCTGCCTTAAAAGAAATCGAATCAATTGACAATTGCTTCTCTGAAATCGACTACAGAGTTTATCTTCCGATAGAAGAAGGGGTTATCCCTCAACAAGAAGCAAAGCTTGCACCATTGTATGCAGATTAAAAGCATAATAACATTTTATAAAAGCGACCTCAACAGGGTCGCTTTTATTGTTAAATATTTATTAAAGATTAGGAGTTTAGTTTGAGTAGAAACCCCGCATATTCAAAATGAAGAGAGCCGGTAATTATACTCTTTTTACAAGCTCGCCTTTGCTCACCATCTTGTGCCCCTTAATGTAAACATAATCAGGACGTTCTTTATCTATCACATTTTCATATGTCTCGTCATCATTTAGCTTAAATACATTGAAATCAGCGTCCTTGCCCTCTTCAAGAGTCCCTATAATATTATCAAGCCTTAATATCTTGGCAGGATATTTAGTCAAATATGTAATAACTTCAAGAGCTGTCAAATTGCCATTATTCACATATCTTACCTCGTTTAAAAGGCTTAAATCTTTATTAAACGCAAGACTGTTTGTACCAAAGCCGAATTTTTTCGGAAAATATTTTAAAACTGTAGAAAAATCCAGCTTTTTATCATGTAAATAATCACTAACCCTTGGGCAATAAGCAAATGAACAATTGTTTTCTTTTAGAATTTCTAAATCTTCCTTAGTTAAATAATTGCCATAACTTGCTATAATTCTTTTATTAATAACACCAAGTTCATCCAAATAAACAACAGGGCTCACCCCTTTTATATTTGGCTCAAACTTTTTATTTCCTGTAAAACTATTCAATATATCCACATCGGAAAAGCCAAATTTTAGCCAATCCATCTCATCCTGGCTTTCAGCAAGACGCACCGTCATTAAAATATTATTCTTTTTGCAATATTTCACAAGTGTTTTAAAAAGCCTTTTATGAACTGAGCACACGCTATGCGGCGCTACACCCACAAAGGTATTTTCAGACTTTTGCTTCAATAATTTATCAATCTTTTTTTGAATTATGCGAAATTCTTCCTTTGAAGAATCAGGCGAATCAGAGAACAATTCAAAGAAAAGATAAGTCTTAACGGGAATTTCATTTAACACTTCAAAATACTTGCTTTCCTTTGATAATTGTGCAACACACGTTGTACCGTTTAAGATTGAAAGCTCCAGGCCTTTTTTAAATGAATGAATCTTCTCATCCCTGCCAAGACAAAAATACTCACTCAGCAAATTTGCTAGTTTTGAAATAAATGAACTTTTGTGAATTCCTGCTATAAAATAATGTTTTTTAAAATTCACAAACATCCTTTTAAGGCACGATTTAAAACCCTTAGATTTAATTTTGCCAATTTCTGTATATTGCAGGTGATTATGCAAATTTATAAATCCCGGAGTTATTACAGAATTTCCAAAATCCTTATTGTGCTTTGTTTCACTCAAATTAAAATCTTTTGTCAAAACAATTTGCTGCACTTTACCTTCATCCACAATCATTGTAGAATCTTCGTATAAATTGCCGTCTGCAGCTATTATCCATTTTGCACTGTAACTTTTGGACATTTCTTTTTACTCCGTCCCTTGTAGTTCGCCCGTTAAAGTTAAAATTTTATTATAATAAATTTTTTAGATAAATGCAATTGGTAAAATTCAAAAAATAACAGTGTTCTGCATAATACTTAACGTAATAGTAAGTTCCTATCACTTCACAAGCCTTAATTTTCTTGATTCAAGAATATAAGAATTGAGAATTGCAATATTTATCCAAAAAATTATTTGAAGTTGCGGACGGTACCATACTGTGTCAAAAAAGCCATGCGCCATTGTAGAAATAATGGTTAGAGCTGTTATAAAAACAATAACCCTTGAAAAAAAGGGTACAGCGTCATCTTTAAACATTTTTATGGCCTTATATACAGCATAAAAAATAAACATAACAAAAAACAACAAGGCAAATATTCCGCTTTCAACAGCCACTTCTAAAGGCACACAATAGGCTCCAAGAGCGTCAAAACCGGTTTTCATATAAAGGCCGTATATTTCCCTAAAATTTAAATTTCCAAGGCCAATACCGACAAAAGGGTTATCTTGAAACATCCTGACTGCCGCTTCATAAACATTCATCCTAAAAGAAATAGAAGAATCTCCCCTAAAATGAAAAATCGAAGCGAACCTTCTTGATATAGACGGTGTGACAGCAATAATGCCGACTGCCGCTACTGCAAGCGCCGTTAAGATATTCTTATACCGTTTTTTTATATTTTTAAATCCGCCGTAAACTTTCTTAACATAGAAATTCAAGCCATAAAATAAAAGTCCGAAAAATGCTATTAAACCAAGGTATGCACCACGGCAGCCTGTAAATATTATTGCAACAATATTTAAGACAAAGAGCCCTGCAAATATTCCCATACGCATTTTATCTTTTTTTGCAAAATTAAGAACAAAAAAAGTAAAAACGCTTGATAACCCGACAATTAAATATCCTCCTAAAAGATTGGGGTTTGACGGATTTAAAGTACCAAAAGAACGCGACAATAGCTGGTTTTCATTAGACATATGAGACGTATCTACCCAGCCTGCAAGGGCCTCAACCTTATTAAAATGCTGAAATACTGCAACAACGCTTTCATAAGACATAATAAGACCGATTAAAAATATGGTTGGAAGGATTTTCTTTTTGTTGTTTAAGAAAAAATAAACACTTGAAAAATAAAACAAAAAATATACTACACTTTTAAAAAAGCCCTTAAGACTTAGCAAGAATAGCGTTGAGCCCATCAAAGAAACAATTATAAACAAAAAATAGATGATAAAAAATACATCTAACTTAGAGATTTTAACAGTTTCGCCCTTTTTAAATAAAAGTCTGAAAAAATTCAAAATACAAAAAATAAGCGCAAGAGCACCAATGGCGCCGCTTGATAAAAACGATGTTGATATTATCGTTAAAATGAACATTATCCATATTAAAAAATCTATACGGCAAAAAAGTAAACTATCCCGAAAAAATGCCGCCAAATTAGAATTTTGTAATCTGCATAAAGCTCTATTCAATAAATTTAAGAATAAACTATTAGTGAACATCCTGGTTTTTATTCACCTGTTTTTCAATTTCTTTATTCACACTGCCTCCATCTGCTTTTTTTGAAACAGAAATATTTGAGACAATCCCGTTCAGCCTGTAATCAACGCCTTCAAAAGTCACTGGCAGGCCGATTTTTATCTTGTTTCCGCCAACAACAGCACCATCCTTTGTAATCTTTGCATCATCCTCAACCGTCACAAGAAAGTCATAATTAAAAGGAGCAGTTAAATCATCCACAACCTGATAGCCATTTTTCTCGGTAGGAAGCATTACTTTTTTCCTGTCATAATTTACATTGGTAATTTTAAGCTTTGTATAAGGAACGTTTCTTATGGTAATAAAAGTCTCATCGCCAACTTCAAATGGCGAATTATTACTTGTTACAACAACACCCCTGAAGTATACTTCAATATCTACTTTTGTACTTGCTTCAATTTGCTTTGAAGACGTTGCCCTTTTACCCAAAAACGTCACAGCGCCTACAATCAAAGCAATCAAAATAATTACGGTTATAATAATATCAAGAGGCCTTAATTTCTTTAATAAGCTTAAAATCTTGTCCAATCTAAATCTCCTTAATGTTATTAAGTTCACTTTTTAATTCATCTAAATTTGTAGTGTGGCAGCCAAATTGTCTAATAACAATACTAGCAGCCAAATTTCCAATCACCATCGCATTTTCAGGGCTCATGCCGGCACAAAGAGCAAGTGTAAAGGCGGCCACAACAGTATCTCCAGCCCCAGTTACATCAAAGACTTCCTTTTTATTAAATGCAGGAATCTTTGTCATCACAGGTGCTTGAGCGCTATTGTTGAAAAGCACCATCCCTTTTTCACCGCGTGTAATAAGAGCATATTTTAAATCAAGTCTTTTAGACAGTTCTTCTCCTGCTTTTTTAAGGGAATCTTCATCATTAATAAAATAGCCTAAAAATTTCTCACTGTCAGGCTGATTAGGAGTAATCGCCGTAACGCCCCTATATTTTTCCATATCTTTTTGAATATCTGCAACAATTATTTTATTATACGCCTTTGCAGTTTCAATAGCAGTCTTTATAACATTTTCCGTCAAACAGCCAAGATGGTAATCCGATAAAATCACACCATCGTACATAGGCACTGCTTTTTTAATATTCTCAACAATCTTTTCTTCAATTTCAGTTGATAAAGGGGTTTTGGTCTGTCTGTCAATTCTTACTATCTGCTGCGTAATACTTTGCGAGCAGGAGCCTGAAATCCTTGTTTTTGTAGTAGTTTTACGCGATTTATCAACAACCATAAAATCAGTGTTTATTTTTGCCTTATTTAAGGCCTCAATTAAAACACCGCCGTAATAATCATCACCCAAAACACCTATTGCGCCAGCCTTGCCACAATTAAGCGCAGAAATATTATTTGCAGCGTTTGAAGCAGTGCCAAGTATTATCTTGGTTTCAGAATGCTGCAAAATTAGAACCGGAGCTTCTCTTGAAATTCTCTCTGTTTGCCCGAAAACCATTTCATCAATAGCAAAATCGCCAATTATAAGAATCTTCGGGTCTTTTAATCTATCCAGATTTTTAAGAATTTCCATCTTTTCCATAAAAAAATTTTATCACAAAATTAAATAGCAAATAAAAACTTTTACAGGTTTTATTTAAATACAAAACCATGAAGATAAACAAAAATGACAGCGGAATAAATTTTGGACGCGCAATAGTACTAAAACCAGCTCAGGGTAATAATTTTGCGCCAAATGCTCTTGCAAGAGGGGGCTCGCTAAAAGAGCTGCAAAGCATATTAAACGGCGGCAAATCTGCAATATATTCAAAGGTTGAAGCAAGAAAAATCGTAAGATTCTTTGAAAAAATCCTCAAAGACTATAAAAACAAAAGCGGCATACTAATAAAACAGTGCTATGAGAACATAATACTCCTTTCAGGAAATGACGCAAAAAAGATAAGACAGCTTGAAGTCTTAAAAAATCACAAGCCGGACGGTTCTAACATCAAAATAGAAAAAGCAATAAAATTAATGAAAGAAAACGGTTCCAAAGGTAAACCCGCAAGCTATATCAATATAGACTTTTCAAGACTAAACGACAAAAAAATTAAAAATATTTCATACTCAACAATAGAATATCCACACACAAAGCCCAATCCTGACGCATTTTCAGACTATTATTTTACAAATGACTGCACGACCTCTTATGAACAAATAGATTTCAGACTCTGACCTTTGCATTTAAACACTAAAACATTAAACAAGCTAAAGCTTTTTTACAAGCTGAACATAGGGCAATTCCTCATAACCGCACCTTTTATAAACTTCAATAGCTTTTTTATTTGAAGCCTCAGCCTCAAGTCGCATTCTTACAGCTGTATTCCTGTATAAGTTTTCAATGTGATGAAAAAACTTTGTTGCAATGCCATATCCCCTAAAATCTGGCTTTATAAAAATATCTTCAATCCAAACACAAATGCCGCCTGCCTCCGTTGAATAACTTTTTGAAACTATTGAATATCCTAAAATTTTCCCGTCATTTTCAAAAACAAATCCTTCAACGAACGGTAAAGAGCTCATGCAATCTTCAATATCACGCTTCAAAACTTCATCAGAAGCTTTACACAATACACAAGGAGAAGCGTAAAATTCTTTCATCATACCAAAGATTTCATCAAAATCTTCTTGTTTAAAATTTCTTATTTTTAAGTTTATTTCTTTGTTCACAAGATACATATTAACACAAAGAGCTATAAAGACATATTATCAGCAATTCTTGCAATTTCATCCTGCTTTTTTACAATAGATACAGTCTTTTCAAGCAAAAGATTAATTAAAATTACAGCCTCATTATTATCTTCGGCATAATTCTCTAAAAGACAATTCAAAACACCTTTTATTTGCTTAGCCTCTGTCATAGATTTTAAAGCACACAAACTAATTTCATCAAGCGCAGACAAAGTTTTTCCTTTCTGTAATATTTATTATTTTTTGACATTTATTTATGTCGAACGAAATTAAATAATTTACATTATAGGCAGCTCACTATTTCTTGTCAATAGTATTGTATAATCCGTTTTATGAAAATGAATGCTAATACGCAAATACGAATGCTTTTACTACAAAAAGGCCTAAATATTTCAAAGCTTGCAGAACTTTTATCTAAAAAGACCGGCAAGCCTTGCAGCAGACAAAATCTTTCAAATAAATTAAGAGGCGGCACCATACGATATGATGAAATGCTGATTATAGCAGACATTTTGGGATATAATATAAAGTTTGAAGAAAATAATAAAATATGACAATGAATGCCAATACACAAATCAGGGTGCTTTTAGCCCAAAAACATTTAAATATAACAAAGCTTGCCAGACTTATATCTGAAAAAACAGGAAAGCCTTGCAGTAAACAAAATCTTTCAAATAAGTTAAGAAACGGAACCGTGCGATACGACGGAATGCTCGTCATTGCTGATATTCTAGGATTTAAAATAGAATTTAGCGAAAAATAATGTAAATAAAATTATAAAGACAGGCTTTAATCAATATTCATTGTTTAAAAGCGATTTAAAGATTTTATGTTCTCTTCTTAATAGACTTTGAAACTATGTTTAAAATAAATAATATTATTATAACAGTAACAGCAAAAATATAATATTTGCTTAAAGAGCCGGCAATTAATATAGCTATAATTGCACAAGCAAAGGATATGGAGGCCAATATCAAAACTGCAACATCCTGCGACAAACCTGCATGGAGCAATTTATGATGAATATGCTCAGAATCCGCAACAAAAGGGCTTTGCCCCTTCATAATCCTCCTTATGCTTGAGTATGCAACATCAAGCATAGGAACGGCTAAAATAAGCAAAGGCAAATACATTAAATGTCCGGAAGTTTTAGAAATACCTGTTATAGAAAGAGTGGCAAGCAAGAACCCTGCATAGAGGGCACCTGAATCTCCCATAAAAATTTTCGCCGGATTATAATTATACGTTAAGAAAGAAAGCATTGCCCCTAAAAGTATAAACGCGACAAGCGCGGATATAGGAGATGCAGGTGAAACAACCATTGAAATAATTCCTATTGCAAAGGAGCCTATTGTTACAACACTTCCCGCAAGGCCGTCTATACCGTCGATAAAATTAATCGCATTTGAAATTCCAACAATCCATAAAAGGGTAATAGGATAAGACCAAAAACCGAGTTCAAAGGGACTTGAAAAGGGCAGATAAATACTCTCAATCCGAACTCCTAAAAGTATCACAACCGTTGCAATTGCAATCTGTATAAATAATTTAAACTTAGCGTCAAGACAAAAGATATCATCTACAAGACCCAAAAGAAACATTAAAGAACCGCCAGCGATAATCCCTGAAAGCCCCTGCCCGGATGGATAATAACTTAATAAAACAAGCGAAAGAAATGTAAACATTACAGAAAGCCAAATAGCAACACCGCCAAGCCGTGAAATCTTTCCATGGTGAATTTTTCTTTCATTGGGCACATCCACAAGACCTGCCTTGTCTGAAAAATAAATCACCATTGGAACTATAAATACCCCTAAAAGATAGGCTATAATTGCCCCTGTTATTTGTGCTTGTGTTAGTTTTATCATAGATTATTCCTGCTTGTACCTTTTTTGATACTTACTGCTTACATTTAAAATCATTAGAGCTTTAATACCAAATCCAGCACTCTTATACAAATATTACGCCTGCCCAAAAAAGAGCCTGCGCCACTTATTCTAACATAAAATATTTGGATACAACGGGAATTTTTGGCAAAGTTCAAGTGTTTTTTGCCTTAAATTTTCCTTAGTATCGCTTTCTTTAATTGCATCGGCAATGATTTTGCCAATTTCAACCATCTCATTTTCCTTAAAACCTCTGGTTGTAACCGCGGGTACGCCTATACGAACTCCTGATGTTACAAACGGGCTTTTGGGATCATTTGGAACAGTATTTTTATTTGCCGTAATTCCAACCTCCTCCAAAATATTTGCAACATCTTTGCCTGTTTTATCAAGCTTTCTTAAATCAATCGTCATAAGATGATTCTCTGTGTCAGAGCCTACAATATCAATACCTTCAGCCATAAGCGTCTTACACAAAGTCTTGGCATTCCTGATTATCTGCCGTGCATATGCCTTAAATTCAGGACTGAGCGCTTCTTTTAGGGCAATAGCTTTAGCAGCAATAACATGCTCCAAAGGTCCTCCCTGAATGCCTGGAAATACAGCCTTGTCAATGCCTTGGGCGTGTTCTTCCTTACACATAATAATGCCGCCCCTTGGCCCTCTTAAGGTTTTATGCGTTGTTGTGGTTACAAAATCAGCATAAGGAACAGGGCTTGGATGTTCTCCTGCTGCCACAAGTGCAGCAATATGCGCTATATCGGCCATTAAATAAGCATTAACTTTATCTGCAATTTCTTTAAATCTCTTGAAATCTATTATCTTAGAATAGTTTGAAGCACCGGCTATTATTAATTTTGGTTTATTTTCAACAGCAAGCTTTTCAAGCTCCTCATAATCAATCTCACCGTCTTCATTAACACCATAGCTTACAATATTAAAATATAACCCAGAAAAATTAACAGGAGAACCATGGGTTAAATGCCCGCCATTAGATAAATCCATACCCATAACAGTATCCCCGGCCTTAAGGGCATACAAAAATACAGCCATATTTGCCTGGGCACCTGAATGCGGCTGCACATTAGCATGGTCACAGCCAAATAATTCACAGCACCTTTTTTGGGCTAATTCTTCAATTTTATCCACATTCTCACAGCCGTTATAAAATCTTTTATACGGCTTTCCTTCGGCGTATTTATTGGTTAAAACACTTCCCTGTGCTGCCATAACAGCCTCAGATGTAAAGTTTTCGCTTGCAATAAGCTCTATCGTATTCTGCTGGCGCCTAAGTTCAGCCTCAATATATTGAGCCACCTCAACATCAGCGTTTTTTATAATATTAAACTCCATCTTTAGCCCTCCATAAATACAATAATCTTTATTCTAACCTAAAAATAATTTTAAAGCGCAAAAAATAATATTTACATGTTTTATACATCTACCCGTCTTGAAAGGAGAAAATAAATATGCACATTAACAACACATTTAACAATTTAAGCTTCGGAAGAGTAATAAGGCTTGAAACAAGTTCTGATTGGAATTCAGAAAAGGTTCCAGGCAAGGTAAATACCAACGTTCGCGCCGTTCTGGATACAATTACAACCGAACTGCCTCGGGAAAATGCCCAAGAAGCCTCAAAAGATAAAGCCAAAAAAGAAGAAAGAGATTTACCCAAAAATATGGGCGAAGCCCTTCGCGGGTTAATTATAGACTATAGGGCAGAAACAGGAATTCAGGCAAGAAAATACGGCAATACAACTTTAATCTTCACAGGCGATGATGTTATAAAACTAAAACAAAAAGAAGAACAAAACCAAAAAGAACTTAATGCATTTGAAAAAGAAATAAAAGAATTGTCAAAAAAAGATAACCTTGAAGGCTTCAAACAAGATCTTGTAAACAGCGAAATGCTTCAAATAGTTGCAAAAGAGGCTATGAAAAAAAATCAAGGCGATGAAATTTTAGATATGGCAGAAAACGGCAAAGACGGAAAAGCTGATACAACACTTAAAGTAAGGCTTAATTCGGTTTATGATATAGAAAAAGTTGAATACACATCCACAGGCTCAAAAGACGATACAATACCGGCAATGAAAAAAACATACAGAGCAGAAGACTTCACAAAAGACGACACAGAAGATTAGTTATATAACCACAAAATAAGAGGAAAATAATGAGAATAAACAATATAAGCAATCAAAGCTTTACAAGTGTAATAAAAGTCACCTCTGATACAAACACAAACGGCAAAAAAGTAGACAAAAGAACAAGAGAAATCTTTTCTACGCTGGATGGAGATAAAGGTTCAGTTTATGACAAGGATACATCCGATAAGATAAGAAAATTTTTCTATTCAAACATATCCGATTTAACCCCGAGAACTAAAACCTGCCTTAAAAAAATCAATGGTGATATCTACCTTTTTACAGGAGCCGATGAGCAAAGGGCCCAAAAAGCCAATAAAGTGTTTTCAAAAAAGGTAAACAAATTAACAAAAGAATTCAAGACAATAATAAAATCGGATGCCCATTGCGATTTTTACGGGCTGAAAGACGATTATGACAAGCTCATAAAAAATCTTCACAACGAAAGAGACCAAAGACTATTAAACATGGTGGAAGATGGCAAAAACGGCAAGCCAAAAACAGAAATAAACATAGCAGCAGACCAAAATGGCGAGCCCTTATTCATTGAATACAGCAGTATCAGAAGCAAAAACGGAAATGCAGATATAAGTTACAATCTTTTATTTGTATAATACAAGTTTTGCTTGATTATTTGTTTGTTGTAAAATTGTTTTGTTAAACACATTAAAGAAGCGGAAATTAACAACAATGAGAAAAAAGAATATTAGAAATATAGCAATTATTGCCCACGTTGACCACGGCAAAACTACCCTTGTAGATTGCATTCTGCAGCAAACAGGTGTATTTAAAGAACATCAGGAAGCAGGTGTTCGCGTTTTAGATAACAATGATATTGAAAAAGAAAGAGGAATTACAATCCTTTCAAAAAATATCTCCGTTAACTATAAAGGCGTAAAAATTAACGTTGTAGACACCCCCGGCCACGCCGATTTTGGCGGAGAGGTTGAGCGCGTTCTTGGTATGGTAGATGGCGCTCTTTTAATTGTAGACGCACAGGAAGGCCCTATGCCTCAGACAAGGTTTGTACTTTCAAAAGCACTTGAATTAGGCTTAAAAATAATTGTCGTTGTAAATAAAATTGACAAACAGGGCGCAGACCCAAATGGCACAATTGATAAGGTTTTTGACCTGTTTACAGAATTAACCGATAATGAAGAATTAATTGATTTTCCAATAATTTATGCAAGCTCCCTTCATAAATTTGCAAGAAAAGAATTAACAGACACAAATAACGATATTATCCCCTTGTTAGACTGCATTTTAGAAAATATAAAACCTCCAAAAGGAGATGATGAAGCTACACTGCAATTTCAGGCAACAACGCTTGACTATAATGACTACGTTGGAAGAATTGCAATAGGAAGAATTATCAACGGCAAAATGCAATCTGGCGAAAACGTTACCCTGATTAAAACAGACGGCTCATTTGAAAAAGGAAAAATCGTCAAATTATTCGAATTTAAAGATTTGGGCCGTACAGAAACACAGGAAGCAGAATCAGGCGATATAGTAGGTGTAGCCGGTTTTTCAGATATTCAGATAGGAGAAACGCTTTCTGCTGTGGTAAATCCTGTTGCTCTTCCATTAATCAAGGTTGATGAACCAACACTGCAAATGAATTTCAGCGTAAATAATTCGCCATTTGCAGGACAAGAAGGTAAATTTGTAACAAGCCGACAGATAAGAAAAAGACTTTATTATGAGCTTGAAAAAAATGTATCCTTAAGGGTAGAAGACACCGATTCTACTGATGTCTTTAGAGTATCAGGAAGAGGCGAACTTCACCTTGGTATTTTAATTGAAACAATGAGGCGCGAAGGTTATGAATTTCAGGTTTCAAAACCTGAAGTAATCTTCAAAAAAAGCCCGGACGGCGAAACACTTGAACCGTATGAAAACCTTATAGTTGACGTGCCGGAAGAATTCACAGGCTCTGTCATTGAAAAACTTTCCCAAAGAAAGGCTCAAATGCAGAATATGGAATCAGGCCCCAAGAGAAATAACATTGATTTTATAATCCCTGCAAGGGGCTTAATTGGCTTCCGTTCTGAATTTATAAGAATGACGAAGGGCGAAGGCATTATGTATCATACCTTTGAAAAATATGATTCCTATGCCGGTGAAATTTCAAAGCCAAGAAACGGCTCGCTCATTGCTTTTGAAGAAGGCGAAGCAATTCCTTATGCACTTCACCAGTTTGAAGACAGGGGCGTTTTCTTTGTAACACCAAAGACTAAGGTATACAAAGGAATGATTATAGGCGAATGCAACAGGCCGCAGGATATTGCAGTAAATATCTGCAAAACCAAAAAGCTGACCAATATGAGAAGCGCAACAGCAGATGTTATGGTGACACTGCAGGCCCCAAGATTAATGTCTCTTGAAGATTGCCTTGAATACATTTCAGATGATGAGCTTGTCGAAGTTACCCCTGAAAATGTAAGGATAAGAAAAGCAAACCTCACAAAAATAAAATAAACATATAAACCAAAGCTGTTTTTCCCATCTTAAAAGTTTTATACACTTTAAGTATCAATAAACAGCCAAAAAGTTGATTTAGTTTTTTTCTTGTAATGGAGTACCTTATGTATAAAAATGAGCGTTCCGATAGGTTTCTGCGAAGCCTGAAACCGTAAACCGCTCATTTTTATACATAAGGTACGAAATGGAAAGAAAGTATTTAATGGACGAATATAAAATTACATATAATCACTCCAAAATTTATACATTTCTTAACATATTAACCACTTACTAGCAATTTTTATTCTTTACATGTTTCTATATATTTGTAAAGGTAAGGAATTTTATGACTCCCGTTAGTTTTAACACAAACAAGGCAAATACAGCCCCAAACAATATAAAAAGGCAAAATAATAATCAAAATCAGAAAAAAAAGTTAAATAAAAAGGCGATAATTGCAGCAAGTGTTGTGGTTGGCGCGGCAGCTCTGTATGCAGGAAGAAACACAAAACCTGTACAAACTATAACAACTACATTAAAGAAAAACGTGCTTGACCCGATAAAAAACAAATTTTCAGAGCTTTTCGGCAACAATAAAACGTCAAAAACAAACACGGAAAGCATAAAACGCAATCAAAACATACAAGATGCCAAAAAAGTTTCAAGAAAAGCTGACACACTAAACCAATCAGAATTACAACAAGACGATTCTATCACAAAACAGCCCCAAGATACAGCAACTAAACAAAAAACGCTTAACCCCGAAGAAAAAATAACCGAAAACCCGCAACCGATTGACGACAGCTCCTCAATACAAAGCACTAATGGGGCACAAAATGACGGACAGTCTGTTATTGAAGCTGCAAATGAACAAGTATCGGATGCTGATGAAATTTTACCTATTGAGACAATAAAACCCGCTGATGCAGCGCTTCAAAAACCTGAATCTGCAATCAAACAAACATCCGCTGCTGATAACATGGCTTTATCAAAACATCCAGATGACAAAGCCATGCAAAATGAAGCAAAAACCGAACAGCTAGCTGAGGGCGAATCTATTGAAGCACAAGGCGAAGGAACTATCAGTATTGAAGATGTGATGAAGCAATTAGCTGATAGAAAAAATTCTAAAGCGCCTGTTGACGATATTCCATACCAAAAAAATGACACCGGCCTTATGGCACAGGAAAAAGAGACGATTAACAAAAAAATACAAGAACAGACACATAATGAGACCGGCAATGAAGCTGTATCCCAAGAGCTGCAGGAAATGCCCGATAACAAATCTGCAGACCTTGACGTTCTAAAAGAGTTTGAAGAAATATCCGGCCAAAAAAATGATAGTTCCGCAATAGAAGAAGTCATAGAATCGCAACAAACAGAAACAGCTGCAGCTGTAATAGATGAAGCAGATACTTTTCCAAAAGCAGACATAACACAACAAACAGAAAAGTCAGCCGATGAATTTAATTACACACTCGGCGCAATAAAACGCAGAAGCAAGCAAAAAAGGCAGCCGCCAAAGATAGAATTTACAGAAACCGAACAGCTAAGACCTAAAATTGTTGTTGAACATCAACCTACTGAGCCTGTTAAGACTAATGAAGAACCTAAAAATTTATTCAGGATAGGCAATAAAGTTATTGACGGCTTGAAATTTGACGAGTCAAAAAGAGTACTGGGCACAGACGGAAAGCCATTGACAGATTCCGTTATTGTCATGGCAAACGGCATAAACGGCACGCCTTATCCTCTTCCCGGAGGCGCAGTTGGTATAATAAATAAGCAATATGGCAAAACAGAACTCCGCTACGAGAATGGAATCCTAAGTAAGGCACGCCATTACGCTCATTTTAACGATAAAATACCGCAATTTACAAAACTTTACGAAGATGGACACATTTCAAAAGTTAATGAAGATTATGTACAAATAGGTAACAGATTGACCCCAAACACCATCACGCTATATAAAAAAGCGCCAAAAGGCTCTGTAATTAATACCAAAATAACAAATAATGCAGACGGCACCAAAACTCTTGAACAATACGAAGCCGTATTTGACAATAATAACAATCTTGTTGCAAAACCACATGTAAAAAATACAACAATCTACCGAGATGAAGTAAAAACAGTAAAGTGGATGAGCCCGTCAAATAATACACCAGCCATTGAGGAAGTTGTGCAGGTTGAGCTTTGGGATGCAGCAGGAAACCTTATAACCAAAGGCGTAGACAAAGATAACAAACCAATACCGGTAACCAAACCTGCAGTACAATTTAGTGTTCACAGTAAATTTGCGCCAGAGGGCTCTACTCCAAAAAATGTCCAGCAAGTTAGAACAATACTAAAAGATGGTGCAATAATAACCCTTATGAGCAAAAATGAAAGACCCCTGCTTGAACTAAGGGTAGATGGAAACAGTAAAGCAAGAGAAATGAAATTAATCCCGCACGGATACGGATCCAGAGCAGGTTTTGTAAAAATAAAAGACGGTAAAGTTTCTATCCCAGGAAGCAAAGGTTCAATCTACACAGTAAACAAAAAAGGATTTGAAGATTTAACACCCGCTCTTAAACATAAGAAAGCACTCCAAGACATTAAAGACTCAAAATTACTGCAAATGGAGCCTTCCGAGGAATTCTTTGAAACCTTGCCAGACACAGTATTGTTAAGCAAAAACGACTTAGCTACAAAGCTAGGTGTCTTTAATGATAAAGACGGTATGCTAAGAGCAATTGCAGCATATGAAGACAATGCTAAAAGACCAAGCTGTGTATTCCTCTTTGACAAAGGAATACTAACAAAATCAATAGTATACGATGATTATGGAAAAAACCCGCTATACAGCCAATATTTTAATACATCAGTATATGATTTTTATGGTAAAATTTTAGCTGATGCACAATAATTTTATATCAATAGGAAAAATCTTAAATTTTCACGGAATTTTGGGTATTGCAAAGGTAGGATACTCAAATTCTGACACGATTAAAAACTTAACAAAAGTTTACATAAAAAAGGACGGCAAAAAATTTGAATTCACGGTGGAAAGTATTAAATTTCACAAAAAAGCCGCACTCATAAAATTTAAAGAAATAAATTCAATCGATGAACTTTTGCCATACAAAGGCTTAAATATTTATATAGATAAAGAAACCGCCCAAAAATCCCTCTCTGACGATGAATTTTTAATTGAAGATTTAATCGGACTAAATGCCTTTGATAACAACGAAGATTTAATCGGCATAATTTCAGACGTAAAAACCTCCTCAGGCAATGATATTCTGTGTATAAAGCCCAAGGAAGGCAACGAAATCCTTATCCCCTTTGCAAAAGAATTAGTCCCTATTGTCGATATCAAAGGCAAAAAAGTAATAATAAAGCCAATTGAGGGCCTTTTATAATGCAATACGATGTTATCACCCTCTTTGGCGGCATAATTAAAGATTACTGCTCTTATTCAATAATGAAAAGAGGAATGGAAAAAGGCATAATCACAGTAAACACAATAAACCCGCGGGATTTTACCCATGATAAGCACAAAAAAGTAGACGATACGCCTTATGGCGGCTCATCCGGGATGGTATTAATGGCCCCGCCTGTATTTGAGGCTTACGAAAGTATCACAAAGCTTGAAAATTCTGAATTTATAATGCTCACCCCCCAAGGAGAACCATATAATCAGAAAATATCCATTGAACTATCCAAAAAAAGCCAGCTAATTCTCCTTTGCGGCAGATATGAGGGCTTTGATGAAAGAATAAGACTTGGCCTTAAACCAAGAGAAATTTCACTCGGGGACTACATCTTAACAGGTGGAGAGCTTGGCGCCCTCTGCATTATGGACAGTGTTTCAAGACACCTTGACGGTTTTTTAAACAAAGAAGAATCCTCAAAAAACGATTCTTTTTCCGATATAATGAACGGCAGGCTGGAACACCCGCAATACACAAAACCAAGGGAATACAGAGGAATGAAAGTGCCGGATGTCCTTTTAGACGGCAACCACGCTGAAATAGAAAAATTCAGAAAAGCACAAAGCCTCTTAAGAACTAAAATTCGCCGCCCGGATTTAATATAATCTATAGCACCTTTAGTTGTTATTGTAAATTTTTATTAAGCTCAACAATCCATTCATGGCAAAAAAAATCCTTCCCAAGTTTTTATAAATATACATAAAAACCATTTGGAGCATTTTAAATGAATAATTCAACGGGAATAGGCTATAGTCAGGCTAATGCAATGCCTACACAAAACAACACTATTAACAATAAACCCTCATCAGATAGCACAATAAAAACACAAACTGACGCCTCTGCCGCAAATACAAGCAAGCAGTCCGGCCCTAAAATGCAAAAACAACTCCAAAAAGATACTGTTACACTCTTTGGAAAAGATGTAGAAAAGAAAAAATTAGCAATAGGTGCAGGAATACTGGGAAGTATATCAATAATTGGTACATTACTTCGTGCTGCATATAAAGGAAATGTAATATTAAAATATGATAATAATGATAATGCTAAATTAGGCCAAAAAATAAAAGAAGGCCTAAAAGCAATGTTTACAACAGATGGAAAAACAAAGTTTAAGGATGCAAAAAAAGGAAAGATAACACCTGATAATAACAGCAGTGTTAATGCAAATGATAACGGAAAACCTGAAACGCCTCAGCCCGACAAAACGGGTGATAAAGGCACCGCAGCATCAGGCGCGCCTGTTAAGTCTGTTACCCCTCCACCAAAAGAAAGAACAGGCAATAGCACACAAGAAGACGCCGGCACAAAAAGAAAAGCAGAAGCAATGGACAAGGGTAATAAAACCTCGAAAACACCTACAGAAGCAGAAGGACAAAATGCAAATAGTACTGTTGAATCTAAAACGCTAGGCGCAGGAAATAAAAACGATACATCCAAACAACCCGAAACAAAAGAATCAGGTGCAGGCACACAACATCAAGTAGAGCAACCGGTCATAATCGAAAAAACAGACTCCACCGTCCCACCCAAAATCGAAGACACGAATGCCGGGGAAAACGCAGGGAGAACAGACAGTTTAAGTAAACAAGACAGCAGCAGACAGGAAAATTCGTCCTTAAGCGGAAATAATCCTGCTAATACAGGAAAAACCCTGCAAGACGCTGCCAAAGAAAGTAGCACACAGCAAGGACAAGGTGTGCCCCAAATAGAAAGCGGCACTCCTATAGAACAAAGCACACAAGGCTTAGAGGACAGTTCAGTAAAAGACCCAAATAATTTAGATATACCAGCAACAGGAAATCTTGGGCCGAAAATTACCCCAGAACAAGCTGTCGACAATATACTTAATGACGATAAAATGGCCACAGATAACCTGAATGAACTCTTTGGCGCACCCAAATTTCGCGAAGCCTTGACAGAGGCAATGTCTGACCCTGAAAAGATAACCGCTGATGAAGTTTTAGGAAACCTCAACTCATTACTAGGTGAAGGCGTTTTGTTTAAAGAGATTCAAATACTCACAAAAGCAGGTAACCATACCCTTGCACAATGTTTATGCGGAGCCGAAAGTGTCTCTTCAAATGTCGAAGGCTTGAGAATAGCAGCAGCAAATATTTTAAACAAAATGACATCCGATATAACAAACAGCCTCACATCAAAAATATTTAACAATCAAAATCTGCCAGCAGATTATTTAGAAGTTTTTAATAAAAATAATTTCACAGGTTCTCTTACAAAAGCCCTGACAGATGAATACTTTGAACATGGTGAAAAAATCAGTCAAAGTGCCATTAACGAAAATTTACAAAACTTAATAAATGGAGAAAAGCCATTCTTCTCTCCGGATGAAATTGATTTAATTTTAAACAATAAAATCACAGGCGTAGATTTTCAAAATACGCAAAGCGCAAGCAGAGATTTTAAACAATATCTCATAACAGGAAACACAGACATTGTCGCCGGCCTAAAGACAGGAATGAAAAATGCTTCAGACAATGCAGCTGCAGCAAAAATTCAACAAAATCTTGAAAAAATAAATGCGATAATAGAAAACAATGCAAGTGACAAAGTAAAGAAAGCAATAAGCGCCGATTTAAGACTAGCTCTTGCAGAAGAAGCTGATGAACTAAATATATGGCTTAATTTTGAAAAGAAATTAAATACACAGCTTGAAAAACTTAGCGAAGAAGAGCTTGAGGCCGTGGTGCGGCTTAATGAAGAAGATATAGACATATTCCTTAATTATCTTGCAGGCCAGGAAGGCATGTCGGTAAAACCTCTGAAAAAGGCTGCACAAAAGCTGATACAACAGGAAAATTCCGGCATAGATAAAACTGACAGAATAGCAAAAAATATATTAGATTTTATGTATCCGGATTTGGATTTCAGAGCACGCAGCATAATTAAAAAATCAGACGTTCCAAAAATTATAGCAGAAACTTGCGAGTATAATAGCAATTTGCTCGACCTGCTTAAAGAAAATACAGAAAAATTAATGGAAGATTTTAGCACCACCCAGCTAAAATACATTGTGCAAAATCACGGGCATAGCCTTGCCGATTATCTTACAACAACAGAAAAAACACACACAGAAATATATGAATTTTTAAGAGATGAAGCTCTTTTAGGTGAAGCATACAAAGTTTGCAACAAAAAATCCCCCAAATGGATAATTAAACACAACCTTCCGCATACACGCGGCATACTGCATAGTAAAGAAATGAAAGAAATACTTCCTGCTGACATCTTTGATGAAGAGTTCTGCAGGTTTTTTGCAAAATGTCCCGAATCCTATAATATATCTAGTGACAAAGTTTTAAAGAATGCACAAAGTTTAACCGATGAATTAGGATTGCCATTGGATGTAATTAAGGGTATAGCAGGCGATGAAGAATACAGTGAAAATCTTATATATTATTTGTTAAATAGTAATAAAACAAATGCCGATTATCTTTTGAGCTCTGCAAAATACTATATGGAAGAAAACGCACAAAAATTAGCCTCTGGAGCCGAAGGTTCCGCAGAAGGATTCTTGCAAAAAAACGGTTATGATGCAAGTCCTGACAGTTCACAGCCGATTAGCATACTGAGTCCGGACGAAATACAGGATTTAATAAGCAATCTTTAGTTTACCTATAAACCCGCTTACAATCTATATAAAGGCACAAAATTTACTGTGCAAATATATTGCTGCAATAAGTTTAATATCACATTCCTCGCCTAATTGTACGAAGCATACGCTAATAAAAAGCAAGCAGCATAAAAATTTTCAAAAATTTTAATAAAATCTCCATTTTTCTTGCCATAGAGTATTTTTATGGGAAAATATAACTTAGATAAGTATATATTTATTTAAAGAAAAGGAAAATCAAGCTATGCCAAGGAAAACACCACTTGAAAAGATAAGAAACATTGGTATTGCCGCCCATATCGACGCCGGCAAAACCACAACCACAGAGCGTATTTTGTTTTACACAGGTAAAACCCACAAAATAGGCGAAGTGCACGATGGCGCCGCTGTTACAGACTTTATGGACCAGGAAAGAGAAAGAGGCATTACTATTCAGTCTGCCGCTGTTACAGCCCAGTGGAAAGGCCACCAAATCAACGTTATAGACACCCCCGGGCACGTTGACTTTACAATTGAGGTTGAGCGTTCTTTAAGGGTATTAGATGGCGTTGTTGCTGTATTTTGCGCAGTAGGCGGTGTTCAGTCACAGTCTGAAACCGTTTGGAGACAAGCAAACAGATACGAAGTTCCAAGAATGGTATTTGTAAATAAAATGGACAGAACCGGCGCAGATTTCTACCGCGTTGTAGACCAAATCAAAAATAGGCTTGGTGCTCCGGCATTTCCTATCAGGCTGCCAATCGGCGCAGAAGATAAATTCACAGGTTTAATCGACCTGTTTACAATGAAGGCTGAAATTTACACAAATGACCTTGGCACAGATATTAAAGAAGAAGATATTCCTGCCGATATGCTTGATGAAGCTAAAAAATACAGGGATGAATTGGTGGAAGCCATTGCAGCAGAAGATGATACACTGATGGAAAAATTCTTTGAAGACCCTGATTCAATTACTGTTGAAGAATTAAAAGCAGGCCTTAGAAAAGCAGTTTGCAACAATAAAATCGTTCCTGTAACCTGCGGTACAGCGTTCAAAAACAAAGGTGTTCAATTACTTCTTGATTCAATCGTTGAATTGATGCCTTCTCCTCTTGATGTTAAAGCTATTGAAGGCGAATTGGAAGATGGAACCAAGACAGAACGCCATTCTTCAGATGATGAACCATTTGCAGCACTGGCATTTAAGGTAATGACTGACCCGTTTGTTGGAAGATTAACATTCATGAGAGTTTACTCAGGAAAATTAACATCCGGCTCTTATGTATTAAACGCTACAAGCGGCAAAAAAGAGCGTATTTCAAGGCTTGTACAGATGTACGCTGATCAAAGAAACGAAATTTCAGAAGTTTATGCAGGCGATATCTGCGCGGCTGTAGGCTTAAAAGACACTACAACAGGCGACACTCTTTGTGATGAAAAATCACCGATTATCTTAGAAAGAATGAGCTTCCCGACCCCTGTAATTTCAGTTGCTATTGAGCCCAAAACCAAGGCAGACCAGGATAAAATGGGTATTGCCCTTCAAAAGCTGGCCGAAGAAGATCCGTCATTCCAGGTTAAAACCGACAATGAAACCGGACAAACAATTATATCAGGTATGGGTGAACTTCACCTTGATATCATTGTAGATCGTATGCTTCGTGAATTTAAAGTTGAGGCAAACATTGGTAAGCCGCAGGTTGCATACCGTGAAACCATTAGAGGCACAGCCGATCAAGACTCTAAATTCATCCGTCAGTCAGGTGGTAAGGGTCAATACGGTCACGTTAAAATCAAAATTGAACCGGCAGAAGAGAATGCAGGATTTGTATTTGAAAATAAAATCGTGGGCGGTGCTATTCCAAGAGAATACATTGAACCGGCTAGAAAAGGCATGGAAGAAGCCCTTGAAGGCGGTATTATGGCTGGCTTCCCAATGATTGACGTTAAGGTTGAACTTTATGATGGCAGCTACCATGAGGTTGACTCTTCTGAAATGGCCTTCAAAATCGCTGGTTCTATGGCAATTAAGGATGGCTGCAAAAAGGCTAAACCATGTATATTAGAGCCTATGATGAAAGTTGAAATTGAAATTCCTGATGAATTTACAGGTACAATCATCGGCGATATTTCAAAACGCCGCGGCAGAATCGAAGGCCAGGAGCCTCAAGGCAACACCGGAAACGTTATTGTAAGAGCACTTGTACCTCTTGCTAATATGTTTGGCTACGCTACAGACTTGAGGTCAAACACTCAGGGCCGTGGAACATTCTCTATGGAATTCTCTAAATATGAGCAGGTTCCATCAAACGTTGAGGCTGAAATCATCTCTAAATCAGGAGTTACTGCCTAAGGCTGAATGCCCCTGAATACAATGTGCGGCAGATACAGCCAAAACACAGTCAGAATGCATAAAAAAGCTTCAAAACACATAAAACATAATAATAGAGCGGTATTCAAAGTTGAAAAACCGCTCTATTATGCATCTAAAGCATTCTCGCAAAAATCAACTAATTTATATCATTTTTTGGAACGAAATGTATATGTGCCATCTTTATGAATGCTCAATGAATAGTCTGTGCCATCATACCATTTGCCGCTAATATATGATGTCACATTTTTATGGCCTTCAGGCTTATATTTTACGCCCTTTGCCTTTATATTCTTAAGAACCTGTTTAAATTGTTCATCGCTAAGTCCTGTTAAATTGCCTGAATTATAAAGTTTTTTGAAATCCTTTATGGCATTTGCCACTTTGCCTTGCTGGCTTGCGCTAAGTCCATCCAGCATTGTTAAGGCTTCACTCTGTGAAAGACCGGCATTTTTCAATATTTTAGTTGACTTCACAAGCGTTTTTGCAGAACTTAGCATTGTGCTTGAATTTGGCATTTTTTCTAATATTTTCAGGGCCTCGCTTTCTGAAATACCCGCATTTGTAAGCGTATTATATGATTTATGGGCATTTTTCTGCAATGCTTTGAAACTTTTTGCCTGCTTTTTACTTACACTGTATACCACGCTGCCATCATCAGCCACAGTCTTTGTCACAAGCGAAGAATCATCTTTTACCTTGTTTAAAAGTACATCAGTGACATCATCGCCGCTTTTGCCAGTTCCGCTATTCAAAGCCTTTTCTAAATTTTTGGCAAGCTTTTTGCTGCCTGCAACTTTTGATGTAACACCTTTTACTGCACCGGCTGCTGTTCTTACTGCAAACCCTGTAGCTGCAGCTATTCCGCCGCCAACTGCCATAGTTTCACCTAATGTTGATAACTCAAAATCAACATCTTCATTTGTAATGGCGTCGCCGGCATATGAAATACCGGAAGCCATTGCACCGGCTGCAAAGTCGCTTGCCGCATTGGCTGCAGCATTCACCCCTGCTTGTTTAACAGTTTGCATAAAGGTGGCTTTGCCTGCAGTTGAGGCTGCTGTAATTCCTGTTTTAGCTGCAATCTTGCCTCCAACTGCACCGGCTGCTTTGCCAACTTTAGCTGCAGCCATTCCGCCGCCAACAAAAGCTGCACCTTCAATGCCGCCCTCTATGACGTCTTTACCGGCTTCGTCAAGGGAATAATTGTTATACCATACCCCATCGCCGTCAGAATCGGAAGTAAAGTTGTCAATGGCATTTAACCCGACATTTGAAGCAGCATTGACGCCAGCAGCAACCGCTAAAGAAGCACCGCCTGTAACCGGGGCTGCAGCAACAGCAACAGTCGTAACAACAGCATTAGTTAAACCTATCACAGCATCCGTTGCAACTTTTTGCGTATTCTGATAATCATATATTGCTTCTTTTGCCTTAGAGTTAGATGTAACAGACAGTAATTCGGTGTCACCGCCTGCTTCTTTGAGGGCTTTTTTCACACCTTTAACACTTTGGCCAAGGTCTGTTTTGTCTTTTTTGGTCTTTTTCTTTTCATATTCTTTTTCGCCGGATTCTTCATTGTATACAACGGCCTTTGCAATATCTTCTCTTGAAAAATCAGTGCCGGTAATTGCCTTGTATAATGAAGCATACTCTGAGGCGTCATTACAATTTTGAAGCCTTTGAAGCATATCTTTATACTGCTGTACCTGAGCCTTGGCCTCTCTTTCTGATGTACCAAAACCAAAAAGCATATTCACCGTACCTGCAAATTTACTTATAACACCCTGGCTGTCAACGGCATTTTCCATCTCTTCGATAAGCTCCTCAACCTGCTTGTCAAGTGCCGTATGAATATCATCCATTCCAAGAGTTTGCCCGTTGTATGTAAATTCACCGCTATCAAGCTTTTCAATGCGTTTTGCAGCATTTAATGTCTTGTTTGTTTCGGTTTTCATATATTCTTTAAATTCTTTATCCGATAAATCTGAGACCTTGACAGGGTCACCATTTTTATCAAGTTTGGGCTCACCATTTTCATCAAGAATAACCTCATCACCAAACACCGCCTTGTAGGCCTCATTTATATTCTTTGTGGTGCCAGTCCGGATAGCTTCCTGCAAAGCCTTTTGTTTAGCTTCAAAAGATTTTTCATCCTTTGCATTTCCAAACCCAAAAAGCCTCTTCATTGAATCAGCAATTCCTTCTGAATCTTTTTTAGCATCAAGGGCACTCTTTTCTGCTGTTATTTGTGCTGCCATCTGCTCTTCAAGTGCAATTTGCTTTTCCTGTTCTTTTATATCTTTTTCAAGAGCTTTTATCTGCTTTCCAAGAGAATTTATCTTGTCCTTGTCGCCTTTTATAGCACCAGCAGTGGTTTTTAATACCTTATCATATGACGCTTCGGTATCTGATTTTTCTTTAATCTTATCCGTCACAAATTTTTCAAGCTCTTTGCATACATCTTCACAAGAAACAACCTCGCCCTTGGCGTCAGTCACCTTGCCGTCCTTAACCTGCCAGTTTTCATTAGCCTCAAGAACAGCCTCTAGTGCACTGTCATATTCACCGGACGCTTCATCCTGCTCCATAACAGCGTCTGCTAAATCAAGCAAAGCGTCTGCATATTCCTGGTCTGAAACCTCTTTTTCACCGGTTTTTCTATCAAGAATAATCTGCGCCTGTTTTGAAATTTCAGAAGCCCTGTCCTGTTCTTCCTGTTTTTGTTCAAGCTCAGCCTGGGCCTCTTCATCAAGCGCCCATTTCTTTTCTTCATCAGCCTTATCTTCTTCATACTGCTTTTCTGCACCGCGAAGCTTATCCACAGCACTGCTTACAGCATCTGCAAGTTTTGAAAGAAAACCTTTAACAGCATCTACAGCTTTGCCTATAAGGCCCTTATCTTCATCCTGTTCAGCCTGGGCACTGTTATATTCTTCCTGAGCCTCTTGGACCTCTTTTTGATACTGGTTTTTAACCTTAAAACTTGCCATAGTCTTTTTTGAGGCCCCATCCGCAGCACCCTTAGTCTCAGCCTTTTTACCCTTAGCTTTGCCTGTTTCATCTGCAGCTTTATTTTCTTCCTGCTGCGCTTTTGTAGCATCAGCTTGAGCTTGTCCTTGTTCATTTGCTACTTGTGCATTATTTGCTGCAGCAGCATCTGAAACCCCCTGAGCATCCTGCATTCTGCCAAGAGCTTCATTCAGAATTCGATCAGCCTGATTTGCATAATCTTCGGCAGCCGTTACCTGACCTGCCGCATCATCTGCAGCACCCTGTGCGTCTGATAATTCATTACTTGCGCTGTCTAATTCAGAATCTGCTACAGTTTTATCACTTTCGCCCTGGGAAATTTCCCCTTCAACCTGGGATACGTCTGTTTCCATATCATTTTTGGTAGAGTCATAATCAGCCTGATTCTTATCTAAATCAGTCTTTGCCGCATTCTGCTGGTCTTGTAAATCCTTAAGCTGGGCATTTGATGAGTCAAGCGTGCCCTGTGTACCACCGCTTGTATGCGTGCCTCCTGTTACAGAATCCAATTTAAACTGCCCGTTCTGGCTGGTGCCGGCTTGATTTACGGAGCCGCCAGTCTGCACACCGCCATTATTAGAAGTGCCAGGATTTATGTTTCCGACATCCCCGCTGCCACCGCTTGACTGCTCTGGTGCTTGGCTTTGAGGCGTATTCACCTGTGTATCATTCTTTACAGCAGCATCCTGCCCGGATAAATCAGGTACTGTGGTTTCATCATGCTGTCCTGAAGTATCTTTTGGTTGCTCTGATGAAACTGGTGTAGAAGATTGCGCAGGCAAATCTTTTATACATTCACCCGTAGAGCGCATTGTCACCTTGCCACCGTCTTTTGTGGCAAATTCTGCTGTGCCGTTATCTAAAACGTTTAGTGAATTAATCAAATCTAAACTGCCAACCTGTTTAAGAATGGCCTGTTTTTGCGCAATGGTTAAAGAATCAAAATATTCCCTGATTTTAGCAGCATCGGTTATTATACCCTTAAAAGTTTGCGGTGTATCATCAGCCTGCTTGGTTTCATCAACCGCTGTGTGTTCTGCAGGATTCTTAACCTGAGTTGTTTTATCATCTGCAGTTTTATTATCAGAAGATTCAGCTTGTTTATCATCAGTTTTGATATCGGCTTTATCCTCAATATCAGTCTTTGTCTCATTCTTTATATCTAAGTTATCACCGGACTCTTGCCCTGACTGAACAGGCGCATTGCTTTCTAATATACCTGTTGAAGGTGCTGAATCTACAGGAGTATCAACGGAAGGCTCTATGTTTTCTAACGTATCCCCAGAAGTCATTGCACCTGCAGAATCATCTGTTTGAGTCGCTGCACTTAAAGCAGTATCTGTTAAGGATGTCAAATTTGCTTCAGTATCTTGTTTTGTTTCAGCCCCCTTTAGTGCATCGCTTTTAACAGCCATTAAAGACATTGTATTTGCCTGATTTTCATCTTCATCATCTAAAGACATATCAAAATCAAACTCCACAAGCCCATCTTCACTGCTTTGCAGGTTTAGTTTGTTCTTCTTTTCTTCTTCTGAAACATTACCCGGCTCCTGCTTAGCAGGATTAACAGAGACTCCCTGGGTGTTGCCCACACCTAAATTCTTCTTTGCTGAAAGCCATTCCATTTTTTTGTACTCCTTGCCTATAATAGATTTTATGTCATGTTCATCGGCAAAAAGTTTAAAAAACTTTATTTTCTGGGACATCTCTCACATATTTTGTTACAAAAATTTACAAAAAATTAATAAATATTCAGAAAATATTTATCCCATTCAAAATCATACTAACTACAATAAAATACCTGCAAAAACAGCTAAATCAATACCAAGCAAAAGCCAAATACAATCTCTGCTCCAAAACAAAAACCCATGCCTGCACGGCTTTGATAGCGCAATTTAGCTAAATCTTAAACCTAAAACCTTAAAATCCTCTTATTAACCTCATAATAACTTAAAGGAATTGAGGTTGCATTGGCAAATTCAACAAAATCAGCTATTTTTGCACCATTCCTTCTCTGATTATAAATTTTAAGCGCAAAAACCCTTTCTAAGCCAGGTATTAATTCAAGAATATATAATGGCTCCTTATTCACATTCAAAAACGGCTCGCAATTAGGGTCCTGAAAAGCATTTTTAATCATATCTTTGTATTTTTTTATTTTAGCCTTCTTAGCCTGAATAATACCAAAAATAAGCAAAGGAATCGTTAATATCGTTACGCCAAAGTATAAATAATTATGCATAACAAATATAAAATAACTCATTAAAAATGCGTATATAAAAAGTATCAATTTCATAAAATTATTATACCACATTTTACACAAAGCGCCCAAATTCAGCCCAAAATAGAGCAGAAATTGTTTTTTGCACACAAAATACACAAAATAAATAACGCCTTATAAAAAAGCCCGCCCAAGACCTTATCAAAACAAGGTCAATAAATTTATACAATTTTATACAGTTTTATACAAAGAGGTGGGTTTATTTTTTTACAATAGAATACTCCAGATATATATAAAAACAGTGTTCCAATAGGCTTATCTTTAGCCTATAAAGTCATAAACCGATATTTTTATATACCTGGAGTACGAAATAAAAATAAAACATTTAACGAGCCAGTGTGAAACTGTATATAATTACCAAAATTTTATTCAGCAAACCTTATATTTGCAACATCTACAGAAACTGAATTAAAATCTCTGTCAATTTCACCTTCAATTATAACCGTGTCTTTTGGCCCGGCCTGAATATCGCCCCAATCCTCATCATCTATTTCTATCTGGATTGTGCCTGTTCTGTCTTTAAACATATATTTTTCATTTCCGCTCTTAGATATAATATTGCCCATTAAAACAACATAAGAATCATCCTTAAGCTTTTTAGCATTAGAAACCGTGGTCACACTTGCAGCTTCCTGACCCTCCACAAAGCCGCCGCCGCGTCTTGTGCTGCTCCAGCAGCCTCTGCAGTCGCTTCCATGGCGTCTGTCATAATGATGAGCAAAAGCAGCCTCATCCAAAAATGCTAATGAAAACATCATTAAAAATATAAAAGCAAACACTTTTTTCATATTTGAAATTCCTTTATAACATTGTCTACAGTGTATTTTAGGTATTATACCATGTCATATATCTAACTTGCATTTTTGTCAAGCTCTTCTTAGCTATAAGATAGTTACTTACTTAAATATTCAATAACTTCATCCACATGGCCCTTCACCTTCACCTTGCGCCATTGCTTTTCAATTTGACAATCTTCATTAATAATAAATGTTGAGCGCTCAATTCCCATATATTTTCTTCCATACATTGATTTTTCAACCCAGACACCAAAGCTTTCTGCAAGTTTATGTTCCTCATCAGATAAAAGTATAAAATTTAGCCCCTGTTTTTCCCTAAATGTCTTGTGGCTCTTAATACTATCAGGGCTTACGCCAATAAGTAGAGCATATTTATTAAGCCTGTTTAAATTATCCCGAAAATCGCACGCTTCCTGTGTGCAGCCGGATGTATTGTCCTTTGGATAAAAATATAAAATTATCTTCTGTCCTGAAAAATCATTAAGAGAAAATTCCGCTTCATCCCCATTGGCATTGAGCCCATTAAGTATATATTCAAAATCTGGCATAATGTCCTCCTTCTACACCACTCCATAGCTTCCAAGAAGCCTGAAATATTCA
Organism: uncultured Vampirovibrio sp.; assembly: GCA_910583725.1. Taxonomy (GTDB): domain Bacteria; phylum Cyanobacteriota; class Vampirovibrionia; order Gastranaerophilales; family Gastranaerophilaceae; genus MGBC122484. The sequence goes on from CAJTXZ010000020.1 coordinate 30,697, forward strand.
CACTTTTGCTTAATATCATTAAGCGTATGGGCTATTTCATCATACCCCTTATCAATGTCTGCAAAAAAGATATACTCGCCAAAAACCTTCTTTGAAGGACGGCTTTCAAGATAAATCATATTTAAATTGTGCTTATAAAAAACTTCAAGTACCTTTAAAAGCCTGCCTGATTCATTCTTTGTAGAAAAAGCAATAGACGTGCGCTCACCCTTACCTAGCCCTAAATCCACCTTTGAGAGTACAATAAAACGCGTCTTATTATCCTTAACATCATTAATATTCTTATCCAAAACCTTTTTGCCATAAAGGTTTGCACAAAATTCATTTGCAATAGACGCCCAGGTTTCATCCTTTCCATCTAGCATACTGGTTGCAGCGGAGGTAGAATTTGCGCTCACAACATTAATATTTTTCTTAAAATTATTCGCAATATACGTCTGGCATTGAGATAGAGCCTGCGGCATAGACACAATGTTTTCAATATCCTCCATATTGCCCTTTGAAATAAGGCAATGGCAGATTGGAATAGTTAATTCAGCCTGAATTTTTACCTCATCACTCGTCGTTATAAGTTTGTCAATAGTTTCCCTCACTATTCCTTCTATTGAATTTTCAATAGGAAGTACAGCAATGACATCATCTAATTTATCAAGCTCTTGAATAACACCCGTAATCGTCGAAATATCAAGGCTCTTAGCCTTTAAACCCGCCTTTTTCTTAAAAGCTTCCATCGCAATCTGCGAATATGACCCGGATGGCCCCAAATAAAGTATTTTTTTGATAGAATTATCCATGGATATTATTTTAATACAATCAGGGTAAATATGACAACAGAAATTAAATTCGGAACAGACGGTTTCAGGGGAATAATAGCAGACGATTTTACATTCAAAAACGTCGAAAGGATTACAAAAGCAATAACAGCCTATATTTTAGAAACCTCAAGCCACAAAACCGTACTGATAGGATACGACCCAAGGTTTATGGCAGATAAATTCGCCGAATTCTCAGCAGATATCCTTAAAAATCAAGGCTTTAACGTCCTTTTATCATCAAAAGTAATCCCAACCCCAACCATAGCCTATGCTGCAATAATAGAGCCTGATTGCGCCGGTGCTGTTATGTTCACGGCCTCTCATAATCCAAAAGAATATTTAGGAATAAAATTCATCCCAAACTACGGTGGCCCTGCAAACAAAGAAATAACCGATAAAATAGTATCTTTAATAGACACACCAATGCCCTCTGCGCAAGATGAAGGCCCAAACCAAGGTAGCATCACAAAGAAAGACTTTAGCGAAGAATATTTTAGCCGTATTGAAGAATTAATCAACTTCAATATAATTAAAAATGCCCGCCCAAAAATTATCTATGACGGCCTGTTTTCAGCCTCCATCGGATATTTTGACACCCTCTTAAAAAGAAACAATATAGATTTTGAAGCCGTTAATTTATACCATGACCCAAACTTTGGCGGCAATCTGCCTGAGCCTAAGGCAAAATTTATGAAACACAAAAAACAGGGGTATATTACATTCGCAAACGACGGAGATGCAGACAGATACGGCGTTTTAGATGAAAACGGCGAATATGTAAGCCCCAATATCATTATGGCAATATTACTAAAATACCTGCATAATAAGGGCCATAAAGGTAAAATGATAAAAACCGTAGGCGTAAGTAAAATTATAGACATTATAGCCCAAAAGCTTGACATTGAAACCATTACAACTCCCGTGGGCTTTAAATGGCTCAGCGAAAAAATGAGAGAAAATGACACAATTTTAGCCGGTGAAGATTCAGGCGGATTAAGCACAGGAAGGCACATCCCGGAAAAAGACGGCATATTTGCAAACCTATTAATCTTAGAGGCCGTGTGTGCCCAAAAAAAACCGCTAAGTGCCCTAAAAAAAGAAATCATAGAATTTGCCGGCACAAATTTTTATCAGGACAGGGTGGATGTAAAACTAAATTCTAACACCATAAAAAAAGAACTTATGGAAAAATTCTCAAAATTCAATGCTTTCGGGCCCTTTAGCGTAAAAAACACCCTTGATATTGATGGCATAAAATTTTTCCTAACAAACAATGAAAAAAAAGATACAGGCTGGGTCTTAATGAGAGAATCAGGCACAGAGCCCCTTTTAAGGTTTTACATAGAAGCCTGCAGCAAAAATATCTTAGATGAAATCAAAAATTTTATAAATTCTAATGTATAACTAATCTTCAAAAAAGTTAACTGCACGATAAAATATTTATCTTGCCAAATTTATTTCTTTATATACCAAACCCCACGGGTTTTACCGTGTTTGATAAGATAATTATTTTTAACCAAATTTGCAAGATGTTTTTTGATTGTATTAATATTTGTACAGGTTAATTCTGCTAGCTCTGAAATGGTTGCGCGCTCTTTAGTTTCAAAAACACTCATAATTTTTGCTGAAATTTCCGGCAAATCAAGATTTGAAAGTTTTTTAATTTCGATATGTTCTAATTTATACTCCAATCTTATTTTCTGTTTCTGCAGAGTTTTCAAGAAAAACATTAACCACGGTTCATAATTCGGCTCCGCATTTAAAGTGTTTAAAGTTATTTGCGTCTGCCTTAATGCCCTGTAATAGCCTTCTTTATTATCTTCAACAATTGATTCGGTTGAACTATACGGAATATACAAATACCCTGATTTTAACAATAAAAGATTAGTTAAAGCACGGGATAATCTGCCATTCCCATCCTGAAACGGATGAATTGCAAGAAAATTAACAACAAAAACTCCAATAACAATCAATGGGTGATAAAATCTATCAGCCAAATTTTTGTTAGTCCAATCAATAAGTTCTTGCATTTTTAACGGGGTCTCAAAAGGTGTTACCGTTTCAAAAACAACTCCAAGTTCTTTGCCATTGTTATCGTAAGCCGCAACAGCATTTGAAATCTTTTTATATTCACCTTTGTGTTTTTCATCTTTCGAAGAATATTCTAATAAAATTTTATGTAGTTGCTTGATATAATTTTCAGACAGAGGAATTACTTCCCAATCATCAAAAATTGTATCGGCAAGCTTTGCATACCCTGCAACTTCTTCCTCATCACGATTTGCAAAAGATTGCTTGTTGATTCTTGAAAGCAGTTCTTCAACCTGTTTATCTGAAAGCTTGTTACCTTCAATTCTATTTGAAGAACCCACGCTTTCAATAGTAGCAACTTTTTTCAATGCTTGCAGTTTTTCAGGAGCCATTTGCCCTAAAAGCTTCCAACTACCTTTAAATTCATCTATTTCAGAGATGATTGAAAGCATTAGATTGTTTATTTTAATATCAAGATTTTCAAACATAATAAATACCTAATTAGACCCAATATGACCTAATAATATATTATTTTTACCTGATTGGCAAATTTACACATTTTTGAAATCAAGTGTTGCATTTACTTAACAAAATAACGAAACCGGTATTTTGTTAAACTTTTGTAACAATTTTATTCACCCCTCTCTGGAATTAGCAACATTATTTTTCTTAGTGTTTTTATATAAATATACTTTATATACAAAAAAACCATTTTTTAGGAGCATTTTTACAATGGAAATGAATAAAATGAATAATCTTAGCTTTGGTGAGCTTAAAACCTTTGCACAAATAAACGGAACAGTCCCCGCAGAAACTAATAATGCAGCTATACAAAACAGTAATAACAATAATATTTCTAATACCCAATCAGGCAGTCAATCTGCTGACAGCCCTTCAATGCAACCCCAATTAGATAAAGATACAGTAGTATTTTTTGGAAAAGAAGTAAAAAAGAAAAATATAGCAATAGGAACAGCACTAATAGCTTCTATCTCTGCTTTAATAACAGGAATTGTAGCATTATCAAAAGGTAAAGTAGTAGCAGGTGAAGATGCTAAATTAACTACAAAACTAAAAGAAGGTTTAAAGGCTATATTCATACCATCAAAAATAGAAGAATATAATAATATAAAGAATGGAAATGTAGAAACCAATGATAAGTTAACTCCTACTCCTAAAGCAGAAGAAGAAAATCCAAACTCAATAACATCAAAAACAATGGCAAGTTCTCCAACTCCTAAAGATACTGAAACAACACCAAAAGAAGGCGTAACAGGTAATAATAATGATGTAACAGGTGCTGCCGCATCAGGAACACCGGGAGTATCAGAAACGCCTCAACCTCCTAAAAAAGAAGAAGTAAAAGGCTCTACAGCTGATAAAGGCAAAGATACACAAGGCACTGGAAATGCAGAAAAACCAGGTAAAAAAGAAGAAGCAGAAGCCTCTAAAAACGCACAAGGTGCTGGCACTCCTGAAAAACCTGTCTTAATTCAGCCTGATACATTAGAGCCTGTAAACGGAAGAAAATTTACACGCCCGATATCACAAGAAAAAGCAGAATTACACAAAGAAATCTTAAAAAATAAAGCGTCACAAGCAAATGTTGAAACAGTATACAAAGAAATATACTCTAAACTTAGCCCTGAAATGCAGGATGCACTTGGTCTTGAATTTGCAGAGTATTTATGTGAGCCTGGCGCAATAATAGTGAAACCAACCGTAGAAGGCATTCGAATGCTTGCTGATGAATTCACACCAAAAGATATTGAAAAACTGGTACAAAATGACGAGACTAGTATTCGTATACTTCACTCACTTGCATTACCCAACACAAGATTAGACCAAATCACTGATGTAAGAAGAGGTTATAACCTATCAAACAAACCCCTTGTAAGGGAATTAATTGAAAAGAATATCCCGGCTGATACAGCTAAAATATTGCAAGATAATGGCTTTGTTGATGCTCTCGCAGACAGCTCCAATGCAGCTAAACTATCAGAAGAAACAATAGCAGCACGCCTAAAAACCCTTGTTGACCCAAAAACAGGCTTGTCGGAAGAAGGATTGCGGTTCCTTGTAAATATAGACGGAATACCTGATTTGACAGCAGGCATTGTTGCAAAGACGGAAGAAGAATATGGAAAAGCACTTGAAAACATTTATATGAAAACATTTGAAATGTTAGAAGAACTACGTCAGGCAGAAAGTCTTAAAAAAATAAAATCATTAATTCAAGAAAATGCCCCAACCCCTGAAATAGCAAAGATTTTTGAAAATGAAGAATTTCAGAAGCATTATGCAAACTCATCACTATTTTTATATGATGATGGAATTATAGCCAGAATAAAAGGCTTAGAATCAAACCAGGATGGAATTACACCTGAAATGGTAAAATTCCTTATAGAAAACCGCACTACAGATGGTGCTACGAATAACCACAAACTACTTTGGAATTATCTGGCATTTGGCGACCAGAATGGTACGACAGCACTAGAACTTAAAAGTCTTGCAAAGCAAAATGGTTTTACCCCAAAAGAAGCTGCAGCCACAGCAAAAGCCGCACAGGCAGCCCAAGGCGCAGGTAACGCCGCAGCTAAAACCGAAACACAAGCAGCGCAAAAAATAGACGCCGCAGCTAAAACCGAAACAGAAACAACCACACCTAAAATCAATAATACAGCCCAAGGTACAGACAAAGCCACAGAATCAGACAAAATTTTAAGCCATGAAGAAATTAACGCTCTTTTGAATGAAACACCCAATTCAGATAGCATTTTAACCGAAGATGAAATTAACGCTCTTTTGAATGAAACACCCTATTCAGAGGGAGCTTTAACCGCAGATGAAATTAACGCTCTTTTCAACGATAGTTCGACAGATATAAACAAAGCAGCGCAGGCACTAGGCATCGTGCCGGAAGAAGACCCGGACCTCGACACTCTCATTAAACAAAGTGAAGATTTAATTAAAGAATTAGAAGCTTCTACAACTCCGGCAGCACAAGCAGCCGCAGAAGCTGGCAAAGCAGCTAAGAAAGTTGACACAAGCACCCTAAAGCCTAAAATGACGGATATTTCAGATGAAAAACTTGAAGCAGCACAGGCGATGTTGGAAAGGCTGAATGAGCGCATAGGAGAAAGTGACGTTGTTGACATAGACGATATAACTTATGGCTATGATTTAACGGACAAAGTAGAAAATTTTATTGAAAAATCAACCGCCGCAAAACAAGCAATAGCCCAAAATGCAGGCAAAGAAGCAGAAAGCGTATCAGATGAAGTCCTAGACGCCATGATTAAAGAATGCGAAGCTTTCCTTCAAAAATTGGACGATAAATCACCTGCTGCAGCATCAAATGGGGTTTTAACCCAAGAAGAAATTAGTACTCTTCTGGAAGATAGCCTACAAGATGTCAGCGAAGAAAGTGCAAAAACCCTTGTGAATGCAGGCAAACAAATAAAAGCACGTGCAAAACAGGTTGTAGCACCCGAAAAAGACGAAATAAAACACACACTCGGCATAAAAAATAATTTGGCAGACATACAAACAACAGACTCCGAAACTTTTGTAAAAAAAGAAATAACAAATTTAAAATAAATCTCGAAAAAACTTTACAAAACTTAACAAAAATATCCAATCTCCAATTTTTTGAAGGTTGGATATTTTTTTACCCCGCCTCGCCTAAAAAAATATTTTTTTCAAAAATTTTTCTCTTTGCCGTGCAAATTTCAAAACATAAAAAACCTGATATGCAGGTTTTTATTAAATAAAAATTACCCGAAAATGCCATTGGCAAGAGCGTTTTACACATATTGCACGCTTAAATTGCATACCCTCAAAGCCTTTCAGGCCTTCTACACAAAAAATATAAAACTGAAAGTTCAAATCATTAAAGCTCTAAGCCCGGTACAGCAATATTTTTCAGATTTCTGCACGTAGAAAAGCGCTGCCGCTAAAGGCTTTTAGCCGTATTAAGATGGTAAACATATAAAATAACGTCCAAAACCCGCTTATAGTAATAAATAACATACAACAAAAACGCAAAGATGGCTATTTAGAAGAGTTTTCACGCTGCAAAATCCCCGAAAAATCAATGAGAACGCGCATATAAAAAGAAAGCCGGTAATAAGCCGGATTCTGTTTCAAGATAATCATCTGTCTAATGCGTTTTCTTATGCGGCTTTCAGGCATTTCGCACAGGCGAAAAGCAATCTGAAAGGGAAAAGGCACCGCTGCCGCAACCTCAAACTTGCATCCTGCCGGGGTTTACCATGCCCTTCATCCTTACGGATAAAGGCGGTGGGCTCTTACTCCGCCGTTGCACAATCGCTAAGTTTTGTTAGAGCATTGCTCCTGTGGGTATCTCGCCTCAGCTCGCCTGGTATCGGCTCACAGTCTCGATATCCTATCCCCAAAGGGATGACCTTATCTGTAGAACTCGTCCAAAGTCTCGTCCAACAGCTAAAGCCTCGTCGCCCGGGTACGGTTTCGCCCTGTCCGCCCTGCTATTCAGCAAGCCGTCACGGGCTCACACACCTTATGGCTTCGTTTTGCTTGTTTAAGTGCAGTCGCACTAAAACTCGCTTTACTCAGCATTCTACTTTTCTGTGGCACTTTCCTCACGCTCGCACGCACCTGGCTTTCCCAGGCGGCACGCCTTTTTGGATGTCCGGACTTTCCTCACAAAACAAAGTTTTGCGCGATTATCCACCGACTTTCTTAATATATTATACACCAAAGCAAAAATTTGCTAATATAAAACTATGATAGATACACATTCTCACATAGATATGCTTGAAAACCCCGAAAAAGAGATTGAAGAATCCTTAACAAACGGGGTCAAAAAGATTATTATACCTGGCGTTGAGCCCTCCACCTTTGATACCATAACAGAGTATATTGACCGCTATGACTGTATTTACGGGGCTCTTGGGGTGCACCCCTCTGAGGCGCAAAAATTCAATAACGACGTGGCAAAAAAAATGACGCTCCTTGCCCATCACCCGAAAATCGTTGCTATAGGCGAGATTGGACTTGATTATTATTGGGATAAAACATTTGTCGATATCCAGAAAAAAGTTTTTCAAACACAGGTAGAAATAGCAATATCACTGGATTTGCCGGTGATTATCCACGACAGGGAAGCGCACCTTGACACTATGAACATCTTAAAAGACCTGAAATATAATAAAGTTATAATGCACTGTTTTTCAGGCTCTAAAGAATTTGCCAAAGAGTGCGTGGAATTGGGCTGGTACCTTGGAATTGGCGGAGTTGTTACATTTAAAAATTCAAGAAAAATGAAGGATGTTGTAAAAGAAATTCCACTGGAAAACATCGTCCTTGAAACCGATGCGCCATACCTGACTCCGCACCCCTTTAGAGGCGAGGAGAATTCGCCAAAATATCTGAATTTAATAGCAAAAGAAATTGCCAGCCTAAAAGACATCTCATTTGAAGCCGTAGAGCGGCAAACCACGCTAAATGCCGAAAAAATATTTAATTTTCACAAAGGAGAATAAAGATGGCAAGCCAGTTTAGCCAGCAAAACATAAAAATAAAAACATCGCTTCTAATCTTTTTAAAAGGCTCTGTAGCGCCGATTGTGCTGTATTTTGACAGCCCCGAAGCCGTATATAACGACATACAGAGAGTTTTAAAGGAAACGCAAGCCCCAAAAATGATAGAGCTTGAAGCAATTGGCCCCGTTAAAAAAGTAAGCCTTGTATCAAGCGAAATTTCAGGCCTGGCGCTGCAGGAAGAACAGTATATGGTAAAGGCTTAGACGGTTTTAGATGAAAAAACGCTTAGATTTAATCCTGTTTGAAAAAGGATATTTTGACTCTAAAAACTCAGCCCAGGTGAATATTTTGGCAGGAAATGTCAAAATTAACGATATTGTGGTTTCAAAAGCAGGCGAAATGTACGATGAGACTAAACTTTTTAACCCAGAAAACCCTGCAAAGCTTGAAATTAAGACTATTCCATACGTTTCAAGGGGTGGGCTCAAGCTAAAAGGTGCAATTGACGAATTTAAAATTAACCTTAAAGATAAGATATGCATAGATATAGGGGCCTCCACAGGCGGTTTTACAGACTGTATGCTGCAGGAAGGTGCAAAAAAAGTTTACGCCGTTGATGTAGGCTACGGGCAAATTGCCTGGAAACTGCGCTCTGACGCGCGTGTTCAGGTTTTAGAAAAGATAAATGTTAAGAATTGCACATTTGAAGAAATTTTTGGCACAAACGCCCTAAAAGAGGCTGATATGCCAGAATTCTTGTCTATGGATTTATCATTTATTTCAATAAAAAAAGTTCTGCAAAATGTGATAAATTTTACCTCAAAAAATGCCCATATGGTGCTCTTAATTAAGCCCCAGTTTGAGGCAGAGAGGAATGAAATCCAAAAAGGCGGTATAGTAAAGGATTTGAAGGTTCACAATAAAATAATTGAAGACATTAAAGACTTTGCAAAAAACCTGTCGCTTGAAACACTGGGTGTAGTAAAATCGCCCATCCAAGGCGCAAAACAGGGTAATACAGAATATTTGATTTATTTAAGGAGAGTTTAATGGCAGTTGTTGAAACCCTTAATTTAATAAGCAAAACAATGGATAATTTAATTGATTTTGCCGTTAGTGATGAATATTTAAGCAAAGAGTTTGAAAAATTTATAGAAAAAAACGAACTCTATACAGAAAAAAGTTCAGAGCTTGCAGCCCTTGTCTCAGACTATATTTTGGATGAAAAAACCGACGATAACACACGTGTTTTAGATTATTGCGCAAAAAACTCTACAGATTCAAGCCAAAAAATAATCTCCGCCCTAAGAAAAAGCTATATTTCAGTATTTAAAATAAATAAAATCCTAAAAAATGCCTACCAGTGCACCTCTTTGGCAAGCGAAAATGATTTTGAACTAATTCCCTTAACAAAAATGTCAAACCTAAGAGGCATAGGCCTTTATGACTATATCAAGGCAAGAATAATAGAGATTGACAATATTTTTTACATCCTTGAAATATTTGACTGCTATGGTGCATTCAGAGAACATATGGCAAACACAGAATGCATAAGATGTCTCATAAAATACCCCGAATCACAGACTATGTACAATAAAGACAAGCTAAAGGAACTGGAAACCTCAACAAAATTATTTAATGACAAATTCACTGAAATCTTTGCCAAAGACGAGGTTGTGATGACAAATGTTTTGGCGGATGAATTTATTTATGAATTTAACAAGCTGGTGTCAAATAAGGCCGATACACCGATTAATAAAGAAAAATATACAAACACGAAGATTAAATATAGATTTTTTGAACAGGATGATAATGAAGAAGATTTTATAAAAAATGCCATAGGTGGGTTTTCCGCCTCAGAACAAACTTATGACATAGGATTCTTTATGGATAAAGACTCAGGGCTTTATATAGTGCCGTTTTTAGGCACCGTGAATGAAATTTTAAGGACAAATTCAACTCAAAATATTACAGGTGCAAAAGAATGTCTCAAATATTTTCTATTATCCGAAAAAGTAAGCCCCAATTTAATAATCACAAAGGCAAAAGAATATAAGAATTTTCTAGAGCTTATAAATGAAGCGCTTGGCGTCAATTTTAAGGATATAAGAGAAATTTTAAGCCGTTACAAAGCTGAATGGAGCACAGCTCAAAGGTTTTCACCAACCATGACGTTGTATAATTCAAAAACATTTGAAAAAATGATTGGATTTGAGGAAGAGATGGAGAATAAACCCGCACATACAGGAAATATCGGCCGAAACGAACCATGCCCCTGTGGAAGCGGAAAGAAATATAAAAACTGCTGTATGGCATAAAAGAACGCACAGATAACCTAGTAATCAATAGCCAGCCTGCCGCTTGTAATATGCTGTTAAAAAACAGGGACAATACGCCTTAATAGCTGTCAAAGGCTGATTATTAAGCAAAAACATAAAGGCGTCGAGCTTTCTGGCACCAATAGAACAAGACTCCAAGCCAAGGCAAAATCTGGCGGTCGTCAAAAAAGGCCGGCAAAACATTTTAACAATACCCAAAGACACAGATTAAATGTAAACAAATTTTACACAAGAAAAAATATAATGTAATATAAAATAAAAAGGAGAAATTAAAATGTCAGATGAAAATAAGCAAAACAGTCAAAATGGCAATAAAGGGCTTGTTGTTTTAACATCAATTGCGCTCTTATTATCTTTAATATCAACAGGTTTAAGCGGTTTTACACTTTATAAATTAAACACAGATTATGCTTCAAATAAACCTGTTGTAATCTCAAAACAGTATGACAAAGGGCAAAATATGGAAAAGGCCCTAAAGACTGAAAAACCTGTAATAGTGTGGTTTTACACAGACTGGTGCGGCTTTTGCCAAAGGTTTGCACCAACATTCGGCAAAGTTGCCAAAGATAGAAAAATTAAGAAAAATTTCGCCGTTGCATTTGTAAACGCAGACTACCCTGAAAACCAAAATCTGATGCAGGAATATCAGGTGCAGGGCTTCCCTACGGTATACCTTGTGAACCCAAAAACAAAAGAAAAGGTACAAATTGATAATTCAAAACTTTTTGCCCCAGAAGCAAAAGAAAATCTGGTAAAAGAATTTTTAGAATTTGCAAATAAAACCGACGCGCCAAAAGCCGAAGAAAATAAGGCAGAATAGCTCCTTATAAACTAAAAAGCCTTAGCGCTAGTGTATTTAAGGCCGTTAAAGCTAAATTACTGTTTTAAAGCTGTGGCTTAGCAGAATAAAAATATCAAACAACCCCCGCTTAAATCAAAATAAGCGGGGGTTTTGTTGTAAAATTACCCTTTTTTTTGCCTAATGGCAATAATAAAAATAAAAAAATGGGCCTGCAATAGGCCCAAACTGTCTGGAATTAAGAATAGCTGGAAGTATGAAAAAGATTTAATTATATATAACAACACATACATATGTTCCACAATTACCCAGATGGGTAGATAAAAAATTCAGGGACATAATGTGTATTAAAAATAAAGTGTAAAAATGACAATTTTATATAACGTATATGTAGAATAGATAAAAAATTTAGGCTGAAAAGCAGTCATAGCAAGGATATATTTTTTTTATAAAGAGGGGTTGACAAATGATTTTTTTAGGTACATAATACAAGTATACAAATAAAGTGTTAGACAAACACTAAAAAGCAAAGAAAATTAAAAGGATAGAAAATAAAATGTTAAGAATAAATTCTATATTAAACGTAAATAATACACCTAAAAGCAACATAAGTTTTGGAAATGGAAATTCTTCAAACTACCTTATCCCTTCTTCAAAAATACAGGATAGTTCAGTTGAACAAGGGTTAATCACAGGTTTTGTTGGCATTTTAAAAAATTCCCCTCTTTTTGACAAGGTAAATTCAAGAGCAGAAAGTATCGAAAAAGGTCTGAATGAAACAAATGCTGCCGGCTCAAAATTAAATATTGCCGCATAAAAACAAAATTATTAAATAAGCATTATCAACACCTAACAACACAATCCCGAAGCGTTACACAACACACTTGGTCCCATAATTTATATGGGACCTTTTAATATATAAATGATATGCAAATTAGCATTGGATTAATCGCAGCATTAGTGCTATAGGGTACAAAATAACCGTAGGCGAAAGCTGCATTAGGAATGCAAAGGCACTACGCCCCATAGCAACAAAATACACACCAAACTCCATCCCAAAAAATAAAAAATCCTCCAAAAAGTCTATTAATTTTACAATTTAGTGGTTGAAATAAATTATTTTTTATTTATAATAATTTTATCGACTTATTTGATTAAGAAAGGGTTGCAAAATGCCTGAAAATGAATTACCAAAAAATATGGGAAAAAAGATAGCAGATGCACTCAAAAAACAAAATGAAGGTTTGGATTCTGATGTAAACACAGAAGTTTCCACTGAAGAATATAACAATAATAATGAAAATATAGAATATACCCCCGCAAATGAAGAATTCACAAGCAGCACATTTGAAGCAAGCTTTGAAGACAATTCTTCAAATTATTCAGCACCGGTATTCAACGTTGATTCTGATGATATAGATGAAAGCCCTGAATTAAAACTAACAATTGATTCAGAGGATGATACAGAAGAGTTTGAAATGCCAAACAATATAAACGTTTTAAAACGTTTGATTTCACAGCTTCCATCCGGTGTGCCAAGACAAACAGGTGCACAAATCATCCGTCAGACTATTGAAGCTCTCGGCATTCCAATGAAAAGCGTATTGCAAGACGCTCAAAGAGTTAGAGATTGCCTAAACAGCTCAATCAAAGACTGCAGCTACACTATTCAGGAATATAAAAGCAATATTAAAAATCTTGAAAAGCAAAGCGCCAGCTATCAAAGACAACTTTCAAAATTAAATGATATAATAGGATTGTTCGTTTATAACGAAAAAAAATAGAATTTATGCCCCCATCGTCTAGAGGCCTAGGACAACACCCTTTCACGGTGTAGACAGCGATTCGAATTCGCTTGGGGGTACCATATTAAAAACCGCTCATAGAGCGGTTTTTTTATTATCTAAATTTTTTCTTTTTTATAATTTAGGCAAAATGCTCACAAAAATGCTCACAAAAAAGAATTTTATTTTTTTGCAAACTGTTCCCTTATTTTTAGAAGCTTATCAAGGCTCTCTTTTCCTTCTTTGTTGAAAAACTTTTTATCAGTAATTACATCACCATGTTTTTTGTCTAATTCATTCGCACAATCTTGAATAAGACTTTGTACTTGCATCAAATATTCAGAAGCAGAAGATAAATTTTCAATAGCCATAAAATAATTTATATATTCAAGGACATTATTCATATACTTAGAAGGTAACCCATAGGCATTGAGTGCAGTTTTGAGATAGTTGATATTTTCTCTTTTAGTTGGTTCCTTTTTCCCTACACTGTCCCAAATTGCATTTGCAAAAGTTTCATCTGGTAACTCTAATGCTCTTGCAACTGCGATAAGCGTAAAAATGTTAGGCATTTTATTTTTTTCTTTGTTTTCAAGGTCTGAAATTAAACTGGAACTTACTCCAGATTCTTCCGCAAGTTTTGCCATCGACCAACCCTTGCTATTTCTTTCCTTATTGACAAGATTGCCTAGATTCTTAACTATTTTTTTTGCTTTTTCTTTTAATTCTTCTTTTTCTTTTTTATTCATTTTAACCTCTTTAGCATAAAGCTACCACAAAAAAGAGTAAAAGGCAACTCTACTCTTTTTAGCGGTCAATATTTACTAAAACCCTTGACAAGTACCTCTTTGCATGTTATCATCGTTTTAGATAATGTTGTACACCAAAAAGAAAAGGAGTATAAATGAGTATAATTATTGACATCAGAAACAAACACTTAATAGACTTAAAGACTTCAGCAAGTATCTTAGGTCTGAAATATCACACAGCAAGGAAGATTCTTTACAACGAAAAATCCATTGGCTGTGTAGTTATAGGAACAAAAAAACTGTGGGTAGAAGATGACATCTTAGCTTTTAAGCAAAGTTGCTATATTCAACCTGTATTGGCAATGGGAGTGTAAGATGTCATTACCGACAGCACGCAAACGCTACACTACTAAAGACAGGAAAAAGTACACATGGGAATATGTGGTAGATGTGCCATCTAATGAATTTGATGCCTTTGGCAAGCCCAAAAGAAAACAGAAAACTAAAGCTGGGTTCAAGACAAAAAAGGAAGCGTTAGAGGCAGGTCAAGAACTTTTAAATAAGCAACAGGTAGGAAAACTCGAGTTAAACAAAGATGCTGTGTTTGAGGATGTTATACAATATTTTCTTGACTACGCTGAACATGAAGGAAATTATGCTAGTGGCACGATTTCCAATTACAAAGGTTTAAACAAAAACCATCTTCAAATGTTTAGTAAAGTTCCTGTTAGTAGACTTGTTTACCCTTTAATTAAAGCATGGCAAAGAGCACTTCACGATAAAGGAGCAAGCTCCCATATTTATAATGATTGTGTGAAATTACTTAAACGGAGCTTTAATTATGCTATAGGTGAAAAACAAATTACTGTTAATCCTTTTGCAGTGCTGAAAGATGTTCCGATTGCTAAAAAACTGCGTAAACGCTTTTCTATAAGGCAGTTAAAAAAGATAATCAGCAGTTGCAAGAATGACTTACCAGATTATTATTGTCTGTTCATATTGGCAACACTAACAGGCATGCGTTTAGGTGAATATTCAGCATTGAGACCAAAAGATATTGATTTTGAAAACAAGTTAATTTACGTTGAAAAACAATACACGAGAAAGGAATTAAAGGACAGAACAAAGACAGAGGAATCAACTCGCATTATACAGATATCAGAAGAAGTGCTAAAGACTTTAAAATGGCACATTGAAACCTTTAATATTGGCGAAAACGACTTTATGTTCAAACTCCAAAATGGTGATATCGTCTACGCAAAGTGGGTTGAAAGGCGTTTTAAAAAACTGCTTGAAATGAACGGATTTGATGAAAAATTTTGCAGATTGCACGACCTAAGAGGGCAATTTGTAGATATAATGCACCTTTTAGGTGTTTCAACAGAGTATATTTCACGAGCTGTAGGTCACAGCAACGTATTAACAACATCTAAAGCCTACACGCAGATTCTTAATGAGCTTCCTATTGAGGCAAATATTAAGATGGATAAAAAATTATTCGGCTAAAGAGCATAATACTTTATAAATGTAAAATCCGCTACTGAAAGTGCAGGCGGTAGCAATAGTAGTAGTTCTGCACATTGGGGCAAACCCCAGAAAGGTAGGTAAAACCTATGACAGATAAAGAAGTTATACAAGAAGTGATTGAAAGAAATAAGGCATTGAAACATATATTTCAACCTTGGCTTATGTTTTCAAATGGTAGTTACACTCCTGATAAAAAAATTACAGGTGATGCTAAAGTTTTGGCTACAAATTTCCAAGCATTCTCCCGTTTAGGTTACGTCTTAGGTGCTGATAGATATATGAATTTTATTAATTTTTTTAAAGATAACCCAAAAGTATGTAGCAAGATAGCAAAAGTTATGAGCAAGAAACGTTATATGGAAAAGGGGCATTCATATATAATCATAACTCCTGATAAAAATTTGCAAGAAATTATGTTTATCTGGCTTTTATTATGGGCGATTGACCTGCAAGGCAAAACTATCTACCTTAAATGGCACAATTTCAGCTTTAATAAATTATCACAGGAACTTGAAATAAGAAAACATTATGAGCCTTTTAAAAAATATGATAATGATGGCTTTGAAATAGATACAAATAAAATAGATGATATAGGTGGTTGGGCTCCTCAAACTATTTATTTTGATGTTGTAAACAACCCTCTTGGTTATGTTTATAGTGAAGAAGAAGAAAAACTTTTTTGCAAAAACATTAACAATAGAATGCTTGACCTTATGTCAATGAATAAAGGTATGATAATTCAGACTGCTCAACCTATGCCGTTTTTTGAAAAACAAATAGAAATGGGGGTTGAGAATTTACATATTTTTGATTTAAGAAACGTGATGAATGAAGAACCTGAAACGGTTAATATGGAGTAAGGCTATGAAAAACGAATTTAGTTTAGATAAGCTGTATAAAAACTGCATATTTGCTCAAAAATTAGGAACAGAAAAAAATAGAGGGAACTTATTAACTCCCTCTATTGTGAGAGCACTTAATTTCTACTCTTATAAGTCAAATATGTCAGTTGCAGACGTTGCAAAAGCATTAAACTTTGAATATGAACTGAATAAAGATGAATTAGCAAGTATAAGCAATTCTTTTAATGAATATATAGAGCAGGACAATATACCAGAATTAACCTGTAATGATATTGCCCGACTTACAAATGGCAAATTGTGCCAGAATTGTCGTTTACAAGGTTGCCTTACAAGCCATTCTGATTTTTGCGTAAGCAAAGACAGTTGCAGTTTAAATGAAACTGCAATACCCTCGTTGGATTTAGAGAACATTCCCAATGCTTTTTTAAGAGAACTTATCAAAAATATACAAGCTAATATAAATTGCCCTATTGAATATGTTGTTATTTCAGTTATAACAATACTTGGTGCAGCACTAGGAATTAACTATTACTTATCACTTAGCGAAACTTGGCACATATACAGCAGTATTCTCTCAGTTTTAATAGGTGAACCTTCATCGAAGAAAAGCCCTGCAATGAAAGCAATATTAGCCCCCCTGCAAAAAGCAGAAGAACAAGCAAATATTAATATTTCAGTATCAAATACTACCGTAGAAGGTGTTTGTAAATTTTTAAGCGAAAGCAAAAAATCGGTATTGATTGCTTGCGATGAACTTAAAGGGTGGCTGAATAGCTTAGGCGAATACAAAGGAAAAACCTCATCTGATAGACAATTTTATTTATCAGCTTGGAACTGTGATAAATATGTTGTTTTAAGAAAAACATCGGCTACACTTACAATTCCCAAAACCCATGTGAGTTTAATAGGCAGTATTCAGCCAAATATTTTAAAAGATATGTTTAAATATCTTCAAACAGGTGATGGCTTTGTTGAACGACTAATTTGGATTATACCAAGCGATTACAAAGATATCGGGAAATACATCAATCGTGGCTCTGAAAAACTTGATAAAGAAAAGTATAGTAAATTTGAAGGCATAGTACGTGAAATTTTGATTTCAAAGGGGAATAAAGAATATTTTTTAAGTCCTGAGGATGAAAAGCTACTTGATGATTTTAGTAATGAAATGAAACAGGAGTTAAAAAAGAATCCCGATATAGCCTCTTTGTATGGAAAAGCAACACAACTAGCAGGTAAATTAGCACTAATTTATCAAGTTTTTGACGATGTTGACAATAGAAAATATGATAACAATGTTATAAGCGAAGATGTTTTAAAGGGTAGTATTGAGCTTACTAAATACTTTATAAAACAATACACTGCTGTTGTAAGAATTTTTGGAACAGGCAACAGGGCGGGTAATACTGAAAATATTGAAGATATTGTTTATTCTTGGTTACATAACAGGCATGATGAGTTTGCCGAAGGATTTACCCCTTCAAATATTTCTACATACAAGGTTGCTAAGCTATATAAGGCTGATGAAGCCAAGAATATACTTGATTCTTTGATAGAGAAAGGTAGAGTAGCCTATAATTCAATAAAAAGGAAATACTTCTTGATTATCGAATAGGAATTTGAAACTCATCTGAAATACTTCTGTAGGCTATAAAACCTTATAAAATCTACCATTACAGGTAAAACCTGAAAATCTGAAAGGATTAAAGGATTTTTTATATTCCTTTTTTCAGTCAGTTTTCAGAAAAAGAGTTATAAGGGTATTTCATAGTAAAGTTTTTACCTTAAAGAAAGAAGGATTATAACCTGTTGAAACAAGCCTTAAAATCGATGCTAGTAGGCTTAGATTGAATAATTTTAATAGATTTAAATAGTATTAAAAGGAAAACAAAAATGACTAATTCAAATGAAACAATTAATGCTAGACTTAATGCCCTTGAAGAAAAACTTGAAGAAAATTTTGAAAATATTTCTAACAGGTTTGACATTATTGAAGAATCCGTAGAAGGTATCAAAGAGCAACTTGACGCTATATCTGATACTATTGAAAATAATGAACAATTAGACGAAGATACCTTTAGGGATTACATACAAGTATTACATGAAAGGCTTGACTATATTGTTAAAATCTTTGATGAAGAAAGACAACAAAGAGTAATAGACAAATTAAAAACCATTAAGCAGACTCTAACTTAATTTCATATTTATAGCCTAAGCCTTTGATAAGTTTAAAAGCGGTATCAATGCGTGGGGTAACTTTACCATTCATAATATCATATAAGTTACTCCTGTTGATACCTGCAACATTAGCTATACGAGTAATTTCACCACGCTTGCTATTTTTTACAACATCTACTAAGCACTCAACAAATTCTTCAACATTACCAGTATTTAGAAATGTATTTAAAGTATCTTCTAACCACGCTTGCACATATTCAGGGTTTTTAAAACTTTCGCAATAGTGTTCGTCAAATTTTGGTGCTTTATTTATATATGCTTGTTGTTTAGGAGTTAGAGCCATTGTCTTTAGTCCTTTCTAAATAATCTTCAAAGTATTGGTTTGCTTTTTGTATTACTTTTTTCTGGTCTTTCTTTTCACTACCTGCAAGAAATAAAACTACTGTTTCATCAAGGTCATAGTAGTAAATTCTATACCCCTTGCCAAAGTCCATGCGCAATTCTGATAATTCAGATTTTTGCAAGAGTTTATGGTCGCCATACACACCTTCACTTAACTTCTTAATTCGCTTGTTTACCCTAACTTGTATAGATGTATCAAGGTCGTTAAACCAGTCAAGATAAGGACACTTGTTATCAGATGTGTAGTAATACGAGATTTGTTTCATATTATTATTGTATGCCAAACCAACAAATAATTCAAGAGTTATAAATATACATTTTTACAAAATTTTAACCATGAAACTTATTTGATAACGGTACAAATATTACTTACATTTTTTCATGCAACATAGCGCGAATAAAGTTGCAGAAAGGAATGTAGAAGATGAAAGCAGAACCGATTAAAAGCAGAAAAGATATTGCTAAGGTTGAACAATATTTAAAGCTACATAATAAAAGAGATTATGTAATATGGGTACTTGGTTTAAACTCTGGTTTGCGTGTGTCCGACATAGTACGATTGAATGTATCTGATGTTGTCGATAAAACTCATATCAAAATTATTGAAAAGAAAACAGGCAAGGAAAAAACTTTTTATATCAACGATAAACTAAAACGAGTTCTAAAAGATTACACAAAAGGTAGAAGCCTTGAAGAACCTTTATTTTTAGGAAAACAAGGCAAAAGACTAGACCGTTCGCAAGTTTATAGATTTATCAAAAGAGCTTGCAGAGAAAACGGTATAAAAGTGCATACGTCTACACATACTCTTAGGCGCAGCTTTGCTTATCACCATTATCAACAGTTTAAAGACCCTATTGTATTGCAGAAAATTTTTAACCACTCAAGTCAAAGAATTACGCTCATGTATATCGGGATTGAACAAGATGAGATTGATTTAAGTTACAAAAATTTTGAGTTGTAAACGCTTTAAATGTTGAACTTTGCCCCATTATGATATGCAACAGTTTGTACCAAAATGATACATTTAGTTATACAATCCCAAGAATACGATAAACAGAGGCTATTGTCAATTAAAAAACAGCTCTCATTTTGAGTCAAAATAATATTTTTATCTTTTAAATTACCTCTTGTATTTCAATAATAGCAACCATTTTCAGATTTTGCCCCAATATGGTACATAATGGGGCAATTTTTAAATAAAGGTTAAGAATATGTCTAAACAAATTCAAATAAGAGTATATCCAGATGGCAGGATTGAATCCAAAACACTCGGTGTTAAGGGTAAATCCTGCATAAAATACATTAAAGAAGTAGAAAATTTAACAGGTGCAAAAACTGTAAAATCAGAGTTTACCAAAGAATACTACGAAACGGAAACCGTACAAAGCAGCACCTATAACGAGGGGTATCAACAAAGTGGCTACTAATATCAGGATAAATTCATACATTCCTATAACTGATGTCGAAGGTGTTGGAACTCGTTTTGCTATCTGGGTTCAAGGGTGTTCTTTGCATTGTAAAGGCTGTGCTAATTCTCACATGTGGGATAAAGAAAGCGGAACAATTTACAATACCGATGATTTGATTAACTTAATTAAATCCTATAAAGACAGGGTTGAAGGTGTAACTTTTCTTGGCGGTGAACCATTGGAGCAAATTGAAGCTGTAACAGAGATAAGCAAGGCAGTTCAAAGTTTTGGACTGTCTGTTATTGTCTTTACTGGGTATGAATACAAGAACCTTGAACATAGAGCAGATTTTCAAGAATTGATTAAGTATGTGGATATTCTGATAGACGGCAGGTATGAAGAAGATAAAACCGATTATTCAAGACCTTGGGTGGGTTCAAGCAATCAGAATTATTATTTTTTATCTGGTAGATACGAAAAATCAGTAATTGAAGAATACAAAAATAAGATTGAAGTTAGAATAAGCCCTGATAATAAAGTGGTTTTGACTGGCATGGGTGATTTTAGCGAACTAATGGAAGTAATGAGGTAAAAATTGAGGTAATAATATGGTGGCTAAAGTAGAAAAATTAGAAGGTATAAAGAAAACTGAACAATATTTGACGAACTTGTTTAGGGCGAGATTTCCTTTTGTATATATCCCTACTTGGGAAGAAATAAGAATTGTTGAACTTATCACAAAAATTGCTGAATCAAGAGCAATAAAAACTAAAAGAGAAATATTTATATGGAGTTCAACGGAAGGTTTAAAAAAGCATACCGAAGATGGGCAAGAAAAGATTAATATAAATGAAGCACAAAACCCGATTAATGCGCTATCTTACATTGAAGATTTTAATAAACCTGCAATACTTATATTAAAAGATGTTCATAGCCTTTTAGGTGCAAAAGGCGGTAGAACAGACTATGATTTTATAAGAAAAGTTAGAGATGTTGCAGGGTCTTTAAAAAATGCTGATTTTCCAAAAAATGTTGTTATTACAGCACCATCGTTGCTTTTACCTGATGACCTGCAAAAAGATATAACAGTAGTTGATTTTAACTTACCTACCCTTGATGAATTAAAGAATCTCTTAAATGAGATGGTGGAAATGAACGAAGGCACAGGAATTAGTATAAACCTTGATGATAACGGTAAAGAAAAATTATGTAAAGCGGCTCAAGGTTTAACCTTACAAGAAGCTGAAAATGCCTTTGCAAGAGCAATGGTTACAACAGGGCAATTAAGCGAAGATGAATTAGAA
The DNA here is from genome assembly GCA_910583725.1 of uncultured Vampirovibrio sp. Lineage (GTDB taxonomy): Bacteria > Cyanobacteriota > Vampirovibrionia > Gastranaerophilales > Gastranaerophilaceae > MGBC122484. The sequence continues at coordinate 52,425 of CAJTXZ010000020.1, forward strand.
ATTATCCTTGAAGAAAAGTGTCAAGTAATTAAGAAAACAGGAATCCTTGAATTTATAAATACAAACATAAATATTGATGATGTTGGCGGTTTAGAGAATATGAAAAAGTGGCTCACTAAGCGCAACAACTCGTGGCTTGGTAAAGCGCAAAAGGACTATAATTTACCTGCTCCAAAGGGAGTTTTAGTAACTGGAATTAGCGGTACAGGTAAGTCATTAACTGCAAAAGCAATTAGCAGTATGTGGCAACTACCTTTATTAAGGCTTGATGTCGGTAAAATATTTTCTGGGCTTGTTGGAAGCAGTGAAGAAAACATGAGAAAGGCTGTACAAACAGCAGAAGCAGTTGCACCTTCAATACTTTGGGTTGATGAAATAGAAAAAGGTTTTGGCGGTTCTGGTGGTGAAATGGATGGCGGAACTTCAACCAGAGTTTTTGGAACATTCCTCACTTGGATGCAAGAGAAAACAAAACCTGTATTTGTAATAGCAACAGCAAACAATATCAGTAAACTACCTGCTGAAATGTTGCGCAAAGGCAGGTTTGATGAAATATTTTTTACGGATTTACCTACATTTAGCGAAAGAAAAGTAATATTCAAACTTCACCTTGAAAAAAGATTAAAAGACAGTATTTCAAAAGATTTTAATATAAGCGATGAATTATTGAATAGTTTATCACAAGCAACAGAAGGCTTTGTAGGTGCTGAAATTGAACAGGTTGTAGTATCGGCTTTATTTGAAGCCTTTGCAGAGGACAGACAACTTGAAGAAAAAGATTTGTTTAAGGTTATTGAAAATACTATACCGCTTTCTACTACGCAGGCAGAACAGATTTTGGCAATTAGAGAATGGGCAAATGAAAGAGCAGTAGCCGCAACTGCACATGATGAACAATACAATTATGCTCCAGAAGAAACGGAAGAAGTTGTAAGGAAAAAAGCAAAAGCTAAGAAAGATACTGAAACCGTTAAGCGTGCAAGAGGCGGAAGGACTATTGATTTTTAAGGGAAGAGGTAATAAATTATGTCAATAAAACAAGATTTAATAAATGGTGAACTCTGGGTGGCGCAACAGCGCAAGAAAATGGGTAATAGTGCCTATGAAGCATGGGTAAAATCACAAGAAACAAGATATTTTACCTCGTTTAAATCTGAAGCAGAAGTTAAAGACTTTATGCGCAAAGCTGGCTATGACTACAAAAGAATTGATACAGGAAGATATATTTATATAAAAACACATATAGGTTCTGATGATTATGATTGCGTTTGGTGGTTATACAGGGGTGATGAAATTATAGCAGTTATAAATAACGATGTCGATAAAAGTTATGTTGAAAAATACATGAAAAAAGTTGAAAGCGCAACAGGCAAAAAAGTGTTTTTCTTATCTATAAAAGAAAGAAATGCTTATCATTCAAGACGAGTTGAAGCTCCAGTAAAAGAAGAAAAAATCGTTGAACCCGAACCGATACCAGAATATACCTTTCCTACGATATTCACTGATACAAGTGTTTTAAAACAAGCTCTTAAAAACATTGGTATAAATACAAAAATGCAGGGTGATAATTTTGAATTTACATTAGATGGCTTTAATACAAGTATTTATAAGGAAGGTAGCAGTAATTACGAGTTTAAAATAGTTGGTAAATGTAATTTAAAGAAAGTCCACGGATATTTTAACAAAGTAGAAACCGAATACAACAAGGTTGTTCAGTACAATATTATACAAAACATCAAAAGTAAGGTTGTTAAAAGTCCTACAATGCAGTTAGCACAAGAAGAAGTGTTGGAAGATAACTCGGTATTATTGACGATAAGGGTGTAAGAGTGAAAGAGTATTGGAATTGGTTATGCAGTTGGAATTGGGATGATGACTATGAATATGCATGGGTAATTCTGCTTATTAAAATACTTGCATGGCTATTTTTTGCTATCTTAGGTTTAGAGTTAGCTTGCGTTTATTACTTATTTGCCTTTTTTATAAGTGCCATAATGAAAATGAAAAATCCTGAAAGCCAAAACTTTTTTAATGGAACTTCTATTATTGAGTCTATTATTGGTTTTTTTATTATAGGTTTTATTTCTCTTGTCTCTTTGTACGCATTAGAAAAAGATTATTGCCCTGTTTTAATATTAAATTTTTTAGCCATAATAAATATCTTCTTTAGAATAAATAATGAAAATAATTTGTTTAAACGCATTTATATAACATATGCAATTTTTAGCACATATTGTTTTGCAGGTTGGGTTATTGGTTTTTTTGGTATTGTATTTTTTGTACCGAATAATAACAATGGTGATGCTGGCATACTGAGCATTCAAGAGATTGGCGCAATACTCACATACATAATTGTATATACAAAGACTCTTGCATCATTCATTATTAATACAGTTAAGAAGTCCAAAAATTCTACTGATTCTCTGTATTTACGAGCTGATAATTTATACAAGGATGGAAAATATAATGAAGCTCTAAAGTATTATCAACTAGCATATAATGCAGATATTTCAACTATCGATTACTATTACTATGCTAAAGGAATGACACATTATGCACAAAAAGACTATGAGAAAACTTTATCTTGCTTAGATACCTTATCAAGATTAGAAAGCGATGTAAAAGATGAATGCTTAGATTTAATAGAAACGATAAAAAAGGAGTATGCAGATTTAACAGAAAAAGCAAAACAAGAATTAAAGACGAAAGTAAATAGGCTGTATAATGAAAGTCTGAACTGCAAATGGTCAAAAAATTATATCCAAGCTCTTAACCATATAACCGAAGCCTTAAAGATAGCAAAACAAGAGAAGCTTGATACCTCTAAATTTGTTAAGTTAAAAGATGAGCTAACAGACCATATAAATAATGAACCGAAAGCCAAAAATAAATTTCAAAGTGCGTTACAAGCATACAAGAATAAAGATTATGTGCTCGCAATAAATAATTTAGAAAATGCTATTAAACTTACCCCTGATAACGAAGAATACCAAGCAAAGTTACAAGATTTTAAAAATGAATATCAAGAGATACTATCAAAAACTGATGATTATTATAACAAGGCAAAGAGATTTTTTGAAAGTAATAACTTTGAAAAGGCTACAACTGAAGTAAATAATGCTTTAAAATATCTTAAAGATAAAAAATACACAAAGTTAAAGAACAATATTACGGATAAACAACAGAGAATACAAAACGAACAAGAAGCTGAAAAACTGTACTCTGAAGCACAAAATTTATACAACTCTGATAACGCAAATTTTGATAAAATTCTTGATATTTTAAATAGGGTGGTTGAATTATCGCCTAAAAAAGCATACAAAGATATGCTCAACAAAGTTAAAAAAGAAAGCGATTTGATTACCGCAGAAAAATTATACGAAGAAGCTAAAGAATGTTTTAACAATAAGAATTTTGATAAAGGATTATCTTTAATTAAACAAGCTGTAAAACTTGACCCAAGTAACAGGATGTATATTGATTTAAAACAAAAAATTGACTGGGAACAAAAGGAAATTGAAAAGACAAAAAAGGCTAATGAATCTTTTGAATATGGGTTAGAAGCATTCCAAGACGGTGATTTTGATGAAGCTATTGAATACTTTGAAGAAGCATTGAAGTTACAACCACACAATGCAGAGTGTAAAACTCTATTACAAAAGGCAAAAATTGGTAAAATTGATATAGTAAACTGTACTAAAGATGCGCTATTGACACTTGATTTTATCAATGAAGAACAAGCAGAAAGTATTGTACAAGCAAGAAATAATGGTGAAATGTGGTACGATTATCAAAAGTTCGCTGAACGGTTTGAAATCATGCCTCACCTATGGACAAATGTAGAAGAAAAGATAGAGTTTCCATTGAAACAGGCAAATAGATATGGCAGGAGGCTAGATTAATGATGAAAGAACGACTTTATTATAATGATTTTTACGAACAAAACTGGCTCAAAAAAATATTTCAGATTTTTATATTACTTATTATTCTTATTGCAGGTGCTTGTTATGGGATATTAAGCCTTATTGATGTTCTAGGTCTATAAGAAAAGCGTTAGAATTGCATTTTGATAGAAACAAAAGAGAAAGGTAGAACTTTTTAACCACATGAACAACAACAATTCATACAACAAATTATATTTACAAATAATAATGCTATTAACAATACTTGTAGCACTCTTTACAGTTGGATTTGCATTGTTTGAAATTTATATATTGAAGCAGGGAATATTAACCTCTGTACTTTGTTCTGTTCTAGTGAATGTTGTAATGTTTAAAGACCTTGCGAAGTTATCAGCAATAATTGTTATACAGTTTTCAGATGTTAAATATTCAGATGATATTCCAGATGGTAAAGTTATCAAAATTAAAGACTACTTAAAGAAAAAAGGCAGGATATAATGTCAAGACGGGGTGATTACAGAAGCTTTTATTTATTAGTTAAAATGGCAATAACAACCATTGTAGCAGTTTTGTTTTTCTTGTTTAGATTTCTTAAAGAAATTTACAGGTTCAACCTTTGGGGTGACCTCTTTAAATCCTTATTGGTTGGTTTTATTGGTTTTTGTATCGTTGCAGGTATAGCAGAAGCAAGCACAGAAGTCGCAGGATTCTTAGCTCTTGCAGGAATAATTTATTTTTGTATATGGTGGCACAAAAAGTTTTCTTATGCCGATACTAGATTAAATTCATCAAATTGGCAAGAGCAGGCATGGTGGTGGACTCTTGACGGTTGGCAATTTGAATATGAAGTTGCAAGGGTTTTTAGATTAAACGGTTTTAAAGCAACCGTTACAAAAGGCTCAGGAGATGGCGGTGTTGATATTATTTTGAAGAAAGATAATTACAGGGCAATAGTTCAATGCAAACATCACCAATATCCATTATCACCTGAACCAGTGAGAGCCTTATGGGGTATTAAAGATGACTGGGGAGCAGATGAAGTTATCATGGTTGCATCAAGCGGTTTAACTTCTGCAAGTGTTGATTTTGTGAGAAATAAGCCTAATTATAGGGTGTTAAATCTTGATGATATTATAAGAATGAGTCAATGCAAGGAAGTTCAGCAACCTAAAATAGTTCAAGAAGTAAACACTTCCAAAAAGCCTGCTATTACTGGAGGAAAGGTTGATTTTTAATAGTAATACCAAACATTCAGAAAGACAGGTCTATTAAGTAAAATAAGAATCTCAATTTATTGCTTGAAATTCTTATTTAAGAGCCTTAAAACCTGCTTTCTTTAAACATAAATCTGTTTTGAAATTTTTGAAACCTTTAATATTCAGAGGGCAAAAGCAACATGAATTGCAAAGGGTCAAGATTATGCAACGATAAATAGAATTTGTATGTGGTAATTTTTTCATCAACAATAGTTGGTAAGTCGATAAAAGGGATTTTTTGATAAGCAACTGAGATGTGTTCATGGTAATTATCCCCTAAATATCCCTCATGGTAAACTTCCATGTAACCTGTTTTACCTTGTTTTAAAGCAATTTCTACTACATAAAAGGTATCCTCTGTATCCTTAAAGGTTTGTAATACCTTTGGCATATAGCTGATGACATTATCCACAATCCAAAAGGCATTGAGTGTTTTTTGAAAATCCATCACCCCTTCTGTATAAACAAGT
>CAJTXZ010000021.1 GCA_910583725.1 uncultured Vampirovibrio sp.
AATAGGGTCATCCCTGTGGGAGCCTAAGGCTCGTTCGGTCTTATTGGGCGCGCCCTTGACAATTCGACCTTCACTAAGGCTCCTCTTGGAAATCAAAGATTTGTTATACGGCTCACGCCAGCAAAGCTGTCGACTCGCCTGCTCCATTTAAAAACTTGACATTCAGTCAACTTTTTAAATGGAGTCCTGCCACAGAACGGTTCTCGCCCTATCGGTCAGGCTCATCGCCTGTCCTTGCCGGGCTTCACACACTTAATATTTTTAAACGATAAAACAAAACAACTTTTTTGGTGCTGTTCTTTTTGTAACCTCAGCACCTTTTTTTATATAGTTTATAACCATATTCACAATTCCTGGCAAGGTTGACAATTTTAGGCAGATTTAACAATGCTTTTGTTCACCCCATATTCTATTCATAAGTTTTGTAACAAATTAATGACATAATGACAACAAAAATTATTCACGGCTTTTAAAACAATGAGGAAATAATAATGAAGATACAGAGTACAAATTTTTATAATATTCAAAATTTAAAAAATATACATTTTGCTAGCAATACAAACCCGATTTGCATTGATGGCGAAAAAGACACTGTGCATTTTAAGGGGAATGTAAAATATATTGATGAAAATGCCCAATTTTTAGATGATAGTATAAAACCCAGGCCCTTAAAAAATTTAAAACATCTTTCACCTGAAAAACTATGCTTAGTGCATATGAGCGATTTTTTTCCTGAGGGCGGAGAAATTAAAACAGCAAAAAATGCCGCAAAAGATACTGATGAAAATATGCAATATCGCTCCACTGTTCATTTTGCAATAAATCATTCTGTAAGAGAACATGATTTTGGAAGAGGCTGGCAGCATATGAAATATGCAGTTATTATGCCAATGGAGGGTGTATTAAATAATACGCCTAAAGAAAATATTCTTGGCGGTAAAATGCAGGATTTCTTTATTATGGACAATGTCAAACTGCCGGATAATTCAATAATATTAAAATACAACCCGAAAATTCCAGAAGGAAAGCTTAAAATTACAGACGCATCAAAGACAATGGAAGATTTTAAGGGAACAAACGGCATTAAAATTATAGAGACATCAAATAAAGACACCGGCGAAACTGCAAACAAACTGGTGGGCAAAATGGGCTATGCAAACTATTTAGACATCCTGAAAAAAATGATGGGGTTGTCAGATGAAGAATACAAAGTAATGTTTGACAAAGAATATGCAGACAAACTAAGAATAGAAGATTTTAGCCGATATATTAAGCTAGCAAGCAGCATCGGCATGGATAATATAAAGGAAGCAACAGAAAAAACTAACAAAACCTGGGCGGAATTTTCTAAAAGATTTGGTTTTTCTGACTGCGATCATACATATTCACCCTGGGGTAGAAGCGAATCGCTGGCTGAATGCATAAAGGCGGTAAGCCAATGTGATGATAAATGGGTGCATAATATAAACAATCCATATGATATTTCAGGAATGTTCCCTTTAGAATTTGATGAGGATGAGTTCAATCCTGAATCTATAGATTTAGATGAAATTCCATTAGATGAAATTCCGGAAGGTTTTAGTGTTGAAGATTATGTACAGGAAATGAAAGTTTTTGCAAAAACGCTTTATGGCACAAAAGAGAAAATGGAAGTTAATTATAAAGAAGAATTTTTGAAGGTTATAGACGAAATTAAGGATACACTGCCCGAAGGAAAAAGGCTCAGCTTTGATATTGATGTTTTAAGGGATATTATAAAAAATGCTGAAACTCCGTCAGCTGCACTTAAAGAAATTAAGGACAAACTCAATATAACAACAATAAGAGACGTTGATAACGAAACAGCTGAACAGGTTTATCAAACAATTGATGTAGTATTATGCATATCAGAAATGCAAAAAGAAATTATGTTGAATAATCAAATGTAAGCATTTAAATGGACAATCGATATCCATTTAAATGCTTATCAAAAATTAGTTGCGATGACCGCAATGGTGGCCTTCTTCACCGTGCTGGTGGCCATGGCAATGGTGATGTTCGCCGCCGCAGGCATTTTCGCCTGATTCAAGAGAGTTATCTAAAAATTTTGCCACAATTTCATCAATCGGCAACTCGGCGCAGCCTGTAATAACCTTAACACCGGCTTCTTCAAAAGCCATCATCGGACGTCCGCCCATACCGCCTGCTATAACGATATTTGCACCTTGAGATGCTATCCATCCTGCTGATTGGCAGGAAACACCTTCAGCCGGCGCCTTTGCTTCTACATTCAAAACTTCTTTTGTTTCATTATCTACATCCACAAATGTGAAAGTTTCACATTTTCCAAAGTGCGCGCATAATTTTGTGCCTGCTGTAGGTATTGCAATTTTCATGGTTTTATCTCCTTTTAGTCTATAAACATTGGTTTGAAGCAAAATGGCATTTTCAAGAGCTTCGGTTTCATTCGTATTATGAATGGCGGCATATCGCCTTAAAATGTTTAAAATATCTTCGTTTATTCTTCTGTTAAACGGAATCTTTTTGCTGCAGGTTTTCTTTCTGCCAGCACAAGGCCGTTTTCCGCCCCAAAGAGTTTTCGGACACTTTTTATCCATATTTTTACCACTTTGCTTATTTTTAACTATGAATTTAGCACACTATCTTGAATTTATCAATACATAATCAAGGTAATATTGCGGGGGAATGCCAGTGGGGCAAAAACGGTAAAAGTGTCACTCCAATATGAAAATATTACATCTTTCATTGCAGACATAATTTTTTGAGGTAAAAATAAATGTTTTACTGTCAATATTTATAAGAATGGAGGAAAGATGACAACGGTAGAGCCTATTAGAAATATTAACGACATAAGAAGGGTAGAAAAAATTTTAGCCGATAAAAGCAAGAGAAATTTGTTGTTTTTTACAATAGGAACAAACTGCGGGTTAAGAATTTCTGATATTTTGGGATTAGATGTTAAAGATGTCAAAGGGAAAAGCCATATTCAAATCATAGAAAAAAAGACACGCAAATTTAAAAAATTTCCGATTAACAGTAAATTAAAACCAATGATTGATGAGTATACAAAGGAGCGGCACCTTTATGAACCTTTATTTATAACGATTTTTGGCAACAGGCTGGAGCGCACTGCAGCTTATTACATAATTAAGGATGCCTGCAAAAAAGCAGGTCTTGAAGAAAAGGTCGGAACGCACACATTAAGAAAAACTTTTGGCTATCATTACTATAAAAAATTTAAGGATGTAGCTATGCTTCAAAAAATCTTTAATCATTCCAACCCTTCAACAACATTGCGTTATATAGGAATTGAACAAGATAGGATAGATGAAAGCTATAGAAATTTTATTCTTTGACTGCGCGAAATATGCATACTTTGTTTAATAAGTCTTAACAATTTATTTATTTTGTAAAGAGCTATTTTATCATCAAGCCAAAATCAGCATACTACAAACAGAGACCAACGTATAGAATTTTTACATATTTAGCTTTTTTTACCATTTCATAAAGCATTACATGCCCAAATACTGACTATATCAAACTTTTGGCCATCACAACATTTTAAATAAAAAGAACTGCGATATTTTTAAGCCCTGGTAAATGAAATTTATTTTATCGGCATTCAGGCAATCTTGTATTAGGAGAACAAGAAAAAGATATGCTCAAAAACGAATATGATTTTATTTGCTCCCTTGGGGCAAACTGTTCAGCTGCAAGCCAGTTAAAAAAGAGAGGCCTAAGGGATTTTGCGCTGCCTTTTGACTGGACTTGGTTTAACTCCGAAGATGCGCTGTACAACATTGCAGAAGGTTTTGAGAATAATTTTTGCAAATTTATGCAAAAAGACAAGCTAAGAAAGCTAAAAGATGACGAATGTTCAAAACAACATAATGACAAATGCCAGTATCAGGACATGAATACCAAAATTTACTACTTTAATCATTTTTATAAAACCAAAAATGATGATAAGGCAAAAGACACTGCTATAAAAACCTTTAGGAAAAGGTGCAAAAGACTTATAGATTATCTTGAAAGGGCAGAAAATGTTTTAATGGTGCTTTCTATTCACAAAGAAATTGATATAGAAAGTGTTAAAAATTTAGTTGATGTATTAAAAAGAAGGTTTCCAAATACAAACGTTGATATAGTCTATCAATGTTTTAATGCCAAAAAAGAGGAATCTTCGGTGCTTTCTAATTTAGAAATAAAAAAGTATCAAAGACCTGAAAATGATTATGACTATCATAACACAAATTATGAATGGAATTTTTTGGACGAGATTAAGCTTACAAACAAATTTGATAAGCCACTTAACAGGCTTTTTAAACTGACTCGGGTAAAAAGAGGTATGAGGATTGCCGTTTTAAAAAACATCAACACTGTTTTTTATTTGAAATTGTATTTATTTGGCACCAGATTACAGATTTGTTTTGGAAAACATAAAGCAGAATAAAGGGGGCAAAGCTATGGAAAAACTTGTTTCTGTGATAATTCCTGCATATAATCATCAAGATTATATTCAAGATACGATCAAATCCATAATTAATCAGATATATAAAAACATCGAACTTATTGTCATTGATGATGGTTCAAAAGACTCCACCTGGCAGAAAATCAAAGAAATGGAGCAAGAATGCAAGAAGCGTTTTGCAAGAGTGCATTTTGAAACAAAAGAAAACGAAGGAACACCAGGGACACTAAACAAGCTATTATGCAGCGCAGACGGTGAATATATTTATATAATTGCCTCCGATGATATTGCAAAACCTAATGCTATTGCAAAACAAGCGGATTTTTTAGACAAAAATCCTGATTATTCCTTGGCTGTCGCAAATAATGAATTAATTGATTCAAACGGAAAAATCTGCTATTGGGATAAAGATAGAAATATTGTATACGAAAAAACTAGCGCAAAATACTTAACGTTTGGAGACTATTTAAAGAAGCAAAAAAGGATTGATTTAAACTCTGATAAATTTGGCAGATATGACACAATTTATACCGGAAACTACATTCCAAACGGCTATCTTATAAGAAAATCCATATTTTCAATAATTGAACCTTTTACAAACGAGGCGCCATTGGAAGATTGGTTTTTGATGATGCAGATTTCAAAATATTCAAAGATGAAATATCTTGATGAAATACTATTTTCTTATAGATGGCATGATAATAATACAATTAAAAATAATTCCAAAATGGGACAAGCAAGCTTAAAAACCCTTTTGTATGAAGAAAAAATATTAGAAGATATTGACGAAAACAAAGTTTTGCCTGATGTTTTAGATGTGAAAAAACACGGCGCCTGCTATAAAAAGCAGGGTATACCATTTATATTTGAGCTTTGGACATATAGAAAAGGGCAGAATAAAATCAAAATTATAAAATTGTTCAATTTGCCGGTGTTTAAATTTTCAAAATAGAGACAAACCTCTTGCATAGACAGCCTGCCAGAAGCATGCGGATATAGATTGGATTTGCCAGCATCTATAAAAAATTCACTGCAGCACTTTGCCGTACCTACCCCGCATTTGCAACGGTTTCAGTGTCCTTGGTTTCTGTTATTATGATAGAATTTGAAAGGGCAATGCCGTTTTTTTGTGCCGGGCTGTTTTCAATCTTTCCTTTTACATATATAACGCTGGAGCCGCCACCATCAAGGTTCATAGCGTATTCACACCCTAAATCTTTCATCAGACGTGATGTTTCCCAAAGGGTCATACCTATTGATGTTTCTTCTCTGCCGTCAATTGTTACGATAATTAATTCGTTATTTTTAGTGTAGCCTATTGCAGTTCTTGGGTTTCTGCCGTTTATTGCGCCGAATCTTTCTTCTTTTATATCAACATGCATATTACCATTCTTTACGAGGTACGGGCCGCCGCCTATTATATGTTCACTGTTTTGAAAAACTTCGGGCATTGTTATATCAAAATTGATATTTTTTTCATTCAAAAGAGGCTGTATATTCTGTTTTGGGCCCACAATTGCAAAACCGCCTTTTGGAATTTCAACACTGCCAAAATTATAATTTATAACTTTGCCATCTTTAATTGCCATTGCCATGCCGTATTTTGGCGCAGGCGGGGTCATTTGGCCCCATTTATCAGTGTAAATTATGGTATAGGTTGAAAGCATTCTTGGCTGGTTAATGTTATCGGCCTTTATTTGGGCTTTTTTGCCCTGAATCAGAATATCCATAGTACTTCTTTCCATAGAAAAAGTGCCGTCAGAGTTTATACCAAGGGCCACCCTATTGTAAATCGGCCCTGTTAAAACATTTTTACCAATAACAAGGGTGCCAAGCGGAACACCGGTTTGAGGCTTAAAATATCCTCCATTTATTGCAATGATTGCATTTTCGCTTCCTGCCATATTTTTTATGCCGGTTTTTCTATTTAGCACATTCGATGCGGTTTTTGGCCTTATTTGAAGTTTTGTATTTGCCTTAGGATTTATTTCTACAACGTTTATTTTGACAGGGCGGCCGTTTATATATTTTGTCATTTTTACGTGGATTATTCCTTTTGCAGGATGGGACACAAGCCTGTTTTTATACTTATTATTTGTATGGTTAATCCAAGACTGATATTCCTTTGCCTCAAGCTCTTTTGGGGTTAAAAATTCAGCTTTTGTCCTAAGGGCTGAATAATCTCCCTCATATGCAAAAATCGGGTGTGCTAACAGTAATGTTAAATAGCATACACCCGAAATTATGATTATTCCTATGATTGCAAGGATTATGGATATAAAATCTTTCATCCTTGGCGGCCGCGTTAAAAAATATTCTGACCGCAAGGCAGAGTAACTATCCTCAAAATGAGGACTGATAAATGCCGGTTTTAGGGGAAACATCTCTTTCTTCTCCAGTTTCTTAATTCTTCTTTGTAATTTTTGCGGTTTGCTATAATCCGCCTTTTGTTTGCCGTAGTGCTAGATTAACGTACTTATGAGGCTTGGGCTTGGGGCCGAGAGAGCCAGAGGGCTATTATATATTTGACATACCAGGTGCCAAGCCGTACTTGTGTTAAACTTCTCTACTACTATTGTAACATACTTTTAAAAGCTCCGCAACCCCTTTATTTATAGTACTTTTAACACTTTATAAGGTATCATTTCATAAGGTATCAGCATATTGAAAACAAAATAGTTACAGGAGCATAAAGTAAAAATGGCGCAATGCACTTGAAATTCAAGATATTCAACATATAGAGCAGCATAGTAGGATTGAGGGATAAATTTTAATCATACAACAAAATGCGCTTAAAACTTGTAAAAACCTTAAAATAAGGCTATAATTGATTTTATGGAAAAGGAAGAATTGCAAATTAAAGAATTAGTGGCGCTCAGAGGTCATTATTTTTCTGCGGTTTTACTTATTTCAAGCGGCATTGCAGGGTTATTCTTTGCTGAGATTGATATGTGGAAGATGATAGTGCTTGCAATGGGAGGCATATTTTTCGGATTTATATTTCTAAGCAAATTTATAAGTACCGATAAAGAGATAAAAACAATCACGCACGGGAGGTAATTATGGATTGGAATTTCATTATTTGCACAATAGCCTTAATCACCATGGCTATTATGTGGACCTATGCATTAAATAAAGTTGAAAAAAACAACAAATACTAAATAACTCAAAAATGCAAAATGTTCACCTTTACCTGCAAATACTGGTTTAGCTGGGTGCCAAATATCCATATTAAACTTTTCATAAACATTCCCCTTTAAATTCCAATAAAAATAATGTATAATTAGAAAGTTGCCCAAGGCTAATGAATTTGAGGCTGAAATAAAAAGCCTGCGGAATAGTTTCAGCAAAGGCAATTTTGAGACGAGAAGACAAGTCTAGAAACGGAGAAAACAAATTATGCACATCCACGTAAACGGACGCAACCTTGAAATCACTGATGCGATTAAAGCCTATGTTAAAGAAAAGATAGGAAAAGTTGCCGCACACTATGATCAAATTCAAGCTATAGACGTCGTTTTAACCGTTATTAAAAACCCATCAGTGGCAGATTCACACATTGCGGAAGTTAACTGCAAAATGCTTGGAGACACCATAAGGGTTGAGGAAAAGGCTGAATCTATGTATGCAAGCATTGATTTAGTATCTGATAAACTTGACCGTCAGGTAAGAAAGTTTAAAGAAAAAAGTTCAAAAGCAAAAGTGGGTGCAGAATCAATCAGAACAGGCGCCACACCCGAAGAGGATGCCAAATAATCCGGTAATCAAAATTTAATAATTTAGAAATACAAACAGGCTGCAAATATGTCGTTAAAAGCATTATACAGCCTGTTTTTAAATATTTATGAAAGATATATGAGGGCATTTTAAGGCTTTAGTGCTGCATGAGATTACACCATTTTGGCACATCCCCTTTAGTTTAGGCTTTTTAGCTTTTTTATAAAGCAAAAACGGAGTGCGGTTAATCATTTAAAAACGATAAAAGGCGCGCTATTTTTGAACTTTGCTACTTATCATCTTCTTTAATTCTTTTTTTCCAGGTCCCATTATGTATGCTGGCCCAAATAGCAAGCCCGAACAAGAATAAAACCGTTAAAAAATTTATAGGCGTGTCATATCTTGGGTCTATGACCAAAAAATCAAACATCCATATCTCCTTCTATTTTTTGCGCAAATATTTTCTAATATTTGCGTTAATATTGTAAAAATCCCTGATTAAAACTATTGCAAAATAAACGCCTACGGTAATCAGGGCAAATTTAAGTGCAATATTCGGCAATAGCAGCGCACCGCAAACCCCGCCTATGAGCACAATAAGGGCACTTACAACCAGCTGTCTTTGCGAAATCAAATCTTTAATATTTAATTCCAAAATCTTTAATTCTTCTTCATCCATAACCAACATTATAACTTTGTTTTAGGCCTTTGTAAATTTTATTAAGGAATATAGTTTTATCTAACAGAGTTTTTATATTTTAAGCAAAAAAATCCAAAGAACAGCCTTAAGACAAGATTTTCAAGGTGAAAAATTTTTAGCGCCGCAAAATATATTAATCAATTGTTAATTTTTGTAACAAAGGAGTGGAGTGCTGCTTATTTGTGCACTTAAAATTATATGGTATAATTTTTTTGTTGAATAATTCATACATATAGCATAGTTCGAGGAAGATATGAAGCCTAAAGCCCCTTAAAACAGGGTTTAGAACTCTTTTTGAACTTGCAATATAAGATAAGGAAAAACAGATGGAAAACACTGCGATTGATTTTAAAGGCCATTTTAATGACTGCGTTCAAACCCTTGAAACCTACATTATGTTTCAAATCAAGCAAAGAACGCTCGAATTAACCGATGAGCTAACTGCAAAGGGCAGAAAGCCGATTGCACTATCCATGGGTGCGCCGGTTGATATGGTACCTCAGTTTGCAATTGATACCTTAAAAAATTGCCTTGATGAGCCTTCTATTCACACATATTCTACGCCTAAGGGCGAAAAATATTTCTTAAATGCAGTGTCAGAAAGGATGAAAACCCGCTTTGGCGTTGATATCAACCCGAATAGCGAAGTGTTTTCTTTAATCGGCTCAAAAGAAGGTATAGCAAACCTTATCAGGGAATTAATTAACCCGAATTCAGAAATTAAAAACAAAGATATAATTCTTGTGCCAGACCCCGGATATGCCTCATACGGAGAGATGGTAAAAGCCTCCGGGGGCTTGGCTTTTGGGCTTCCTCTCACAAAAGAAAATAACTATATGCCTGATTTAGAACTGGTTTTGGAACAACTGAAAAAAGACGGTCTAAACCCTAATAAAATCAAGGCTCTTGTAATTAATTATCCGAATAACCCGCTTGGCGCAACGGCTGACGCTGAATATTTACAAAAATGCGTTGATTTTTGCATCAAACATCAGATAATTTTAATTTCAGATAATGCTTATTCTGAAATTTATTTTGATGAAAAAGACAGGCCAATCAGCGCTTTGCAGATGAAAAACGCCAAGGATGTAACGGTCGAATTTCACAGCTTTTCAAAGCCCTATGCTATGACGGGCTGGCGTATCGGCTGGGTTTGCGGCAACAGCCAGATTATATCAATGTTTGGAAAATTAAAGTCCACAATTGATACAGGCATATTCAAGGCGCTGCAATTGACTGCGGCAAAATTACTAAATTCAAAAGAGGGCAATGAGTACATTAAAGAGGCCAACAAAAAATTAAAAATAAAGATTGATAATTTTGTCAAGGGGCTGAAAGAGCTTGGCTGGCAAGGAATTGAGACACCCAAGGCAACGTTTTATTTGTGGATAAAAATTCCTCCAAGATATAATGAAGATGCAAAAAAATTCTGCACTGATTTGCTTGAAAAGTCAGGCATAGTGGCTGTTCCAGGGGATGCATTCGGCACAAACGGCAAAGGATATGTAAGATTGTCGGTTGTAGCATCTAATGAAGCCTTAAACACAGTAATAGAGCGTATGAAACAGGATGGACACAGGTATAACTAGTGCTATGAGCGGGTTTTAGATATATGAAAAAACCAAACGTTGCAATAATAGATTATGGCGCAGGAAACGTGAAAAGCCTTGGCAATATGCTCTCTTACCTTGATGTGCCTTATAAAATTACAGATGAGCCTGTTGAAATAAAAAAGGCTGACAGGGTTATTTTCCCTGGGCAAGGGCATTTTGCGCAGGCTATGGAAAAGTTAAATTCCAAAAATATGGCGCCTTTTATACAGGACATTGTTTCTGATGGCAAAATTTTTCTTGGGATTTGTCTTGGGCTGCAAGTGTTATTTGAAACATCCGAAGAAGCGCCCGACACAAGGGGTTTAGGAATTTTTAAGGGCGGGGTTAAAAAATTTCAAACCGGCAAAACCCCGCAGATAGGCTGGAATAAGATAAAAACCACACAAAACAACTATTTTCTTTCCGATGATTATTTTTATTTTGTGAATTCTTATTATGTTTGTCCTGAAAATCAAGATATAATAAGCTCTTTTGCTGATTATCATATAAATTTCTGCGCAAGTGTTGAGTTTCAAAACATCACAGCAGTGCAATTTCACCCGGAAAAGAGCTCAAATGCGGGCGTAAAATTCTTTAAAAAGTGGCTGGGACAAGGGTTTTAAAAATAAAAAATCCTGAAAGCATTTAAGTGTACAGATATAGCGCGTATTAATTGTTGCAAAACCCTGGAAAAGCCTAGGTTTTACGTATTTTTTAGTGAATTTTATAATGAGACTTGAACAAGAAAAGCTCACAAGGATATAATTAAAGGGCCAAAATGCGCTTTATTACAGGTTATTGCGGATAATGATAAGTTAAGATACAGTAATAGCAAATATTTTAGCCATCGGGTATCCTCAGAATGCCTAATGAATAAGTGCTTTTGGCCTTTTAAAGATAGAAAGCGACAAAAAACATTTTATAACAAGCATTTTAGACGTGCAGAAAAGCCGAAATGCAGCAGCTATAAGATTTTATAGGGTTTATTTTGAAATTATTTTTTATATGCTGAAATACAAAACGGCAAATATATGCCTATTGCAAGGGTTTACAGATATCTATAGACGTGAAATAGACTTATAATAGGGCAATACAGGGTTTAAAATTGGAAAAATACTTATACAGAAAGAGTTTCAGACCATGAAAACGGCTAAAAGCAGTACGCATAAAGTGTTTTTGCCGCATATTAAAAAAGCAATAACAGAGAATGACTAAAAGCCGGGCAATAAAAATCTGCACGTATGCAGGCAAATTTTTGCATGAAAAAATGTGAGCCCTCAAAATCTTTTTTATCCCGCCCAAAATTTTTATATCGCAACCCCGAATAAAGATGGCAGGTGGTTTTGCTGACTCACATTATTATTTTAGCGTATGTTAAACATACTTTTATCGCACAGGAGAATTAATTATATAGAATTAGTTTCTTAAAATGCAAGCCCTATAAGGATTTTTGGCTTTTTGCGCTTAAAAAATTTTCATAAAAAATTTTTATAATATAATTTGCCATTAAATATCCGCAAACAGCAGGCACTATAGGGGTTGAGGCCGGTGTAAATTTGGTAAATTCAAGTGTATCGCCGTTTTCAAGCGTTACAGTTTCAACATTCCTGATTTTCCTTTCACTGTGCGGCTTTTCAGTGCTTGAAACCGCCATTAAACCACTTGTAAGGCCTGCATATTTTTCTAATTTATGAAGTACATTTTTTGTAAAACTATCTTTGCCATTCATCTGCCGAATGTCTGAAATGTCTGCCACATAAAGCTTTGAGGCGTCCATTCTGTTTCCTGCACCAAAGGATGAAATAATTTTTATATCATTTTCTTTGGCAAATTTTATTAATTCAATTTTTGATTTTACGGTATCAATGGCGTCAACAATAAAATGGGGCTCAGTCAAAAAGCCTTGCTGTACCTTGTTTTGGGGCACTGTATCGGAAGAATTCTTGTATGCTCCTATGGTCTTTGGATATTTTTTTATGGCAAAATCACCCGAAAATACGGCATTTTTAGCGCTTTCTGTGAAAAATCCGTCATAAATCTTAACATTAATATCAGGATTAATGTTAAGAAGTCTTTTTTTAAAAACATCGGTTTTTTTTAGGCCCACAGTGGAATTTAGGGCTATTAGCTGCCTGTTTATGTTTGATTTTGAAATCGTATCAAAATCTACAATCAAAAAATACCCGATACCGGCTCTGGCTAAGGCTTCCAGGGCAAAGCCGCCAACGCCACCAAGCCCGAATACCGCTACCTTTAAACCGGCTAAATACTCCTGAAACTCTTTGCCCCAGTATAGTTCATTACGTGAAAAAATGGTATCCATAAAATTTTAACGAAGTCTCCAAACTTTACAATCTTTACATTAATTTTAAAATATTTGAGAAAAAAATTCCATACAACTATAATTATTTGGAGACTGTTAGCCTGACAAGACCTGCCCCACAGCCTTTCGAGTGTTATAAATCAACAAATATAGTGTTCTTACCCTTTTACAGCGCCTTCATTTGTGCCTTGGATAAAATATTTTTGAAGGGAAAGGAAGAAAATCAAAATCGGGACTATTGATATCATTGAACCTGCTGCTACAAGCCTGTAGTTTGCGCTAAATGCGCCTTGCAGGTTATTTATGCCGACAGGAAGGGTAAAAAGTGTATCTTTTGTTAAGATTATGCTTGGCCACAAAAATTCACCCCAGCTGCCTATAAAGGTAAATATGGCAAGAACAGCCAGAGATGGCTTTATCAGGGGCACAAGAACCTTTGCAAAAATTTGAAATGAATTACAGCCATCAATTACGGCAGATTCTTCAAGTTCTCTTGGAATGCCCAAAAATGCTTGTCTTAGAAGGAATATGCCGAATGCATTAACCGCAAAAGGTAATATGAGGCCAAGATAGCCGGCAAAATTACTGTAAGTATCGGTCAAGTGCAGCTTTAGGGTAATTATATAGATTGGAAGCATAATAGCTTGGAAAGGGACCATAATTGTGGCAAGGATTGCAAAGAAGGCAAAATCTTTCCCCTTAAATTCCATCCTGGCAAGGGGATAAGCCGCAAGCGCTGAAAATATAAGGTTCAAAACAACCGTAAAAAACGCCACAATAAAGCTGTTTATAGCGTATCCTACGATAGGGACAAGGGTTAATACCATCTTAAAATTTTCAATGGTAAAATCTTCCGGAATAAAGACGGGCGGATACTGGAAAATATTCTCAAGCGGGCCTTTAAGGGCGGTTGATGTAAGCCACAAAAAGGGCAAAAGGCATAAAAAGCACACTATGATTAATGTTATATGAATAAAAATACCCTTAATGTGTTTCATTATTATACCTTATAAGCACTATTACCATACAAAAACCACCAACTACAGCCCATATTTCTTTCTTTCAAAACAAAATATGTTAATTATTGAAAATATCATAACAACAACAAGCAAAACAACACACGCAGCGGATGCGAGGCCTATATCAAGGTTTTCAAAGGCCCTCTCGTAGATATAATAAACGATTGTCTTTGTAGAATCCAGGGGACCGCCTTTTGTCATAATATAGATTTCAACAAAAACCTTGAGGGCTGAAATGGCGCTTATTGTTGAAACAAGGGCAATTGTCGGCATAAGATGGGGAATTGTTACTGTCATATGTTTTTGAAATTCGCTTGCACCGTCAATTTCCGCTGCTTCATACAATTCTCTTGGCACGCTCATTAAGGAAGCAAGATAAATCATCATATAATAGCCAACCCCTTTAAATATTGTAACAAGGGCAACTGAGACCATTGCTACCTTCGGGCTTGAAAGCCAGTCTATTGCAGGCAAATGAATGATTTCCAAAAAATAATTCAAAAGGCCTTTTGGTGCATAGAGCCATTTAAAGGCAATGGCCACAACAACAATTGACACCACGACAGGCAGGTAAATTATTAACTTATATAAAGTTTTACCCCTTATTTTTTGATTTATAAGAATTGCAAGAAATAGCGGAAAAACGACTAAAAACGGGGTGGTGAGAGCCAAAAACCAAAATGTATTAAATAAAGATTTTATGAATACAGGGGAATGATAAAGCTCCTTATAATTAGACAGGGTGCCAAAGACGGGATTATAAATATCTGTTGAATAATCCTGAAAACTATATATCATTGTTTGAAAAAAGGGTATGAAAAAAAACAGCAGCAAAAGCAGCGCTGCAGGCAGCAAAAACAGATATGGCGTTCTTTTTAGTGTATTTTGAATATAGTTTTGCTTCATATTCTTAATAATAATCTAATGTTAACAAAAATTAAACATTTATACCCTTTTTTCAACTGTTTGGGCGGTTTTGTAAAGTATTATTTCATTTTCTTAAGAAATATGATATAATTTAGCAAGAAAAATCTATTTTGTGTTTTATATTAATGTACGCTTAACTAAAAATGTGTGTTGTATAGGAGGAAAGTCTGCCATGATAGAACCTATTTCCTGCAGAACTTCAATGAGCTTTACCGGGAATAATACTGTTTCAGCGCCAAATAATGCTGATTTTTCAAACCTGAGTACTAAAGATGCTTACCTTCAAACGGTTAATAATGTTGCCCAAACAAAGGCACAGTTTATGGCTGCACCTGAGGGGGTTGGGAACAACCTTAATTATCAGGCATAAATTTTATATATAATCTGAATAATTCATCCGGGCGCATACACGGATGGGATGTTAGGATGCCTTTTTGCTTTATCTTGTTAAAAATATTTTCTTTGGCTATATAGATACATATAAAATGCATATAGATTTTTTAAGAATTTAATGCTTTAAATATAGCCAATTGGAATAACATCAACATCGGCGCTCAGCGGGTAGTCCTCCTTTGACAAGCACACAACAACGCCATGACCAAGCCTGTCTTTTGGAATTACCGAAAAATTTTTGATTGCTGCTTTATCCGGATTTGAAGTTTTTTTAATTTCAACAGGGTATAATTTTCCATCTTTTTCGATTATTGCATCAATTTCTTTTTTATCTTTGTCGCGATAATAATATATAGGCGGATTTTTGCCATTATGCTTATAGCTTTTTATTATTTCCGACATAACAAATGTTTCAAAAAAGCTGCCAGACATTGCTCCCTCTTCAAGAACCCCGCTATTGCTCCAGCCCGTTAAATAAGCGCATAAGCCCGTATCTAAAAAATAAACCTTGGGACTTTTAATTATCCTTTTGTTTATATTATTAAAGTAAGGTTCAAGCAAAAAAACGATATTTGAAGAAACTAAGACAGACAACCAGGACTTTGCTGTTGGTTGCGAAATTCCAACTTCATTTGCAACCTCAGAATAATTAATGACCTGGCCCGTTCTGGCTGCTATAACTTTAATAAATTTTAAGAAAGTCATCTCGTTTGACACAGCATTTAAATCTTTAATATCACGTTCAATATAGGTTTGGACATATGAACTATAGAATATCTCCCAATCAACACCGGTATCGGTATTTATTTGAGGATATGACCCCCGCCAGATGATTTCATATATATCTTTAAGATTATATGCTTTGGATGTTTTTCTTTTTTCTATTAATTCATTCTTATCTGGCAAAAAAGGATTATAATAGGGTTTAGCTCTAAGTTCGTTAAGCGAAAAACCCATAAGATTTACGATGCCAACGCGCCCGGCGAGACTTTCTGAAACATTTTTCATCATATTAAACTGCTGAGAGCCCGTAAGCCAATACTGTCCCTTGGAATTGCTTTCATCAGTTACCATTTTAATATATTGTAAAAGATTTGGCGCATATTGTATCTCATCAATGATGAGAGGGGGTGTGTACCTTTCCAAAAAAAGCTGCGGTTCGTTTATTGCAAGCTCTCGTATATTAGGATTGTCAAGGGTGACATATGCCATATCAGGAGAGCATTTTTTTAGTAATGTACTTTTGCCCACTTGTCTTGCCCCAGTTACCAACAATACCTTAAAGTGTTTATGTATCTGCTTTATGACTTTTTCTGCCGTACGGTTTAAATACATAATCTTCGACCAATTCAAAATACAATTTTAGATTAGCCGGAATTGAGAAAAAAGTCAACCCCCCTCTCTCTCTTCTGAAGATACAGTAACGCGCAGAGGTTTGTTAGCTGCTTGCATTAATTACATTCTAGCAAAGTACAAATTACGCCTCACAGCCATTCCCTACTATAAATGGCATTTAGGCGTTTACCTCACAAACAATGATTTAAATGCGCGCTTTAGCGTATAAAAATCTATTGAAAAAATTACGGCAAATATCATTTTTTTGACATTCAGAGGGTTAAACCTTGATACAAAATAATCATAGTTTTTAAAGATGAATTTTAATATATCAAAGCGTATTCTTTTATTGTATCCTACGTAAAGTTTGACACAATCAGGTTTTAGGTATCTAAAGTTTCCAATGACAGGGTTTGCACTTGAAAGGTTTGTTTTATGGCGTCTGTAGGCAAATAACGGGGCTGATATTACAGCAGAGCCGCCTATTAGGTGCAAAAATGTAAATGCAATTTTATCGGCACCTTTTTTCCAATCTTTGGGGGTTGGGTATCTTAAAAGAAACTCAGCAGCGCTTTTTCGCATCATGGCTGAGGTTGTAGGCCCCCAGGCCCAGTTTCCGAATTTTACGCTTTTATTGTCTAAAACTTTTACATCAAAATCATTTATTTTATTTTGGATATCAAATATTTCATCTTCATCCCCCAGGTGCGCCTTAAAATCAGAGTTTTGATAGCCTGATGAAGCAAGGGAAACAAGGGAGTGCACTGTAGAATTTTCATCAATTTCAAACTGGCCTGCTGATGTGAAGGCGACAGATGTATTCATATGCGTCATTATGTGACACATTAAATAATCCGGCATAAGGACGTCATCAGCATCTATAAGGCACACAAATTCACCGGTTGCAATTTTAAGCCCTTCCAAAAAGGAGCCAAACTGGCCCAAATTTGTATCATTATGGATTACTTTGTATTTTTTTTCTGAAATTTTAACTTTTCTAAAGAATTTGCTTATAAAATTGCCGTTTATAAGATTATCAAGGTATTCTTCGGTTTCATCAAATGAAGCGTCATTTACGATAATTACTTCAAAATTTTTATAGGTTTGGTTTTCAATACTCTCAATTAAATCAGGCAGATATTTTGCAAGGTTAAAGCAGGTAATAATAATACTTACCTTTGGTTTTTTAAGTATTTTTTCAAATAAAACATTTTGCATAAAAAGATTGTAACATATTTCTTAACATTTTAGGCAATTTTTTTAATGTTTTGTTTTATAAAACTTATGGAAGTGAATTTTTATAACAAAAATCTTTATTTTAACGGATATCAAAACTCAAAGTATTTGAATAAATATACAACGAACAGCCTTCTGAACGGTTCAACAGAGGCGCATACACCGCCTGATAGTCTCGATTTAAATGATGATGCCGCAATATATAAACATTCAAGGCAAGAGATTAGGGGTTTGTATAAATATTATGGATTAGGTACAAGAAATTTAAGCAAAACAGCTAAAAAATATTACAAAAAACAAATTGATACAATAATATCAAAGCTTTCTGCAGGTGGCGTAAACTCCAGCAATATGGAGATGATTTTAGATTTAGTGAAGGATAAAAAGCTTACGCCTGAAATTTTAACAAGCATATACAAGGACGGAAAGGTTTCAAGGCGCGTTAATGATGATTTAGACAAGCTTTATGGCGCCTATGCAGAGGGTAAAAGTGTAGAAGATGTTTTTGTTCCAAAATTTGCAGACAGGAATACTGCTATAGAATCTATTGAAATTGGTGATGTGTGCCAGATTGAAGGTGAAGAAAATATATCAACAAAACTGTCTGATGGCACAATAGAAGAATTATTTATAACACCTGAAACATACCTTGAATTATTTCCGCCGGTTGAAAGGTTCGTCACAATGCAGTCGCATTCTATGGGCGATTGTTATCTGCTTGCAGCGCTTGATAACATCCAGCAAAACCCGAATGCAAGACATAAAATTTTAGAAATGTTTAGAGAAAACCCGGATGGCACGGTGGATGTTGTTTTTGGCGGGTTTGAAAACCGTGATGGCGAGATTTTACAAAAAAATCCTGAAAACGTTATCCTAAAAGATGTATCTGACGCAATAAACAGAAATCTTGATCTTGATGTTACATCATACACTTGCGAAGGCTTCAGGGCAATAGAGCTTTTAAATGAAGAAGAAAGACATGTACAAAAAAAGGATTCTATTAAAGGACGCTATGAATCTTTCCAAGAAATGAAAGAACAAATTAAAAACAATGAAAGAGTGCCGGATTCAGATGATATATTTTTTAATTCAATGTTTGCAACAACCCCCGGCGATATAGAGAAGAAGTCCAAAGAAAAAAACGCGATTTTTAAATATGGTCAATTATACACAGAAGAGGAGCTGGATTATTTTTGTAAATACATAGAAGATGGGAGAGAAGATGAATTATTCCTTGGGAACCTTGTAAATAGATTTACAAAAGAATATCTTATGAAAAAGCTTTCAGAGCTTAAAGGGAAAGAAGACGAGATTTCAAGATATGAAAGCCTTATCATTGAAAGATATTTAGAACGCCTTGAAAGGTACGATGATGATAAAACAAGAATTTTCTCAGAACCGTTTCCAAAAGAGGTATATTGGGATATTTTTAATCTTAAAAAATCAGACACGGCTTATAATCATGGTGGATATATAGCTGAAACATTTGAAAAGGCCGGTTTAGAAATTGTCAAAGATGATAAAGATAAAGCAAATTACCATTATTTAAATTCAAAAAGGATAAAAGATTTATTAATGTCTGATGAAGTCAATAATTATGTATTTAGCATTGCGGCAGGCAACAGGAATATAAATGATGATTTTCCAATTCGCACAAATCATATGTATTCCCTTGCTGCTGTTGATATTGACGGAGAAAGAAAATTCATTGTAAGAAATCCGCATAATTCCATGAATGAAGTTGTGATGACATATGGTGAACTTTGTAGACATTTTACATTTATATGTGCAGCAAAAATAGAAGATTAAATATTCTGCGCCCAACCATACATACGGTTTTCTCTTTAATTAAGAACATATGCAGTGTGCTTGCTTATCTTTATGTCAAAATTCTTTTTAGCGCTAAAATATTGGTATGAAAAAGTTTTTAACAATATTTATAATATTTTTATTATTTTTAATTGGCAGCTTCACCAGCAGTTTACATATGGCTTTTGCGGATGAGGAGGCTGAAAACTTTGATACGTATACAATTTCAGCTGACGGCGTTGTAAAAAGTATAGATTATGATTACACAGAAAAAACTGATAACCCTGAAAATATTTCAAAACAGATAGTGACCGTAAAGATAACTTCCGGTGAATTTAGGGGCAAGGAAAAGGTTACAAACAATATGTTAACCGGAAACCCTGTCTATGAAGTGTTTTTAAAGGAAGGTGACAGGGTTTTACTTGTTTTAGAATCAAAAAACCCGAAACCATCAAGCCTTGATGAGGTTGAGGTTTACATAACAGACGTTAGAAGGGCAGGTACCATTTATCTTTATGCATTCATTTTTATAGCATTTTTGGTTGCAATAGGAAAAAGGAAAGGACTTTTAAGCCTTTTATCAATAATTATAACCGTAATACTGATATTTATACTGTTTGTGCCGCTTGTTTTATTTAACGTTTCGCCTGTGATTGCAGCTATAATTATATCTATATTATCAACAGCGGCTACGATGTATCTTGTATCAGGGTTTAATCAAAAAAGCCATGCTGCGGTTCTAGGAACGGTTTTAAGCCTTATATTTGCAGGAGCTCTTGCCTTAATTTCAATAAAGATGGGTCATTTAACGGGCTTTATGGGGGAAGAGAGTGTATTTTTATATACGCAAAGGCCTGATTTAAACTTCACAGGGATTTTTGCCGCGTCGATGATTATAGCAGCACTTGGGGCTTTGATGGATGTTTCTGTTTCAATAGCAAGTACGATTAATGAAATTCACGTTACGGATAAAAATCTTTCTGTTATGGAATTATTTAAGTCCGGAATGAATGTCGGGCGCGATATTATAGGCACAATGTCAAATACATTGATTCTTGTGTATCTTGGAAACTCTATGCCGCTTGTTTTATTATCTTCAAACATTGATGTTGGGAAATTTTTTAATTTGAATAATGTGGCAGGAGAAGTGTTATCGGCACTTGTTGGCAGCATTTCGCTTTTAGCGTGTGTGCCATTAACTGCAATTATGAGCTCTTATTTAATTAAGAGGCGGCAGAGGAAGGAAGAAAAAGCTTAACTTATACATTATTTTACTTTTTTTGGCAACTGACGTGATTGAGGAAATTTTAAAAAAAGAGGGCACAGTGCGGCCAGTGCGGCAGGATAAATTTGAGGCATTTTAGAGACATTTGCGGGCGCAATTTAATTTTGATATCAGGCTAAACAAAGAACCACATCTTTAAGGCAGCGGGGCTTTACTTAATAAAACTTTACAAAGTAGCAAATTATGATTCTCAGCGTTTTTGTAATGATATGAATTCAGTGAATACAGGTGTGCTAAATTTTAGCGGCAAATATATAAATTCAAAATATTCTAACCCCTATACTACAAACAGTATTTTGGATAATAAAACAACAAGCAACAGCGTGCCAGACGAGCTTGACAGGAATAATATACAATCCTTATATGATTATTCAAAGGATAGGATTAAGGATTTACACCTGTATTATACCCAGTTTGGACAAATGCCAAAATGGGCCGATAAAAATACGGATTTAATTATTAAAAAACTTGGCGCATCGGATGTAAATTCAAGCAATATAGAAATGGTGCTGGATTTAATTAAGGATAAAAAGTTGCCAATAGCTGCACTTTTCAATGTTACAGGACATGTTAGCAAAAACGTTGAAGCAGATTTAGATAAACTATTTGAAGCCTATATGGCCGGTAAAGATGTAAAAGAAGTCTTTGTTCCAAAATTCAAAAGCATTGACGAAGCAGCTAATAATATTGAAATCGGGGATGTTTGCCAAATTGAAGGAAATAAAAACATATCAACAAAATTGCCCGACGGCACAATAAAAGAACTATTTATTTCCGCAGATACTTGTCTGGAGCTGTTTCCACCGGTTGAAAGATTTATAGCTTGTCAATCAACAACAGTCGGGGATTGTTATCTTGTAGCGTCATTAGACAGTATAAACCAAAACCCGAATGCAAGACATAAATTATTAGAAATGTTTAGGGAAAACCCAGATGGCACAGTGGATGTTGCTTTAGGCGGATTCAAATTTGACGATGGGCAGGTTATTCAAAAAGAGCCTGACAATACTATTGTAAAAGATATTTCGCCCAAAATTCACAAAGAGGCAGGTAAAAATTTTGCTTCATCTACGTCTGAGGGCATTAGGGCAATTGAAATACTTCATAAAAAATATAGAAAAGAGCAAACAGATATAAAGGTAAAAGAACAATATGAATATTATGGCAGGCTTTTGGATAATTTAGAAAGAGGGAAACATATGGACACAAGCAAGGTGCGTTCATATTTGCTTCGCCACGTAGAAGAATTAAACAAAAGACTTAAGGAAACAAACTCTGTTGTAATAGCCAACGCCAGCTCAAGTTCTGACATATACACGAAGGATGAACTTGAATATTTCCGTTCGTTTTTTGAAGCCGGAGAGGAAATGATTGATAATACTGTAAATGTTTATAATAAGAATTTTAGAATATCCCGAAAAGAAATACTAAAGAGACTTTTGGAGTTAGATTATAAAGAAGATAATTTGTCAAAATACACAAGGTTAGTACTTAAGCGTTATTTAAACGAGCTGCCCGAAGAATATCCGGATAGAAAATGCTCAATTGCAGAAATTTTACCAAAAAAAATATTAAAAAACATTTTTTCCAATCTGGAAGAAGGAAAATTTCACTACAACACCACAAGAGGTAAAGAAAATGTTTTTAGAACACTCGGCCTCAGTGAAACAACAGACGGGAGCGCGCAGGAACTTAAAGATAAAATGTTTGACAAAAGTCCATATAAATATGTTTTTACCTGCAGCAATAGCAAAATAGAGCCAAGTCCTGCTGGTGAAGTATCGGCGCAAAGACAGCATGGATATGTATTACAGCCAATAGATATAGAGGGCGAAAGGAAATTTTTACTTAGAAACCCCCACAATACGCTGAATGAGGGTATATTTACCTATGAAAAACTATGCAGGCATTTTACAACCATACATTGTGCTGCCATAGAATAATGCCATCTGCAAACAATTGCGGAACATTGCACGGTTCAGATAAATAAAAGGACTTCTAAAATTTACGCGACAGTTTGAAGTGAGCGCTACTTTGAGCCTTGCGGAGCAAGCACCATTACCACGTTTCTTCCTTCAAGAGACGGCTTTTTTTCAACAAGAATAGATTCTTCATTGATATCTGCTAAAAATTTATTAGCTAAATCTATTGCAAGCTTATTGTGCTGCATTTCACGGCCTCTCAGCATTACAACCACTTTTACTTTATTTCCCTGGGCTATAAATTTTTTTGCGCTTTTAAGCCTTACTTCATAATCATGGGTATCAATTTTATAGCGCATTTTAACTTCTTTTATATCAACGGTGTGTTGTTTTTTCTTAGCTTCTTTTGCGCGTTTTTCTGTTTCGTATTTATATTTGCCCCAGTCTAAAATCTTTGCTACAGGCGGAGCCTGGTTTGGAGATACAACAACTAAATCTAAACCTTTTTCTTTTGCCATTTCAAGGGCTTTCGGTGTGGCAACCGTGCCGTGATTTACACCTTCATTATCAATTAACATTACCTCTCTTGCCCTGATTTTTTCATTTACCAATTCTTTGGCCTTGTAATCGTTTTTATTAATTGCTGTATCTCCTTTTTTATTATCTACTTGCCAATTTTATCATAAAGCGCTTAAAATGTACATATTTTGGTTTTTTGATTTAAAAAACCAGCTTGCTTTTTGCAAACTGGTTTTAGTTAGTTTTTATTTATCGCTGTCATTTAAACGCAGACAGCATAAAAAACCAATAAGCTTATTTTACAAGTTCTTTGAATTTTTTGCCAGCTGAGAATGCAGGAACAGTCTTTGCAGCAATTTTAATTTCTTTACCTGTTTGAGGGTTTCTGCCAACTCTTGCAGCACGTTTTCTTGCTTCAAATGTACCAAAGCCAACTAATGTTACTTTTTTGCCTTTAGAAACAGTTTTTTCAATTGTGTCTAAAAGTGCTGCTATTACATCAGTTGTTTGTTTTTGTGATAATTTTGCTACTTGTGAAACTTCTTTTACTAATTCTTCTTTGTTCATTTCTGAACCCCTTTCTTTATTTACTCCTACTATTATATCCATTAATCCTTTATTTGCAAGGATTTTTCACAATTTTACATGGAAAAACCGCTTTTTGCAAGTTTTTTAGAGGATAAAATATAAAAAACAAGCATTTGAGGGAAGTTTTTATTAAAAGATTAAGCCGATTTAAAGGTGGTTTCAAATTAGAGCGGTTATCCTTACAAAATTATATAAAAACAGAATGATTATACGGTATATTTTTTAGGTAATTATGCATAATTTTACACTTCTTTATTAAACGTTTTCTTTTCATTCCAGCGTCCATACATAAAATATTTATTTAAGGCTGCAAACTTTAAAAAGCCGGTCTGAACGCCAATTTTATCCACAAGGAGCATTTCATTACAAGAAAAACCGGAGATTTTATTTAAGATAAATTACCAACAATCACCTGAAATATATTTATAGCAGATGTTAAACAAGGCACTAAAAATCCCTGCATTAGCAGGGATTTAGGTTTTTTAATATTCATTCTTTGTTACTGAAAATTTTATGTTTTTATAAAAATAATTCAATATTTGATAAGCATTATAGCCTTTATTTGCAAGGTTATTAGCCCCATGCTGACTCATTCCGACACCATGCCCGTTTTTTCTAATACCATCATCATAGCCCGGCACTGACTTTATATACGGTAAATCCTTTGCCCAAACCGCACCGGAGCCTACTGTCTTTCCGCCGGATGAAGCATGGTAGTACGCCGGAATAATTTTTCTGTCATGAGTTAAAACAATTCCCCTGGTTTCAAGGACGGCTCTTGTGGTTTGCCTTGTTTCACTGCTGGCGCCGCCGTATGTCTGGTCTTGCGGTGTGTCTTTAAGGTCATATCCCATTGATTTTCTTTTACCGAGGTTTGCAATAGCGTAGCTTCTTGCAGCGATTGCCTGAGCTTTATGGGCTTCAATATTCCAGGCAGGAGGCATTTCTGATGGTACAACGCCCATTAAATATTCTTCCAGAGGAACATTGTTTACAACTATAAGTTTTTTATTGTAGTTATAAATTATAATATCGCCCCTATACCATCTTTTATTTGTGGCAAGAAAGCCTTTTGGTTCTTTGTTTTGCACAATTATAAAATTTGTGCCTAAATTATAATATTTGCCATTGATTTTTATTACAAGGATATTATTATGAGCCTTGATTGTATATGGCACAAGGGCTTTAGTGTAGTAAAGCGGTTTTTTGCTTCTGCCATCTAAAATTTGGCCTGCTTTTGATGTGCCCACATATGTTTGTTTAATATTTTCATCCAAACCGATTTTAATGGCATGACTTGGCGCTATGTTAAACAATAAGGTTAAAATTGTAATTACTAATGTGATGCAATACTTTTTCATATCTAAATTTTATTAAGACCTGTTAATATAGTCATCAAACAAATGCAGTATTTATAGTTGTGGCACAAAAAGGGCTGGTTAATTATTCTTAAATGTTGTAATTATCTTGAATGCCAGCTCGCGTTTGGCTTCATCTTCCATGGCTTTAAAGTATTCAAGAGCAGTGAGGTAATCATCGTTTTCATCCTGCCTTCTGTGCCAAAAACAGTCGAAAGTGCCCTCTTGAAGCTCTATGCCAAGATTCTTTGCTTCACGTATTATAAAGTTTACCATAGTCTTCTTTTTGCTGACATCAGCATTTTGAATCAGCTTAATGGCATTCGTTATAACAGGATCCGCATCATACCAACGTTTGTTCATTATTTATCAGCATAGAAAAATTATTTAAAAAAGTCAATTATGTAATGAATTATTAATAAATCAGGGTTTATGGTTTGGGACTTTGGCTTTGCTCATTAAAATGCTTCTTTTGATTCCGCACTTCGGGTAGATAAATCATGCCAACTAATGACACATTTTTATCTCTTTGTAAAATCCTTCCCATGAAAAAAGACTGAACCATTAAAAAATTAAACAGTTCAGTCTTTTATTATTATTGATATTGTGGTTTTTTATTTGGCTTTTTTATTTTCCACTCATCAATTAGCGCTTATTTACCATAGTTACCAAAAGCGATAGTCATCTTGTCTTTCGGGTTAACCCTTGTAATTCTGTTGCCGGCACCGTCTACAACGTATGCGATTTCATCAACAGTGTTGTTAAATAAGCCTGCTGTACCAACAGCTGCAGTTCTTACTATATCAATAGGAGCCTTAACGGTTGTCTTAATACCATCAATATAGCTTCTGCCGCCGGCTTTAAACTGGCCAGAGAGGATTTCGCCTGTACCTGTGCCAACCTGGTCAAATAAGCCTTCAACAGCATTACTTAAACCGATAGCAGCACCGCCAACTGTACGTCCTGCAAGACCTAGGGTAGAGCCAACAAATGTGAATGGCATCTGGATAAGTCTTACAACAGGGTTAACATCTTTACATTTTTCAACCTTTGCAGTTAAAACCTGTTTTGGAAGGATTTGTTTGCAGCCATCGCAGCCAACAATTTCAGTGAATGAAAGTTTGATAGCACCAGGGTTGCACTTTGATGGTCTGATTACTTCTGTAATCTTACCGTTTACGCGGCTTCCTGCGGGGTATGTTACACCGTTAACAGTAATTTCATGGATAGTTTCTGCTGCAAACTGTTCGCCAACGTTAGCATTCTTAGCATTTACCTGGTCTTTCATTGAAAGTTCAAGAGTTGGAATGCAAACAGGAGTTTCTTTTTCAACAAATGTTGTTTTAGCAGGGCCCATTGCAGTCATTTCGGTTGCATTTTTATCATAACCGCCTGCAATTCTTGTATTTTGAAGCATAGAAGCAATTTCAGCCCTTGTAGCGTTTTCATTAGGTCTGATTAAATCAGAGAATTTTGAATCTTTAAGCGCACCAACGTCAATTGCTTTGGCTACACATTCTCTTGCCCAGTTTGGAACCTGGTTTCCGTCTCTGTATTTAGCAAGAATTTCTTCGGCTTTGCAGTTATCCATAGGACATTTTAGGCCTTTTGACATGATTGTTAAAGCTTCGGCCCTTGTAATATGGCTATTTGGGAAATACTTGTCACTTGAATGGCCAGCAAGCATATCAGCGCTTACACCTTTATTGATGAAATCATGAGCCCAGTGGCTGTATGGAACATCATTAAAGTTGCCTGCTTCGGTCATAGCTGTAGATTCAAGGTTAAAACCTTTTACAACCATAGAGGCCATTTCAGCCCTTGTTACGTTTCTGTTTGGTCTAAATAAGTCATCAGGATAGCCTACTACAACACATTGGTCTGTTAAACGGTTGATATCAGCTGAAGCCCAGTATCTGTCAGGAACATCAGGGTAGCTCTGGCTTCCTAGGTGACTTGCGCCTCCTGTAGGGCATCCGCATTTATTTTGTGAACAAGTGTCACATTTTTCCATTTCCTTGTAGATTGCCTGCATAGAGTTTGGTGACTGAACATCAGCACCCGGACAGCAATCTTCCTTTGGGGGCAATAAAGCCGGGTCAATAATAGGAGCAGCTGCACCTGTTATGCAATCATCTGATAAACGAACACCAGGAATTACAGGAATTTCAGCGATTGTTTGATCTGTGATTGATGAATTGTTGTTAGGTTCACCTGTTACTGCAACGTTTGCAGGCGAATAGATTGCACCAGGATAAGCATAAACCTGCATATTTGAGTGTGTTCTTTGATTAATGCAGTTTGAACCTAATCCTGTAGAGCATTTGTCGCATTTAGGTTTTTTGCATGGGTCACATGTTTCTTTTACCTTGCAGGGGTCACAATTATTTTTTTTCACTTTGCAAGGGTCGCATGGGGCTGCTGCTCCCGTTTCGCACGGGTTGCATTTGTTTTTTTTCCAAAAATTGAAAAGGGATTTTTTCTTGCACTTGCAAGCATCCATTGTTGATTTGCATTTTGTACAGGTTGCTGTTGTTGGATTTACTTTTTGTACAGATTCTATAGGACATGCTGCACCTGTAGAACATGCCGCAAAGCTAACCGGCACTGTAAATGCAAATACTGTTGCTACGGCAGTTGCAGTTAATACGAAGTTTTTAATAGTCATCTTTCCTCCTTTTAATAAAGAATAACTTTATACTTTTAATTCAACGTTAAAAGTGCATAATTCATCTGTCTTTTAATGAATTATGCACCTTCAAAAAGCTATCTTCATTGCCAAAAATGACTATTTATTTTATTAGACTAAACTACAATTCTTTGTTTAATACAAGCCTAAAATGCAATTAACTATCTGCCTGAAATTTCTCTTATTAAATAATTGGCAATCCACTGAAAGTCTCTGTCATGAACGGCTTTTTCCCTTAACGGTTTAATTGAATCTTCGCCAATTCGAATAAGACTCATAGCAGCAACGCCTCTTTGAGAGCCTTTTGCAGTTTTTACCTTGTCAACAAGAAAGTCAGCAGCTTGAGAACCAAACCTAACTATATCATTTTCAATGGAATTTTTTGTCATATTGTCAGCTGTATCAATGTCTTTAAACAATCTTTCCAAGGTTTGATTTAAATTACCTGCTGCAATTTTTGTTTCTTTAGTTAGCACTGCCTGCATTATAGTCTCCTTTTTGAAAAATCCTTTAATCTCTTCTTTTAAAGAAATTATAAAAGAAAAAAAATCAAAAAATGGTTTTTTTAATACAATCTTTATATCGATATTAAGAAAGGTAATATTTATTTTAGACCTTGTACTTAAAAAAGAGTGGCTTCAAATTTTGTTTTACCTCTCTAACTCCATTAGATGCACTCGTTTTATATATAAATCTTTCCATTGCAAAAAAAGCTTAATATTTTTGCATAAGACAAGATTATTATAAATTACGTATTTTTATTCTTCCTTAGGAAGATTGTCCTCCAAAACAACCCAGCGTCCGTCTTCAAGTCGTTCAGCCTTAAATGTGTATGTTTCTTTATAGTTAGTATGGTTAGGGGAGTGTAAATTTTCATAGTAATATTTTGGAACAGTCCTGCCTTTTAAATCTTCACAAAATTCAATCACCTTTTCTGCAAACAAACCGTCAGGGTCTTTTTCAACATTTGCACAATAGCGCATTGCAGACAGCTTCCTATTGGGCATAAAAATAAGTTTTGATGAGGCAGTAGTGTAGGTTTCATCCGTATTGTCATTAAAAAATTTCACATTTTCAGAATAGTCAGACACCAGGCCAGTATATAAGTTAAAATGCAGCATTCTTTCATTAGCAGGTGTAGCATTATAATCAAAGTCTCCTGTTCTGCCCTCGCAATATGCGGCACTATTTGAATTTGGATATGTGTATATATGATTCTTGTTTTCCTTGCCTATTGGCATAAAATTATCGTCATATTCAGTATAATCTTCAATATAGCAATTTATTCTGTTATTTTCTTTATCATATCCAAGTATTTGTTTTGGCGGCCGAAGCGCAGAATCATCGGCATTCGCTCCTTCGACAAACCAGTATGAATTTTTCTGCGCCTTAAGGTTTCCTTCTGTTCCATCTTCAAGGGCGATGTTGTATTCTTCAAGCCATCTATTAACATCATTTTTGGTAAATACATCAAATTGATCTACCATATCATCAATCCCATAAAGTTTGTCCTGCAAATTTTTTTGCATTTGTTTTGTATTAGAAAGCATATTTTCATAAGATTCAAGCATTTCACCTATATCTTGAAGCACTTCAGGAGAAACGAGGCGCCGTGACACATTTGCACCGCCAATGATTTCAGCCTTTTTAGATTCACCAAAAGAAATACTGTTATTAGACATATATTGTGAATTAGCAAACTTTGGAGCACTTATTTTGTTATTGTTGTTATTTTTGGGTGAAAAATGATTGGTTTTTATTCCTAAAAAACCTCTGGTGGGCATAATATTCATTGTGATTTTCCTCTTCGTTTAATATGCAGTAGATATGTATGTTGTAAATATATAATACTCCTGAATTTTAAAATTTGTTAGAGATTGCGTATTTCTACCCTTTTTTGTAATAAATTGTTACAAAAGTTTATATCAACATTTATCCTCAATTCTGTTCACATTCAAAATAAATTCAACAAAGTTACAAACATTACTTTGAGTGTTTTATGGCTTGTTAAATACCAAACAAAATATCCGCCATGGAATGGTGCTTCTTGTGCAGATATTTGTTAATAATAAATTTTACATCTGTCTATTATATCTGTTAATATTTACGACCTGCAGCATAAGTATGGATGGTTTAAGGGCTTCATAAACTTAGGATACTTTATTAGCCTATTCGGCAATTACCCAAGTGCCGTCATCAAGACGCTCCGCCTTAAAATCATATTCTATTATGCCCGCTTCACTATCCCGAAAGATATTCTTATAGTAGACTTTTGGTTCTCCTGAACTATCAAGGTCAAGAGCATGGTTTGCTTCAAGCTGGTCAAGGCCTGTCCACTCTCTTTCCTGTATATAAAAACGCTCAGGCTTGCCCTTTTTATTGTAATCAATCCTTTCTTTTGCCGTAACAATATCTTCATTGACTGTCATTTTATGAACATAGCTTAAGATTTTGCCGGTATCAGGATTAAATGAAACCGTATGCTTTTGGGTAAAATCATCTGGTGTAGAAATTTTTCTGCCTTCATAATAATTTCCATATTCACCAATGAGAATAGCTTGCTCAACGCTTTTGCGTGTTTTGTTGTTATCAATAGACACACCTTTTTTATAAGACATCTTTTCTCCAAACTTATCGTATTCAAGGAGTTTATCGCAGATAAAATAATCGCCGGCTTCATTTTTGCCTTCGGTATAGCGAAATGTTCGATAAGGCTTGCCGACAAGAGTGCCGTCTGTGCCATCTTCAAGTGAAACCGGTTTTGCTTCGTAATAATCACATATGTGCTTTTCATCAAGATTAAGCTGTGTCATTAAATTTTTAACATCACCTTGCAATTGCTTTAAATTTTTAACAGTCTTCCTTGCCTTTGGGTAAATTTTATCATACGCAACTAGTGCATCATTTATGCTTGCCATCTGCTCTTCTGAAACAGGGTCGCCAATTTTCAAAGCGTCATCAAAAGCAGACTCATTGCCCCTTATTTCAGCCTTTCTTTGCGCACCAAACGACAAGCTCCAGCTTGAGGCATTATAAAAATTTGTTTGTCTTAATGAATCAGCTGCATTTATATTATTGTTTGAAGTCTCTAAATTTGAAATCCTTGGTTTTGATACTTTTAGTGCAGGCAAAAAGCCTATTGGTGAAATATTCATATAAATTATCCTCTTTATTTTATAATATAGTGCGGTAAAATTTTATAGTGATTATATAAAACCTGTAAAATTTTATTTTGCATCTTTCTTTAATTCTTTAGTTAAATTGTTACAAAACTTTACAATATTATCAGTATATCCAAAGGCAAACTGGGCTCAAAGAATCATTATTGCCTGATTTTTTATCCACATTACCGATTACACTATTGTTTCAGGCAAGAATAATAAAATTGATATCCGACATAAAACAAGCGGGCTTAATACTAAACTGCCGCAAGGCATTACGAGGATTAAAGAAAGGCGTAATATGAATTCTGAGACTTTTTTTATAGAAGAAATAAAGGCAAGGCAGATAATTGATTCCAGGGGAAACCCCACAATAGAAACAGATATAGCGCTTTCAAACGGTGTAATTGGAAGAGCAGCAGTACCCTCCGGCGCATCAACAGGCACAAATGAAGCCTTAGAGCTTCGCGACAACGAAAAGTCAATGTATATGGGAAAAAGTGTACTGCAAGCAGTTGATAATGTGAATTCAATAATTTCTCCTGAACTCATCGGGGAAAATGCCTTAAACCAAAGAGAAATAGATAATTTGCTTTTACAGTTAGACTGCAGTGAAAATAAATCAAAGCTTGGAGCCAATGCTATTTTGAGTGTTTCCCTTGCGACAGCAAAGGCAGGGGCGAAGGCTCTAAATATACCGTTATATCGCTATATAGGGGGAATCAGCGCCATTACTCTTCCTGTACCTATGATGAATATATTAAACGGCGGCGCCCATGCTGACAATAACATTGATTTTCAGGAATTTATGATAGCGCCTGTCGGGGCGGTAAATTTTCAAGAAGCAGTCAGAATGGGCTCTGAAATTTTTCATACCCTAAAAGATATATTGAAAAACAAAGGGCTTATAACAGCCGTTGGTGATGAAGGCGGCTTTGCGCCAAACTTGGGCTCAAACAAAGAAGCGATAGAAATTATAATTGAAAGTATTAAAAAAGCGGGCTATACAACAGATTTAGTAAAAATTTGTCTTGATGTTGCATCCAGCGAATTTTACACAGACGGCAAATATTATCTAAAGGGTGAAAACAGAACTCTAAACAGCGGCGAGATGGCAGATTTTCTAAAAAACTTGGCCGAAAAATACCCGATAATATCAATAGAAGACGGGATGGCAGAAAATGATTTTGAAGGCTGGCGGATGTTAACTGAAAAATTAGGTTCAAAATGCCAGCTTGTGGGGGATGATTTATTTGTAACCAATACCTGCCTTCTAAGCCAAGGCATTCAAAGGGGAATCGCCAATTCGATTCTAATTAAGCCAAATCAAATAGGTACATTATCTGAAACAATGGAAGCTGTTTTTATGGCAAAAGAAGCAGGCTATACAACAATAATATCGCACCGTTCAGGCGAAACAGAGGACACGTTTATTGCAGATTTAGCCGTGGGTGTCAATTCAGGACAAATCAAAACAGGCTCTATAAGCCGTTCAGAGAGGGTTTCAAAATATAATCAGTTAATAAGAATCGAAGAAGAATTGGCCTTTGCTGCCAAATATCAGGGATTGAGCGCTTTTAAGGGGCAAAAAACCGTAAAAAACAGCTGCTGTGATGTTTTATGCAAAGAAGAAGACTAAGGCTATTAGGCTTCACACTTCAAAATTTCAGCGATTTTTTCTACGGTTTCATTAAGGGCGCTTGAAATACAGAAAACTTCATACCCCTCAGAGTCTTTTGCCCAGGCATTAAGCAGGTTTTTTATGCCATTTAATTTATAAAATTCGTTTTTGGAGGTCATTTTCTTGTTCTATGGTTATCATTTTGAAAAACTCCATATGTGTAGTTCAGCTTTACTTTTAGATTCAACTTTAGCATTAAAATACGTTTATGACAACCAATTTTAATGAAATAAAAAAACTTATTGGGAATAACATAAAAAAATACCGGAAACAAGCAGGGCTAACGCAGACAGAGCTTGGAATTCAGGCAGATTTATCACGTGAAAGAATAATACAAATTGAAAAGGCCCTTGGTGCGCCAAGTATGGAAAAGCTTTTTATGATAGCAGAGGCCCTAAAGGTGCCTGCAGCAAAGCTTTTAGAGTGATGGACAGGACCTAAAACCTGATATAATAGGGTATTTCAAAGAGTAAGGGCTAGATAAAAATATCGCCCTGCCTTAAAACAACTGGCACATCACCGGTGCAGAGCACCACTGTGGATGAAACCCCTGTGCTA
This sequence comes from uncultured Vampirovibrio sp., assembly GCA_910583725.1. Lineage (GTDB taxonomy): Bacteria > Cyanobacteriota > Vampirovibrionia > Gastranaerophilales > Gastranaerophilaceae > MGBC122484. Next base: position 33,284 of record CAJTXZ010000021.1, read on the forward strand.
CAAGTTTTTTCACCAATTGAACAGCCTGTAAAATCTTCGGGTCTAATTATTTTTACAATTTTTCCAAATTTTTCACATGCCTCTTCATAGTTTGACACAGGGGGCTTGTTTGAATAGTTTAAAGATGTCGTTGCAAGCACGTTTCCGGGTATTTTATCACACAAAGCAGCAAACTCCTGATGGGCTGGAAGCCTTATTCCCACTGTGTCTTTGCCGGATGTTACAAAATCATTCACTAAATTATTTTTTTTAAATATCAATGTTAGAGCACCCGGAAAGTGTTTATCCATAAGAGTTTTAGCATAATCGGGCACGTAGGATGTATATCCTAAAAGGCTTTCGAGGTTATTACCCATTAAAATCAACGGTTTTGTGCGGTCTCTGCCTTTTATTTCATAAATTTTATTAACCGCAGCCTCATCATCAGGCAAACAGCCAAGGCCCCACACAGTGTCTGTTTCAAAGCCAAGCACTTCGCCTTTTTGTAATAACAGCCCTCTAAAAGCGCTCCCCTGCAGCGTTTGTTGGGATTGATTATCGTTAAAGCTACTCTGCATGGACTTTTCCTCTGTTTTTAATTCTTTCAATCAAATCATCGAGATATTCAATACGCGTGAAATAGGCGCAAACAGCGTATATTAGAAGCATAACGCCGGATACAAAGGCAAGTTTTATAATTCCTGTTACAAAGTTCCACCCGACAAAATTTGTGAATATAAGGCTTGTAAAATAACCGCCTGCAAAGGCAAGTGCACCTGCAGCAAGGATTTTCGCCGCATTTTTTAAGAGCCTTGTATATCCTATTCTGATTTTTTTTCTTAACAAAATCCCTAAAGATACAGCATTAAATAGGGTTACAAGGGTTGTTGAAAGGCCAATACCGTTAATACCAAAGGGTTTTACAAGAATCAGATTAAGTACACATTTTAAGACAATGCATGCTATTGCAATCATAAAAGGGGTTTTAGAGTCATTAAAGGAGTAAAAAAGCCTGGTGGCGCTGTCTCTAAACACATAGGGGATGATTGATAAGGTTATATAGAACAAAATTTCAGACACCACAAGGGTTGCCTCATTATCAAACGCTCCTCTTTGAAGCGCCAAGCGGATTGCATCGGTTCTGATGACGAAAATCACCGTCATAAGATAGGTTCCAACAAAAATTAATGTGCCAACACCTTTTTGAAAATAGTGTCTCACACCATCTTCATCTTTTTTTGCTACAAGCCTTGAAAATAAAGGAAAAAGAGGCACCAAAATGGCCGTTAAGAGCATTCCAACAGGGAATTGGAAGATTCTGTTTGCATAGCCATAGGCTGTCCAGCTTCCTTCTTTAAGGCCGGAAGAGAAGAACATATCGACATAAACGCCCAATTGGCCTATGGTTGAGCTTAAAAAAGCAGGAAATAAAAGCTCTAAAATTTCATTAAAATTTTTGTTCTTAAAAAAATCAAAACTTGGCCGAAAAGCGTATCCCAACCTGATTACAGCTGGCGCCTGGATTAAAAGCTGCAATATAGCGCCAAATGTTGTACCTAAGGCTAGCAAATAGCCGGTTTTATCGCCTTTTGATATAAGTAAAACCGCTATAATGCCCAGAGAGAGCATTGAAGGGGAAATATTCGGCAAAAGAAATTTTTTATATGTGACCAAAATGCCGTAGTAGAGGCCCATTACAGCTCCTATAAAGACAACGGGCGACATTATTTTAAGGTGAGAAGCCGCTAAATTCAATAGTTCCTGTGAGCCTTCATTTATGATTACACTCATAATTTGAACAGGGAAGAAAAAACACAAAAGTGAAACAAGCGCAAACATAAGCATAGTAAAGGTTTCAAAGGTATTGAAAAGTTTTTTTACCTGAAAATCTGGTTTTGATTTAAAATCAGTTATCAGCTTTGAAAAAACCGCAACAGTGGCGCTATGAAAGGGTCCGCCAACCCCGCCTAATATCACAAGTGCAAGGGCCGGAATTTGATAGGCATAAAAATACGCGTCAGAAACAATTCCTGCGCCATAATAATTTGCCACAACAATATCTCTTAAAAAGCCCGCAACCTTAGACAGCAGAATGATTACAGCTATCCACCAGGCTGCTTTAAAAAGGCCTGTTCCCTCTGTTTTTGCGTCGGTTGTGAGGGGTTTTTCATCTGCCGTGAAAGCAGCATCATTATTGCATTTTAGCGATTCTAAATCCTTATTATCCATACTATTTCTCTATTTCAACCCAGAATGAAGTTGTTTTTTCTTTATCTGCTGCCCTTAAGGGCTTAAATTTTATTGTATTTTGTCCTTTTTTTAAATATTTTGTAATATCCGTTTCATATGTTTTGACGTGAAACTGTTTCATATCAAGGTTAAATGGGTTATCATTCACGTAAAAATCAACACCTGAAAGGTTTTTGGAATTGTCAATTTTTAAAATGTACTTAGCAGGCTTATTTGAAGCCTCATGGAGTGTTAAAATTTCGTCTTTAAGGACATATGCCCCTATTGGAGAAGGCAAAGAGCCTGCAGTTACTGCATTTGGGCCGTCAAAATACACGTATGTGGTATATTCCTTGCCATAATTATTATACTGTACACCTCTAGGCATTGTGCCGAGCGTGATTCCGGAATAATAGTGTTTTAAAATCGCGTCATAACCCGCGCCAACAGAGGCTAAATACCCTGCACCATATTGGCTCATCCCCACGCCATGGCCAAATCCGGCCCCGATAAACGTGAAACCCAATGGCAGCGGTATTCCAAGCCTATTTTTGAAAACTTTCTTTTTATCATCTTCTTTAGAAAGTTCTTCTGTTTCGGCCTTTTTAATAACCGGGGGCTGGGTTTCGGGGTTTTTAGAAATATTTGTGGACGTGAAAATAGGCTCAGATTCTTTATTTTCAGGTTTTTCATTTTCCAAAACCGGCTTCTTTTCAGCGTTTTGGGTGTCAGGTAACGATTTTTCGGGGGTTTCGGGCATCTTTTTTTCTATCACAAAATTGCCTGACCATAACATAGAGTTACCCCTCTTAAATACTCTACGTATGCCAAGTTCCTTTTTAACGTGCCATGTTCCGCCCATAGAGCGGATTTCAACCTCCAAAGCCTTGCCTGATTCACCCCTTTTTGTAACTCTTATATCCTCCAGGCCCCAAACCTCGTCATTTTCCTTAAAAGCCGGATATACCAAGCCTTTTAAGGATTGCTCGCGAAGGGTTTTTGTTAAAATTTCTTCGAGTTCAAATCGCTCAAAAGCCGCTTTCCATCTGTGTCTTGGAGATTTCATATCAAAGGATGGGACATTTTTTGAATAAAAATCCCTCAATTCCTCTTCTGACTTAGGTTTTACCAGTTTTCCATAGTCTTTTTTTGATTTTAGGTAAGGTTTTAAATTATTACCAGCGTTTCCTGTGCCGTAAACGCACTCATAGTCTTCTGTTATGCCTCCTGAGGCGGATGAATAGAGCGCCAGAATGGGTTCTTTATTATACAAAGCAAAAATACCCTGCGTTTCTTCTACAGCCCTGTCAGAGAGCGGGTTTTCACTGTTTGCGCCAAAATAAACCTGACAGGCGGTTGAATCACAGATATCATAGTTTTTATAAGGATTTTGAGGCCTATTTGCATAGTTTCGCGCAGCTACAGCCTGCGCCTTTAGGGCATTTAGACCAAATCGCACGGGCATTTCGTTTGGTACAACACCTTTGAGGTAGTTTTGGGCATCTAAAATGTTTACGATATTAAATTTATTTTTGGTTTCCGGCAAAACAGGCGTCAATTCTATCATTCCGCGATAATACGCCGGATTTCCTTTTCTATTCAGATTTTTGATACCGAGATTACCCTTAGAAACCACTAATATAGGGCCTTTAGCGTCTTTCATTACTTCTTTGCCGCCAATAGTAACAAAAAATCTGCCATTTTTCATAACAGCTTGAATTTCCCTGTCTGCAGGGATATCGGCAACTTTTGCCCCGTTTGCCATATCCATAACAGTGGACAAAGATGTAGTAAGGACAGCGGTTTCAGCAAATTCAAACGTTGAAAATGAGGAATCTGAAAGCCCTACTCTGATTACATCCCGCTCATCCAAAGCAAAAGCGGGCTCAAAAGCCCATATATTTGCAATAATTGCAAAAATCACTAATAGATATGCTCTAAATTTCATAAATCAATTTTACTACAAATAATTTTTATGGTAGATTTAATAATGCACAGTTTACATTTTTACAAGCGAGGTGGCATATGTGCCGAATCGGAGCAATAAAATCAAATGAATATTTTCATCCTGCAAAAACCCTTGAATTAATGCGCTCGCAGCAAAAGGGGCATGATAATTCGGGCTTTGCCTTTGTAATGCAGGATTTGGGCGGAATTTTTGAACCGTATAAGGATTTGCCGGTGCTTTCTATGGCCTGCACCGATATGGGCATAAGAATTGCCGAGGATATACTGCATTCTGCGGGCTTTGTAAGGCTTATGCAGTGGACGCCTGATATAAATAATGCGGCAAAAAATTTGAATATTTCACCTATGCCAAATTATGTTTTTGAGGTTTTCAATTACCCCAAAATGTACAAATACGCCACACAAGAAGAGAAGGAAGAGCTGCTTTTAGATACAAGGCTAAAATTAAGGCAGGCCCTTGAAGATAATGATAACGGCTATGTTTATTCATTTTGGCCCGATACTTTGATGTTAAAAGAAATCGGCAATCCTAAGGATATAGGCACATATTTTAACCTGAATACACCCAATAATGATTTTGTTTCAAAAATCATAACTGTTCAGTGCAGGCAGAATACAAATTATGATATTGTGCGCTATGCGGCTCATCCTTTCTTTTTACAGGGGTATACGGTGCTTGCAAACGGCGAAAATACTTTTTATGAAAAGAATAAGCTGTTTCAAAAAAATCTTTTTAAAGGGTATATAGGCTTTGAATCAGACTCTCAGTGCTTTTTATATACTCTTCATTATGTAAATAAAATCTTAAAATGGCCGCTTAAATATTTTAAACATGTAATTACGCCGTTAGAATATGAAGAAATATTAAGAAGAGAGGACAAAGAGGTTCTTCTTAGGATTAAAGCATCTCTTGCGCATCTTGAAATTAACGGTCCAAATACTATAATAGGCGTAAACCCTGACGGCACAATGTTTGTCACCTGCGACTCCAAAAAACTGCGCCCGGTTGTAATCGGAAGAGACAGAAATACTGTCATCATAACAAGCGAAGTATGCGGTATTAACGAGGTTTTACCTAACAGAGACACCAAAGAGGACATATACCCGAACGAGAGGGAAACCGTTGTCATTGATAACAATTTAAGGATTGAAAGATGGAAACAATAGATACAACAAGCATAAGCAAGTCTGACCTCAAGTGGCAGATAGAGCACAATCAGGAAAAATGCACGCTTTGCGGAAGATGTGCTGCAGTTTGTACGATGGGAGCCATCAAAGCGGACGTTCAAAAAAGGCGAAAAGTTGTTTCCTGCGGCGATTTTCCAACTCCTCAGGTCAGTGAAACCACGGTGCCTGTTATAAAACAGATTGTTACATCGTCTAAAAACTGCGTGGGGTGTGAGCTTTGCGCTAAGGTTTGCCCAAATGAAGCAATAAAGCCTGTTTTCAATGAACAGAACAGGATGAATGTAAAATACAGGGCGCTAAATGCCGAATCTCCCAAAAGAGGCGGCAGAACAAACCTTCACACAGAAGGAAGAACTCTTGATAAAATCAAAATTGGAAGAATTTCACAGATGACAGACCCTTCCCTTGATGCGATGAGACATACGTTTGAGCTTTTGGCGCCGTTTGGAAGAGTTTTGCCGCCTGAAAACCTGCCATTTAGCGTGGATGAAAAGGGCGATTTAAAGATTGATAGAAAAATCCCGTCAACAAGATGGATTTACCCTATTATTATAGGCGATATGTCAATAGGGGCGCTTTCTCCAAGGCTTTGGGAGGCTATATGCATTGCGGTTGCTTATCTTAACGAAGTACATAACCTTCCAATAAGGATGTGCACAGGCGAAGGCGGCGTTCCAGAGAAACTGTTGAAATCAAAATATCTAAAATATATGATTCTGCAGATTGCATCAGGGCATTTTGGCTGGAACAGGATTATAAATTCAATGCCTGATATGGTTGAGGACCCTGCGGGGATTTTAATTAAGATAGGACAGGGCGCAAAGCCGGGCGATGGCGGGCTTTTACTTTCCAAAAAAGTCGAAAAGCACATTCAGGAGATAAGGGGTGTACCAAAGTCTGATTTGTTGTCACCGCCAAACCATCAGGGACTGTATTCAATTGAAGAATCTGTTCAAAAGATGTTTCTTTCAATGAATGCCGCATTTAAGTTTAAGGTGCCTGTAGCAATTAAGGTTGCAGCCTCTGTTACGAGTGTTTCTGTTTATAACAATTTGTTAAGAGATCCGTATGACATTGTGGGCGGCTTTTTCTTAGACGGCATTGCAGGCGGAACAGGCGCGGCACATGAAACATCATTAGACCACACCGGACATCCGATTGTTTCAAGGTTAAGAGATTGTTACAATGCGGCGGTGCACCAGGGAAAACAAGGACAAATTCCTCTTTGGGCAGCAGGAGGCTTAGGGATGAACGGAAACCTTGCTGCGGATGCGTTTAAGATGATATGCCTTGGCGCAAACGGCGTATTTACGGGCCGTTTGATGTTGCAGATAGCAGGGTGCCTCGGCAATGACTTTGGCAAGTGTAATGCGTGCAATACTGGCTTATGCCCTGCAGGGCTTACAACACAACATCCTATATTAATGAAAAGGCTTGATATAGATAAGGTTGCACAGAATATTGTGAATTATTTCCTTGCAACGCACACAGAGCTTAAAAAATTAATGGCGCCGATTGGCAATTCAACGCTTCCTGTGGGAAGGTCGGATGCTTTAATTACGGTTGACAAGAATGTATCAGAAAGACTTGGTATACAGCACGTTTGCTAAATTTGGTAAGGTAAAAATATGAATACAACTATAATCGACAGTTTACAAGACAATAAAAGGCTTTCTACGAGGGAACTTCTGGATTTAATCTATGAAAAAATAGACCTTGGTTTTAATGAATTTAAAATCTTGGCCTCAGGACAGCATGATATTGGCGGGCCGCTTTGGACCAAAGACGGTGTGCCGCTTGTATTTCACGTGACAAACCCGGGCCAGAGAGTAGGCTCTATGGGAATGAAGGGCACAAAGATTATAGTTCACGGCTCTGCACCGGCTGATGCGGGCTGGCTGAATTCAGGGGCAGAGATTACGGTACTTGGAGACAGCGGAGACACGACCGCGCACTGCTGTGCAAGCGGAAAAATTTATGTCGGAGGCCGCGTTGGCACAAGGTCCGGCGCTTTAATGAAGCATGACCCTAAGTTTCCGGAGCCTGAGTTTTGGGTATTAAAAAATACAGGTTCATTCAGCTTTGAATTTATGGGCGGCGGAAAAGCTGTTGTTTGCGGCTATGGCTGCGAAAATATGACATCAGTGTTATCAAACAGGTCCTGCTGCGGAATGGTTGGCGGGGTAGTGTATGTGAGGGGCAATGTTGAAGGGCTAACAGCTGATGTTGATATTTACCCAATTGATGAAGATGATAAAAATTTCTTATTAAAAGGAATGAAAACATTTCTTGATGAAATTAATAAGCCTGAAATTTATGATGAGCTCACGGATTTTAGCCAATGGAAAAAAATTCTTGCAAAACCATATGATAAGAAAAAATTTGTGCCGCCTTACAGTATCAGTGAATTCAGGAAGACAAAATGGGTAAAGGGCGGGATATTTTCTGAATTTTTCGGCTCTGATAATGAGGTAATTGAGCTTATAAATACAGGCGAAAACAGGCTTAGAATTCCAAGCTGGGATAATAATTCAAAAACTCCGCCCTGCGAATTTGACTGTCCTGTCTCAATTCCAACCCAAAAAAGACTTTCACTTTTAAGAGAGGGTAAGGTTCAAGAGGCCCTAAACCTTGTATATCAATATTCTCCGTTCCCGGGGTCTGTCTGCGGGCAGGTTTGTCCTAATTTATGTATGCAAAAGTGCTCAAGAAAAATGGTAGATGAGCCTATCAAAGTGGCAGAATTAGGGATTAAATCTTTTGAAAATATTGACCTTGGCGAATTTAAGCCGACAAAGAATAAAACCGTTGCAATAATAGGCGCAGGCGTATCAGGGCTGTCATGCGCGTGGAATCTTTTGCGTCTTGGGTATAATGTTGAAATTTTTGAAAAAGATTCTGAAATTGGCGGAAAATTAAGGCAGGTAATTCCTGAAGAAAGGCTTAATCAGGACATTTTAAATATTGAACTTGAGATATTAAAAAGTTCAATCCTTGATTCACAAAGCAAAATTCACACATCATACAATGTGGATATGGATGAATTTATACGCCTAAAGGATGATTATGATGCGGTTGTGGTTGCAGTGGGGGCTCAAAATCCTTTTGTATTGCCGGTTGAAGGCAAGGAGAGGATTATAAAGGGGCTTGATTTCTTAAAAGAGATTAACAAAGGGCATAAATTTTCAATAGGGGAAAATGTTGTTGTAATAGGTGCCGGAAACGCAGCAATGGATGTGGTTTTGGGGGCTTATAAAGTGGGGGCAAAGAATGTGACCGCAATTGATATTCAAAAGCCTGCTGCGTTTGAAAAAGAGATTGAGGCTGCAAAGGCGCTTGGTGCAAAGATTTTATACCCATGCTTTACAGAAAAAGTAACTCCTGAGGGTGTTTATCTTAAGGATGGCAAGCTTTTAAAGGCAGACAGCGTTGTTATCGCTATTGGGGACAGGACAGATTTAAGCTTTATGCCTGATGAATTTTTGAATGAAAGAAAACAGCCCTTATTAAATGATTTTAACCAGAGTACAATGGCTGAAAATGTATTTTTTGCGGGCGATTCTATAAGGCAGGGGCTTTTCTGTGACGGCATAGGCCAGGGCAGAGGGGCTGCATTAAACATTAACAGATTTTTAACAGGCGCGCCGCTTCAAAAATATCAGAGCAATAACAAAATTCAACCCAATGAGGTTAAAGAGTGCTATTACAAAACCTACAGAGGGACTGAGATTTCAGGGCTTGATACGCTTGATGAAAAGGACAGGTGCTTAAGCTGTGCCGGATGCAGAGACTGCAAAATGTGCCTTACAAGCTGCCCAAGAGGCGCAATTGAGCGCGTAGAGTTTGAAAACAGTGACGGCACAAAGGGTTTTGCATATGTTTCTGATGAAAAGAAATGCATAGGGTGCGGAATATGCGCAGGAGTGTGTCCTTGCGGTATCTGGACAATGAAAAGCCAACTGATATAATAATTAACGGGTTGTGTATTCTAAATAGCCTTGCAAGAAAAGCGTTTTACACGTTCTGCATAATAAAAAAGCCAGCGCTTCAGCAATATTGCTGCTCGCAAAGGTTTTGATTTTAAAAATGTAGGCAATTTTACACTTGCCAGTTAAATGTTTTCTTTTCATTCCAGTCCCTATATATAAAAAAAGAGCGGGATAAGTTTCACTTTCAGGAAACTTATTTAGAACGCTCTTTTTTTATATATAGGGACTTCCATTACAAGAAAAAAATCAATATTTTTGTGTAAAATTGCATATAATTGCCAAAATATATGCAGCGGCGGGCTTGCAAGTTTTAAAATTATAAAATCAGGGCAGGGATTTTTTATTAGAGATATATTCATAAACAAGCCTTGAAATTTCAGCGATGAGGCTTGCGTTTTCAGCGTCGGTCAGTTTTGAATCGGTTATTAATACAGCTATATAATATATTCCCGGGGTTTTAGGGGTTTTGTCGTCAGGCAAAATTACAAAGCCTGCGTCATTATCTGCTATTTTTGTACCATCAGGCTTTCTTGAGGATGAGCCTGTTTTATGGCCCAAAACTACACTGTCAGGCAGGCCGGCTTTTAGCTTGTCATTACCTGTTGTTGTTTGAATCATCAATTGATTAAAAACGCGCGTGTTTTGCTTTGATAAAAGTTTGCCTTTGTGTGCAAGTTTTATCATCCTTGCTATATCCTTGCTATGGGCCTTATTTAAGTATTGTTTATTAATATCTGCGTTCATTTCTTTTTCATTAACCGAGACTACAATTTGACCAAAGCCTGTGTCCTTTAAATATTTTTGCACGTTTTTTGGCCCGCCAATGTATTCAAGCAAAATGTCTGTGGCATTGTTATCGCTTTGTGAAAGCATATAACTCAATAGGTCTCTGATGGTTATTGCAATGGGAAACTTATTGTATTTTTTAAGCATGGGGCTGTAGGTATTAAAATCAATCATTGATTTTTGAACCAGCAGGATTTTGTCAAGATTTGTATTATCATTTAAAACTTTAAGTGCAATAAAAATCTTGAAAACACTTAGGAGGGGCTGTTTTTTATTTCCGATTGTTAAGATATTATCATCATAAATTACACTGAGGCCAACTGTGCAGTTTTTATCTTTTATTAAATTTTTGATATCGGCTTCAAGGGCACTATGAGGCTCTTTTGCGCATGCCGGCAAAAGGATTGTGCATAAAAATATTGTAACAATTGTTAAGAAAAATTTTTCCATGGTTTGGATATTATAAGTCAAACATCAAATGACCACAATTAAAATGACACTATATAACTATATGACATTTTTTATTATTTAATATACAATAAGGACAACGTATTGTTAGGAGGTTTTATTTTTAATGGCAAACGAGGAAATGAAAAAATTTACAACTGCCCAGCTTTTAAACTTTTGTTTAGGGTTTTTCGGGCTTCAATTTGCCTGGCAGATGAGGATAATCTTATCAGGCCCCGTTACAGAAGCACTTGGTGCAAGCCCTTTAATTTTTGGTTTAATATGGCTTGCAGGGCCTGTTACGGGTATTGTGGTGCAGCCTATAATAGGTGCTTTATCTGATGTTACGCAAACTCCCTTTGGAAGGCGTGTTCCTTATTTAATGGGCGGTGCGATTTTAGCTGCGATTGGATTGTTTTTGCTGCCAAGAAGCGGTGATATTGCAGACTTATTTGGAAGTTCTGCGCCTGTTTGGCTCGGGCTTTTTATTGCTGCTGTAATGATTTGGGTTATTGATGCCTGTGTTAATGCTGCACAAGGACCATACAGGGCTTTAATTCCTGATAACATTCCAAAAGAACAACATGCACTTGCAAATTCTTATTTAAGTTTTGCAATAGGCCTTGGGTCTGTTGTTGCTGCAGGAACAGCACCATTTTTAAAGTTTGCATTTAATTATAATATGTCAACAAATGCCCAGTTTACGATGGCAGGATTAGCATTTTTCCTTGCTATGACCTGGACATGCCTTACAATAAAGGAAAGAAAAATCAAGGCAGAAACTGCAAAAGAAAATATTCAAGAGGAAGAAAAAAAATCGTTTGTTCAAAATGTAGTTGACTTCTTTAAGCTTTCTCCAGAGGTTGGTAAAATTTGTGCTATGCAGTTCTTCTCCTGGATTGGCCTTATGAGTATGATGATTTTCTTTACACAATATGCTGTGCACACTGTGTTTGGCGTGCCTGATTTGAATTTAAGCTCTGAGGTTAAGGAGCTTTATGCAGCGCAAATGACTGACGGACAATATTTTTCATCAATTTGTTTTGCAGTATTTAACCTTATATGCTTTGTTGTTGCAATTCCTATCGGAAAATGGGCAGAGGCAAGAGGAAATAAATTTGTACATATAATTGCATTATCAAGTATGGCTTTAGCGTATCTTCTTATGGCATTTATGCCGAATAAAACTTCTGTTCTGTGTGCAATGGGGCTTGCAGGTATTGGCTGGGCCAGCACGCTTGCGCTTCCTTTTGCAATGCTTTCAAAATACATTAAAGAAGGTACGGAAGGCTCTATTATGGGAATATTCAACATATTCATTGCTGCACCGCAGGTTTTAGTTTGTACACTTCTTGCCTGGTATATTGATTCTGCAAAATTTACTATGGATAATGGATTTATTAATAACCACTGGGAACATGCATTCATTGTAGGTGCTGTAATGTTGATATTAGCAGCTGTTATGGCTTCTCTTGTGAATGAGAAAAAAGCTGCAGAATAAAATTCATCTGCCCCAAGGGGCTTGATGTTTTGATATTTTTAAATTTGATATTTTTAAAAGGCTGCTTTTGTTTGATAAATAGGGGCAGTCTTTTTACATATTCTTTTGATATTTTATTTATTCTGTGGGTTTAAAACGTATTTCAAAACAGCTGTGCGACAAAAGAAACGAAGGCACAGTATAGCAGATGGTTTGGGTTTGATAAACGTTTAAAAATATGGCAGGGCTTTATAAATACCAACAGACTGCTTTTAATTAATATATGATCTATAAATATTTAAGCCATCACCACTTTTTAAATATAAAAAACACAGCTAAAACTATGAGGATAAAACCTATAATATAGTTCCACTTCAAACCTTCCTTTAGATAAAAGGCCGAAAAACCGACAAAGACAATAAGGGTGATTACTTCTTGAATAGTTTTAAGTTGATAGGCGCTATATACTTCATATCCTATGCGGTTTGCTGGCACCTGAAAGCAATATTCAAAAAATGCTATGCCCCAGCTTATTAAAATTACGGCTATAAGGGCAGTGTGCTTGAATTTTAAGTGTCCATACCAGGCGAATGTCATAAAGATATTTGATATAAACAATAATATTATTGGCAAAATTGCTTTTAACATATAAATATTTTAGGACAAAAATATGGCATTAGAATATCCTATGCTGTTTTTGTTTTTTTATTCGCAGCGGCGGATGGTGTTTTTGATATCATCTGGAACAGGGTATTCATGGCCTGTTTTTTATTGTTGTTTGCCCAGGCTGCCACAGGGGCCATTGCTTTTACTGTTTCAACAGGATGAGCTTTAAATGATGATGTTAAACCAGTTGCTAAATCTTTAATATCAGTAGTTTTTGATGATGTGGTTTTTGTTATATCGCAAATTTCTCTTGATGTTTTAATCCTCTGCAGGGTTGCCTTCATAAGGTTTGAATCGTCTGCATTCGGGATAATATTCAATTCTTTCATTACAGAATCAAAGACACCTTGTGTATAAGAGGTTGATTTTAAATTAACATTAGCCTTATAAAGCCTTTCATCAAGCATTGATGCCATTTTGTCTGCAAGCTCTTTTTTGCTTGCACCCTCAGGGATTGTTGCGCCATTCAACAGATACTCTGCAATCCCTTTTGAATTTCCAATCATCATATTAAGGCTCAAAGACATATCCTCAAGCATTTTATCGGGTGTTCTTTCGATTGTATTTCCTGTATCAATGTAGTTTATTATTGGCTTTTTATTGACTGTATCATAGTCTATGAATATATTTCCGGTATGCGGGTCACCGTGTATTGTTCTCTCGCCATTTTGTGGAACAAACATAACCTGTTCATTTTGCGCCTTTTGAAATTCAAGCCCTAAAGTTTTTTCCCAATCTTTATAATCTTTAAGCCAGGGGTTTTCCTCAACAAGAGAGGCATTTTTAATCCAGGGATTTAATTCATTGCCATCTGCGTCTAATACAGATTTTTTAAGATAATTTTTCGGATGTTTTTTAGCATATGATATCATATCAAGCAGGCTATCAAGCCTTACACCATCAGCCTTTTGCATAACAAGAGAAATATTTTGTCCGTTTTTATTGCCCACTTCAACGGTTTGTGCAACATTGAACCTCGTTGCATTCTTTGCCATATTTGCTGCACCTTTTGCCTCTAAGCTAAAGTCTAATTCTTTTTCCCAGCTGTCAAATAAACCGTTTATAAGTTTTAGTTTATATTCTTTTTCGCTCTCATCGGATACAAATTCTTCAATGTATTTTACGAACATATTTCTGTCGGTTTCAAACTTTTCAAGATTAACACCTTCTTTTAACATCTTTATTACATACTCATTACCATCCTCGGCTTGTGCAAGATAGGTTTCGCCTATTGTGCCTGCACCAAAAGATTTTTTAAGCGTGTATTTGCCGCAGCCGTATAATTCATCAGCCAATTTTTGGGCTTCATCTAAATTCCTTGAAACCGTGCAGTTGCTTGTAAATTGTTTAAAAAATGCTCTCATATCATCCGGAATGGTTTCATCCGATGATAAGGTTTGAATAAATTTTGGCAGCGCTATGTTTGAATCTTCAATTATAGCCTGAACCTGTGCATCCCTTGAAAGGGATGAGAATTCTTTTGAAGAAGTTCTTTTGGCTGCACGCTCTATTAATGTATCCACGGTATCATTAAGACCTGATTTTACAAATGTTTCATCTGCGTTTTGTATAGCATCAAAGGTATTTTGACAGCATCTAATATACGCCTGTTTATAACTTGTATAAAGTTCCTGAGCCTTAGCTGTATTGCCGCTATATGCTTCCTCCAGAAACTCGAGCGCAAGTTTCCTTGTCTGCTCATTATCTGATGTTAGATTATTCACAGCAGTTTTAATTCTATCGGGCATATTTCCAAGCTGCTTATAGGCTTGCGTATTTGTAAATCCGGAAGCCAAATCCTGGATTTGCCTTATGCTGTCTGCACCATCAGCCATAGCCTCAGCGCCCTTTATTGCAGCTGTTATATTCTTTAGAAATTCACCATCCGGATTTTCCACCTTCGGTACATTTAATAAATTCTTTTGGGCTGTTGTCAGCGAGTCTTGAATGGAATCTTTGATTTTGCCTGTAAATTTACCGGCCGCATTACCTGCAAAACGCATTCCGCCGCCTATTACAGGAGAAGCAATTGCCCCACCCAATGTGCCGAATGCAGTTTCTTTTAAAAATCCTTCTATTGTCTTTTCTTCTTCATCTCCTGCTGTATACCTTACAGCTGAATCAATGCCGCCTGTTATTGCACCATTTACTGCCATATCAACCCCAAGGGAAGCGCCTCTGGCTAAAAGCGACCCGCCAGTGTATGATACATTTGTTGTTAACAGGGTTTTTGCAATTACACCTTTTGCAGTTTGTTTGAGGCCTTCTTTAAGCACAACCTCACTGCCTTCTTTAACAGCGTTTACTCCAAGACATCCTGCAATAGATTTTCCTGCTGTACCGCCAATTGCTGCTGTAACCGGGGTAAAAATTCCATTTATGCCGCCTGTGGCTAAATCGTATCCCAAAGTATCGTATTCTTTACCGCCAACTGCCGAATCTATTCCTTTGACTGCAACTTTCACTGCAGCGCCTGATGCACCTGCAGCGCCAATACCGGCAGCAACAAGGCCTAATGAAGCACCGCCAGTTAATGGTGCAGCTGCAACACCTGCCCCTGTGGCTAATGAGAAAGCTGCAAAAGAAGAAATGCCAGAAACTATATCAGCAGCTATATCTACCGATTGTTCCTGACCTTTTTTATAATCTTCTAAATGTTCTTTAGCTTCATCTAAAGATATTTCGCCATTTTCAGCCTTTTCTATAGTTTTTTCCACTCTGTCAGAGCCGTTTTTCATTTTGAATAAATTCTTAATTCCATCCCAGGCTTTTCCTATAAGCCCTTGTTCATTTTTTATAGCATCTAATTCATCCTTTAAGGCGTCAACATCATCATTTGAGGATACATCTTTATCCTCTAAATCATCATTTTCTGTTACCCTTTCCTCCAAAGATAAATCAGCTTCAAATATTGATTCATCAGAAGCATTGTCTTTTAAAGCCTCAGTTTTTTCTTTATGATTATAATTGGTTTTATCTAAATTATTAATTCCGTTTACACTCATGGTCTGCTCTAATATACTCTTGTATATATAAAGTATTTAAATAATATATAATTGCTCTTTTTGAATATTTTTGTTAAGAAAGATTAACACTATAAACGCACGCTGGGGAGCTTTTTAAGACGCAAAAGCAAACATGAAGTATGAAATTTGTCTTAAAGAAACGTAAACTTTACCAAAATTTTATATCTGATGATATAATTTGAATGCGAAATTAAGAATTTAGGGAGATTGTAGAAAATGATTAACGAAAAAATGAATGCAGCCTTGAACAATCAGGTAAATGCAGAATTATATTCTGCTTATTTGTATCTTTCTATGCAGGCCTATTTTCAAAAAATGAACCTTACAGGTTTTGTAAACTGGATGAATATACAGGTTCAGGAAGAAATGGCACATGCAAGAGGCCTGTATGATTACATTCAGGAAAGAGACGGGGAGATTGTTCTTGAAGCAATTAAAAAGCCTGATTTAAAATGGAATTCACCCTTACAGGTTTTTGAAGATGTGCTAAAACATGAACAGTATGTAACATCTTTAATAAACAACCTTGCTGATGTTGCTGATGAAACAAAAGACAGAGCAGCAGCATTATTCTTGCAGTGGTACATTAAAGAACAGGTTGAAGAAGAAGCAAGCGTTTCAGGCGTTTTAGAAACATTAAGAATGATAAAATCTGATGCAAACGCTTTATTGTTATTAGACAGGGAGCTTGCACAAAGAACATTTACGCAACCTGTTATTGGCTAGTTTAGTCAATAACGCAAATTCTTTTTATGGAGTATGAAGTTTTCATACTCCATTTTTATAATATTTGTGACTTCAGATTTCACGAAAGCCTATCAGAACAGCAATTTTATATACATGGTGCAAGATAAAAAACATTAAATAAGCCGGTTTAAATTATATAGTTGTTATATTTTAATATTGCTAGTACTTTTGAGCCATATTTTTTTACAGATTAATGATGATATAATTTTTATAAATTTATAAAAGATTTTAAAGGCTGGAGGATTTATGCTGAAAAGTATTCTTAAAATTATTTTGGCAGCAATTGTTATCGCCATTCCAATATGCTGTTTTGCCTCTGAAAAGGATTTATATAATATACAGGAAGAGCAAAGCGCCCAGGCTAGAATATCAAACACCGGCGTTTCAATATTAAATGCTAATAAGATAGATGAGAGAATTTCATTTGCCTATGATAAAACCGAGGCCAAACAAAAACTAAAGCTTGATAAGGCTCTTTTTGACAGACAGATTATAGTTTATGGATATGATTATAAATTCACGGAAGATGATAATGAGCTTGCAGCATTTCTTTCAAGAAGAATAGCAGAAAGCTACAGATCATATTCAGGCGCATTTAACGGACGTTTGAGTTCTCTTAAAATGAAGGCAGCACCTAAAAAATATCAGCTGGTGTTTGATAAAATAGCGGTAGATTATATGGTAAAAGCAGGCTATAACCCGATTGCAATGATTACCTTTATAAATAAATCCTGCCCACAAAAAAGAAACGATACTATTTCACATGAAAATTTAACCTCAAAAAGGCTGGCTGAAATTTATGAATATATCTATATGAAATACCCTTATTATCTTAAAAACAATGATTATTTTAACAATATTCACTATCAAAATTTCCTTTTGACATCGGCTGAAAACAGAAAAATGCTGCAGAATAAAATAAAATCAGGTTCAAAGGAAAAACTAAAATATGAATAGAATATTTATACTGGCAGCAATAATTCTTGTTGGCGCTATAAGCCCGGCTTTTTCAATACAGGTTCCATATGATGAACTTGTAGAGACAACGCTCAGCAATAAAGTGATTGAAAAACCATATGAGCATATAAACTATAATTATAAAAGCATTGTAAAAATTCCTGTCAAAATCTCAATCACGGAAAAAATTAAATCAGAGGCTGATATATATGAAGGACAGCCTGTTTCTTTTATGGTACAGGAGAGGGTATCATACAAAGGCAGAACAAAATTTAAAAAAGGGGATATAATTAATGCCAGAATTGGCACAATTATAACAAGCGGAATGAACGGCATTCCTGCAAGCATTATTTTTGAAAACTTTGAAAAGGCAGGTGTAGAACCCGGACAAATTTCAAATAATGTTGAAGTATTCGGACAGGATAGAAGCTACTTTGTGTTTCCTCTAAAATGGTCGCTAACATTTTTGCCGCCAACAGGCTCGCTTACAAATTTTATAAAGGGCGGCCATGCAAAACTTAGCCCAAATAAAGTTCTTACCATTTATTATTACCCTGAATGGTTGTAAATATTGTGTTTACAAATACCAAAAGAAGAATATTTATGCTAAAATCAAAACAAATTTACGAGGAATTTTAATTGGTGGCAAAATTAGTCTCTATAAAAGAAGCGATAAATTTAATAAAGGATGGCGCAACAATTATGATTGGTGGTTTTTTAAGCTGCGGCGCGCCGGATAAACTAATTGATGGCCTCATAGAAAACGGTGCTAAAAATTTGACAATGATTTCAAATGACACATCTGTTCCAGAATGCGACAAAGGTAAATTAATAGTTAACAAACAAATAAAAAAACTCATAACAAGCCACATAGGAACAAACCCTGAAACAGGCAGACAGATGGCCACAGGCGACATAGAGGTTGAATTAACGCCCATGGGCACACTTATGGAAAGGATAAGGGCAAAGGGAGCAGGGCTTGGCGGCGTATTGACTCCTACAGGTGTTGGCACAGTCATTGAAAAAGGCAAAAAAACTGTTGATATTGACGGGAAAAAATTTATATTTGAAAAACCTCTGGGGGCAGATTTTGCATTAATTTATGGCACAAAGGCTGATAAATACGGCAATGTCGCTTATTTTGGCACAACAAGAAACTGTAATACCGTTATGGCAACCGCCGCAAAAACAGTTATAGTGCAGGCAGATGAAGTTGTTGATAATTTAGACCCGAATGAGGTAATAATCCCCGGAATTTTTGTGGATTATATTGTCGAAAAAAAGGCGGGGGTTTAAAATGATGGAATTATTAACAAAAGAAAAAGTAAGAGAAATTATAGCAAAAAGGGC
The DNA here is from genome assembly GCA_910583725.1 of uncultured Vampirovibrio sp. Taxonomy (GTDB): domain Bacteria; phylum Cyanobacteriota; class Vampirovibrionia; order Gastranaerophilales; family Gastranaerophilaceae; genus MGBC122484. The sequence continues at coordinate 52,096 of CAJTXZ010000021.1, forward strand.
TGCTAAAGAATTTAAGGAGGGTGATTTTGTAACCCTTGGAATAGGCTTGCCGACTGAAGTTACAAAATATGTGCCTGATTCAATGAATATAATGTTTCAATCTGAGAACGGTCTTTTGGGCGTTGGAAAAAATCAGGATAAAAACAATATTGATTCAAGAATAACCAATGCAGGGGGCGGTTATGTACAGACAATACCAGGCGCCTGTTTTTATGATTCGCAGATGGCATTTATTTTAATGCGCGGCGGGCACATTGATGCGACAGTTTTAGGGGCTCTTCAGGTAGATGAAGAAGGAAACCTTGCAAACTGGTCTGTTCCAGATAAATTTACACCCGGAATGGGCGGCGCTATGGATTTGGTTGTGGGCGCAAAGAAAGTAATAGTTGTGATGGAGCACACATCAAAGGGACAGGTAAAAATTGTTAAAAAGTGTACACTGCCTTTAACTGCAGCACACGAAGTAAATTTAATAATCACGGAAAAATGCGTATTTCGTGTAATTCCCCCTTTAAATGATGAGCCTGGACGGCTTTTATTAGAAGAAATTAACCCCATGTTTACAATAGATGATATCAGAAGAACAACAGAAGCAGATTTTATAATCAGCGATAACCTTAAAGAAATGGAGATTTAGCCTATTTCATAGCCTTTATAACCCTGTAGATTATCTTTAGATTTTCATCAGAAATATTTTCAAGGCTTGAAATTATATAGTCTCTCATATAGGAAGAATTTATTTTTAAATGCTCAAAATCAAACAATTCAGGCAATGTAACCTTTAGTGCAGAGGCTATCTCTGGCACTGTTTTTGAAGGAAAAGTTATTCCACATTCAATGTTGCTTAGATTTCTCTGGTCAATATCTATAAGCTCCGCCAGCTCCTGCTGTGAAATATTCAGCCCCTTTCTTAGCTCCTTTATTCTTTTTCCCAATAATATCTTAATGTCTTTCATTCCTTTAATCCTTTTATTAGATTTTATTATGTTAATAAAAGTAAAATAATGATGTTTTTTTGGAAAAATATTTGCAAATTCCAACTTTTAATTGTAAAATACAATGTATAGTGAGAATTATTTTTAAATATTCCTATCTTATATTGTAAAAATCACTATTTGTTTATCTTAAATAAAGGTTACTCAAAAATGAAAAAAACATCAATTTTTCATGCACATTGCCGTGCATTAATTATTAATTTGCCTGAAAAATGGCGTGTTTATTGTTTATTTGCCGTCAATCTTATTGAAAAATGCTCTAAAACGGCGATATTTAAAATGGGCATAAAAACTTCTGCCTTTTCCCTCGTAGAAATGCTTATGGCATTGTTAGTGGCTTCATTGTTGCTTGCAGCATTAGCTCCTGTGATGACAAAGAAGTTTAGTGAGAATCTTAATGTAACAGGGGGAATGAGTGCTGCTG
>CAJTXZ010000022.1 GCA_910583725.1 uncultured Vampirovibrio sp.
AAGCCAAGTCTGGCTAAACTCGACCTTCACTAAGATTTTAGATGAACAACTTTTCGGGGCGCTTTTATGTAACCTTTAAGCGCCTCTTTTTTTAAGTTAACTGAGGCTTTAAAAATTTTTTATATTCTTGTTTTCGCGTACTTGTATTTTTATGCGGAATATTATCATAAGGCTTTTTGTAGTGCTTGTGGCGGGGGTGGGGCTGGAGAATAAAAGAGCTTTGATACGGAAAAAGCAGGTCTATCTTTGTTCAAGCTTGTCTTTCAGTTCTTTTAGTTCGTAGGTTAGTCTGTTTAATTGGCAGGTAACGGGGTCGGGGATTTTATTGTGCAGAAGCTGGCCTTGAATGAAGAATCTTTGCTGTACAATTCTGCCCGGGATTCCTACTACTGTTGAGTGTTCAGGTACGTTATCAATAACAACGCTTCCTGCGCCTATGTTTGAGTTGTCTTCAATCGTTATATTGCCTAGCACTTTTGCGCCGGCGCCTATTGTGACAAAATTTCCTATGGTTGGGTGACGTTTGCCTGTGTCTTTTCCTGTTCCGCCAAGGGTTACGCCCTGATATACAAGGACATTGTCGCCTATAATAGTGGTTTCGCCTATGACAACACCCATTCCGTGGTCTATAAAAAATTTTTCACCAATGGTAGCGCCCGGATGGATTTCGATTCCTGTAAAAAATCTTGCCATTTGCGAGATTAATCTTGGAATGAAGGGAATTTTCCATTTTAAAAGCTTGTTTGCAATTCTGTAGGCTAAAAGCGCGTGAAAACCAGGGTATAAAAGCAATATTTCAAGAATACTTTTTGCTGCGGGGTCTTTTTCCTTTATGTTTTTAATGTCTGCCTTTACACGTTTTAGGCCTCTTATTATTGCAGGCGGTAGTTTTTTAGATTTTGATTTTTGCATATTTTCTTTTACCACCCTGAAGAATGCCTTCTTGTTCAATTTTGGTTTGAATATCCGTTATTTTTTCATTATTAAATTTAACAGCGCCGCCTGCAATGAGCCTTTTGGCTTCTCCTTTACTTTGGGCAAAGTTTAAATCAACAAGAATATCTATAATATTTGGAGATTTGATTGTAAATTCCTGAATATCATCGGGTATGCCTTTGTTTTGGACGACGTTAATGAATTCATTTTGTGCTTCGTCCGCTTTTTCTTTGCCATTGTACATTTTGGTTATCTCGTAGGCAAGGCGCATTTTCTCGTCTCTTGGGTTATTTTCCTTATTAAATTCAATGTCGGTTAAAAGTGTAAAATATTTTTCCATTAATTCATCAGGAATTGACATTAATTTGCCGTACATATTTTTAGGCTCTTCGGTTAATGAAATGCAGTGCTCAGGGTATGTTTTAGACATTTTTACAACGCCGTCTGTGCCTTCAATTAATGGCATCATTATGACAATCTGCATTTTATCTAAGCCGTAAAATGTTTGGATGTCGCGTCCCATAAGAAGGTTAAATCTTTGGTCTGTTCCGCCGAATTCAATGTCTGCATCCACTGCAACACTATCATAGCCTTGCATTAAGGGATAGAAAAATTCTACAGGGCTTATGGGGCGGCCTTCTGCGTATCGTTTTGCAAAATCATCCCTTGTCATAAGCTTTGCAACGGTTGTGGCTGAGGCCAGTTTTAGAAAATCGGTAAAACTCATATTATGAAGCCAGTCGGCGTTGTTTCTAACTTCTGCCTTTGTCACATCAAGTACTTTAGACATTTGTTCAAAATATGTTTTTGCATTTTCTGCAACCTGTTCTTTTGAGAGTGCAGGGCGGGTTTCAGATTTTCCTGAGGGGTCTCCAACCATTGCTGTTGCGCCGCCAACGATTAGAACTATTGTGTGGCCCAGTTCCTGAAATTTTTTCAATTTTCTCATAACAACAGTATGACCAAGGTGCAAATCCGGTCTTGTGGGGTCAAGGCCAAGCTTTACTCTTAAGGGTTTTTTGGAATAGTAAGAATCCTGAAGTTTTTTTGCAAGCTCATTTACGCCATTTGGCAAAACCTCAGCGCCTTTTGAAATGTCCATTGCCTGTTTTAAAAATTTTTCTTCAATTTTTACATCTTCCATTATTAAAGCTTTCCTTTTTATTTTTTACCTGTTTATAATAACAAAAAACACTCTTTAAATCAAAAGAGTGTTTTTATATTTAAATTTTATATTGTTTCAGATGGCGCCTTTGGTTTTGTGTGCTCTAAAACTATCGGGTCTTGTTTAAATTGGTTTGCCTGAGTTTTAATCTTTGTGACAAAGTTTCTTGTTTCGCGAAACGGCGGAACGCCTTTGTATCTTGATACATTGCCGGGGCCTGCATTGTATGCTGCAAGGGCTAAATCTGTTGAGCCGAATTTTTTGTACATCATTTGATAATACATAATTCCGCCTTTAATATTGTCGCTTACAATATATGGATTAACACCCAATCTTCTTGCTGTGTCAGGCATTAGCTGATATAATCCTACAGCACCTGAGGCGCCTTTTTTTGTCGGGATGAATTCTGATTCTAATTTAGCAATACTTAATGCAATACAAGGGTCTACGCCCATATTTAATGCAGTTTTTACTATTGCAGATTTGATTTCACTGGGCGATTGAGCCGCATCAGCTGTGTTAGCAAAATTCATGAAAAGTGCACAAATTAAGACTAACAAAGTTTTCATAAGCTTTTTCGTCATAACAATAATCCTCTTTTTTACTTGTGATAGGGTAAAAACTTAAATACATTTTTTATTTAACACATTATTTATGCATTCAAGACAAAACCCAAATTCTGATTATAATATACAACAAAATGTATATTTTGCAACCCCTCCGAATGGATGATGCCTACCAGGATACTTGATTTGGCTTATTTTTAGCCTGTATTACATATGTAGAATATTGTACCATTTTAATATTAAGAATTAAGCAAAAATGATATAAATTATTAAACGATTTCTATCAGTGGCAGTTTGATTAAAAACTCTGTTTTTTCAGAATCAGATGTTGTTAATTCTATTGTACCTAATTGTTCTGCTAAATATTTTCTTGATACACTAAGGCCGATGCCAAAGCCATCTTCCCTTGTTGTAAAGCCGTCTTTAAAAATGTTGTTCTTAACATCTTCTTCAATGGGCTCGCCGTGGTTTTGGACGGATATTTTGGCGTGGGTTGTATCTTTTGTTAATTCGACTATTATTTCATCATTTTGTGTAAATTGGTTTGCATTTTTTATTATGTTATTTAAGACCGCGAGGAATTTTCCTTCATCAATCAGTACTTTTCTTTTATCATTTGTCACGGTGCCGTTTATAAAGATTATTTTGTTATTATTCTGTTTTGCAATTTCTTTGAACATTTCAATTGAATGCGGAATAACATCTTCAACAAGCATTTCCTGAAGATTAAGATTTTCAAACTGCTTTAAGCCATCAAGCTCCATATTAATTAAAGAAATTGATTTTCTAATTAATGATGAAGTTTTATCGTCAGAAAATTTCTTTTCAAGGATTTTTGAATAAATATCTAAAACACCGAGCTGATTTCTTATTTCATGGCTTGTGTGTCTTATTTTTTCTTTTAGTTCGCGGCATTCATCCTTTGGTTCAAAATTTAAGGTTCTACCGTTGTATTCATTTTCTTCAATACTTTCGTTTAAATGCTTTATAATGTTTGCGATACAAAGATTCAAAAGTTCGTTTTCACGACGTTCAGGTTTGTATGAATAAAATTTTTCTTTATAGTCTGTTTTTGTATTCTCACAAAGCATTTCAAAAACATTGTTAACATTTTTTGAATTTAAGACAAGATAAATGTTTGAGTTTTCTTTATTTGGGTTTTCTGAATAATCCCACAATATTACAGCATTGTACCTTGATGAGGTTAAAAGGATAAATTCAAGTTCAATTAAATCATCCTTAACAACTATATCAGAATCTAAAAAATTATACATTTCAACATTTCTTGAATATTCAAGACGTTTTATTATGCTCTCAAGGCCTTCTCTGTTTTTTAGCCTGTGAAAAATCATAGATGGCGTGTTTTGGCTTGCCAGAGGCTCCAATAGACATCTTATGATTGTTACTATACTTTGTTTTGAAAACAGGCTTGTTTGAAGCCTGTCGTCAGATAGTATTAAATTTTTTAGATTTTTATAGATATTTTGCATGTGTTAAACTTTCAAAGCGCTTTTATACTGCAATTTTTACGTTGTGCCTGTTCATAAAACCTTTGTTTATGGCATATAAAACAGCCTGTGTTCTGTCGTTTACTTGTAATTTTTGGAAAATGTTGTTAACGTGGGTTTTAACCGTAGTTTCAGATATAAACAGTTTTTTTGCAACCCCCTTGTATGTTATACCCTGAGTTAATAATCCAAGAACTTCTTCTTCTCTGTTTGTTAAGTAATTTAGGAGATTTTCTTCTTCGTTTTCTTCGGCTTTTGCTTTTCCATTCTTTTCAAAGTCTTGGAAGTATTCAAAGAATTTAGAACACAATACGTTTGGCAGGTAAATTTTTCCCTGGCGCACTTCATCAAGCGCGTGAATTAATTGTGCTGAGGCCATAGTTTTTAAGATGTAGCCTCTTGCGCCTATTTTCATTGCTCTAAAGATTAAATCAGCATCATCATAGCCTGTAAGAGCAATTACTTTTGTTTTAACATTTAATTTTTCAATTTCGGATATGGCTGTTATGCCGTCAATGTCTGGCATATTCATATCCATAAGAACGATATCGGGCTGATATTTTTTAATTAAAGATAAAGCAACATTAACATTTCCTGCATTTGCTATTACCTCATAATCATCTTCAAGGTTTATAAGCTCTCTTATGCCTGAAGCATGGTCGTAGTTATCATCTACAACAAGCACCCTTGTTTTTTTTGTAAAATCAGCTCTTCTCATATTTCCTCCGTTTATAATATCTTTATATTGCTTTTTAATTTGAATGGTGTAATACATTTAACTGATTACATTTGAATAATACCCTTTTAGGAGTATCCATTCATCAATATAAGGATTGAAATTTCAGGTATTTAATCTGGATAAAATTATCTAGATCTAAAGATTTAAATTTGGCTTAAAATTTTGCAGGACAAGAAGATTAGTGGTGTCAATACAACTTTTATATATAGTAAAAGGGAGCTATTTTTGTTTATTGATTTACTTCTTTTATATTATTTGTTATATAATTTGTATGAGCGTATAAGGATAGGGGTCTTATTTATTTTATTCAGGGAAAATTAAGCAAATTATGGATTTTCATATAGGAGAACACTGGACAGTAAATATTTTAGGCATGAATGTGCATATGGACACAATGATTACAATGTGGACCGTTATGCTCATAATTTTGTTGTTATCTTTGGCTGCTGTGTTGAACCTTAAGCTTATTCCGAATAAATTTCAGGCTGTTTTTGAAAATATTGTAAGTATTTTTGCCGGTATGACAAAAGGGCTTGGCAAAAACAGAGGTGCAAACACAACGCTTTTAATGTCTCTGTTTTTGTTTATTATTTTAGGAAATATGATAGGCCAATTGCCTTGGAAATTAATACATTTAGGACAGGGAGAGTTTGCTTCTCCTACAAATGATATTAACGTTACTGCAGCACTTGCAATTACTGTTTTAATTTATTATATATATCAGGGTATAAGTGAAAAAGGCATAGGTTATTTTAAACATTATGTAAAGCCTATGGTTTTTATGACGCCTTTTAATATTTTAGAAGATTTTACAAGGCCTTTAACGCTTGCAGTCAGGCTTTTTGCGAACATTCTTGCCGGTGAAATTCTTATTATGGTATTAGGCGGGCTTGTCTTTATGTTTGTAACACCTGATTCTATAGCGCAGTTTGTGCAGAATACACTTGGCGGAATGTTGCCATCTGTATGGGTTTATAATATTAGTTTATTTTTAGGTTCACTTTTGCCTTTGCCTATAATGTTTTTTGAATTATTTGTAGCATTTATTCAGGCACTTGTGTTTACGCTTTTAACGGCGGCCTATATAGAAACAGCAACGGCAAAGAATCATTAATTTAAAGGAGAAAATAAAAATGGAAACAGCAGCAGTTAAATTATTATCAATGGGTATTGCAATAGGTCTTGGTGTATTAGGCCCTGGTATTGGTCTTGCGCTTGCAACAAAGGCTATTATTGAAAGTATTGCAAGACAGCCTGAGGCTGAAAGCCAGATTTCAAAATATTTTTATATTGGTGCAGGTTTAATTGAAGCATGCGCAATTTATGCCCTTCTTGTTGTAATTTTAATTGCATTTGTAATTAAGTAGTTGATTGATATTATCCTCTGTCTTAATGTCCAAAAAATTTTATCGGTTAATTTTGGTATTAAGCAATAAATAATAAGGAAACTTTAATGCTTCTAGAATTTGACGGTACTTTTATATTTGCCCTGATTAGCTTCATTATCTTTGTTTTGTTGATGAATATTATTTTGTATAAGCCTATAACAAAGATTATGGATGAAAGGCAGAAATTTTACGATAAAAATAAAAACACTGCTGAATTATCAAAACAAAGGACTGATGAAGTTTTAAAAAATAAAGAAACTGAAATTTTAGGCGCAAAGCTTGAGGCTTCCAATATTCTTCAAACAGTTCAAAATGAGTCTAAGGCAAAAAGAGAAGAACTCTTAGACAGAACAAAAGAAGAGCATAATAATAAACTGCTTGATTTAAAAAAGCAGCTTATAGCTGATAAGAATGAGGCTAAAAATAAGCTCAAGGGTGAAATGGAAGAATATGTCAGAATTGCCGTGTCAAAGGTTTTGGATGAAGATATAAATAATATCGGCAGCATTAATATTGATGATTCAAGGATAGATGGAATTTTGGAGGCGCAAAAATGATGGAGAATGTGTCTTTATATCAGAAAATTCTTGAATCTAACCTTATTAATTTTATTATTATGGTATCAATTTTAGTGCTTATTTTTAAGAAGGCAAAGCTCGGCAATTTTATTGATAAAATGGCTGATGATATAAGAAATTCTGTAATGACAAGCTCTGAGGCAGCCAAGAAGGCGCTTAACGAGTATAAAGAGGCAAAAAAGAGCACTAAAAAACTTCAAGCCGAGAAAGATGAAATAATTGCAAGGGCTAAAACATCGGCTTTAAATATTCAAGATTCCGCCAGAGAAAAGCTTCAGATTGAACAAAAAAATATGGATAACAAGTGCGTGTCTGAGATTCAAAATGTTATTGAAAAGGCCAAAAGCAGTGCTGTAGTTGAAATTCTGGATGCAGTTAGTGAATTAGCTGAGGATGAAGTTAAAAAGCGCCTTGATGATACTGTGCAAAGAAGACTCATTCAAAAATCCATAAATGAACTGGACAAATTGGAAAATTTAGGGGAGATTAAATTTTAATGGCAGTCTTAAACGTTATGAAAAATTTAAAACCGGCAAAAAGGTATGCGGATGCTTTAATGGACCTTTCATCAGATGTTTCCCGTTTGCAAGTTTGTCAGGATTTAGAGTTTGTTTCCGGTAATATCTTAAAAAATGATGAACTAAAGGACTTTTTATTTAGCCCCGTTGTTTCAAGAGCTGATAAAACCGATGTTTTAAGACAGATTTTTTTAGGCAAAATTTCAGAGCCCGTGCTTAACTTTTTGTTTTTGCTTGTTGAAAATAACAGACTGAATATTTTAGATGATGTTCTTTTTTGTTTAAAACAAGATATTGATAAGATACAGAATGTTTTAAGGGCCGATATTTTAAGTGCTGTGGAACTTAACTCTGATGAAAGAGAAGCTGTAATTTCTAAATTAAAAATAAAGACTAAGATGGAGATTCTTGCCGATTTTAGGGTGGATGAAACTCTGCTTGGCGGAATTGTTATAAAAATCAATGATACAGTTATTGATTTAAGCCTTAAAAAAAGGTTAAAAAATTTAAAGGAAATGATTGAAAGGTAAAAAGATATATTATGACGGGACAAACTATTTCTGCGAGTGAAATTTCAAACATAATAAGGACAAAGATAGAAAATTACAACAGCGGCCTTGAAGTTTCAAATACCGGTACTGTAATTGAAGTAGGGGATGGCATTTCAAGGGTTTTTGGCCTTAAGAATGTTATGTCATCAGAGCTTGTTGAGTTTGACGACGGCAAAGGCACGCTCGGTATTGCTTTAAACCTTGAAGAAGACAACGTGGGCGTTGTTATTCTTGGAGATTATACGCAAATTAAAGAAGGCATGGCGGTTAAAACGACAGGAAGGATTGCTTCTGTGCCTGTGGGCGATGCTCTTGTTGGAAGAATAGTTGACCCAACAGGAATGCCTTTGGATGGTAAGGGAGAGATTAGAACAGATAAAACCCGCCCCATTGAAAGGATTGCACCTGGTATTATTTCAAGAAAATCAGTACATCAGCCTCTGCAGACAGGTTTAACTGCTATCGATGCACTGACGCCTATAGGAAGAGGCCAAAGAGAACTTATAATTGGTGACAGACAAACAGGAAAGACTGCGATTGCGCTTGATACCATAATTAACCAAAAAAATGAAGATGTAATTTGCATATATGTTGCAATTGGCCAGAAAAAATCCACTGTGGCCCAGCTTGCAAAAACTCTTGAAGAGCACGGTGCAATGGATTATACGATCATTGTGTCTGCTTCTGCGGATGAATCTGCCCCGCTACAATATGTTGCACCCTATGCAGGGTGTGCTATGGCGGAAGAATTCTTAGAGCAGGGCCGGCATGCACTTATAATCTATGATGATTTAACAAAACATGCACAGGCATATCGCTCTATGAGCTTGCTTTTAAAAAGGCCGTCAGGCAGAGAAGCATATCCCGGGGATGTTTTCTATCTTCATTCAAGGCTTTTAGAGAGGGCTTGTAAATTATCGGATGAGCTTGGTGGCGGCTCTATAACTGCTCTTCCTATTATTGAAACACAGGCAGGAGACGTTTCTGCGTATATTCCGACTAATGTAATTTCAATTACTGACGGACAGATATTTTTGGAGTCAAATTTGTTTAATGCAGGGCAAAGACCTGCTATAAATGCCGGTATATCAGTGTCAAGGGTTGGCGGTGCAGCGCAGACAAAAGGTATTAAGCAGGTTGCAGGACAATTAAGGCTTGATTTAGCGCAATATAGAGAGCTTGAAGCTTTTGCGCAGTTTGCATCCGATCTTGATGCTGCAACAAAGGCGCAGCTTTTGAAGGGAGAAAAATTAACACAGATTTTAATTCAGCCTCAGTATAAGCCATTAAGTGCTGCAAAACAGGTTTCAATATTATTTGCAGGAAATGAAGGTTTTCTTGATGATGTCGAAAATGCAAAAATTCAGGATTATAAGGAACAATGGTTTGAATATTTTTCATCAAACCTAACTGAACTTGAAAACAAGCTAAATGCCGGTGCAAAGCTTGAAGATGAAGATAAGAAACAATTGTGTGAACATCTTAAAATCTTTACGGATACAATTTTTAAGAAATAACGATTAAACTATATGTAAAGATGAATACGGGCTAAATAAATGGCGAATTTAAGAAATATAAAAGATAGAATATCAAGTATTAAAAATACCCAGAAGATAACAAGGGCAATGAAGATGGTTGCTGCGGCAAAGGTTAAAAAGGCCGAGGCTATGGTAAAAATGTCCCGCCCGTTTACGTATGAACTTTTTAGAATGTTCATTAAAATTTATGATGAAATTGGTAAGACAAAGTTTGAAGACATTAAGACAAAAAGTGCCCTTGAAAATTATCCCGCATTATTAAATGCCAGAACAATTGATACTGTGGCACTTGTTGTGATTTCTTCAAACAAAGGGCTTGCAGGCGCATACAGTGCAAACATTGTAAGGTTTACGATAAATCGCATAAAAGAGCTGAATTTTGAGAATAAAAAGGTTGTATTGTATCTTGTGGGGCAGAAAACCATTGCGCCGATTAAGAATGCACAAAAAAATCTTGATTTTGAGATAAAGGAAATTTATACAGGCATTTTGGATGATTTAAATGTCAGCTCTGCAAGGATTGTGGCCGAAGATTTAGCTGAAGATTATGTGGCTGACAGGGTTGATAAGATTGAACTTATAACAACAAGATATATTAATACTATGACCTATAAGGTTGAAGAATGGACGCTTTTGCCGGCACTTACCCCAAAAGAAGGAGCAGAGGCTGCAAAGGCTATGCGGCTTAAAAAATTTCACAGGGATGAATTTGATAAAGAACACAATGTTGAGTATGAACATAATGTAAAAATTGACTCTATAATGGAGTTTTTGCCTTGTGCAGAGTGCGTTTTGCAGAAGGTTGTTCCCATGTATTTAACGAATGTTATATATCAGACTATGCTTGAAGCGCAGGCTAGCGAATTATCATCAAGGATGACTGCAATGAGCGCTGCTACGAAGAATGCAGAGGATATGATAAATACATTAACTGTTCAGTATAATAAAGTGCGCCAGGAAGGTATAACACAGGAAATAACAGAAGTTATCGGCGCAAGTGTAAGCAAATAAGGTTTTTGTAATTAAATATGTTTATAATTGTTAATTATACTGTTTGTTTAAACGCTAGCTATTATATAATCCGGATTTAGGATTTTTCGTTATTTGTTTATTACAATTGGGGCAATGCCAGTTGTCATCCTCTAAATCCTGCCGATTTATGTATGTATTGCAATTCGGGCAAAGAATACAATTTTCATCCGAAATTATTTGAGTGAATTCTTCATCACTCATCTTGCCTGTTAAAAATTTTTTTATATTATCTAAAAATTTCATAATTCAAAACTTCTGTTTTAAATTTATTATAGCAGAATTTTAGTCTGTTTTATCATCCAAAATCTTTGCGATTTTACTTTGCTTTCGTCTGATTGAATTTGCTTTTTCAAGAAGTATTTCAATTAGCATAATGGCTTCGTATGGGCTGTTTTTGTCTGAAAGTTCTTTTGATAGAATATTTAGAATGGTTTCTATTTGTTTTATTTCGTCAATACTTTTTAGGGCTATAAGGCTTATTTTTTCAGCGTTTTCTATCATGAAATCCTTTTTTCTTCAATTCAGACTAAATTTTGTTTTAGGTGCAAGGAAAACATTAGCCGGGATTGTAATGTTTAATACTTAACAACCTTTTTTTCTTTATAACAAACTAATGGTTGTATAATAAAACATTTTTTACTATTTGTCAAATGTATAATAATATTTTTAATTATGAAACTGGATGCAAATTCCCTTATAAGAGTGCTTTTAACTAAGAGATGTCTGACTGTAACAAAACTGGCAGAAATGATTAGCAAAAAAACAGGGAGAAAAATGTCTCAGCAGAATCTCTCTAAAAAACTTCTGCGCGGGAGCGTTAAATACGACGAAATGCTTGAAATAGCTGAAATTTTAGGCTTTGAAATCAAGGTTGATGAAATTAAGGATTGGAAGAGAGGTTGAATATAAAGCCAAAAAGCTGCAAACACACTGAAAGTGCTGCAGCAGCTATATGCAGGGATTCAACCCCTTAAAAAAACCTTGAAAAGACTTTGTAGTAAAGGAATATTGAGCACAATATTAAAATTATGCCTGAGAGTTTAAGTAAAATTTCACTGGCGGATGAGAATTTGCGCATATTTTTTAAGAAAGATGCGGAAACGCCCACTAATATTATGATTAGGCCTTGCCCCAGTGCAAACAAGAATAACATTAATGCAGCATAAACCATATTCTGTGAAAGCGTTGCAAAGCCCATAATCCCTGCAAGAATTGGGGTTGAGCAGGGCGTTGCAGCCAGTGCAAAGAGTGCACCTATGATGAACGGGTATAAAAACAGGCTTTGCCCGTTTGATTTTGGCATTTTTTTAATGATGACGGGCATTTGCAATTCTAAAATACCAATAAGATTTAAGCCCATAACGAGGATAAGGGAAGCTATAATTAATACCCAATATTGACCGCCTATTGAGGCAAAAACTTTGCCTGTAAGGGCGCAGACAATTCCTATTATTGTTAACACGACAGAAAGGCCAAGCACAAAAAATAACATCTGCAGGAATGTTTTAAGGTGGGCTGAAAGCTTGCTATTATTCTCGGTTTCGCCATATCCGCCGACGTATGCTGCAATTATAGGCAATACTGCAAGAGAGCAGGGGCTTAAAGATGCTATTACGCCTCCAAGGAAGGCTATTAAGAGGAACAGAAATGAAAATTCCCCTGTTTGTATTCTCATTGATAATTCTTTGATAAATTCTTCCATTTTTATGTTTTCCTGTGAAATGTAGATTTTATACAGCTTTTGCCTTATGTGATATCTTAAAATGCTTGATTTTTGGCGTTTTTTGTGTTGCATTGCCAGAAACAACGGTATATCAGGACTTTAAAGAAATTTGAATTTTAAAATGCCGCCCGATGTACCTTAAAATTAAGGCTGCGGGCGGCAAAGTTTTTATTTAATGTTGTTAAGGCTTGTTCTGATTTCTTCTTCAGATAATATGCCTTCTGTTTTTTGGATAATTTTACCGTCTTTGCTTAAGAAAATTAATGTAGGTACAACGGTCACTTTGTAATCTTTTACTTTGGCGGCACTTTCTTTTGAGCCGTCTGAAACGTTGATTTCTTCAAAGGTTACGGCATCTTTGTAATCAGGAACTATGCCCACAAGTGTTTTTGAGATTTTTTTGCAGTCAGAGCACATCGGGGATGAGAATTTTAACATCTTTGGCTTTGTTGTTATTTGTGTTACAGGATAAGATGCCTCATATGCCTCTTTTGCAACGCTTTTGTTTGCATTTGTTTCAAGCCAGGCAAAAACCCCAAGCGGAATTACAAATATCAATAGTACAATAATCCAGTTTTTCATAAATTTTTTCCTCATTCAATTATCTTGAAAGCATTATAAACAATTTCAAAATTTCCGGTATTCCCCTGCTTTCCTATAAATAAAGCCTATATTTGCGTTGTTATGTATCCTCTAAACTGCAGCGCCTGTGCCAGGTGCGAAACATTGATTTCATTGCCGTTGTCAAGGTCTGCAATTGTTCTTGAAATTTTTAGAATCCTGTCAAAGCCTCTGCCTGAAAGGTTGAAAGATTTTGCCGCATTCTTTAACATGGCCTTTACTTCCGGGCTTATTTTACAGTATTTTCTTATTAATTTTGGGTTTAGTTCTGAATTTGTGAAGATTCCGTCGTCTTTGTATCTGATTAGCTGTAATTCTCTTGCCTTTGCAACCCTTTTTCTTATTTCAACAGAAGATTCTGCCTCAATATTTTGTTCTAATAATTCATCCTCATCAAGCCTTGCGACATCAATGTGGATGTCAATCCTATCAAGAAGCGGGCCTGAGAGTTTTGCTCTGTATCTGTTGATTTGAAAATCAGTGCATTTACATTCTATTTTTTTATCCCCGAGATAGCCGCACGGACAGGGGTTCATCGCCCCAAGAAGGATAAAATTTGCAGGATATTTAATGCTCATTTGTGCCCTTGAAATAGTTACTTCGCCTTCTTCAACGGGCTGTCTTAAGACTTCAAGCACTGCCCTTGGGAATTCAGGCATTTCATCCAAAAATAATACACCTCTGTGTGCAAGTGTTATCTCACCCGGTTTTGGGTTTGAGCCGCCCCCTATAATGCCTACAGCAGAGGCGCTGTGGTGTGGTGCTCTTATGGGACGTTCCGATATTAAGGGGTTATTGTGGTCTAAAAGTCCTGCGATTGAATAAATTTTTGTTATTTCAATGGCTTCATCCTTTGTTAAGGGAGGTAAAATTGACGGGAAAGCCTTGGCAAGAAGGGTTTTGCCGGAGCCCGGGCTTCCTGCCATAAGTACATTATGTGCGCCTGCTGCCGCTATTTCAAGAGCGCGTTTTGCAAATTTTTGGCCCTTAATATACTTAAAATCCGCCTGATATTCTTTATCAGATTTTATAAAGTCATCAATTTCCTGCTTAATTGAAGGCAATGACTCATTGTCATTCAGGTGCATCACCACTTCATTCAGGTTTTTTGCACCCAAAACCTGAATATTATCTGCAAAACTTGCTTCCTTTAAGTTTTCAAAGGGGATTATCACCTTTTTTATGCCCAGATTTTTAAGCCCAAAAACGATTGGGAGTATGCCATAAACAGGTTTTATTGTGCCATCAAGAGATAATTCACCAAGAAAAGCGGTGTTTTTAGGTTCATCCCTTATAATCCCTTCTTTTGCAAGGATTCCTACAGCCATTGCTAAATCATAGGCAGCACCTTCTTTTTTTAAATCTGCTGGTGCAAGGTTTATAATAACCTTTGTTTTTGGAAATTCAAAGGAGGAGTTTTTGATTGCAAGTTTCAGCCTTTCTTTTGCTTCTGCAATGGCTGCATCTCCAAGGCCAATTATCACAACCTGCGGAAGTGAATTTGCAATATCAACCTCTACCTCTATTTTAAATACATCAAGCCCTATTGTTGCGGCACTTAAGATTTTAACTACCATCGGATTTTAATTTATCCCTATAAAGCTTATTGATTTAATTAAATTTTCTGTGGCATTAAAGTTGTAATTGCCTGATAATTTCGCTGATAGCACCACCTTTGTTGTGGTATCTTCCTTGTTTTTTTGTATGGCTTTGCCTATTTTTGCAACAATGCCATCATCTGCATTTTTTGTATTATAGGCGGCAATTGTTCCAGAGACCTTTAAAAGCGGGAATATGTTTAATTTTGCCGTGAAATTTACGTATGGAACAATCTTTCCTTTTGCAAGCACTGTCCCTCTTTGGGTGATTTCAATGTCTTTTAGTCTTACAGGGGAATTTTTTATTGTATCCATAAGCTGGTAAAGTTTGAGGTCGATTTTTGTACTGTAAAAATCAGCCTGGTTAAGGGTTGTGGTGTCGCCTATGTCTATTATGCTGATTTTTTGGCCTGTCGGGATGTGGGTTACAAGGATTTTTCTGTATTTTCCTATAGTTATTGCTCTTTGGAATTTGTAATCTTCTGAAACATAACCGAGGTTACCAAAATCTTTTTCCTCCTGAATCAGGACTTCTCTTGGGGGGCTTGTGTAGCCGTCAATTTTTTCTTTGATGAAGCCCGGGCCGTCAAAATAGAAGAATCCTGCTATGACAAGGATTATAACCAGTAAACGAAAAATTCCTTTTAAACAGCCCATAAATTCCTCCTATTTGTTAACGATTTTGCCAAGTCGGTCATATTTATTTTATTATAAAATTTATGGAATATCAAAACTTTGTTAAATCTTGTGATGTTAATATTTCTAAAGTATCAAAAATTTTGCAGCAATATCTTAATTTAAAGAGGCAAAACGCTGATTCTATTGTATTTTTCAGGCTTGGAGATTTTTATGAAACGTATTTTGAGGATGCAGTAGTTTTGTCAAAAACTTCAGGTGTTCTTTTAACTAAAAGAAAATTTTCTGAACTTGGCGAAATACCGATGGCAGGCGTACCTTGGGCAAATGCTGATGTACATATTTCAAAGCTTGTGAATGAAAAATACAAGGTTTCAATAGTTGAACAGGTTCAAAAAAAGGAGGATGTAAAAAAGGGTGAAATAATTAAAAGAGAGGTGGTTAGAACCTATTCGCCGGGCACTTTGATTGATGAAAATTTTCTTGACTCAAGAAAGAATAATTTTATAGCATCAATTCTGAAAGACAACAATAAGTATGGTTTTAGCTATGCGGATATTTCAACAGGTGAATTTTATGTAACTGAGGGGAATTTTGATGAAATTTTGTGTGAACTGTCAAAAGTAAACCCTAGTGAGCTTTTGATTAGGATTAAGACGAGAAAAATTGAACCTCTAAAATCTGTACCTGATGAAGAGCCTGATATAGAAAAGGAAATATGGGAAAAATATCCGTATACCTTAATTAGCGGCGAATCGTATAATGAAGAATTCAAGGATGACGGGCTTTTAGAGTATAAAATCGGTCTTAAGTGCGTTAATTCAATAATTAACTATGCTAAAAAGACACAGAAAAATTTTATGCCGAAGCTTGATGTTGTAAAAAAATATTCAATTTCCGGGCATTTAATTATGAATGCCAAAACAAGGGAAGCCCTTGAAATAAACAGGAATTTAAAGGATGGCAAAAAATACGGTTCTCTTTTTTGGGCGGTCGATTTTTGCAAAACAAGCATGGGAAAAAGGCTTCTGGCTTCTTTTTTGAATGAGCCTCTGTATAATATTAATGAAATCAACAAACGTCTTGATTCTGTGAATGAGTTGATTTTAAATCAGGACAAGCTTGAAAAATTAACCAAATTACTTGAAAATTTAGGGGATATTTCAAGATTGTCATCAAAGTTATCAAACGGTACAATAGCGCCAAAAGAGCTTCTCAGCATAAAAACGACCCTTGCTATTATTGAAGATTTTATAGAAATTTCATCATCTTTTAAGAGTGAAATCCTGAAAAATACCTCTGAGTGCGAGGTTTTGCTTAATTTTAGGGATATTATTGAAAGGACGATAAAAGATGAACCTGCAAACGGTTTAAGGGTTGGGGGAATTATTAAGGATGGCGCAAACGGCGTATTAGATAGTATTAGGGCTGAAATAGCAGCTGTTGTGGAGAAGATTAACCGCTATGAAGAAGAATTAGCCGAAATTACAGGGATTAAAAATCTAAAGATTACTTATGCTAAAAATATGGGCTATTCTATTGATATACCGGCTTCTTCGGTGAAAAATTTTACCGATAAAATAAGTGATTTTACAAGGAAGCAAAAATTATCTTCTGTGGAAAAATTTACTACAAAAAAACTGGCTGAATTAGAGGAAAAAAATTTAAGTTTAAGATTAAAATCTTACGAACTTGAATTTGATATTTATTCAAAATTAAAGGAGTATGCAAAGGAGCTTGTACAGCCACTTAGAGACTTTTCTTATGAAGTTTCTGTTAAGGATGTGATGACATCTTTTGCTAATTTGGCGCTTAAAGAGGGATTTGTCAGGCCAAAATTTTGTACTGAATTTAAATACATTGTAAAAGAGGGTGTAAACCCTGTGTTGATGCAGCTTTACACGTCTTTAAACGTTCCGTATGATAGAATGGATGTGGATTTTAGCGATGATATAAAAATAAAAATTTTAACTGGTGCAAATATGTCCGGCAAAAGCACCTATCTAAGGGAGATTGCAGCTCTTACCGTATTGGCACAGTCCGGGTCTTTCGTGCCTTGCAAGGCTTTTAGTGCAAATCTGGTTGATAAAATTTTTGTCAGAATGGGAAGCTCTGATGATATGTTGAATAATAATTCTGCATTTATGTGCGAAATGCTTGATATAGCTCAGATATTAAGGAATGCCACGCCTAAAAGCTTGATATTGCTTGATGAAACAGGGAAAAGTACGTCGTATCGCGATGGTATATCAATATCTTACGGGATTATAAAATTTATAGAGAAAGAAATTGGGGCTAAAACCGTTCTTGCGACTCATTTTCATGATTTGAACATACTTGAAAACGAGGGGAGATTTATTAAAAATTACAGGCTTGTGATGGATGAAAAAAACGGAAAGGTTCAAAGACGCTTGGAATTGGGGTATCTCACGGACAGCTTCGGGCTTCACGCTGCAATGAAGGCTAATTTGCCCCAGTATGTTATAGAGCGTGCAGAAAATTTCAGCCAAAAAATGATAAGCAAAACAAAAAATGATGAAAGCCTTCAATTTCATTAAATATTTTCTTTTTATTCTGTGTATTAAGTCTAAAGTTCTTATTTTGACAGGCTTGCGCGCTGTCTGAAGCTGTAAACTAGCAATTTTAGGGCCAAAGCATCTCATTTTAAGAAAAAATACACAACAAATAAATTTACTATTCATTTTTTAAAAATAATGCATTCGTAGGATAAACAAATTTGGTAATAATAGTATATTTATACTATGGAAAAGAAATCTATAATTTTTAATATTTGGAATAATATACACCCAGTTGCGCATTTTTGGCTCATTATTAGTGCATTTGGCATGCTCTGCATGTGGGGTGCGCTTAGTACAATCGGGTAAAGTTGCTGTTTTATGCGGGTTTTTGGCATTATTATTTCTTGACAAAGTTTATTTGTTGTGATATAGTATTAAAAATTTGAAAAAAAGTTCAAAAACTAGGTTAGATAGTGAATAGAACTAATCGCATGCTAAATTTTTTTTGACTATTTAGCGTAATTTCATTGTGTCAGTAGGAATAAAAATGAGTATAAACCCTGTAAACAATAGCGAGAATAGAAATTTTAGTGTGCCAAAAGCAGCTATTGGCGGTGCTTTGCTTGGCTATGCGGCTACTTTTGCTATTCCTTTGACAACAGAAGAACATGCTCATTATTTTACAAAAACGGTTCAGGACAATATAAATAAAAAAGTTTTATCTGCTAGAAAAAATGAGATAGCAGAAATAAGTGAAGAATTAAAGAATGAAGGTATAAAACCGCTTGTTCGTGATATATTCCAAAAAAACAAGACTGCCCTTGAAAAAGAGCCTTCTAAAGTTTTAGAGGAATTACATAATAATTCGGGCGTGGATAAATCCATTAAAAAAACTCTTAAAAATTTGTATAAAAGAGTAAACAATACCGGAAAATTAACAGAAACTATTGAAAATGCGGCACACAGTCTTGCTGCTAAAAAGGATAGTAGAGTACCCTTGTATTATGCTATGATAGCGGGTTTTTCTATGGCAGGTTTTGCAATATTAAAAAATGCCATAAATACTTTTATGCCCAAAAATCAGCCGGCTCTTGAAGAAGATGAGTATGAGATGACAAATTTGGATTATATTTTAAATTGTGCAGAGGGGCCTGCAGAAATATATATACTAACTCACAAGCGCGATGAAAAGAAATAAAAACGGCGTTATGGCCTGTTGGCAGAAATTTCTAAGCATTAAGCGGGGAGATTTTCTTCAAATTTTTCCATTGCCTCATCAAGTTTTAATTCTTTGTGAATATTTTTAACAATTTTTGAGGCTGCTTCAAGATTTTTTTCGTTACAGAAGGCCATCATTTTGTTTTCGCCGTCATTTGTGTAGCTGCCGTCTGCTTTTTTAAGGTTTTTATCAACTGCAGAAAGATTGTCATCTTTGCTTAAAACATCAGCTATTACTGTGCTTACAGCTTGTTCTGAAATATCAATTTTGCCGTCATTATTAACATCAAATGCTTTTGTTGTTAATTTTGCATCAATATCCTTATAGGCTTCTGCGTGGAATGGTGCATCAGCCTCTTCGACGGTTATTGCTGTTTTTTTGCCCATCTCTTCAAATGAAAAACCAAGAAGGGCTTCTTTAAATGATTCGCCAAGGGTTTTTGCCTTTTGTGCGTATCTTAAAAGGAAATTTATGGGAGGCATTGGCTCATTTGCTAATTTGTCCAGCTCTGCCATCATTTCTTCAGGTGAGTGCTCTTTTGTGAATACATCAGGCTGTGCCATTGATTTGTGGGCAAAATCATTTATATAGCCAAAATGATTAACTGCTGCATTTCGTCCATAATTAGCGCCCTGGACATTTTTTCCGTATGGGCCGTTTGCGCCATCTATTATCGCTCTATTGTTTACTACATCATATGACATTAACCTGTTTCCTTCACAATTTTATGCCAAAATTCAAGGCTTTATACAGTTATAAAACCAAAAAGTGAAAAAAATTGCCAGATAACGTTATCAAGCTTAACATTTCTTAACTTAATTTCATTAGTTTTATAATGTCTTTAATATCGGTGCTGGTCTTTTGAACTTCTGATACAGCGTTTTTAATAGCGCAGTCAGGGTCTTTTAGGCCATTTCCTGTTAATATGCAAACAATTCTTGATTTTGGCTTAATTGTATCTTTTAGTTTTATTAAACCTGCAACAGAAGCTGCACTGGCAGGCTCACAGAATACACCTTCAAGGCTTGCAAGTAATTTGTAAGCTTCTAAGATTTTTGTGTCGTTCACCATATCTATTGTGCCGTTTGATTCATCCCTTGCAGCTTCTGCTTTTTTCCAGCTTGCAGGATTTCCTATTCTTATAGCTGTTGCAATGGTTTCAGGGTGCATTATCCTTTGTTTTTTAACAATGGCAGCACTTCCTTCCGCCTGAATTCCCATCATTTTGGGAAGGTGTGATGATTTTTTCAAATTGTAAAATTCTTTATAGCCTTTCCAGTAGGCTGTTATATTGCCTGCATTTCCGACGGGGATAAAATGATAATCCGGCGCATCTTCAAGTGCTTCAATGATTTCAAAAGCGCCTGTTTTTTGTCCTTCTATTCTGTATGGATTAACTGAATTTACAAGGGTTATAGGGTAATTTGCAGAAATTTCTCTAACTGCTTCAAGTGCTTCATCAAAGTTGCCGTTTATTGCAATAACCTCAGCACCATACATCATAGCCTGGGATAGTTTTCCAAGGGCGATGTAGCCATCAGGTATTAATACATAGCATTTCAGGCCTGCTCTTGCGCCGTAGGCTGCAGCTGCAGCGCTTGTATTTCCTGTGGAGGCGCAGATAATAGCTTTTGAGCCTTCTTCTTTAGCTTTTGATACGGCCATTGTCATGCCGCGGTCTTTAAAGCTTCCTGTCGGGTTTGAGCCTTCGTATTTAAGGTAAATTTCACAATCAAGCCCTATGTGTTTTGCAAGGTTATCAGCCTTAATCAGAGGTGTATTGCCTTCTGAAAGTGTTATAAATGGTGTATTTTCATTTACAGGAAGATATTCTTTATATTTGTCTATTAAACCGTTGTATCTCATTTACATTACCCTTATTAAGTTATTAATTTTAATATTGTGTGCTTTTAGTTCTTCTATTGCTTTTTGGATGTCAAATTCGTTGCTTTCTTCTGTTATAACAATAACCTGGGCTGTATTATCTTCTTTTGTGCCTTTTTGAAGAATGCTTGAAAGATTTATATTATTATTGCCGCAAACTGTTCCTATAAGGCCTATTGTGCCTTTTGAATTCGGGGCTTTTATTGATATATAGTATTTATTTTTTGTGTGTTTAATATCAATTATTTCTGCTTCTTCTTTGTGGTTGCACCTGTGAAGCGGTAAAACCGTATCAGTGTGACCTATTTCGCCTGCTATTGACAGGATATCGCCCACAACAGAGCTTGCTGTCGGGAATTCGCCGGCGCCGGGGCCTGTGAACATAACTTTATCAACCGGAAAACCTTCTAATAATACGGCATTCATAGCGTTGTTTATTCCTGAAATCATATTTGATTTTGGAACAAGCATAGGATGAACCCTTATATCAAGCTTATTATTGTCCGATTCGTATTTTTGGGCGAGGCCTATTAATTTTATTTTGTAGCCGAATTCATCAGCAAATTTGATATCATCGGCTGAAATTTTTGTAATGCCTTCTCTATATATTTTGTTAACATCAATCCTTTTGTGAAAAGTAATGTTTGCAAGGGTTGCTATTTTATACATAGCATCAAAACCTTCAACATCACCTGTCGGGTCAGCCTCTGCATAGCCAAGTGCCTGAGCGTCTTTTAGGCAGGCTTCATATGAAATATTATTTTCTTCCATTTTGGTTAAGATGTAGTTTGTGGTGCCGTTTAGAATTCCTGCAACTTTAGAAAATATATTGCCTCTTAATGTGGTCTTGATTGGCCCTATGATTGGAATGCCGCCTGCAACTGCTGCTTCATAAAGTACGGCGACGTTATTTTCTATTGCAAGGTCAAAAATTTGTGCGCCAAACTTTGCAAGAAGCTCTTTGTTTGCAGTTACTATATGTTTTTTATTTTTGATTGCCGTTGTAATAAGCTCATATGCAGGGTTGCAGCCGCCCGCAACTTCAACCACAACATCGATATCAGGGTTGTTTACGATTTCAAACGGGTTATCTGTAATATTCTTAACATTTACAGACCTTTTTTTGTTTAAGTTTCTTACTGCAGCTGAAACTATTTCTACATTTTTAAAATTTTCTAATGTTTTAACAACGCCTGAACCTACTGTGCCAAGGCCGATTATGCCTATTTTTAATTTATTATTCTCCATAGAGTGAATTATACAATAAAAATGATTTATTTTCGCACTAAAATTATAATTTTGTTGTATGATTTTTTATATAAAAACAATAGTTGGAGAATTAAAGTATGGAAAATATCAGAGTAAGGATTGCACCGTCACCAAGCGGAAATCTGCATATAGGTACAGCAAGAACAGCTTTATTTAATTATTTGTATGCTAAAAAAACGGGCGGGAAGTTTGTTTTAAGGATTGAAGATACTGATTTAGAAAGAAGCAATGCTGAATATACGCAAAATATTTTTGACAGCCTTAAAGCGCTTGGCCTGCAATGGGATGAAGGGCCTGATGTGGGCGGAGAATATGGGCCTTATTATCAGAGCGAAAGGTTTGATATTTATCCAAAATATGCGCAAATTCTTGTAGATAAAGGATATGCCTATGAATGTTTTTGCACGCCTGAAGAATTAGAGGCAGAAAAAGAAGAGGCAATGAAAAATCATAAGGCATATGTTTATTCAAGAAAATGTATGAATTTGTCTGAGAAAGAGAAGGCTGAACTTCGCGCTAAGGGAGTTAAACCGTCTATAAGGTTTAAGGTTGAACATAAGGAATTAATTTTTAATGACCTTGTGAAAGGGGAATTAAAGTTTGACACTAATTTGATTGGTGATTTTGTTATTATGAAATCAAACGGTACGCCAACTTATAACTTTGCTGTTGTAATTGATGATATGCTGATGAAGATTTCCCATATTATAAGGGGCGAGGATCATATTTCAAATACGCCAAAACAAATTTTAATTTATGAAGCACTTGGTGCAGAGGTTCCTAAATTCGGGCATTTGGGGATGATTTTAGCGCCGGATAGAAGCAAATTATCAAAACGCCATGGGGCAACGGCTGTGTCTGATTTTGTAAAGCAGGGGTATTTGACGGATGCGTTGATAAACTTTGTGGCCCTTCTTGGCTGGTCACCATCTGATGGGGTTGAAATTAAACCTGTGGATGAGATTGCGGCTGATTTTAGGATTAATGATGTTTCAAGCAGCAATTCAATATTTGAATATGATAAATTAAACTGGATGAACGGCCAATATATTAAGAAAATGGATATTTCAAAACTTACAGATATGGCAGTTCCATTCTTAGCAAAATACGATTTAAGCAAAATGAGTCGTCATAACCTTGAAAAGATGATAGAAATTACAAGAGAGCCTATTACGACATTGAATCAGCTGGAGCATGATTGCGCGTATTTCTTCGGGCAGGATGTTGATTATGCTGAGGGGCTTCAGACTTTGAAACAAGAGGCTGCACCAATGGTTTTAAACAGACTGCTTGAGCTTATTGATAGTTATGATTTTAATTCTGATGAAGATATCCACGATAAGCTTGCCGATTTTAGGGCAGAGTTTAAGGAAAAACACAATATGAAGCCAAAGGAAACAATGTGGATTGTAAGGGCTGCTATTACAGGCAGAACAAGGGGTGCCGATATGGCAAAAACTATGACAATCCTTGGTAAAGATGTTTGTGTGCACAGGATTAAAAAAGCACTTGAAGTGTAGTTTTTGACTTGTGATTTTTAATTTAGGGCCGGCAATTAAGATAGTTGATTGCCGGCTTTTGAATTTGACCTTGGGGTTGATTGCCTGACATTTGAAATAGTCGTATAATTACCGTATGGATGAAAATGATTTAAAAATTATTGAAATAAGGGTAAAGAATTTAATGTTGTCAAAACAATTGATTGTGCAGACTTTGACTGTGATTATAGGAGGCATTATAGGTTTGTGGTTTACGCCAAGTATATTTAAATGGCCTCTAACTATTTTTGGGCTAATGTTTTCAATTGTTTTAATAAAAAATTTTCAAGACATTAATACAGAGATTAACGGTTATTTATACGGCAAAAGGAGAAAATAGTATATGATAATTAATTCTGACATAATTTTAGCCAGTATTATTTTTGTATGGTTATGCGGGATGTTTTTGTATCTTGAAATTATCAATCGTAAACAGAAAAAACAAATTGAGGAGTGGAGAAAAGAGTGGTTTTAGTTTAAGAGCCGGCTGCCATTTATAGTAATTTTGGACAACAAAGACGTGTAAACCTTGATTGTGACATCTGGCACGGGTGGAGAGGATGTTTAGATTAAAAAGTGCTTTAAGATAATAAAAAATACTATAAAACCAGCTGAATTTTGCGGTTATTGCAGCTTGTATGACACCATAATGCCTGTATCCAGCGGGATAAGCTGGCTTTGGTAGCTTTTATGGCTGGTAACCGCATTTACGTAGGGTTCTACTTTTTTGTAGTGGGAGAGGATATTATCAGCTGCGATGATTCCGCCTTTTTTGAGCATTGGGTGAATGAGCTTAAAGTATTTAATGTATTCTGATTTGTTGGCGTCTATGAATACAAAATCAAACAGGGGCGGTTTTTTTGAATATGCCATTTCTTCAAGTATCATAACAGCCTGACCCAGGCGGGTTTCAATGATATTATCGACGGCGCATTTTTTGAAATTTTCAACTGCTACATTTAGTCTGTTGTCCCAAAATTCAATTGTTGTAAGCTTTCCGCCTGTAGCCTTAAGTGCATTTGCAAGCCAGATGGTGCTATAGCCGTTTGATGTTCCTATTTCAAGGACGTTTTTTGAATTATTGGCTTTTATTAATATGCTTAAAAAGTTTGCGCTCTCATTATCAACGTTCCAAAAGTCTTCCCTTGTTTTATCAAGCTCTGATAGCAAATCCAAGGTTTTTTCACCGAATAGGTTATTATCAGAGCTTTTTTTGATAATTTCTACGCCTTCAAGGTTTTCCTTAAACTTCATAGGTCTACAGGGCTTCCTTTTTGGACTCTACAGGAGTTATACTATCAATAATTACGATATTTGCAACATCTATGTTTGAATTTTGCTTTTTTGTTATAACCATTTTTTCAAGGTTTAAAAGAAGGAATTTTTTGGTTTGAATGCCTGTAATTAGTGCATTGGGCTGGTTTGGAATCATTGTTATTTTTGAATAAAAGCCGTTGTTGTCAAGCACAATATTCTCAACGATTTTCTGGCTTTTGGTGTCATAAACATCCACCATATTATCCTGAGCGCACAGGATATAAATCTTATCCTGATAAAATACGGCATCTGTAGGCTTTTCGTGAAGTTTGATTTCGCCTGTTAAAAATGCCTCATCTTCATTGTAGATGGACATTTTGTTGTCAGTCCTTGAGATTGTATAAATATTGCCGTTTTTAAATAAAATTCTTGATAGGTTTTTACCGTCTGCAATAAACTTCGCTACATAGCTGTTATCAACGAGTTTCAGGCTGTAAATTTTTTGAGTGTTTCTATCTGTAAAACATAGAGACTGACCGTCATTTGAAACAGCTACTTTTTCGGGTGATTGCTCAAGCTTTATAACTTTAACAAGTTTTGCAGAATTTAGGTCTATCATATAGATAGAGGAAGCATTTGCGCTTGCAACGTATGCAATATTATTTACAGTGTCTAAATCAGCGTCTTTTGGCATATCATCAAGGTTTATTTGTGAAACCATTCTTTCATTTGTTAAGTCAATGATTTCAACTGTTTTTGAGCCAAAATACATAACAAGTGCAAATTTTGATTTGTTTGAGGCTACAATTTTTGACGGCAGACCGTTGAGTTTTAGCTCATACAGGGAGTTTTTACCTTCACCGTTATATATTAGTACAAATTTGGATTTGTCTGTTGAAATTAGTGTTTTTTTGTTTCGAAGTTCATTCAGGGGTGTTATTTTGTCCTTTTCGTCCTTGTTATTGCCAATTTTAGCGTCTGTTGCAACGACAATCATATTGTCATTTTTTTGCGGAATAACCAAGTCTCCAAGAGTTAACATTAGGCTTTCAGGCACCTGTAAGCCTACAGGAACAAGCATATCCTGGGGCATTACGCCTAATTTTACCTTAAGCGGTAAATCTTCGTTTTTGGTTATTGAAAAGTTGCCGTTTTTATCTCTTAAAAGCTTTAAAAGTACAAAATTATTGTTAAATATTGCAACCTCAGGTTTTGATGCCAGACTTAATCCTAAAGGGTATGTGTATTCAAGCTTTATGTTCTTTTCTTCACTTGTTTGGGCAGGATATAGGGGAATATAGGTTGTACCATCACTTAGTATGACGAGTGAATCAAACCTTTGGGTAGAGTTTGGGAATTGTTTTTGTAAATAGGCCCAAAAATCATCAGGAAGCCTTGATGCCATTGCGCATTGGTTAATTAAAAACGTACAAAGGGCTATTAATAATACTTTAAATTTCATCAAAATTTCCTTCCTGTTTTGCCTTTTTTATTTTCCAAGGGCTGTTTTTACTTTTTCCATCAAGCTTTCTTTGCCTGTGGTTTCTTTGTTTTTTCCTATTTCATACAGGGCTCTGTAGAGTTTTTCTTCTTCTTTATTGATTTTAGTCGGGGTTAATATTTTAACCGTTACATAATGATTACCCCTTTGACTGTCACTTCCAAGGAACGGCACACCTCTTCCTTTTAAAAGGAGTTTATCAAGGTTTTGAATGCCTGATGGAACATTCATTTCAACATTGCCATCAATGGTTTCTACAATAACTTTGTCGCCTAAAACGGCCTGTGCCGGTGAAATTTCAAGCACTGTGTGGATATCAGCACCATCCCTTATAAATTTTTCGGATTCTTTAACGAGTAATACTATATATAAATCGCCTGGTGCGCCGCCGTTTTTGCCTGCGTTCCCTTCGTGGGAAAGGCGTATTTTAGAGCCTGTGTCAACGCCTTTTGGGATTTTAATTTTAATTTTTTTGTTTGTGCGCACACCGCCTTCGCCTTTGCAGGTTTTGCAGAATGATTCGGGGCTTCTTCCCGTGCCGTGGCATTTTGGGCAGGTGGTAACTGATGTGAAGCTTCCAAGGATTGACCTTACATTCTGCTGCACTCTTCCTTGGCCGCCGCAGGTTTTACATACGGTATCTTTTGCGTTTTTGTCAAAACCGGTTGAATTGCAGGCTTCGCAAGGCTCTGTATGTTCGATATTGATTTCTTTTTCAATGCCGTTCATAGCATCCATAAAATCAATGCGGATGTCCATCCTGAGATCTGCACCGCGCCTTGGGGCATTCGGGTTTTCTCTGTAGCCTCCGCCAAAGCCGCCGCCAAAGAAGGATGAGAATATTTCATTAATATCGCCAAAACCGAAATCAAACGGGCCGGATGAAGAATAGCCGGCATTTTTAAGGCCATCTTCGCCATATTGGTCATATAGGGCGCGTTTTTCATCATCCATCAATGTTTCATAGGCTTTGCCAAGTTCTTTAAATTTTTCTTCTGCATCTGGTTCTTTGTTTACATCCGGGTGTAGTTTTCTTGCTTTTTGTCTGAATGCTTTTTTTATATCATCCTTTGATGCGTTTTTTTCAACCTCTAGTATTTGATAGTAGTCCATATTCCCCAGTCATTCCTATTCTTCGTTTTTCTCTTCTGCTTCATCTGTCACATTAACAAATGTCGGCCTTAAAACCTTATCATGAAGTTTGTAGCCTGTCTGCAATTCATCTATTACTGTGTGCAGAGGATAATCATTTGTAGGTGTGCGCATAACGGCTTCATGCAGGTTCGGGTCAAATTCCTGCCCTTTTGCTTCGATTTTTTTGAGGCCTATTTTATCAAGTGTATCGTACAATTGCTTTATGCCAACTTCATAGCTTTCTTTTATTTTGTCACATTCTGACAAGGCTTCCACTGATTTTTTTGCCCTCTCAAAGGTATCAAGCACGGTTATTATTTTTTTTAGTGTATCTTCTGCGCCATATTTTAAAAGGTTTTCTCTTTCCTGCATTTGGCGTTTTCTAAAATTGTCAAAATCAGCTGCAAGCCTTATATATTTATTATTAAGAGCGTCAAGTTCTTCTTTTAATTTTGCTGTGTCATCAGCCTCTTTATTTGTCTCTTCTGCCTGAGGCTCTTCAATAGTTTCTTCTTTTGGCTGCTCTTCCTTATTTTCTTCTGCAGCAGGCTCTGCTTTTGTATCCTCTGTTTCTTCGGCTTCTTTATTTGTGTTTTTATTGAAGTTTTCATCTTCAAAAGGATTATTCTTTTGTTCTTTGTTTTTGTTGAACATATTTTCTTCCCTTATAAAAATCATTATTAATTACATTATAAAATATGAATGTCTAATGTCTAATTATATTTATTTTTTATTAATATTTTATAAATTTATATGCCCCTGTTAAGTAATGTTTCTTTGGGTATGAAGGATTTTGTGAAGGTTGGTTTGACCTGCTTTCTTTTGACCTTTTCACGGTTCTATCTTGATGTACGTCGAATTTCTTCCAACAAACACGTTATCCTGAATTTGATGCGTTTACCGCTTTTCAACAATGCTGCACTGGCCAATGCTGAACGCCCTACAACCCTCTCGTCATCCTGAACTTGTTTGACTACTTTTGCCGAAATTCTCTGATTTCGTGCAAAATGTCTGGTTTCCCACAGAATCTTGTTGATTGAGGGTTTTAATGATTTGGCTTTAAATATTTTTTTAATCATTTTACTTTTATTTCCTATAATCTTTAATTTATTAATTTTCAAAGTTTTATTTTGACTTGTTCATTTTTCTTTCTTTGATTCACTCGCCATACGCAAAGAAAGAAAAACGGAACCAAAAAGAAAGAAACGCGGCTTTGGATTATATTGCGGCTCTCGTAATTCAATAATTTTACTTTCTTATTTCTCATCTCAATGTACAGCCGTCATCCTGAACTTGTTTCAGGATCTTATTATCCTATCCATCAACAATGCTGTCTTTCTAACTATCTTTCTAATTCTTCGATCTCTTCCCTTATCCATAAAAAACCAAATCCCCCCCAAAAAAAACTCCCACCCTCCACCAATAAGCATTGTATATGATTATAAATAACTCCATTTCATTTTAATGTTCAGCCCGGAACATGATATAACAAAGGGCGAATGAAAATATAACCATCAAGATTAAACTTTGTATAAAGTTGAAGAAACGAGCTTGACAAAAAAAAAAAAACGGTAAAATTGACTTTATAAGAGTTTATAAAAATAAGCATTTTTGTTTATTCTAAGGTGCGTATTAACGATTTTTGCACACACAAATTTAAGATTTCATCTAAAAAAGCAAAAATCTTAATAAAGCCGGTAAATTCTTAAAACAAAAAAGAGAAATTGTTTAAAAAATTAGTTTTATTGTTTTGTTTATCTTAAATAAAGGTTACTAGAAATGAAGAAACATTTATTGATTTTTCATTCGCGTTACTGTATGCGTGTGAAAAAACGTTTCGTGGCTACTTTTGTATTGTCTGATACCTGTAGTAAATCGGCTTTCTCGCTTGTTGAAATGCTTATGGCGCTTCTTGTGGCGTCATT
Organism: uncultured Vampirovibrio sp.; assembly: GCA_910583725.1. Lineage (GTDB taxonomy): Bacteria > Cyanobacteriota > Vampirovibrionia > Gastranaerophilales > Gastranaerophilaceae > MGBC122484. The sequence continues at coordinate 29,344 of CAJTXZ010000022.1, forward strand.
GCTAATGGCAGCATTGGCTCCGGTTATGACAAAGAAATTTTCTGAGAATGTTAATGTGACAGGAAGTATCGGTATGCAAGCCGGCACTTTGCAAAAAATTCAGGAGATAGAGTTTAATTCGCCTGAATGTTCCGAAATAAAGGTGGACACTGACGGGAGCGAGTATTGCGAGGGGGAATTTGAGGTTCCAAAAAGATTTAACGGATATATTAAGGCAACAGTAATAAGCGGCGGAGGTGGCGGCGGTGTGGCGCCCACTGCAGGCTTTACAGAGTATACCACAGCAGGTTCTACAAATACTTTTACTGTTCCTGCTATGACAGGAAACATTGAGGCCACATTAATCTCCGGAGGAGCCGGAGGAGGAGCTGGGGGAAGTGCAATAATAAATCATGTATTTGCCACTTATAATGATGGGACTCTAGGAAGTAATAATGATATTGTTACAATTAATGCAGATGGAACAGGAACATGGACCATCCCTTCTATTGTCAGGGGCAAATATCTTCTTGGTACGGCTTGTGGTGGTGGTGGAGGAGGGGGCGCCAGCTCCGGTTCCTGGGATGTTGTTACAGATAGTGCAGGCTATGGTGGGGGTTCTGGTGGTTATGTATTAAATAAAGTTTTAAATTTTGGAACAGCTTCTTCTTTCACTTATTATGTTGGCGGTGGTGGCGGAGGAGGTTTGGGGCCATATAATACTGATACGAATGCGAGTAACACTGGAGCTGGTAAAGCATATGGCGGCGGAGGCGGGGGATATGGCGGTGTTGCTGCCACAGGAGGCGGCAATGGAGCAGGCAGTCATTCGTATGCTGATAAAGTCGCATCTGCTGGTGCCTTTACTACTGCGATAAGTTATGGCGGGGCTGGCGGTCAGGGAGGTTCCCATGGTACAAAAGAACCTTGGGGTGATAATATGATATATCCTACTGGTGGCGCAGGCGGATATCCGGGTGGTGGTGGCGGTGCAACCGTTCATTTTTCCGGTTGTGCTAATGGTGGCGGTGGTGGCGGTGGAGGAGCTTCGCAGATTGTTATTGGCTCTACTATACATTTAAATGCTGCAGGCGGCGGTGGAGGAGCTGGTTACAAGAGAGTCACGGCAATTCAGGGTTGTCCTGCCGACATAATGGCTGGCGGCGGTGGCGGTGGCGGTGCCGGCGGAGGAGCAGGGGGCGGGGTATCTTATGCTGGCGGAAAGGGCGGGCAACCTGGCGGTGCTGATGGTGCTACGTATGCTGTGTGGGCTGGTGGTACCATAGATACAATATTTGGTGGTAATTATTGTAATGGTAATAATGGCGGTGCCCAGTGGCAAGCTAGAAATACCGGCGCGTACGGTAAATCTGGTGCTATCCGCCTTACTTATCTTGACTATGGTTCTGGTGGGACAGGCGGTGGCGGAGGTGCAGTTATTCCATACCAAAAAGTAAAAGTAATACCGGGCGAAACCCTGAATACGATTATAGCAGATAAGGCTGGTGGAGGAACGCCGGCATCTTATCAGTCAAATGGTTCCCTAAAAAATGAAACATATGGAGCTTGGGGGAATGATACATTCTTAAAAAGAGGGAGTGCTACGCTTCTTTATACCGACTCTGGCTGCAAGGTTCATGGCGGCAATCATTATGGCGCAAGTTCTCCGCCCGGAATTAGTTTGCCTGCAGGCCGCGATGGCAGAGCTGGCTGCGTATTTGATGGAATAGATTGGGGAACAGGCTGTTATAACTGTACTTGGAATGGCGCTTCAAATACACCCGGGCTTGGCGCAAATAATGCCGCGTATGGCACCGCTTCTATTGGTGCGGCAAAATCGAGCGGAGGACGCGGCGGAACTGTAACAGTGTTTGGTGAACAATTCTGCACCCCGGGAGCCGGAGGAACATCATCTTCTCCTAACGGAGGTAACGCCACAGGTTACGGTTGTGGCGGAGGTGGAGGATATGGACTTGCTAATGGTGGAAGCGGCAGCGGCGGCTATGCAAGGATATCCTGGAATAAATATTGGGATACGGCAACCAATGCATATAAATTAGCTGAAATAGGTGCCGGGGGCGGAGGCGCAAGCGGAAACATATTTACATATAATGTTCAGGTAAAGGCGGGTGAGATAGTAAAAATAAGAATTGGCAAAGGTGGAGAAGGAGCTTATGTAACAAATAATACATTAATTAATGCAAAAAAAGGCGGTGATACCGTTTTTGGAGATGTTAAAGCAAGGGGTGGCAGCGGCGGAGCCAGTGTTTCTGTTAATGGTTCTACCGGCGAATTGGTTAACGGTGAAGGCGGCGCTAATCCTGACAGTGATATATGTATCTTTAAAACCCAGGATTATTCAAGGAAAAATAAATACTGCACAAAGGGGCTTAAGGGTAATGCGGCGATTCAAACTGCAGGCGGCAAAGGTGCAAACTTTGTTGGATTTACCTACACAAAGGCAGATAAAGAAGGAAATGAGACCAAGATTGAAATCAAAGGCGAAGGTGGAAAAGGCGGAGTGCCTGACACCGGAGATAATTCAAACGGTGCTGCGGCAAACGGTATCGCTTCAGGCGGCGGAGGTGCTTCAATCCGTGATTTAGGAAACTCTGCACTTTCTTTAAGCAATGTCACAAATAATCCGACAAAGGGCGGCAATGGCGCAAATGGCAAAATAATACTTGAATGGTGGGAATAGCTATTCAAACAGGCTTAAAGAGCCTGTTTGAGGGGCTAAAATGTTTTCTTATGGAAAATTTAGAATCCGTTTTGTTAAACGAGCTGCTTTAAAAGTATAAGTTTTCCAAATCTTGCAGTTTTAGTTAAGGAACTGACTTTTCTAATCAGGTTGTTTTTATCAAGACCTCTTTGGAACCTGTAGTTTATGATTGCTTGCACATTGAAGTGAAGTTTAATGCTCGCCCTGTGGCTTCACCCTGGCTCACGCAATTTAGTCCAGTGTCGGGCTTCTTGGATTATTGCGGGTTCACAGCCTTCAACAGGCCGCTTGTTCCTCGCCTTAAACGGGCACGGGCAGACGTCACCGTCAACCCTATCACCCTTGGCTGTGGTGCGCTGTTCACAAATGGCGTTTCACGCCTGGCCTCTATTTGTCAAAATCTATTTGATTTTGTACAAATTGGGTCCTCAAGGAAATGCAAAATCCGCTGTTCGCTTTGCTCAACGCAAACCGTTACGAACTCACATCCTAAGGCTCGTTCGGTTTCACCAAGTCAAGTACCGAGGGCATGACCATTATCTTAGCTGAGCTTTGCGAAGCTTAGATAATTAGGCCTTCTGACTAGGTTCAGCCTTCACTAAAGCTCCTGAGGGACAACGTCCCACGTCGCCTATCAACGGTTGCAGCTTTCAGCCAGAGCTCATCGCTCTGTCTTTCAGCTTCACCCTGGCTCACGCAATTTTTTACGATAAATAACAACTTTTTTGGTGCTGTTTTCTTGTAACCTCAGCACCTTTTTTTAAAATCTTATAACCGTTTCCTTTTAAGTCTTTAGTGTTTATTGCTCCAATTGTGATTAAATGTTGATTAGCATACTATAAATCAGGACGAATTCTTGAAAAATAATACAAACGGCGTTATAATAAAAACACAGAGTGGCAGCGTGCTAAACTGCCGGATGCTCTTAGAGATTGAAGTAACGTCTACTCTTTTGGGTGGGCGTTACTTTTTATCATGAATAAAATCAAAAAAATCATAATTAATGTTAAATTGATATTTTCCATAATAGCCTCCTTTCTTTTGAAACTTTCAGCCGAGACCGAAGTAATATGTTGTGCTGAAGCTTCTATAGAAACGAGCATCTTTTACTCTGCGTTAATATTTCAATGTTCAATTTTATTTAATTCATTATATCATTTTGATAGATCAAGCTACGAAATTATTGAAAAGCAATATGAATGGTGTTATAATAAAAACACAGAGTGGCAGCTTGGTAAACTGCCGGATGCTCTCAGGAAGTCAAAACGGTTCTAACTATTTTGGTTAGAGCCGTTTTTTAGTATGTATAAAATCAAAAAGATTAAAAATAATGTCAGATTGAAATTATCCATAAGCGACCCCCTTTCTAGCCGGGAACCAACCCGAAAGTCAAAATAAAAGCGGCGGCTGGTTTCCATCCATGATGAGCGTCTTTTACTCTGTGTTTAAATGTTCAAGGTTTTATTTAAATATTACAAGCCCTGTTTTCTTTTAAAGAGGGTATGTTTCAGCGCGGTATAATGCTTAACATTTCTATTTTACCTGAAAATATGCTTCCGGCAATTTTTTAACAATTGTCATTTAATGAAAACATTAAAATCCGGATATTGCACTACGAGTTTGTTTGGTGAGTGCATCCCGGATATTTTTGTAAAGAAATGTAAAAATATGCTTTAAAATGCTTAAGTTTAATGTTTTGTGTGCCGATATATAAAACAGACAATGGTTTTTGAATAATAAAGAACAAAGGAGTGTACCGAACAATGGGTATGTCTGCAAGTCAGGGCCGTTTTTTGCTGTTGACGGCGCAAAAAAGCAATAATGAATATCAGGCGCAAAGTATAACCTTTGAACGTTTAATGCTTGCTTCAAACGTTGAAAGATGGACTGCTGAATATAACAATGCGACGCAGAATGAAACTCTTTTGTACGGCCAGGCAAATACTAATAATTTTAATTATAATGCAAGACTTCGCTATGATGATATTGTAAGGTCTGCCGAGGATGGTGGAATGAGTATGTCTTTAATTTCTGCGACGTCAAATAAAATAGTTGTACCAAAACTTCCAGACCCCATCCCTGAGGGCAAAACCAAGGATGATTATTATGTTTGCCCGGATGTTAATGATACAGATTTTTTAGAAAAGAATTTGCGTGAAGGAAATTTCTTATTTGTTGATAAAGATAGTGAAAACATAGCTAAAACCGCTAAAGAAGACTGGAACAAGTTTGCATACAACGATTCGCCTATTGCAAGTTTTATTACAAATACCTATGATAAAACTGATGACGCTGAGGCGCAGAGCCTTTATGATGAAAGGACTGCAAAGTTTCAAAAGGCAGATAAAATGCTTGAATGCCAGCTTCAAAAATTAGAAACCGAGCACAAAGCGCTTGAAACAGAGCTTGAAAGTGTACAAAAAGTTATCAAAACAAACGTTGAAGGCAGCTTTAAAACCTTTGGCTAGTTTTATCAGTCTTCTTGAGGGTTTATGTTATATCCGGCTAAATAAAATATATAAAAACACGGCCGTTTTTAGCCGTGCTTGAAAGAAATAATTAATAAATTTACTCCATTGTTCATTTTTAACAGCCCCGCTTTTCAGGGGCTTTTTATTTTGAATTTTTTTAAAACCTTATCAAAATTGCATTAAGAGTATTTTATCAGGCAACAAACATCAGGCGATTTCCGGTTGTTTCGGTTGCATAGTTTGTGCCGCCAACGCCGTTTTCAAAACCGGCACGTTTTTCCATACCTATGTTGCCAACTTCTGCTATTTCTTTAGCAAAAACACTGCTATTGCCGCCAATTTTGGTGCCGTTTCCGCCAAACGGGTTTCCGCCGTTCATTCCGCCGAAGCTTACTTTTTGGGCGCCAAAATTATTCTGGCCGATTTGATTCATTAAATTTGGATTAAATTCTATACCCATATTTACCTTTGAAAATTAAACTCGTTACATATAAATAAAAACATTTTGAGTGTGAAAATTTCCAAGTTTATGTATTTTGTTACAAAAGTTAATCTTTTTACTTTCCTGTCGGGTAATGAAAATTTTCTATAAAGGGGCAAAATATAGACACAATGAAACGAAAGGAAAATTTATGAGATTCAGCCTTATAAAAAGAGAACCATCATTCTTTTTTGAAAATATGCATGAAGATTTGCAAAGGTTTTTAAAAGATACATTTGGTGATATTGAACCATCTGGCTCAAATATGCCTTTTGAGCGTACATTTAGGCCCGCAGTTGAGGTTAAGGAAACAGATAGCGAATATAAAATTGATGTTGAATTAACCGGTGTTAAAAAAGAGGATATAAGCCTTTCTATGACACCTGAACATGTTATGGTTTCAGCAGAGTCAAAGTTTGAAAAATGTGAAGGCTCCGGTGATGTAAAGTATTCTGAATTCAGATACGGCAAATTCACAAGAACAATCCCTTTTGATAAGCCCGTTAATCTTGAAGATGCATCAAGCGAATTTAAAGATGGCATTTTGCATATTACAATTAAAAAGGCTGAGCCAAAGCGTGAAGATGTTAAAACAATAGAAATCAAGTAGTTTTTATATAATATATCGGCTCTCTATGGGCCTGTTGGCGCCAGAGTCTTACATTAACAAGGAAACCAAGTATGTTTTTGGGATGTTATGTAAATTGACTCTGCATAAGCCAAAAGATGGGGTCATTGCTTTTAGCACCCCATCTTTTAATATAATTTGTTACTCTTTTTGAATTTGACCTTTTCACAGTTCTATCTTGAGGGGTGTCGAATTTCTTCCAACAAACTCGTCATCCTGAACTTGTTTCAGGATCTTGTTGATTGAGGGGTCTATTGATTTATTTACCATATCTTATTTCCTTTGATTTATTCCGCTATATTATGTCATGTTCATTTTTCTTTCTTTGATTCACTTGCCATACGCAAAGAAAGAAAAATGAACCAAAAAGAAAGAAACGCGGCTTTGGATTATACTGTGGCTCTCGTAGTTCAATGATTTTACTTTCTGATTTTTATTCTGCTTAGGAATTGAACGCGTCCCTTGCTTTTTTGTCATCCTGAACTTGCCTCTACTTGCCGAAATTCTCCGATTTCGTGCAAGTTGGGTCCCCTTGGGGTGGTTTCAGGATCTTATTACCCTATCAATCAACAATACTGTCTTCCTAATTATCTTCCTAACTATCCAATCTCATCCCTTATTCATATTAAAACACATATTACCCTTATCCATAAAAAACCAAATAACAATACCCCCCCCCAAAAAAAACAATTACCTTCCTTTGACCCTCACTATCCACCATCCCCATTAACTCCATTTCATATCAATGTTCAGCCCGGAACATGATATAACAAAGGGCGAATGAAAATATAACCATCAAGATTAAACTTTGTATAAAGTTGAAGAAACGAGCTTGACAAAAAAAAAAAAACGGTAAAATTGACTTTATAAGAGTTTAAAGAAATAAGCACTTTTGTTTATTTTGAGGCGTCTGTGGCTATTTTTTAGTGCATTGAGACCAATTTTTTACAAAAAATAACATCGGGCCATAAACTCTTTGAAGAGAAATTTTTTTAAAAAATTTGTTTATCGTTAGTTTATCTTAAAAAAGGTTACAAAATATGATGAATTATCTGTTTTTGCGTGCACAAAAACGTGCAGGCATAGGTTTTGGCAAATTGTATTTGCGAATTTTGAGGCAGAATAGAGGTTTTGCTCAGGGATAATAAGGCATTAGAAAAATGTTTACATTTAACATTCCAATATACATTTGCCATGCTGGATTCATTTCAGTATCTGATAAGTATGGGATAAAAGTAAACAAGTAAAACCAAAGTAATTATTGATTAATTATCATATCTTATCCTTTGACTAATTCCGTTAAATCATGATTGTTCATTTTTCTGCTTGTTCCTTGCTTTAAACGGCGTTGCGGTCAGGCGCCTTATCCCGCCATCTGCGGGGCGGGCCTGTCCTCCAGCCTTGGCTCCGGTACGCTTTCTTTGATTCACTCGCCATACGCAAAGAAAGAAAAACAGAACCAAAAAGCGGATTGTGAGCTGAGGGTGATAGGCAGAAACGTTGAGTTTATGCCGTGCCCGTTAAGTGCGAACAACCAAGTAAGAAAGAAACGTCGGCTTTGGATTGAATTGCGTATGGCGTAGATTAATGAATTTGGGATAAAAAATAAAAAAGAATATAGGAAAGAATAAATGATTAAAAAAATATTTAAAGCTTCTGCCTTCTCCCTCGTAGAAATGCTTATGGCATTATTGGTTGCTTCATTGTTGCTTGCAGCGTTAGCTCCTGTAATGACAAAAAAGTTTGGAGAGAATGTTAATGTAAGTGGAAGTGGGGGAAGTGGAGTAAGAAGTGATTATCAAAGAGTATTTGATAAAGATACTGAATGGACTGTTCCGGGTGGTGTTAATACTATTAATATAACAGCTGTTGGAGGAGGTGGAGCAGGTGGAGGAGCTAGTTATGGATATAAAGAAATAACATCTAATGAAAGCAATTGGACAGTTCCTGATAATGTTACAAAGATTAGAGTATTTATGACAGGAGCAGGAGGCGGTGGAGCTAGTGGGGGGTATGATAAACAAACAGTTAATATTAATGGTGGAAGAAGTGAAGATAATAATACGTATAAAGATTTTCTAACAACAGGTGAAACATCTTTTACATTAACAAACAGAACTGTTCCTGCATTGGATAATAAATGTATTCAATCAGGTGTTACGCAATGGAGTAAAGGAACAACAACAGATACATCAGCTTCTAATACATATACTCCTAATGCTACCATTCAAACTAAGGTGACAGCTTGCGGGGCAGGTGGGGGTAGTAGCGGAAACGGTTCGCCCGGGGGCGGCTCAGGTGGATATTTACTGAATACAGCCATTAATCCAAATTCTAATACCCTAGTTATTAAAACCGGCTCACCTGGACAGCAGTCTTCTGGTTATGGTGGTGGTACAAGAATTGGCGGTGCGGGTGGCGCTGGAGCAACACCCGGCTCAGCGGGTGGCAACACTGCTGCGAGTGGTGGCTCCTTTAATTTCTGGGGTACTAGCGGTGGCGGCGGTTCTACCGGAGTGTTAACGGGCGGAACGCTGATTTTTGAAGCACCTGGAGGCGGTGGAGATGGAGGGTCAAGTCATAGTTGGGATACACAAACGGTTATTACGATTTCTAACGCAGGAGGACGCGGTGGCGGTTCTCTTAATACAAATGGTGGTCTTGGTGGAGGAAATCCAAGACTGACTTCTGCAAGCATCTTGGGTGGTTTGGGTGCAACAGGATATGGAAGGGGCAAAGATGGTTCCTGTGTATTATCAGGTGGAACAAGCGGATATTATGTGTGTGGCGGTGGTGGCGGAGGGGGAGGCATTGGTGGCATTGGCGGAGGCAATGGCAAATTAAATTCAATATTTGGTACAAACTACTGTGAAGCCGGCAAACCCGGTGCACTCCGCCTCTACTATACATATCCTCCATTGAAGTGTGATTATATGAATAAAACAAACTCCGGAGGTGGAGGTGGTGCAGGACAGGTGTGGATAGGAGAAATTTCTGTGGTGCCTGGACAAAAGCTTAGCTTTAATATTGGTATGGGTGGTAATGGGGGGAATAGTAATAATACTAATGTAAGTGGTAATAACCATGATGGTAAAGAAGGAGGAAGTACAAGCATATATGCAGGTAGTACAAAGCTTGTTTCAGTATCAGGGGGTAAGGGTGGAAAGTATGAAACTAATAATACATATATAGCTAATTCCGGAGGATATGGAGGTGGAATAATAATTAGTGATGCAGATGGAATAGCATCTGGTAATCTTACTAATTATTCAAAGACAAATAACTGGACAGGTATAGATATCAATACAATTAAATCAATGGCAGGATTAAATGGTTCTCAGGGTAATACTATAGCAAACGGTGCTGGTGGAGGCAGCGGGGGAAGTACTATTAAAAGAGATGGAACTGTATCATTAGGAGCAGTGTCAGTTAATGCAGAGACTAATGGTAATAATGCTATATCAACTAACTATGGAAGTGGAGGAAGTGGAGGCGGTGGTGTAGTTAACTATGGAGGAATAAAAGGAGTTGGCGGTAAAGGAGCTAATGGATATATATACATAGAATGGGGTAATGCTAATGGAGGTGGAGGAAGTACAGGACAAGTAGTAACAAAGAAGAAAGTATGGGTAAGCGCTGGTACTAAGATACAGATTAAGGTAGGAAAAGGTGGAGAAGCTAAACCTATACTTACAACATTAAACGGAGTATCCGGTTACTTTGGACAACAGGGTAATAATGGAGGAGATAGTTATGTTATTACAAATGAAGGAGAAGCAATAAGGGCTAAGGGTGGTATTGGAGGATATCCTGCAGGAACCCATCATGGATTAGGGGGAAATAGTGAAGAGAGTGTATCTTCTTCATTAGCTGATAAAGTAATACCTAATATGATAAAAGGAGAAGGTGGTAATGATGATTATGGAGGAATAGGGGGAAGTATAACAGAAGTACTTTGTCCTTTGATAACAGAATTAAATGGATTAGGAGGATGTGGTGGTAATATGCCAAGTGGTCATTGTGCTAATTCATCTTCTACTCCCATAGGAAAGAATGCAGCTAAAACCGGTGGAGGTGGTGGAGGTGGTGCAGTTAAAATAGACTCCTCAGGTGGTGCAGCATATCAGGGAGGCAAAGGAGCAGATGGTATGGTGGTGATTGAGTGGAATAATTAAAAGATAATTCATTCTGCGGCTGGGGTTGTTAAGCCTGGGGCCTATGCAAGGGCTGGATGTGGATTTAAGGGTTTAAGGCTCGTTCGGTCTCGTTAAGCCAGACTTGGTTAAGCTCGACCCTCACTAAGATTTTACGATAAATAACAACTTTTTGGGTGCTGGTTATTAAATATTAAAGCCTGCACCCTTTTTTTAATTATTTAAACGTGTATAACTTATGTCAAAATGGTATTAGTTATCTACTGCTGATATAGGGCGAATTAAACCAATTAAAGCTGCCTTGTAATTTTGAATAAAACTTGCCAATCCTTATTTTCTTATAGGTATCTGGCTTTCAGATAATTCCTGCCTTATTTGTTCACAGTCAATATATTCTACTGCTGCGCCGGTTTCTTTTTGAAGATATACATCCTTTATGCCGGCCTGAACAATAAACCTTTTGCATAAAATGCAGATAAAATTATGGCCGTATATATACATGGTTGCACCCTTGCACCTGTCTTGCCCCGCCTGAATTATGGCGTTTTGCTCTGCATGGATGGAGCGGCAAGTTTCATACATTGTGCCTGAGGGGATATTATTTTCAACACGGTAACAATGGCCTAATTCCATACAGGATATGACTTTTGAGGGAGTTCCATTGTAGCCTGTGGCTTTAATTTTTTTATCTTCGCCAACAATTACGGCGCCAACTTGTGCCCTTATGCAGTTTGACCTTGAGGAGCATGTTTTTGCGATTTCAAGAAAATAATCATTCCACGGTTTAACCATAATATTTCCCTCAACAGATTACAAAAATATTATACAACTAAAATTATAATATTGTTGTCATATCTGCAGCCTGCTCTTTTATAAGAGGCTTATTTTCAATTCCTTCCCAGTTTTCCATCGGAGAAATCCTGATACTATAGCCTAAAAGCATTGCGATATCCCTCAATTCTGTCCATTTTACGGTGTCAGAATTTAATTTTCTTGATAGGTTGGACTGTGTGAAGGCATAGCCAAAGTTTTTGTTTAATTCCTCAGCTAATTTTGTCAAAGAAACGTCTCTCATTACGAGCATTCCTTTAACCAGATGTTTTGTGCTGATGTTTCTGTTTCTCACTCCCTGCATATATCAATAATGATTTATTTTTGTTGCTAAGTTGATTTTTTATATTAAATTTGATATGATTATATCAAATATGATATAAATTAAAGGTTGTTAAAAATGTTAAGTATGTTCATCTTGAAGGCTTTTTCGAGCCTTAATTTTGCTTTGCCACTGTCGCATTGCTGTTTTAATTTTAAAACACTTTTTAAAAAAAGAAAATCACCTAAACGGGTAATGTTAAAAACGTATAGGATTAAGCCCTGCGGGGAGGTTAAGCTTTCTGCATCTAAAGCCTTTTATACCGGGCATTTGAGGCAGGATAAAATGTTTTTGAATAAAAGAATAACCCCTGCCTTCTCCCTCGTTGAAATGCTCATGGCATTACTCGTTGCTTCTCTATTACTGGCCGCGTTAGCGCCAGTAATGACAAAAAGATTCAACGAGAATGTTAATGTTACAGGAAGTATGGGAGCAAGTAATACTACTCAAAAAACATATGAAATAGAATTTAATTCAGATGAATGTTCTGACATAAAAATAGATAGTACAGATAATAGTGAATATTGCGAAGGAGAATTTGAAGTACCAAGAACATTCAAAGGAGGATATATAAAAGCAACAGTTATATCAGCTGGAGGTGGTGGAGGTATAGCACCAACAGCAGGATATACTGAATATACAACAGCAGGAAGTACAAACACATTCACTGTACCATCTATGACAGGAAACATTGAGGCCACATTAATCTCCGGCGGGGCTGGAGGAGGAGCTGGGGGAAGTGCAATAATAAATCATGTATTTGCCACTTATAATGATGGGACTCTAGGAAGTAATAATGATATTGTTACAATTAATGCAGATGGAACAGGCACCTGGACTATACCGCAGCCCGTAAGGGGTAAGTATCTTCTTGGAAGTGCCTGTGGCGGTGGAGGCGGCGGTGGGGCCAGTTCTGGAACTTGGAGTGAAGATGCTAGCAGTGTTGGCTTTGGCGGTGGTTCCGGTGGTTATGTATTAAATAAAGTATTAAATTTTGGTTCTAATTCTTCAATTACCTATTATATTGGCGGAGGTGGCGGTGGTGGAGGAGGCCCATATAATGCTGATACCAATGCAAATGCTACTTGTGCTGGTAGGGTATATGGTGGCGGTGGTGGTGGATATTATGGTATTGCTGCTGCTGGCGGAGGCAACGGGGGCGGTCATAGCTCATATGCTGATATGCTTCCAAGTGCCGGCGCTTTTGTTACAGCAGTAAGCTATGGTGGCGGGGGCGGTGCAGGCGGTGTACATGGTGTTAAAGAGCCCTGGGGTACACAGCTGGTATACACAACCGGAGGTGCTGGTGGTTCTCCAGGTGGAGGCGGTGGTGCAACTGTTCATTTTGCAGGATGTGCTAATGGCGGCGGAGGCGGTGGTGGCGGAGCTTCACAAATTGTAACAGGTTCAACTATACATTTAAATGCACCAGGTGGAGGCGGCGGTGCAGGGAATATACGTGCAGCTGCCATACAGGGTTGTCCTGCGAATACTATTGGCGGCGGAGGCGGCGGTGGGGGCACTGGAGGCGGACTTGGAGGTGGAATTAACAATGGAGCTGGACAGGGCGGTCAACCTGGCGGAAGCCCTGGTTCTACTTACGCTACATGGTCTGGTGGTACCATAGATACAATATTTGGCGCCAATTACTGTAATGGTAATAATGGCGGTGCCCAGTGGCAAGCTAGAAATACCGGTGCCAATGGATTTTCCGGAGCCATCCGTCTAACCTATCTTGACTATGGTCCTGGTGGCACGGGTGGCGGAGGCGGTGCAATCGTTCCATATCAAAAAGTAAAAACAACACCAAATGAAATACTAAGTGTAGTTATAGGAAAAGGTGCAAGTGGAGGAGTACCTGCTTCATATCAATCAAACGGAACGATAAAAGATGCTACATATGGTGAAACAGGTGCTCATTCGATAATAAAACGAGCAAGTACTGATATTCTTACTACCCTTGTTGGCGGAGCTTGGATTCATGCTGGAAATCATTATGGCGCAAGTCGTCCAACAGGAATTAGCTTACCCCCGGGGCGTGATGGAAGAAGCGGATATATTTCAAATGGAACATCTACCGGAGCTTTTGAATGTTATGGATGTAGTTATAATGGTGTCTCTAACACATCTGGACTTGGTGCAAACAATGTGAATTATGGTGCAACATCTATAGGTGCCAACGGCTCCACCGGCGGTGACGGTGGTACTGTTACTACCCCCTTCACAGGCACCTGCACCCCAGGAAGAGGAGGAACAGCAAGTTCTCCTAATGGAGGCAACGCCACAGGTTATGGATGCGGTGGAGGTGGAGGATATGGATTAGCTAATGGAGGATCTGGTT
>CAJTXZ010000023.1 GCA_910583725.1 uncultured Vampirovibrio sp.
ATTTATTTATAGACGCAGTGCATTGATACTGGTATTGTACGTTGAAAGATGTTTTTCAAAGAAAGAACAGGAGTATCTACATCCACCCTAACTAAACCATACGTGGCATTTTAAGCTGCAGAGGACTATAGTAAAAGATACTTAAGCACAAAAGGCCGTAAGGCACATTCCCGTAGCACAGAGCATATAAGCCCTACCGTTACGCACACCATAGAGACACTTGGCCATACTTACAAAAGGTGGCATAAAGCGGTTTACAGCTGTGCGACTACTACTCAGGCCATGGCTCTGTGTGGTGCGCTCCTGCGGGTAGCGGCTGTGCGGGGGCGTATAACAGCTGGTGCCACGCTAACAACGTATGGTCAGGCAGTTTACAGTCAGGAAGCACTTATTATGACCGAAACCTGAACAATGGCTCTTTCAATCAGAATCAGAACGATTCTACCCTTGCCTTTTCGGTGCGCTGTGTCCTGGTTTTGCACTTTTACTGTATTGCTTTATTAGTATTTTAAGCCCGCTCTTGTACTAGTGTATATATCTTGAAGGGGTTTTAAGGTATTACATGTTGCATTTGGTTTGTCGTTCATTAAAGCAGCTTGCAGCTGGAAGATACACTTGCAGCGTTGCCACAAAAAGAGCTTTTGCCGGGAGATACTGCTTTTTATCATTGTTGACTTGCCTAAGTACCGGCTCTTTACCATATATAAAATGCGCTTTAGGCAATTGCAGCATAAATTGCAGGCTCTGTAGAGTGTGACCTACGGCTTAGCGGTTGTGCGGGCTCTAACGATGGCCACTGCTACCCGTACATTGTATGGTCGTCAAAGGAGACAAGCAGCACTCACCACTGGTCTCCGGAGCTTGCAAACGGCAGTTTTTATGAGTACAACGGCACATCAGGCCACATCTCTACCCAGGCCATTTCGGTGCGCTGTGTCCTATGGACCTGGATTGGCGGTGCAGCACGTTAGCCTGGGCTTTATATACCTGTCCCGTTATGACTTTTAAGCTCTGCACAGTGCAATTGGCGGTCTGGCGGCTGTGCGGGCGCCCCAGAGGGCAATGGATGTTTTCCAGCATACTTTTGGTCAGATGCCCCGGCAGGCGGGAGTCTGTATTTTGACTTCTTTATTGCACAAGGCATGCTTAAGTCACACTCACGCGTGCGTACTTACGCCTTTTCGGTGCGTTGTATGGTTTTGGCTTATGTTTTTCTGTTTGTCTACAGTACAGCGTTTAGACCTTTCTATTTTGGGCCACAGGTTTGTGTAGCTCTTATTATTCTTATGTCTGGTGTGGTTTTTCGTCTGGTGTTTAGGTATTTCAGTCTATATTACAGGCTATATGTTTCAGTTATATATATGTGACGGTTATTCTTGGTCCTGTAATACTCAATGCAGCATGTCATCCTGCTGCAGCTGGTTTACAGCTGTGCGACAACAATGCAGGCTATGGCTCTGTGCAGTGCCAATGGCGGTCTGGCGGCTGTGCGGGCTCTATAAATGGCAACTGCAACCCGAACCACTTATGGTCAGGCAGTTTACAGTCAGGAAGCGTATACTACGACAGGTATCTAAACAGTGGCGGTTTCAACCAGAACCAGAACGCCTCTACCTATGCCTTTTCGGTGCGCTGTGTCCTATGGATTTTACTCTAAACCTTATATATAACCAGTACAAAATAACATTAGCTATAATCAGCAAAATAAGGTATGAATATACTATACAGTATTCCATTCGAAAAAGCGTATCAATCTGCCAAAACAAAATGCGACTAAATCTCAAGTTTTTCAGGAGGTAAGAGGGCAGGGTAACGACAGACTTTCAAAGAAGAATATTTGCTCGTTTATCGCAAAAAGCAAGCAGTGGCCAATCTCAAGTTTTATAACAGAACAGACAAGTCGCTCACTGATAACACACGGTTTACAGTTGTGCGATGCAGGTTCTGCAGGCTCTGTGCAGTGCGGCGAACGGGGTAGCGGCTGTGCGGACGCAGAAGACCCTACCTGCTACCCTAATCACTTGTGGACAGGCACTGTAAGTTCCGATACATATGCTGTACCAAACCTGAATAACGGCAGTATTAACGCAACAGGAGCGTGCGGTAGTGGTTTTTGTCCGGCTAGTCGCGGCTTTTCGGTGCGCTGTGCCTTATTGGATTTTATACAAAACATCTCAAGTCAAAAGGCAAAAACTGCAAAAGAAAAAAGATACGGCCACTTAAACGCCAATTAGAAGGCTTTTAGCCCAAGGGTTTTGACCAAAATCAAGGTGCATCTCAAGTTTTACAATAGGTCAACAGTTTTTAAGCTATACAAGACTCCGTTTAAAGGAGCAGACTATAGGAAAGGCAAAACAGACTTACAAAAAAAGCAAGGATGTGTGCTTGCCAATATCCGCTATGCAAGGAGCAAACAATAGCCATACACCTAGTTTCACAATAAAGTAAGCAGCTTGTTCGGGTGCAGCAGCCGGTTTACAGCTGTGCGACAACAATGCGGCAGGCTCTGTGCGGTGCTCAAATCGGGGTGGCGGCTGTGCGGGCGCTGCTGTCGGTACCGAATGGACTGGCATCTGCTACCCGAATATCGTATGGTCAGGCTCTCCGTACTCAAGCGGATTCTACTGGTCTCCGAACTTAAATAGCGGAGGCGTCAATTTGTATGGCGCTTGCAACACTGGTTACTGTTCAGGCTCACTTGCCTTTTCGGTGCGCTGTGTCCAGGTTTTGAAAAATAATACAATTTCATTAAACTACAATTCACTTTCCTGCAATATTCACAAACCATACAGAATCCTGCATGAAAAGCACATCGCAAAAATTAAAATACCTGAGACTGGTTCAAACGAATGATTACAAGCAATGATTAAACACTATATCCATCAAAAACATCAAAACCGCAAGGAACAAAACCATCAAATACCGTCTCAAAAGATAGCACAGATTGATTATCTACCTGCAGCAGCTGGTTTACAGCTGTGCGACAACTTGGCTGCAGGCTCTGTGCGGTGCTACTACCGAAATGGTGGCTGTGCGGGCTCAGCAAATGGCAACTGCTACCCGTACCATAATTGGACAAACACTGCGCAGTCAAGCGGAGTATTTTGGGCACCAAACTTGAATAGTGGCAGCATAAATATGTATGGCGCTTGTGGTACCGGTTACTGTTCTAATACCTTTGCCTTTTCGGTGCGCTGTGTCCATGGATTTAATAATAGGTAGAGTCCTGATTAACTATACACTTATTAATATCCTACGGACAATTACAGATTCACCTTGCGGACAACACTAATCCGCATACAGCTTTCATATTGCTGTGCGACAAATATGCTGCAGGCTCTGTGCGGTGCCTAGAGAGTGGCAGCTGTGCGGGCTCAGCGGGCGGATTAAAATGGGCAGGCAACTGCTACCCGCGCAGTATATGGTCAGCTTCGGCTTCTCCTTCATATGGAAGTTTCGTCTTTCACACAGGATACTTGAACTCTGGCAGCCTTATAGATGACAATTGTTATGCCTCTGGCAGTGGTTGTCCTGGCTCCCTGCCCTTTTCGGTGCGCTGTGCCTTTAATGGATTTAGAAACAAAACCAAATGCGACACCATATGCGCTCTATAGCTGAACAGCACCACTACAAGAGTCAGCCAGAGGAAAGCAAGGAGGCGTTGTCATAGAGCCTGCGCTGTGTATATTTTACACAAACTTTCTAAAGCATAATCAAATTAATACCTACAGCATACTACATTTACAGCTATGCAACAGTCCATAAACCCGCGGCAATCAACAAAGCAGCGCACCACAGCCAAGAGGACTCCGTTTGAAAAAATTGACTAGCGGAAACGAGCTGAGGGCTTTAAGGTGGCTTTGCCGCTGTGCCCGTTACATACGAGTTTTCAAGACGAATGTCACTTTAAAAAAATGGAGCAGGTGAGTCGGGCGTATGCACGCGAACCGTATACAAATCCAGCTTTGCCAATATGCCCGCCAAAAACATACAAATACGCGAGGGGCAAGCAGCGGCCATATGTCAAGTTTCACAGTAGAACAGACAAATGGAACACAGCACGCAAGCGGTATACGGATTTAGCAGGCTCTGTGCAGTGCGGCAATCGGGATGGCGGCTGTGCGGGCTCTATAAATGGCGGTTGCTACCCGGACACCTTCTGGCTTTTTACTCCGGGAGAGAGTGGCTATCACAGCAGAGGATATCTTAACACAGGAGGCATAGGTTCCGGTGCGTATCTTGATACCTTCGCCTTTTCGGTGCGCTGCGCCTTTAATGGATTTTACGCCATATAAAGGCATTATACACAAACGTATAGCACATTAAGAAGTTTGTATTATGGTAGATACTAGTGTTTTAAGGTTGGTTTTACTATATATACCCTGCACACTACTCCATTTTAGAGGATACAGTCTTAGCCAGACATCAAAGAATACGTTGTTGGGATACGACCCAATAGCACAAAAGTACGATAAGCACACAGCCACTAAATATCGTGGCAGACAAAGCATACAGCAAAGGATAATGCCGGCTTCCCAGGGCTTGGCTCTAGACTCTCTCAGCTGTGCGATGGTGGCTCGGCAGGCTCTGTGCAGTGCGGCAATCGGGGTGGCGGCTGTGCGGGCGCTGCTGTTGGTACAGGATGGGCAAGCAACTGTTACCCAAATAATATATGGTCAGGCATACCCCGCGACAGCGGTTACTACCAGGCCTTTCATATGAACATCTCATCCTTTAATACCGTCACATGTGACGGTACTGGCAGGTGCCCTGCTACTATTGCCTTTTCGGTGCGCTGTTTGCTCCTTGCCTTAAACGTGTACAGTGGCAGAGTCGCTTTTTACCTTGGCCGTAATGCACTGTGTCTTTGGATTTAGGAATATCTGAAACATATTTAAAACATATACTAAAATATCAAACAAAATTTTATTTTAGTTTTAGATAGCAAACTACATCGTATCAGGCAGGATGTATTTTCCGCACAAAATTAAAGATAGTACCAAGGAAACAGCCAAAATTTCAATGCAATCAAGTATAAAATCTGTATGCATAAATTAAAACTGCTATAAAGATGCGGTATTATGCTGTGCGACTACCAGCCGGCAGCCTCTGTGCGGTGCAACGAATCAGGGCGCTGTGCGGGCGCAGCAGGTGGCAACTGCAACCCGTTCGACATGTGGAGCAGTAGGCTATATAGCGGGAGTGACTACTATGGCGGCCAGCTTATAAGCGGCGGGTTCCATTATGGTAATGCATTCGTTTCTACCTATGCCTTTTCGGTGCGCTGTGTCCTGGTTTTGAGTATCATTTACATCAGTCAACGAAATAAATACTGCTCATACAAGGCTTTTTGGCATAGCATATTTTGAAAATGCTTGCAGCGCAATACTTTCACGCTTAAAAAAACAAACTTTCAGACATCAATATATTAATAAAATGCAGCATAGCCGTTTACAGCTGTGCGATGCAAATTCTGCAGGCTCTGTGCGGTGCAACTACCGGGGTGGCGGCTGTGCGGGCGCAGCAGAAACCAACTGCTACCCGTACATTGTTTGGTCAGCCTCAGCTCAGTCAACCGGCGTTTACTACTCTCCCGAGTTTAACGGCAGCAGTATTAAGTTTTACCAAGCTTGCGGTACTGGTTACTGCCCTGTTTCATATGCCTTTTCGGTGCGCTGTTTGTTTTGGCATTCTTGTATAACAAAGTTGCCTCAAGAGAGCTTTTTGCACTGTGTCTTTATGGATTTAAATAAGCAAATGTCATTTAAAAAAACAATGTTTTATCGACATTGCAACATAAAACTTAATATTTTGTTACAAAGATAAAAATTTTAACAATTTTAGTCAAGACCTTGTTTTTATTACATTAGAATTTCATACCGAATGAGCACTTTTTAGGAAGGTTGGAAAAGAATAAACATGTTAAAGGGTGTAAATAGCATACCCCAATTTAAAAAAATTGAACAAATCAATCAAGTATTTGACAAGCTTGGAATTGAAACAAAAGACAAAGCAAGACCACTGTCAAATCCATTCTTTGAAAAGCTCTTTAAAACAGAAAAAGGGCAAAAAATACGCGCTATGAATCTTGCCGCCCTAAATGGCATTAGAAAGGGAATGACAGAAACACCAAAAGCAGTTTTCAAAGAAGATGCTAAGCTAATTGCATCCAATGCAGCAAATATGGTTAATAAATGGATAAGCTGGACAGACCCAAACAGTGGACAAATATATACAATAATCAAGAAGGCTGACAATCCGGATGGCACAAAGCTTGTAAGAATATTAAACAACGCAGGAGAAGTTGTCACAGAAACAAATATCACACCCAAAAAGATTGTTGTTTTAGATGATTTTCAAAACAGTTTGCCTTGCAGTATAGGAGAAGTCGCCGGAGCACATGGCGCCATTGTAACAAAATTTATCGAAAGAAATAACCCGATAGCTGATATTGAAGCTGTTAATTGCACCAATAAAACAGAGGCAACAACAGCGCTAAAAGAAATACTGAAAAGAATTCAAAACGGTGAAAAAATAGATGCTCTAAACTGCTCATTTGGAGATGAAACAAATCTTACACAAGCATACAGGAGTCTATTAAGAAGTAAAGCGCCTTACAGTAAAGAAATAATCACATCATACCCTGCAAGCAAAAAAATTATAGATTCCCTGCAAGAGTATTCAGGCACAAATAGCTCCATTGAAAAAATAAACGAACAAAGAAGATTAATCGAGGAAATAATATCTTCGGGTACAGAGGTTATTTTTGCCGCAGGAAATAAAGCAAAAGAAAAGCTGAGTCTTTTTTCAGGCATAGAAGGCTGCAATATAGTTGGCGCTCTTGGCAAAGATGGTAAAATAGCAGACTATTCAGCCTCAAGAGCATTTACGCCCCATTTTGAAATAGGGGCAGTTACTTTAAAAGCAACTGCCGAGGGAATCAATATAACAGGACATAAAGGAGCTGATATACCATATAATGATACACCATACGCAAATTGGGC
Organism: uncultured Vampirovibrio sp.; assembly: GCA_910583725.1. Classification (GTDB taxonomy): domain Bacteria; phylum Cyanobacteriota; class Vampirovibrionia; order Gastranaerophilales; family Gastranaerophilaceae; genus MGBC122484. Next base: position 7,005 of record CAJTXZ010000023.1, read on the forward strand.
AGGAAAAAATTATAAAGAATTAATTACAACAAAAGAAGAAGTTCAGGAATATCTTGAATTACTCAAACAATATTCAACGGGAGAAATAAGCGACTTGCAATTTTGCCAAAATTGCAAAAAATTCGATGGAAAAATCATAGATAAAGAACAAAAAAATATTATTGAATATTTCAAAAACAGATTAAGAGAAGATTCATCAAAACAAGATAATGGTATAAATGCATGTATCAACCTGTATGATGAGTGTAAAGAACTTATACGGGATACAAAAACATCAAATATTAGTCCGAATACAGCTTATTTTATAGGAGATACTCCAGCGCAAATAACAAAAGATGGTTTTGTTATTCCTGTTTTGCAGTTTAAAAAACCATTATCAGGTACATCCATTGCAGCGCCGCAAAGAACAGCAAGAATTACATTAAATAAGGCGATGGAAGAGATTTTAAAATAATAAAAAACATACTGATGTAAAAATTGCTGTCTGGTCAATGACAAAATATTCTTAAATATTACATAACATTAAATTTTTCTTTCCTTTCATCCATCTTTATTATAAAATTTAGACAGACAAAAGAAGTGTATAGAATTTAAGAAAGAAAAGAAAAATGGAAAACAAACCAGAAGCAAAAAAAATGCAGATTACAGTCGGCGGGAAGACTGTAGAAATTGAAACAGGAAAATACGCACAAAGCGCAACTTCATCCGTCACCGTAAGATGTGAAGACACAATGCTTTTTATTCACTCTACAGTAAGTAAAGAGCCCCGCGTCGGGATTGATTTTTTCCCGTTATTAATTGATTATGAAGAAAGAATGTCCGCTATTGGAAGAATTCCTGGCGGTTTCACAAGAACTGAAGGAAAATCTTCAGAAAAAGCAATATTAGTATCAAGATTAATTGACCGTCCAATACGCCCTCTATGGCCAAAGGGCTACAGAAACGATGTTCAGGTTGTTGTACAATTATTCAGCTATGATCAAAAAAACCAGCCTGATACCCTTGCAATATTGGGCGCTTCAACAGCTTTAATGCTTTCAGGTGCGCCTTTTGAAGGCCCTGTTGGCGCTGTGCGCGTTGGAAGAATAGATGGTCAAATGATTGCAAACCCAAGCCATCAGGAAGCTGAAAAATCAGATATGGATATCGTTGTAGCAGGAACAATGGAATCTGTTATTATGGTTGAAGCTGGCTGCAAATTCGTAACAGAAGATGACATTATGGCAGCCGTAGAATTTGCACAGGTTGAAATCAAAAAACAATGCGAGGCACAAATTGAATTTGCAAAACAATGCGGTGTTCAAAAGGAAGAATTTGTCAATCCCTATGACACAAGCGAATTAGCCCAGATTATAAAAGATAATTGTTATGATATGATAGTTGACGCTTACCATAACTTTGACCGCGACTACAGAAAAAACAAGCTTGATGAAGCAAAACAAATAGTAAAAGATAAAATAACAGCGCTTGATGACAATCATCCAATAAAAACTATGATGGAAGAAACCGGCATAGACTTTGTTGCAGAAGAATTCAAAGCCCTTGAAAAGAAAATTATGAGAGCAATGATAATAAACGAAGGTGTTCGTGCTGATGGTAGAAAGGTTTATGAGGTTAGGCCAATCTGGTGTGAAGTTGGCGTAATTCCAAGAGCACACGGCAGCGCCGTTTTCACAAGAGGTCAAACCCAGATATTATCATGCGCAACCCTTGCAGGCCCGTCAATGGCTCAAGAGCTTGACGGTGTTGACCCCTTAACAAGAAAACACTATATGCACAAATATATCTTCCCCGGCTTCTCTGTTGGCGAAGTAAAGCCATTAAGAGGCCCCGGCAGACGTGAAATAGGCCACGGAAACCTGGCTGAGCGCGCTAACGTTCCAGCTCTTCCGGATGAAAAAGATTTCCCGTACACAATAAGAGTAACAAGCGATGTGCTTGAATCAAATGGTTCAACCTCTATGGGCTCAACCTGCGCAAGCTCAATGGCATTAATGAATGCAGGTGTTCCTGTTAAATGCATGATTGGCGGTGTTGCAATGGGTCTAATTAAAGAAGGTGACACTGACGTTGTTCTTACAGACATTCAGGGCATTGAAGATTTTCTTGGCGATATGGACTTTAAGGTTACAGGAAACGACACAGGAATTACAGCTCTTCAAATGGATATGAAAATTAAAGGCATATCAAATGAAACCTTAAGAAGAGCACTCTATCAGGCAAAAGATGGCAGACTCTATATTATGGGAAAAATGAGAGAAGTAATTTCAGAACCTAATAAAGACCTCTCAGCATTTGCACCAAGACTTTACACTATGAGCATTCCTGTTGAAGATATAGGCACAGTAATCGGACCCGGCGGTAAAATGATAAGAAGCATAATTGACGCCTCAGGTGCCGAAATTGACATCAAAGACGACGGCCAGGTAACAATTACATCTAATGATAAAGAAGGCGCAGATATCGCTATCAAAATGATTAAAGAACTAACCTTCAAAGCAGAAGTAGGCCACGTATATAAAGGTAAAGTTGTTAGAATAATTCCTATCGGCGCATTTGTTGAATTAGCACCAGGAAAAGATGGTATGGTGCACATCTCACAGGTTTGCCAGGAAAGAATCGACACAATTGAATCCCGCTTAAATATAGGCGACAATGTAATCGTTAAAGTGGTAAAAATTGACGACAAAGGAAGAGTTAACCTTACAATTAAGGGAGTTAGTGAAGATGAAAAAAAACAGTGCAATTAAAAACCTATTCTTAGGAATTGTCTTATGCGGTGCGCTCTGCATTTTATCCGGCTGTACCAGCCTATCATATGTCGGAGACGATTATGATGTTAAAAATGCACAAACCGTACAGACAAGCGAACTGTTTACTTTTTCAACTTACACAAAAACATCAAACACAGAGGATATTCAACTGAAGCTGGGGGTTGCAAAAACCCCCCTTCCTGATGCCCTCGTTGTTTATGTAAACATCAAAAACAACTCATCCGCCGCTGATTACGTATTTTATTTAAAAGATTTTATAATGAAAGCAGGAAACGAGACCCTATCTGCGATACCGCCATCAGCCTACATCAATGCTTACCAAAGTTATGAAACAGGAACCTATAACGGTTTGTCAAACCTTGCTCCTACACTTGGAACATTTGCAGACATTCAAAATGCGTATCATAATGTAAACTCCATGAATAATACGGCAGCCTCAAAAAGTGTTTCATCGTCTGCCATATCAAGCCAGATAGGCTCAATTGCAAATGGAATCTCAAAACATACAATAACATCCGCAAGCGTTGTTAAAACAAATAGTTCAAACTTTTTCTACATCTTCTTAAAAGACCCTGACACTTTGCCTATTAACTTTACATACAAAGATTTAACATTCTCATTTGGCGAAGTTGATAAAAACAAAAATTCTAAAACTTCAAAATGAATCAAAAATAGAAGAAGGGCTTAAATGCTTCAAAAAATATGCAGTTTAATATTTAAAAAAGCCCGCATCAATAATCTATGGCCGGCAATCTCAGAGAGAAGAAAACAGCACATCTACGCTAAAAAAGCTCAGCATACAATCGAACTTACCCTTATTATACCCTTTATAATACTCTTTATTGGAATCATATTTGAAATAGCCTTAGTTATACACACAAATTATAAATTCAATTCAGCACTCTACGAAGCAATTAGCCTGATGGCACTCACCGATAAAATAAACACATCTAAAGAAGAGTCTGTCAATAATACAAAAGAATATGCAAAAATCCTTTTAAACCAAAGACTTGCACCCTATTCAAATTCACTTGATGTCAAACTCATCGAAACAGGTGATTTAGATTTTTTAATAGGAACATATAAATACACTTCAACCTTTACAATTCTTAACACATTTAGAGAATTCACCATAGGTACGTATGATTTTTTAACAATAATCCCCATAAACAGCGCAGTCTTTAGAAAAAATTCATACAATATTGAAAATAGTTTTTTTGAGGATGGAACAATAGAAATAAAAAAACAGCCTCAAAATCCGGATGAATCAGTCGAAGATTCTGGCACTGAGGATTCTGCGACAAAAAAAGATTCGGAAAGCTTCGATGTAGAAATACCGGAGGCAGATATCTGATGTTTCATATAAAAAAATACAGGGGCAACATTGCTGCAGCAATTATTATATTTACACTTGCCCTGTTTTTTTTATGTATCTGCGCAATCGACGCCGGATATGTAATATTAACAAGATATAAAGTCCAAAAAGTAACAGAAACAACAGCACTCTATATGGCTTCATACATTAAATCAAAGCCGGCAGAAGAAAGAAACCCTGCCTCGCTCAATAATATAAAAGAAAAAATTCAAAACCTGTATTCAAATAAAGATTTAAGTGGATACACCGGCTTTAAAATAACTGACATCGAATTAAAAAATGCGGATATAAACCCTAAAATCAAAATAACGACCGAAACATATACACCTGCATTGTTCTTAAGATTTTTCGGCCTCGGCATAATAAAAATACTCCAAACATCATACGCAACATCCGAAGAAAACAAAATACCCCTTCAAGAATCAGATACAAAGTCATACACCTTCAAAAGTAACGACATAATCACAGATAAAACAGGTGATGACATCAAAATAAACTACGACAGTGATTATCTAATCTTTGCAGGTCTTGAAGATTATAATGGTAAAATCCGCTGGGCAGATATAGGTTCAAAAACCGACAGCAAAAAAACAAAAGTCACAATAACAAATGGTGCATCAGGCTACGAAGCTTATTGTATCAATAAAGGTGAAACCGCTTTTGATTTCTCAAAAGAATCTGATGAAATTATAGGCCTTGCACGATATATAAAAATATACAAAACAGAATGCAATAAAGAAACAGAAGAAATCAAAACAGATACACCGGCGCCAGACACCTCTTCACCTGATGATTCAGAAAAAAGCGAAGATATAACACCCGAGCCGGATGACACAAAAGAAAAGTCTCCCACAGGGGATGATACAGAAGACCCTGAAGAAACCACAACAGAACTAAATGAGCCTGTTGTCACAATCCTAAATTCTGTACGATTAATCAAAAGAAGCGAATTTTAAAGATATAAATGTTTGATGTAAAATACTATTAAGCTCTAGGCGCAAGAAGGATATAAGATGGAAAGCACAACAGAACAAAAAACACTTTTATTAATAGATGGTCATGCGCTTGCATTTAGGATGTATTTCGCTCTGGAGCGTACCAATATGCAAACCACGGAACACACCCCGACCTGGGCTGTTTATGGTTTTTTTAAGGCAATTTTTGACCTTTTAAGGCAAAATAACGGACTTGATAACATTAAGCCTGATTCAATTGCAGTGGCATTTGATGTTTCAAGACACACCTTCCGCCTTGAAAAATATGAAGGATACAAAGCAAACAGAGAATCCATGCCGGATAATATGAGGCCCCAGCTTGGTCTTATTATGGAAGGCTTAAAGGCCCTAAATATCCCAATCTACACAAAGGATGGTTTTGAAGGCGATGATATTATCGGAACAATTTCAAAAAAAGCCAATGCACTCAAACATAAAACCTATATTTTAACAGGCGACAGAGATAGCTTGCAATTAATAGATAAAGAAGGCTATACAAAAGTCTTAATTCCAAGTAAAGGCGAAATTATTACCTATGATTGGGATAAAGTCTATGAAAAAATGGAAATTTATCCAAACCAGGTAATAGACTACAAAGCACTCTGCGGTGATACCTCAGACAATATCCCCGGCGTTAAAGGAATAGGCCCAAAAACCGCCATCACCCTCCTTGAAGAATACAAAACTCTTGAAAACATATATGAAAACATCGAAAATATTACAAAAAAATCAGTAAAGGAAAAATTAATCGAACACAAAGAAACCGCCTATCTTTCCCAGTTTCTTGCAACAATTAAAACAGATGTAGACATTGATTTTGATTTTGAAAACACCTGCCTTGAAATTGAAAGAAAGAATGATGTCATAGAATTTTTCAACAAAGTTCAGTTCTTTAGCTTTGTAAAAAATATTAATAATCTTCTAACTCCCTTTCTGTGCAAGGACGAAGTCCGCGAGCACGGAAACGAACATTGCAAGGACGAAGTCCTAAATGGCGCCAGCAGCGGCAAAAATGAATCACAAACAAGCAAATCCAAAGCAGATAATGAGAATACAAACCCAAATACTCAAAACAACACCATTGTAAAATTCAAGGATAATGTTGACACCCTTACTGCCGAAACCCTCTCAAATGAACCCATTCAGGGCAATCTATTTGGAATAATTGAGCCAAAACGGGCCGCAAATACCTTAAATATCACAAAAACAAGCTTTGAAGAATTCAAAAATTACATAGATAAAAATACTCCTGTAGCATTCTTAATAGAAACAAATACAATCTATTTTGCCAATGACTCAAAAACTGCAGAAACCACTTTAGAACAAGCGAAAGAAATACTTGCAACCGAAGATATTAAAAAAATTACCTTTGATATAAAAAAAGCTCTTGAAAATAACATGGAAATCAAAGGCGTAATTGATGATGTCATGCTCTCAAGCTACGTAAAAGATTCATCAAGAAAGCACGACCTGACAAGCCAAATTCAAAATTACCTTGGAATTATTCCAAATGAAGATAATAAAAATGAATTAGCAGCATATGTATATAAACTACACCAATATTATTCAAAAACCCTTTCTGATGATGAAAAAAATATTCTTAATAACATTGAATTACCCCTCGCCTTTGTTTTATCAGATATGGAAAAAACAGGTGTGCGCCTTGATTGTAACTATCTTGAGGAATTATCAAAAGAAATTAACCAAAAAATTTCCAGGTTCGAAAAAGATATATACGACGAAGCTGGTACAATCTTTAATATAAATTCTCCAAAACAAGTGGGTGAAGTACTTTTTGATACCCTAAAAATAAAGCCCGGCAAAAAAAACAAAACAGGCTACTCTACAAATGCAAAAATTCTTGAAGATTTAGCCGCCGAACATAAAATAGCAAAAGACATTCTGGAACACAGAACTCTAATGAAGCTAAAAACCACCTATGTTGATAACCTCCCAAAGCTTCTTGGGCGCGATAACAGGCTGCACACACATTTTAACCAGATTGTTACAACAACAGGAAGATTATCAAGCTCTGACCCAAATTTGCAGAATATTCCAATAAGAACAGAGTTTTCAAACAGAATAAGGGCAGCCTTTGTGCCGACAAATGATGAATATTCTATCCTTGCAGCAGATTATTCACAGATAGAATTGAGGCTTTTAGCCCACGTTTCAGAAGATGAAGCCCTGATTGAAGCATTCAAAGAAAATATTGATATTCACACACTTACTGCCTCAAAAATATTTGATACAACACCTGAAAACGTGACAAAAGAGATGAGAAGAAAGGCAAAAGCTGTAAACTTCGGCCTCGTTTACGGACAGACAAGATATGGCCTTGCATCCGCAATAAATATAACTCCTCAGGAAGCACAAATTTTTATAGACAAATACTTTAAACAATACCCAAAAATCAATACATACATTACAAATACACTGATTCAAGCCCATGAGGCAGGCTATGTTGAAACAATATACGGCAGAAAAAGATATCTAGGCGAAGAATTAAACTCAAGAAATGCAAAAATAAGAGAGTTTGCTGAGCGTGCAGCCATTAATGCGCCTTTGCAGGGCTCTGCTGCAGATTTAATCAAAATGGCAATGGTAAAACTATACAAAGACCTGAAAGACAAAAATCTGCCTGCCAAAATGCTTCTTCAAGTGCATGATGAGCTTGTACTTGAGGTTAGAAATGATGCGCTTGATGAAGTTCAAAAAACCGTAACAGAGGCAATGGAACTTAACCAGCCTCTTAGGGTGCCTCTAGTTGCCGACGTTAAAATAGGCAAAACTTGGAAGGACAGTAAATGATAAAAAAAATACAAACCGCGTTTGTTCTCCTTTTAATGCTGACATTTGCGCATATAAACCCGTCATACTCTGCTTCATACCTTGAAGAATCCACCAAAAATTTTGGCGTTTCAGCCGATAATATGTATTTGACTTCACTTTCTGTGCTCAATTCACTAAACTATGAAATCCTTGAAACCCAGTCAAAAAGCGGCTATATTTTATTTAGAACTGGCGCAAAAGACTACATTATGACAGTAACAGCACTCTCGCCCGTTACATCAAATATAAAAATTCTTCCCGCAAACAGCTTGTTTACAACCGGCACAGTCGTACAAAAAACAATATTTGATGAGCTTGAAGTTAATAAATTAAACATTCTGAAAAAACAAGGATAAAAGCCATGCCTGACATTTCGGAAAATAGTTATAAATACGCCCTCTGCCTTGTTGATATAAAAGTGCTTGGCACAAAAACTTTCTCATACCTGATACCAGATTCAATGAAAGACATAATAAAAATAGGCCAGCCCGTTATTGTACCGTTTGGCTTTGGAAAAGGCAGAAAACTAAAAGCATACATTGTGGGCTTTTCAAACTACTTAGAAGAAGGCATAAAAGCAAAATATATTGATGAAATATTAGATAATGAAGCAATGTTTGACCTTGGATACCTAAAAATGCTTGAATGGGTTGCAAATTATTACTTTTCAGACCTTCCTACCGTCTTAAAAACAGCGCTTCCTGAAAAATTTTTCCAAAAAAACCTTAAAAACTATAGAAAGCCAAACAAAGAACTAAAGGTTTTAAGCACCAAAAAATCAAAAAAACAAAACACTTTGTCTGATGAGCAACAAAAAGTTTACGATGAAATAAAAAAGGTAAACGCTAAAACCTCACTATTATATGGCGTTACAGGCTCCGGTAAAACAGAAATTTATTTTAAGCTGATTGAAGATACCATAAATGAAGGAAAAAACATTCTTTTTCTAGCCCCTGAAATAGCCCTCGTATCACAGCTTACAAGCCGCACAATAAAACGTTTCGGAAAATCCGCCGTCGGCATATGGCACAGTTCAATTTCAGAAGCCGAAAAATATAAAGTCTGGCAAAAATTAAGAAACGACGAAATAAAAATCCTCTTTGGCGCGCGCTCCAGTGTTTTTGCGCCGATTAAAAACCTTGGCCTTATCATAATAGATGAAGAAAATGACCCCTCATATAAGCAAACCATGCCAGCCCCAAGATATTCAGCCGTCGAAGTTGCAAAAAAACTTGCAGAATTAAACAATGCAAAATTAATCCTTGGAAGCGCTACACCTGATATAAAAAATTATTATGAAGCAAAAAATTCAAACTCGCTTTTTGAATTAAAACACAGATATAACAATGCAAGTCTGCCAAAGGTTAAAATTGTTGATATGCGCCTTGAAAGAGGTCTTGGAAACAACGGCATATTCTCAAAATATCTGATTGATGAAATAAAAAACACGGTAAATAATAAAAACCAGGTAATTCTTTTAATAAACAGGCGTGGCTTTTCAAGCTACACGCAATGTATGGAATGTTCAACCGTAATAGAATGCCCAAAATGCGCAATTCCATTAATCTATCACTCAAGTTCAGACTCTCACCGCTGCCACTACTGCAATTATGAAATTAAACACCTCACAAAATGCCCCGAATGCAATAAAGAAGATACCCTTGAAAACTTTGGCACAGGCACGCAAAGGGTGGAAGAGATTGCATCAAAAATCTTTGAAGGAATGAGAATCCAAAGGCTTGATTCGGATAATTTAACCAAAAAAAACGAACATTTTGAAATCCTTGAAGCATTCTCTAAAGGAGAAATCGACATCCTTATAGGAACACAAATGATAGCAAAAGGCCTTGATAACCCAAACGTTACACTTGTTGGCGTAATAAATGCAGACTTAAGCTTTAATTTGCCCGATTTTAGAAGCTCTGAAAGAGGTTTTTCTCTTCTCTGCCAAGTTGCAGGAAGGAGCGGCAGAGGCAAGGAAGAAGGCAAGGTTATATTCCAAACCTACAATAATTCCAATATCTTCCTTGATAAAGCGCGCGAACAAGATTATGAAAGCTTTTATGAAAATGAAATAGAAATAAGGGAAGCATTTGACTATCCGCCCTTTGCAAAAATAATAAGAATTATTTTAAGCGCAGAAAACAATTTTAGAGCAGAAAAATCCGCCCTTGAAATAGCTATGCGCCTAAAGGAATGGATAGAAAAACTTTCACTCACAGAAAGACTTATCGTTATGGGCCCTGCAGCCTGTGTATTAGAAAAAATAAGAGGCGAATACAGATTTAATATCCTGATTAAAAATAAGCTTGATGAAAAAGGCCACAATACAATACTTTCCTTCTTAAGAAAAATAATCCTTCCAAACGACATAAAAATGATAGTAGATGTCGACCCTATGGATATTTTATAAACTAAAGCAATGCTAATAAAAAATCACCTTAATTCAGACAAAACAGAAATTCTTATAAATTCTTACGCAAACCTTCTAAACAAAGGCATAAGTGCTGATAAGATTCTTGTCATTGTGCAAAATTTTAAAAAAAAGGATGAATTCATACAAAAAACAAAATCTCTCCTAAACATTGACGCCATTACAAACTTTAATATTTACACCTTCTTTGGGCTTATCTACAATAAAATCCTTGATAACTGGCCCGTAATTGAAAATAAAATAAAAGATACCGATGCAAAAATAACCCCAAACCTTTCAGGCCTTGAAGTTAGCCAATATATTTTTAGAAAAGCAATAGATGAAGTCAAATTTAAAGGCTATAATTCCAAAATGAACCTCCTGCACCAGCTTTTAAGAAGATATTCGCTTTGCGTCTTAAATGCACTCTCACAGGATGAAATCAAAGAAAAGGCAAAAATTTTATCTGACCCTTTTTATTCAGATATCAAAAATGCGCTAAACCTCTACAAGCTAAAAACCCTAAATTTGCGTGCCTTTGACTATCTAAGGCAGACGGATATTTTTAAATACATTTATCAAAATACAAAAAATGAATACGAGTACGTTTTTTTAGATGACGGCGATGAAATAACCCCAGCTTTGTTTGAATATCTAAACTTCATTAAAAAAGATATTAAAGAATTTTTTATTGCATACGATGAATTCGGCTGCACAAGAAAAGGCTTTCTTGGGGCGCTTGAATTTGATTTTGAAAGTTTTACAAACGAAAAACCACTGCAGAACACCTCCAACGCAAAAACAAAAAAAGCAAATGAAATCTTTTTCCTGATAAAAAAGAATGAGCCTGTCCTTATTGAAAATTCTGAACTTCAAAGTTTCATAAGACAGGATGAAATGATAAAAGAAACCGTAGATAAAATTAATGCACTCCTGTCGGACCCTAAAAATAAACTAAAACCATCTGACATTTCAATCGTAACCCCGAATATTGATGATTACCTTAAAATCCAATTGCAAAATATAAAAGCGCCAATACAATATCTTTCAGGAAGCGAAAAACTGTCAAAAAACCCTGTAATTAATGCTCTCTTAGAAATTTTAAAATTAATGAACAACAAAAACCTCAAAATCTCGCCCTATATTTTAAGAGGCACGCTGGTAAAAATTTTAAATATTGATATCAATTTAGCCCTAAAAATAACGGATAATTACGAATCATCTGACCAAAATATTTTTGACATATTAAACACCTTCTCAAATATTAGAGAAATAAATGATTTTTTAACCCTGATAGAGGATATTCAAAATCAAAATCTTTCAGAGCAGCTTTATACTCTTGCGCATAAATATATCAAAGAAGCGCCCGAAAATAAAAATGTTTTATATAAAATAAACCAGCTTCTAAAACAAATAAGAGATTTTGAAGAAATTTTTATTGGCCAAAATAAAGATTCACTCCATTTTAAACGGGAACTTTTATTGCAGCTTGAAAATACAATAATATCAGAAAACCCCTTATACAGTACAAACGTTGATAATAACGCCGTCATAGTTTCAACCGCACAAAAATTAATAGATAATTCAATATCCAAAAAACACACATTCTTAATCGATACAACAAGCTCAAACTGGACAAAGCAGGATATAGGCCCGTTGTACAATGCCTGGGTATTTCAAAAAAGCTGGAAAAAACCATCATTTGAGCTTGAAGATAATATAAACTGTGCGCTTGATAAAACAGCAAGGATTATAAGAAAAATATATCTTCTAAATTTAGAAAAAATCTATATTTATTCAAGCATATATGATTTTCTTGGAATAGAAAATTTCAAAGGCATAAATCATTTCTTTAAAGAACCACCATCAGATACGAACGCTGAAAATGACACCAAAAAGCCCATAAAAAAAGAGTTCAAAATAATCCCAAGAAAAGACCAGGCGCCGGTTCTAGAATATAAAGAAGGCAAAATGGCAGTGAGCGCTGTAGCTGGGGCTGGTAAAACCACAATAATGCTTGCACTAATAATAAAACTTTTAAACCAAAACATTTTGCCGGAAAACATCTTTGTTCTGACATTTATGGATTCGGCAGCAAGAAATTTTAAGGAAAGAATCAAAGAAAATTTCCCAAACCTCGTAGAATTACCCCACATCTCAACCATCCATGGCCTTGCCCTTAGAATATTAAGGGAAAACAACAACCACACAAAATTAAACCTTGATGTTGATTTTGAAATCTTAGATGAAATCAGAAGAAACATAATAATAAAAGACATAATATCTGCATTTGGCATAGATTTAACAAAAACCGATCTTTACGAGCGGGCAATTTCAGCTTACAAAAACCAAAAACACCAAAGCCCCGACAAGCTCTCCCCCTTATTTAAGCGCATATTTGAAGCCTACAAAACAACCCTTCTAAGCCAAAACCTTATTGACTATGATGACCTGCTCTCGCTTTCTTTAATGCTTCTAAGGAAAGATAAAGGAGTAAGAGAATATTATCAAAACCTGATGAAATATATAATTGAAGATGAAGCGCAGGATTCAAGCGAAATTCAGCAGGAATTAATCCAAATATTATCCCAAGGGCACAAAAACCTTATTAGATGCGGTGATGTAAACCAGGCCATTACAACCACCTTTTCAAATGCAGATGTTAAAGGCTTTAAAAAATTCATAAACGAAAATACAAACGTAAAGATGAATTATTCAAACAGAAGCGCAACAGGCATTATAGACCTTGCAAACAGCCTTATTGAATACGGCAAAACAGTCTCAGAGGAAGCGTTTTTGCCAATCGTCACAAAGCCTGTGCCAAACAAAAATATAATAGACAATAAAAGTGCCCAAACTTTCATTTTCAACAAAGAAAAGGAAGAAAAAGACTTTATATTATCAAAAATAAATGAAATACATAAAAATGCTGCACAAACAAATCAAAACCCAAGTATCGCAATACTTTTAAGAAGCAATAGAAAAGTGCTTGAATGGAGTGAATTTATAAGCGAAAATTCCACCCTGAAATTCAGCACAAACTCTGACACTTTAGACCTAAACCCTGTCTATAGAACCGTTTTAGCCATATTAAACTTTATAAACACACCCCTAAATAACAACACAATAAAAACTACGGCAAAAACCCTTATAGGCCTTGGTTTTTACAGGCAGGATATTGAAATACTTGAATTCTTAGACCGCATTCAGGAGCCATTTATCACAGGAAATAATGAATATTTTAATATATTCTGGGACCTTAAATATTTCCTTTCAATGTGGAATCAGCCCATTTATGAAACAGCATACAAAATAGGAGAATTTTATTTTTCAAAAGATAAAGTTCAAAAGGCAAATATATCACTTGTTTCAGGGATAATTTCAAAAATTTATAACACAAATAAAACCTTTGAAGATACGATTAACAAGTTAAATAATATAGCAAACAAACCAAACAGAACAGGCATAAAGCTAATTACTGATACAGAAAACAAAGAAACAGGCATTCAAATTTTAACCCTGCATAAATCAAAGGGCGATGAATTTGACCACGTCTTTATCCCGGAACTTTACACAGACAATCTTTCCCTTGATATAAATGACATCAAACTAAAGGAAAACGCAAAATTTATTGAAAGCGTGAAGACTGAACCTAAAAATGAGGCTGAGCTCAAAAAAGAAATTCTTGATGAAAATTTCAGGCTTGCCTACGTTGGAATTACACGCGCAAAAAAGAAGCTGTATCTTTCATCCGCAAAAGAATATAAAATCTTCAATAAAATAAGAGAAAAAAGCCCGAATCAATTGTTTTTACTTCCAAAAAGCAGAAAGGAGGCAGAATGATTGACACATTCAGCGCAAATTCACTAAAAATATTGGATAAAAACCCCGAGGAATTTAAGAAAAAATACATTGAAAACCTCTCCTTAGCCCCTTCAAACAAAAACACAAAACAAGGTCAAAACCTACATAGCTTCTTGTGTTATTACCTAAAAGACTTTGACACCTCAAAAATTGAAGCCGCATTTTCCCCTGCGGACAGAAATTTTATCGAGCAATTAAAAAACTATGAAATCATAAAAACGCTAAAGGATACACAAAAAAAAGATATAGAACAGCCATTCTTAATAAAATGCCAAAAAACAAGCCTCAAGAGCAATTCCGGCAATTATCCAGACGCAACTTCTTATCCCGACAGCCTATCAAGAAGCATAGAAGAAAAAGCCGCACAACCCGCGGCAGGCGAATTTCCCATAGATAACAAGAGACCCGATATGCAAAATCAAAAAGCCTGCAAAGCAAAAAAGACCGATACTTTCTACCTCACAGGCAGATTTGACGCCGTATTATTGGATAAAAACCCTAAAATCCAAATCTATGACTGGAAAACAATAAACCTGCCAAAAAACCCGAATGATGATATCCAAACAATAGTTTACCTTTATGCTGCATCAAAATTATACAAAACAAATGACATTTTAATCACATACTTGTCATTAACCAAAGACGAAAACACAACAATAGCCTTTGATTCAGCGGATAATTATCTTGCAAAAATAACAGCCATAGTAAATAAATATAAAGACAAATAAGCATTTTTGTTTGCAGCCAGAAAGCAGCACACTACAAGGATATTGCATCCACTCTAACCGCAATAATCAAGCACAGCAAGTATCCCAGGCGTCAATACTATTGCAAGCAAGACACAACAATACTTCCCGGGCTAATACAGAACAAATTTCTACACACAGAAGTATATAAAGAGGACAATAACCCTAAAAGCCTGCAGCACCTACTCAAGCGCCGTTAAAATCAAAGGTCCGTCATCAGTCGCAGTAACAGTATGCTCAAAATGCGCAGACGGCTTATTATCAACCGTTGAAACGCACCAGTTGTCAGCATTTGACACCACAACATCATCCACACCAAGGTTTATCATAGGCTCAATCGCAATGACATACCCTGGTTTAATCTTAGTATTATTCTTAACCCTGTAATTAAACAAAAACGGGTCCTCATGCATATTCCGACCTACGCCATGGCCGCCGTACTGCCTTACTATGCCATATTTTTTTCCCTTAAGTTCATCCGGAATATTAGAAGCTATACCAAGCGCTGTATCCTCCACTGCGCCTGAAATATCATCCAAAACATTTCCTGGCTTCATTTGAGCAATACCGTTAAAAAGCGCAAGTTCTGTTATTTTAAGTAAATCCTCGCACTCCTTGCTGATACTGCCAACAGCATAAGTCCAAGCAGAATCCCCGACAAGCCCTCTGTATGTGGCTCCTGCATCAATCGATATAATATCTCCCTCTTTTAAAATCCTATCCTTGGATGGAATTCCATGAACAACCTCATCATTTATGGAGGTACAAATACACCCAGGGAAACCATTATACCCTAAAAAAGTCGGCGTACATTTATTTTCCTTAATTACCTTAGCTGCAATTTCATCCAGCTCCAGCGTAGAAATGCCAGGCACAACAGCCTTTTTCATAGCCTGATGTACAAGCGCCACAACACCGCCCGCATGGCGCATTAATTTTATTTCTTCCCTTGATTTTCTGTTAATCATTTATCGCATTCTTTAATTCACTATAAACCGCATCAATGCCTTGATTTGCATTAATTTGAACCAAAAGCCCCTCATTCTTATAATAATCTAAAAGCGGCTTTGTTTCCTTGTTATAGGTTTCAAACCTTAAGACAGCTGTTTCTTTGGTATCATCCTTCCTTTGAATGAGTGCTTCATTACAGATATCGCAAACGCCTTCATTCTTAGGTGCAGAACTTACAAGGTTGTAAATCTTTCCGCACTTAGGGCAAGAACGCCTGTTTACAAGCCTTTCAACAAGTACATCTGTTGGAATATCAAAATATACTGCAATCTTATCTTCTTTATTAAACTTAAATGGCGAATTTTCCCACATCTTTTTAAGCGCGTCAGCCTGCTCTACACTTCTTGGAAAACCATCCAAAATGTAGCCGTTTCGGCAGTCTTCCCTTGAAATTCTCTCATTTATAACAGACTGCACCACATCAATAGGCACAAGCTGGCCCTTATCAATAAAACCTTTAGCAATTTTACCAAATTCTGTTTGATTTTTTATATTTTCACGCAAAAGCGAGCCTGTATCAATGTGAGGAATTTTTAAATCTTTACTTAAAACATCGGTTTGTGTTCCCTTGCCGCACCCGGGAGGCCCCAAAAAAATAAAAACTTTCTTCATCTAATACACACTTTCTTTTTATAAAATTTTCACACTAATTTATCCGCTATAAAATTTTAAGGCCCGCAATCATAAACTGCAGGCCTTTTAGAAGTTTATTCCTGCTTTAAAAAACTTTCATAATTTTTCGCAAGCATATGAGTCTTGATTTGGTTTATAAAATCAAGTGCAACACCAACCATAATGATTAGTGATGTGGCGCCAAGCCCCTGTAACGTCGTTATATTTGTTATTTTAGATGCAACAGTTGGAATCATCGCAATAATACCAAGTGCAATCGCACCAATGAACATTAACCTTGATAATATCTCATCCAATTTATCAGCAGTCGGTTTTCCTGGCTTTACACCGGGAATTGCAGAGCCGTATTTTTTAAGATTATTAGCAATCTCTTTTGGCTGCATATTTGGAATGATTGAAGCATAAAAGAAAGTTAATGCCACAATTAATAAGAAATAAATCACATAATAGCTTAAACTTGACGGACTTAAAAACGCGCTCATGGTTTCTAGAACAGACTTTAGAGCAGGATTTGCAATCTTCATTTGATGTACAAACCCTAAAATTGTTGCAGGGAACAATAGTATTGCAACCGCAAAGATAATAGGCATTACGCCGCCCGGGTTAAGCTTAAATGGTATATTTGTATTTGTGCCGCCATAAACTTTATTTCCAACCTGCCGTCTTGCAGAAACTATAGGCACCTTCCTTACCGCATCATGTAAAACAATAATAAATATTATGGTTGCAATAAAAATCAATAATAATGCCATAATACCAAGCTGCAGCCTTGGGTCTTGGGAGACAAGAGTTACTGTTCTTTGGGTATAGAGAGGAATTCCTGAAATAATGCCGACAAAAATCAATAAGGAACCGCCGTTTCCAATGCCTTTTTCTGTTATTAATTCTGCAAGCCACATAACCATTACAGCACCTGCAGTTAAAGCTATCATAGAACCTATAAAAAACATAACAGGATTAACCGTATGCATTATGGAACCAGGCAATTTTGAAAGTATTGTAACAAATACAAAAGACTGGAAAAACGCAAGCACAACCGTAAATTGTCTTGTCAATTGCTGAATTTTCCGCCTTCCTGCTTCACCCTCTTCTTTTTGCAGATTTTCAAGATATGGAATAATTACAGCTAAAAGCTGCATTATAATTGAGGCCGTAATGTATGGCCCGATACCAAGAGCAAAAATTGAAACCTTGCCCAAAGCGCCGCCTGAAAATAAATCCAGAAAGCCTATCATATTATTGCCAGCAGCAAGGGCCTGGAAAACCTCATTGTTAATTCCAAAAATAGGAAGCTGCGTGCCAAACCTGAACAGGGCAATGATTATAAAAGTAAATATTAACTTTTGTTTCAATCCGCTTGCTTGTATGTTACTTACAAGGCTTTGAAGCATCTGCTCGTTATTTGCTTGTTGCATTGAATAACTTGACCTTTCTTTATTTTATCATAAAACAGCTAAAAGCCCTAAAACCGGCCCTTGCCGGTCTTAGAAACTTTTAATCCTGTTTATTAAACTAATTCTACTTTTCCGCCGGCTTTTTCAATCTTTTCTTTGGCGGATTCAGTAACATAGCTTGCTTTAACAGTAACAGCTTTTGAAATTTCACCGTTACCAAGCACCCTTAATACTTCACAAGATGGGTGTACAAGCTTGTTATCTTTTAGATATTTTAAATCAATTTCATTCGCATCTATCTTTTCAAGTGCAGAAACGTTGATTTCAGCAGTATTCAAAGCGTGGATATTGTTAAATCCTTTTAATTTCGGCAAACGTCTAAAGGCTGGCATTTGTCCGCCTTCAAAACCGCGCTTTGCAGTCCTTCCGCTTCTTTGTCCTTCACCATTGTTTCCGCGGCAAGATGTTTTACCGTGGCCTGATGATCTTCCTCTGCCTACTCTTTTAGACTTTTTTACAGCACCATCAGCAGGCTTTAAATCTTCTAATGTTATCATTTTAAATTATTCCTTATAATTAATTAGCATCAAAATTTTGGCATTTAAAAACTTATTCCACAACCTGAACAAGATGAGGAATCTTATTTACCATGCCCATAATAATATCTGTTTTGTTGTGCTCCACAACCTGATTTGTTTTTGTAAGGCCAAGAGCTTTCACAATTTTTGTATGCTTAACCGGAGAACCGATTGTGCTTTTCTTTAGAGTTATTTTAACTTTTTCATTATTAGCCATTTTATATTACCTTTTTCTTTAATTTTTAAACTTTTTTATTTAATGATTTTAGCTGCCCGGCAAATAAAAGCTATCCGCCGGCAGGAAACAGAATTTACTAATTCTGTCCCAAAAGCTGTTTCATTGAAATACCTCTTTCATCAGCCACCTGTTTAAATGTTCTTAAGGATTTAAGCGCATTTAATGTAGCATTAACAGCATTTAGAGGAGACTTTGAACCTAAAGATTTTGCCAGAATGTTTTCAATTCCTGATAATTCAAGCACTGCACGAACAGCACCGCCGGCAATTACACCGGTACCTTGGCTTGCAGGCTTTAATACAACAGAACCAGCACCTGATTTTCCTGTAATCATATGCGGGATGGTTGTCTTAAAAATAGGAACAGTCACAAGATTTTTTCTGCCGTCAGCAACAGCTTTTTGAATTGCAACAATAACTTCAGCTGCCTTTGCAACGCCCATTCCTACCTGGCCTTTTTTGTTGCCGACAATAACAATTGCCCTGAAACTTAATTTTTTACCGCCCTTAACTACCTTTGTTACACGGCGGATTTGAACAACCTGTTCTTTCCATTCAGATTCAACAGGTTCAACCGTTTCAATCTTTCTTCTTCTCTGGCCTTTTCTTTGAGGTCTTAATTGCTTAACCTCAACATTATCATCGCCTTTAGCCTCTTCTGAAACATTTTCATTAGCTTCGTTTGCTTCAACATTCACTTCCTGAACAGTTTCACTAGCTTGAATTTCTTTTTCTTCGCTCACGTTTATTACCTTTCGCTTTGTTATATACCCAATTAAATTTTAAGAACATCAAAATGCCCATGGTTTCTACCTTTAGGCTATTTTAGCTATTCGAAGATGTTGGGCGCCGATTAAGGCATTTTTTCTGACATTTTTATAATACATGCTGAAATATTTTTTGCAAGCCCAAAGGCACTTTTTTATCCAAAGCATCAGGAATAATATAATCTTTTGTTAGTTCTTCATCCAAAACAATCTCGCTAAGTGCAAGCGCTGCCCGAATTTTAACCTCATCATCAATCTTTTTTATACCGTTGTCTAAAACCCCCCTGAATAGCCCGGGGAAAACAAGCGAATTATTTATCTGATTAGAAAAATCGCTTCTGCCGGACGCCGCAACAAGTGCCCCCGCCTGTATTGCAAGATTAGGCAATATTTCAGGCTCAGGATTTGCAATTGCAAAAACAACAGCGCCCCTGGCCATAGAAGATACCATATCAGGCGTAAGTACGCCCTTTGCGCTCACCCCAATAAATACATCAGCATCTTTTATTCCATCATTAAGTGTGCCCTTAAATCCTTCATAATTAGTAATCTCAGCCATTTTTTCAAGAGAAGAATCGTTCTCCTTTCGCCCTCTATACACACATCCAAATTTATCAAACATCAAAATGCCTTCTCCGCCAGGCTTTGAAGGATTTAACCTCTCCCGTATTTTAATTAAAAGCCTTGCAATAGCTTGCCCCGCAGCGCCTGCGCCGGAAAATACAATCTTAACAGAGCCTAAATCCTTACCTGCGACTCTTAAAGCGTTCAAAAGGCCTGCCAATACTACAATTGCCGTCCCGTGTTGATCATCGTGAAAAACCGGTATATTAAGTTTTTCAATCAAATAATTTTCAACCTCAAAACACCTTGGCGCACAGATATCTTCAAGGTTTATCCCAGCAAAAGATTCTTCGAGCAAATATACAATACGTTCAATCTCAGACGGCACCTGTGTTTTAAGACACAATGGCATAGCATCCACCCCGCCCAATTCCTTGAATAACACAGCTTTGCCCTCCATAACAGGAAGCCCGGCCTCTGCCCCGATATTCCCCAATCCTAAGACTGCACTGCCGTCAGACACTATTGCAACAGGCTTTTTAACATCGCCATCAGCAATTTTTGTCTCTATAACTCCGCCAAAAAGCCTCCTCAATTCAACAGGCTCAAGCGTTTCTATATTCAAATCATCCGGAATTATGCACCCCTTGCTCATAACAGGTATATCCAAAGGCGCATTCCAAGGTCTGGAGTCAATTAAAGCCTTGTCCACCCCCATAAAATTAGGCATTATATTTTCAATGACAAAATCAATCTCATCCTTGCCCTCAGGCTTTATTTGCAAGGGATAAGCATCAGCATTATATGTTTTTTTAAGATATACAGCGCGTTTTAGGCTTTCTTTATAATTAAAAGATAATACAGCAATAGAATTCGACCTGTTTGTTAAATCAAAAACTTTATCATAATCTTCCTTAATTGCAAGCGAACTTTTCGCCACACCAGGCGTATAAACAAGCGCCAGCTTCTTCTTTGAATCAACCTGAACCTTAGGTATTATCTCAATCATTTCCATCTCTATTTCTTCCTGTTCCCCAAATAAAATCATTAATAAAGCAAGAAATTTAGTTTTACGCAAACAAAAGTTCTACACAGTAAAAAGTAAAAACCCTGCCCCTTATTTGCATTTCAATAAACACCGCACCAAATAACGGTACCGGTTTAAAAATATGTTAAGGAAAAACGCCCGCTATAAGCCAAAAATCTACTTAGCCTCGTCATTTCCGCCGATAATAAGTTTCTTTATACTCTCCCTATACAAATAGAGCATATAAAGCGCTGAGATTGCACAATATATTGTATATGAAAGCGGATTGTTAAACAAAAACATCAAGAAAGGCGCCAAAATTAGTGCAATAATTAAACCTATTAAATGTCTTTTTGCAACAAAGGCAATAGCGCCCCACACAGCAGCAAGTATAAGCGCAGCCTGCCAATTCAGTGCTAATATTGTGCCAAACAAAACAGCCAAAGGACTTGCCGTATTTCCGTTTGAAAATGCAGCCTTAGAGCTTCCGATGACCGCAAGAAGCGCTGCAGACATTATAAATACGCTCGCAGAGCCTATCTCCATCCTTGATAAAACCAGTGCTGTAAATATTACAACAATAGCACCCTTTAAAATATCCGCTAAAGCCATAGCAAAAAGCCATTTTTTATTTGTTTCAGCCTTACAAAACAGTTTCTCCGTCGGAATCAGCCCGATAATAAATGACACAAAAGCCGCCACAAAAATAATTATCGCATATTTTGCCTCAAAAGACAGTACAAAATCAGACATTTATTCTCCTTTTTAATTATCTTACCTTGTTTTCTTCGCCCTTAACGAGCCTTTTTATGTTTTCTCTATGCAGATATGTTACATAAATAGCAGCAATTGTGCAATATAATATATATGCCCCAGGCGCCTTAAATAATAACATCAAAAACGGTGATAAAATTAGTGCGACAATTGAGCCCACTGACACATACTTTGTAAAATAGGTTATAACACCCCAAACAAGAGCCAAAATAAGCCCAACCTGCCAATTTAGCGCAATGATAGTGCCAACACCAGATGCAACGGATTTTCCGCCCTTAAACTTCAAGAACAAAGGCTTTGAATGCCCAATTATTACAAAAATCGCCGTTATAACAGCAAATATGCCAAAAACATTATAATCCGCGGACGTTAAAGACGCTATAAAAACTGGAATTGCACCCTTAAGGGCATCTAATAACATAACAATAAAAAACCATTTTTTGCCAAGCACCCTTTTTACATTTGTCGCTCCGGTAGAGCCTGAGCCGATTTCACGTATATCCTTGCCTGTCTTTGCCTTGACTATCAAATATCCTGTAGGAATTGAGCCTATTAAGTAAGCAGCAACTGCATAAATAAAAGCAATAACAGCTAATGCGCCAATCATACCCCAAGGGTTCATTGAAAACATTATTTATCCCCCCTTCTCTTTCCTCTCCCTGAATGACACCCTTATTGGCGTGCCAAAAAAGCCAAAAGCCTCGCGGAGTTTCTTTAACAGATATCTCTTATAAGAATCTTTAACTAAATCCTTATTATTTACAAATAATATAAAAGTAGGCGGCTTTGCCTTCACCTGGGTGGAATAATAAATCTTTAGGAGCTTTCCCTTGATTGAAATTGGCGGATTTAGGGCTACAGCCTCATTTATAACCTTGTTTAAAAGCCCTGTCTGCACCCTTTTTGCTCTCTCAGTAGCAACCTCAATAGCCACATCAAAAATTTGATGTAATCTTTGCCCTGTTTTTGCACTTATAAAAATTTTCTTCGCATAGTTTAAAAACGGCGCATCTTCTTCTATTTGCTTTTCAAGTTTGTGCGTTTGCACATTCTTAATTAAATCCCACTTATTAAAAGCTACAATCAGCCCACATCCTGCTTCTTCAACGGTTTGCGCTATCTTTTTATCCTGGTCTGTAAGCCCTTCGACAGCATCTATCACAAGAAGCGCCACATCAGCCTCTCTAATAGCCCTTATGGCCCGATCAACCGCAAAAGCTTCAACACCGTAATCAACCTTTGATTTCTTCCTAATTCCTGCCGTATCCACCAAAACAAAGTCTCTGTCTTTGTACACAACCTCTGAATTAATAGAATCCCTTGTAGTGCCTGAAACAGGAGATACAATCGCCCTGTTTTCATTAAGCAGATTATTTAATATAGAACTTTTTCCGGCATTAGGTTTTCCTACAATGGCTATTTTTATTGTATCTTCATCCTCGTCTTCATCCTTTTTGCGCTCTAAATCTTTGGTGATTAAATCCAAAAGGTCTCCAACCCCGCCGGAACCATGAAGTGCAGACACCGCCTGCGGCTCGCCAAGACCAAGAGCATAAAAATCAGCAGTATTGCCAATTTCAGACATAGAATCAACCTTGTTTGCAACAAGAATTAATTCCTTGCCAGATTGCCTTAAAATATTAGCTATATCAGTATCATAGGGGCTTAATCCTGCCTTTGCATCCACAATAAAAAGTATTGTATCAGCCTCATCCACAGCAAGCTTTGCCTGATTAAAAATATTATTTACAAACTCATCCTCATCATTGGTTACAATTCCGCCTGTATCAATCAATATAAACTCCTTGCCCTGCCAAGATGCGTCAAAATACACCCTATCCCTTGTTACACCGGGCATATCATCAACTATAGAGCGCCTTTCGCCCAATATTCTATTTATAAGAGTTGATTTTCCAACATTCGGACGGCCCACAACCGCCACAATTTTGCACTTTTTCATACCCCCTATTGTATCATATAATTGTAATTAAAAATTTATTAAGTTTTGTAAACTTTTACATGAAACCTCTGTCAAGCCTTTGTTCAGGGGCCTTTTCAAAAAACAATAACATTTTTATTAACTTTTGTAAAAAATAGAAATTAGCGGCAATTTATATTCAGCTCACGCCTTTTATAGACCCAATACATAAAAACAAAGGAGCAAAAATGTAAATCCGCTCAAAGACTGGCACCATATAGCGCTTCCTAAAAATAAACAAGACCATAACACGCAATTTATTGACACAGTTTTTTACATTAAAAAATGGTGGCAAAAAATAAAAATATTCACATACGGCAATAACAACAGAAGCCATACAGCAGGCCATAGAACATACAATATTAAAGAAATCTTAACATTTCTTCACATTTTAGCAAAAAATTTTATTTACATGTTTTGAGTATGTAAAAATTACCGGCAAAGCCCTATAAAATTGTGTAATAACCCGGCCATTGACAAAAATAATTGTTTTTATTACAATTGTAGGGCTAAAAATCTTATAACAAGATTTAAAAGCCGGAAAAGTCCAACACCACAGGGACATAAAGTGGGAAAGACAAGGAGGTTAAAAATGATTCAACCAATTACCTCACATCAGGCCATAGCAGGCGCCACAAGGGTTACAAACCCTGTAACATTCGGCGCAAGAAGAGCCCAGACCTATCAAAATCAGCTAAACAGATTTGAAAAAGGTGAAAAATTAAATATCAATTGCTGTGGCACGAGAGAATACAGTGTTTGCGGGCAAAAGCTGAACTATTTAGCTTAAGAAACGCGGTATTAAAGGAAATCAGACGTTTTACAATTTTTAATTGCAAGGCGTCTTTTTTAATGCTAGATTTTACTTATGTTTACAGGAATTATTCAACATATCGGTGAAATTTCAGACATAAAAACTTCCACGGAAGGAAAAACTATCTCCATAACCGTTGACCCTAAGGGTTTTGAGGGCTTTGAAGATGTCAAAATAGGCGATTCTATTGCAATTAACGGACTTTGCACAACGGTAGTTTCGCGCTCTGAAAGGGCTTTCAGCGTGAATTTAATGAATAATAGCCTAAAACGCAGTAGCCTTGGACATTTATCCCGTAAAAATCGTGTAAACCTTGAATTAGCAATGGGTTTAAAAAACAGGTTTGACGGACACATAGTCCAGGGCCACATTGACAGCGTGGGGATAGTCCAAAAAATAATCCCGGACGGCTTTTCCAGAATTTTTTCAATAAAATGCGATACAAGGTATGTCGTTGAAAGGGGCTCAATCACAGTAAACGGCGTAAGTTTAACCGTGTCAAATGTGCAAAATAGCCTCATAGAGGTAAGTTTAATACCCCACACGCTAAAAAATACGACATTTCAATTTTTACAAGAAGGTGATTTTTTGAACGTAGAATACGATATTTTAGCAAAATATATTGAAAAATTCACACTTTTAAAAGATAATGCAAACAAAACAAAAATTTCAAAAATCGATGAAAATTTTTTGATTGAAAATGGCTTCTGAACCCGCTTATAACAAGGGTTTTAGACTGCAAAGGGAGGAATAATGACAAAATTTAACACAATAGATGAAGCGATAGAAGATTTTAAAGCCGGAAAACCAGTCATAGTGGCCGATGACGAGGATAGGGAAAACGAAGGCGACTTAATACTTCCGGCCGATTTTGTTACCCCAGAATGGATAAATTTTATGGTAACCCATTGCAGAGGGCTTGTTTGCCACGCTATAACATCTGAAATCGCAGACAGGGTGGGCATTTCACCGATGGTAGAACATAATACCGATGTCAAAGGCACAAATTTTACACAAAGTGTTGACGCAGACCCGAAATACGGCACCACAACAGGGATTTCGGCCTTTGACAGAGCAAAAACTATACAGGTAATAATTGATAAAGCCTCACAGGCAAAGGATTTACGCCGCCCGGGGCACATTTTTCCCCTGATAGCAAGGGGTGGCGGAGTTCTAAAACGAGCCGGACACACTGAAACAGCGGTAGATTTGGCCCGATTAGCGGGCCTCACGCCCTCTGGCGTAATTTGTGAGATCTTAAACCCGGATGGCACAATGGCAAGGCGCGATGAGCTGTTTCAATTTGCTAAAACCCACTCTATAAAGCTAATTACGGTAGCCGATTTAATTAAATACCGCATGAAGACTGAACGCCACGTTAAAAGAATGGTCCAAACCCACTTGCCAACTGAGTTTGGACAGTTTGAAATATACGGATATCTTGATGAATTAACAGGAGTAGAGCATGTTGCACTCATAAAAGATGATGGCTCAAGCAAAACACCAATCGTCAGAATGCACTCCCAGTGCCTCACAGGGGATATTTTTCACAGCTTAAAATGCGACTGCAATCAGCAACTTTTAGATTCCCTAAAACTTATTAATGACTGCGGAAAAGGCGCTCTGGTCTACATTACAGACCATGAAGGCAGAGGAATTGGCCTCATTAACAAGCTTAAGGCCTATAAACTGCAGGAAAAAGGTCAGGACACAATAGAAGCAAATATTTCACTGGGGTTTAAGAGCGATTTAAGAGACTACGGCACAGGGGCGCAAATCCTTGTAGATATTGGCTATCAGGAGTTTAAGCTTATTACAAATAATCCGACAAAAATTATAGGGCTTGAAGGTTATGGGCTCAAAATTGTTGACAGAGTAGGAATTCCGCCAAAAATTAACCAATTTAACAAAAGATACATCGAAACAAAAAAACAAAAAATGCACCACTTGTATGCTGCAGAAGACAATACCGCAAAAATTCCCGCAAATCCTGTCATAGAGCACATTTCATAAAATAAACCAAAAAATATTTGTTAATTTTGTTAAGTTTATGATATAATCAACTTAAATTTTATTCTACCGGAAGGATAAATACCCTAAAATATGTATCAGGCACAGGTTTTAGACGAAAAATACTTCAAAATATTTGGCGGCGTTTACAATGATTTTCGAAAAAAATGCCGGCAAGACTACAAGTTTGAGCTTGATCCTTTAGAGTACA
The DNA here is from genome assembly GCA_910583725.1 of uncultured Vampirovibrio sp. Classification (GTDB taxonomy): domain Bacteria; phylum Cyanobacteriota; class Vampirovibrionia; order Gastranaerophilales; family Gastranaerophilaceae; genus MGBC122484. Next base: position 34,002 of record CAJTXZ010000023.1, read on the forward strand.
ATGATTTTGTTGAATATTTTGCAAAAGGGCTCCTCGGGTGCATTTTGCTTCTTGAAGATGACATCCCCACGGGCTTTTTAGCCTATTCGCCAGCACTTGAGGATGCTATTGAATTATATGTCATCCACTGCCTTGGAAATGAGAATATATCTGAAAAAAAGGTCTGTCTCCTTCAAAAATTTCTTGAGGTTACTAAAGAAAAAAGGCAAAAAGCGCTTGTAAGCTACCCTATGCTTGGCACACAGACAGCTTTTAAGGATAAAGCTGCAAAACTCGGCTTTAAATTTATAGATTTATCTGTGCTTGTTTTTGATATAAATGACAAAAAAGTTTTAAAAGAATTTGAGCAGATAAAATTTACAGACCTCCCAATCGGCTATAAATGCACGCCCTACAGGGATGTTTACTTTGACGAAGTGGTTAATGTTGCCTATGAAGCCTTCAAAGACTCTTCCGACCTGAATTTTGACCCCAGATTCAAGACTATTGAAGGGGTTCGGGATATAATCGAAAAGATCACAAATTCAATTTACGGAAAATTTCTGCCCCAATGCTCAAAAGTGTTATTGGCTGAAAGCCAGGTGGCAGGCTTCGCTTTTGCAAATATTACGGGCGATTATATAGGTAATATCCCGCTTGTAGGCATTATTCCAGAGCACAGAGGCCTGAATCTGTCGAAAGTAATGTTAAAAGGCGTTCTTGAAGATGTAATAAAACTTAACAAATCCGGTTTTGTAAATTTACAGGAAGTAAATGTAAGCGCCGATACCGCAAATGAAAGTGCCTGCAAAATGTACCTGCACACGGGTTTTAGGGAATCATACACTTATCCTCAGGCTTATTTGCCAAAAACAGGCGGTTAACAAAACTTAAAAATACTTCTGCCGAAGTGCTCTACAGATTTAAATTTTAATGGAGAATAAAGAATGAAAGTTTTAATCACGGATAAAATCAATGAAAAAGCTGCAGAAATAGTAAAAGAAGCAGCAGAACCGGTTGTATTGCCCACAATGGATGAGGATGAGCTTTGTTCTGTCATTGGCGAATATGACGCACTTTTGGTTAGAAGCCAGACAAAGGTGACAAAAAAGGTAATCGAAGCGGGTAAAAACCTTAAAATAATAGGCCGCGCAGGGGTTGGTGTTGATAATATCGACCTGAATGCAGCAACTGAAAACGGTATAATTGTTGTTAATTCACCAGACGGAAACACTCACGCTGCAGCAGAACACACCGTAGCCTTGATGTTATCAATGGCAAGAAACATCCCGGATGCTGTACAGTCAGTAAAATCTGGCCTTTGGGAAAGGTCAAAATTTACAGGCGTTGAGGTTTTTGGCAAAACCCTTGGCGTTATTGGCTTTGGAAAAATCGGCCAACACGTTGCAAGAGTAGCACTTGCGCTTGGTATGAACCTTGTTGTGTCTGACCCGTATACAACAAAAGAATTTGTTGAAAAATTCGGCGGAAAATATATTGAAAACATTAATGATTTTTGGGCTATGCCTGATTTTATCACAATCCATACCCCAAAAACCCCAGAAACAACGCATTTAATCAACAAAGAAACAATTGCAAAAATGAAAGACGGCGTTAGAATTGTAAACTGTGCAAGGGGCGGAATCATTGATGAAAAAGACCTAAAAGATGCCCTTGAATCAGGCAAAGTGGCAAGCGCTGCAATTGATGTCTTTGAGGATGAAAAAAATATACAAGACTGTGTTTTGAGGGATTTAGGCAAAAACCTTCTGATGACACCACACCTTGGCGCAAGCACATCTGAGGCACAAATAAACGTTGCTCTTGATGTGGCAGAACAGGTAAAAAATGTCCTCTCAGGCGGAAATGCAACATCTGCAGTGAATATCCCCTCCCTAAAACCCCAAAAACTGGAGCCTGTCAAGGATTATATGTCAATAGCAGAAAATATTGCCCAAATGGCAGCCCAAATCTGCAAAGGCAACCTGAAAAATATCGATATTGAAGTAAAAGGCACCCTTGCAGACCTTGATGTGTCTCCGCTTGAAACCGCAGTATTAAAAGGCGTTTTATCCACAAACCTTGTTGGTGTAAATTATGTTAACGCGCCCCTAATTGCAAAAAGTAGAGAAATCGCCGTAACAGTTAAAAAATCTCATCAGACAACAGATTACATAGGTTCAATCACGGTAAAACTCAACTGTGACAAGGAAGGTGCTGAAATCTCAGGTGCCATGATAGCGGAAGACATAAAAAGAATTGTAAAATTAAACGATTATAATACCTCAATAAAGCCTGAAAAATTTATGCTTCTTGTGCCGCATGTTAATAAACCCGGTATGATAGCCCAGGTGGCAACGGTTTTAGGCTCATACAATGTTAATATTTCAAGAATGCAAGTTGTTCAAAAATCAGGAAAACAAGCTTCCGCCAATGAAAAAAGCATGATGATAATTAACACTGATAATGAAGTTTCAAAAGAGGCACTGGATAAAATTGCACAAATAGACGGCATATATGAGGCCGAATTTGTGAAGTTAAATGTATAAAATCTAGACCCCGTAAATTTGCGGGGTCTGTTTTATTTAGATACAAACATATCCCATATTGCGCGCACAAGAGTAATTAAATAATAGCGCAATAAGGATAAACAAGGGCACAATGCCATTGGCTAAGCTAAATACCAAAAAAAGGTATAAACAGGCAAAACCATAAAGGTTAGATTACAAACCATTGCAGGCGGTTATTCAAAATCAGGTTAAGTTTTTTGCAAAAAAAACATACTTCATATATTATAAATATGATGATTAATGTAAAAGACACACTGATTTTTAAAGGGCTTTATTACCTGAAAACGGAAGCAGTTAGCTTTCTTGAGACCTTGGGCAACATAGGTTATGATTTTACCCGCGTACTTTTTTACATCTTAAGACTTAGGATTAATTTTAAGGCCGTAATTGAACAATCATCACGTTTTGCAGTGGATAGCCTCCCTATAACCCTCACCATTGTAGGAATGACATCTATAATTATATCAATGCAAATTTCTCCGGAGCTTGCAAAGCAGGGTGCTGAAAACTATATAGGAATGCTTTCTGCCCTTGTAATGGTAAGAGAATTAGCCGCCATCATGTCCGGTTTTGCAATAATTTCAATGATAGGCTCATCCTTTGCCTCAGAATTAGCCTCAATGTCAGTGAGCGAACAGATGAGCGCAATGAAAGTTCTTGGTGTTAATCCTGTAGAATATCTTGTTGTCCCAAGGTTCCTGTCTGGCGTTATTATGATGCCTTTTGTCTTTGTCGTTGCCTCATTTGTGGGGCTATTGTGTGCAGGCTATGTTGCAAATTGGACAGCAGGTTTAAGCCTTTTAAACTATGTAGATTCAATCTGGCGGGGACTTTATGTTAGGGACATAATGATAGCCCTCTTAAAATCAGCCTTTTTTGGCGGAACAATAGCACTTATCAGCTGTTCATCAGGCTATAATGCAAAAGGCGGCGCAAAAGAAGTAGGCGAAGCCACAACGCGCGCAGTTGTTTGGTCCTTTTTAGCAATAGCGGTTTGGGATTATATATTTGCCGCATTGTTTTATTTATAATATTATTAAAGTACAGACAAAATGCACAAATACAAAGCATTTAACGGAATAGAAAATGACCATAGAAGTTGAAAATCTGACCAAAAAATTTGATAATAAAAAAGTCTTAGACAACATCACGTTCTCTGTAAAAGATGGTGAAACACTTGGCGTGGTTGGTTTTTCAGGCAGCGGAAAAAGCACGCTTCTTAAGATAATAAGTAAACTGACACAAGCTGATTCAGGCAGCATCAAAACAACCGAAAACTCAGACATAGCAATGACTTTTCAATATTCGGCTCTGTTTGATTTCCTTGATGTATACCATAACATAGCCTTTCCCCTCCTTGAAAGGCGCGAATTTAAAGGAAAATACACAAAGGAAGAATTAAAAGAAATAGTTGCACAAAAGCTTAAAATCGTAGGCCTTCAAGGTATTGAGCACAAATTTCCTTCGGAATTATCTGGCGGTATGCAAAAAAGGGTAGGTTTTGCGCGCGCAATTGTAACAAACCCGAAAATTATCCTCTATGATGAGCCGACAGCAGGTTTAGACCCTGTTTCATCCACCTTAATTGAAGATTATATTAACCAATTGAAAAAAGAACTGAATGCAAGCTGTATTGTGGTAACGCACCAAATGTCAACCATAACAAGGGCTTGCGACAATGTAATCCTTCTTTATGAAGGAAAAATTGTATTCAAAGGCACAACAAATGATTTTCTAAAAGGCAACAACGCCTACACAAGGCAGTTTATCACAGCCTCAATTGAAGGGCCTATGGAAATTAAATCAACCACATAATTTTTTTTCGTGTATAATTTACATATAGAATATTCTGGGAAATAAACTTGGAAACTTCGGATAGAAAAATTTCATCATCTCTAAAAGTAGGTATTTTAACAGTCGTAGCGCTTTTAATACTAATTTTTACCGTACTTTGGATTAAGGGAAGAACGCTCTCTGCAGGAGAGAGGATTGAGGTCATATTCCATGATGTTAACGGAATAAGGCCGGGCTCAGGCGTGCAGATGATGGGCCTTAGAATAGGGCAGATTGAAGAAATCACCCCTGTAATTAACGGCAAAGACAGCTATGTTAAGGTAAAATTTGTAATAACAGAGACTGGCGTTGAAATTCCACCCGCATCCACCATTTCTATTCAGCAGTCAGGCCTTATCGGCGAACAGTTTTTAGAAGTCATGCCGCCAAAGGCAAAGACCATTTTTATTGAAACCTCAAAACCAACAACGGCAATAAGAGAAGGTCAGTTGATTTTTATGAATATACAAAATGAAACAACTGCGATAGGAAAGGTGGAAAAAGCCGAAGTTATACCGATTGCCTCAGCCCCCATTGAATACAGAGCAAGGTTTAAGACAAAACATGCGATAAAATTAAGCTATTTAATAGAAATGCCGGGGCTTATAATTGACCCTTCCAATATGGATGTTAAGCTTCAAAATTCACAGATTATTTTTAATACAAAAGATGGTGAAGAGGTGCATATTGCGAAGGGAAGCTCACCCTACACAGTAATAGAGCCTATGAGGATTAGTGATTTTCTTGAATTGCAGTATAAATCAGCCCAGGGCCTTGCTGAAACAAACGAAAAAATAACCCAAATATTATCTGATGAATTTATTTACCAATTAAAAGATTCTGTTGAAAACATAAACAGATTAACCTCAAAAGCAGGCGGCACAATGGATAAAGCCGATGCGCTCCTTAATGAATCACGAAGCGAATTAAATACTATGTTAAGCCAGTCAAATGTTTTAATTAATAAGCTGATTGTGCTCTCTGATAATATTAACCAGTTTGCCTCAAATAAGGATTTACAGGATAATTTATCAACAACAATGGCCTCTGTCGGAAAATTATCAGATAACCTGAATACAATAATTGAGGATAAAAATACAAAAGATATTATGTCGAACCTCAATGAAATATCAAAAAACCTGGCAGATATTTCAGTGTATGTTAACGAATTTACAGACGATGAAAGTGTTAAAAAAGACCTAAAATCAACCCTTTCAGGGCTAAACCAGGCAATAGCAGGAATCAATCAGAGTCTTTCAAAAACAGGCGAATTGTGTGATTCTGACAAACTTTCTGTTTCAAGCGCCCTGTCTGACTCTGTAGTGACGGCAAGAAACCTAAGACAGTTCTCTGAAAAGTTAAACAAAAGATTCTTGTTGTTTAGGCTGATGTTCTAAAACTTATCACGAACCAATGGGGCCAAAAGCCGCACCATGCTTTCTTTTTAACAATACATAGTAGCACAAAAGGGCACAAAAACGTTAAAGGACATTTAAATGTTTAAAAATTTCGGACAAATAATCACGAAATTTCACTATAAAAAACTAAACCATGCCAGCTCTTTTGGCCTTTTTATTTTGTTTTTAATACCATCTGTAGTTTATTCAGCAATAATTAATTTTAAAAATTTCCTCTATAAGATCAACATCTTAAAAGAACAAAGTGTAAGAGCAAAAGTAATCTGCATAGGAAACCTGACAACAGGAGGTGTCGGTAAAACGCCCATCACAATTGAATTTTGCAGATACCTATCTGAACATTTTAAAACCGCATCATTAAGCAGAGGATACGGCGGCGCCCTTGACGGCGCAAACATCATAAAGAACTATAAGGATATTTTAATAGATGACAGCAGACTGACTGGCGACGAGGTAAAACTTCTTGCTGAAAGCAGCATTGGGCAACAAAAATACTCATCCTCCAAAGAAATATTAAAAGACGCCAAATGTAATACAAAAGGCTTTGCCGTCATAACCTCAAAAGACCGTATTCTTGGTGCAAACAAAGCCATTGACGAGCTTAATGCAGAAGTTATCGTAATGGATGACGGTTTTTCAAACAGGAAAATAAAAAAAGATTTCACACTCCTGTTATTTGATTCAAAAAAATTTATAGGAAATGGTTTCCTCCTGCCCCTTGGCCCATTAAGAGAACCAGTCTCGGAAATTAAAAGAGCTGATGGAATCATCCTTGTTGATAAAGAAGACACAGATGATAAAGAACTCAAAAACCTTTCGGATTTTTTATATAAAAAATTCAATAAGCCCGTCTTTATCTCAAAATTTAACATAGATTATTTTTATAATATAAAAACAGGCAATATCCTTGACATAAAAGACCCTGCAAAAGTCTTTGCATTCTCTGGCATTGGCCAGCCCGAACAATTTTATAATTATATAAACAAAAACCCTCTGCTTAAATTGACAAGCACAAAAAGCTATGACGACCATTATGCCTATAAAGAAGCCGATATCGAAGATATAATTAACTTAGCCAAAAAAGAACAGGCAAATTACATTATAACCACAGAA
>CAJTXZ010000024.1 GCA_910583725.1 uncultured Vampirovibrio sp.
TTGCAGTTTTCTTTTTTATTTCCTTGCCTGCTATTATTATGGTATCAGAGGAGGGAGCCTTTGATTTTACTACAGTCGTTTCATTGGAATGATTTGCCTGGGTTGTGTTTAGGGAAGCTTTATCTTTATCGGCAAAAGTTTTAAGACTGCCAAAGTTTATATTATTCAAGCCATTCATTATATAGAATACTCCTTTGTTTTAGTTGATTTTTATTGCCCTGGTTAATTATACGGGCACAAAAATGCAAAATATTTGTTTTAATTATAAAAAAACGCAAAAAAGAAAAATATTGCTGTTTTTGTAAAGTTTTTTTAAGATAAATTTACAAAAAAACGGTTAATTAATAAAGGTTAATTGATTAATGACGGAAACAGACTTTTAGATGGCCTTAAAAAGAACCAAAATGTCTATGTAAGGCACGCAAAAAGGATACAAATTTAATTTCAAGAAGACATAAGGCTTTACAAAACTATGGTAAATTTTTGTAAAATTTGTGAAGCATACAAAAAAGCAACACACTGTTGTACGGAAATTAGTTATTCAGGCTGTGCAAAGGTGCAGGAATTCTGCCTAAACGGTTTACAAAGACACTGGAATCAAGCCTGCTTGTTGGCATAATGGGAGCTTCGCCAAGAAGGCCGCCAAATTTAGCGGCTTCGCCGACTGTTTTTCCTGGCACCGGAATAATCCTTACTGCTGTAGTTTTTTTATTTATCATACCAATTGCCATCTCATCAGCTATCATGCCTGCAATGGTTGAAGCGGGCGTATCTCCGGGGATTGCTATCATATCAAGCCCGACAGAGCACACGCTTGTCATTGCTTCAAGTTTATCAATGGTAAGAACGCCATTTCGTGCAGCTTTTATCATGCCAGCATCTTCTGAAACAGGGATAAACGCACCTGAAAGGCCTCCCACATAGCTTGATGCCATAATGCCGCCTTTTTTAACAGCGTCATTTAACATAGCAAGAGCGGCTGTTGTGCCGTGAGCGCCTGCTGCTTCAAGCCCCATAGCTTCAAAAATACCTGCAACACTATCTCCTTCGGCAGGGGTTGGAGCCAAAGACAGGTCAATTACACCAAACGGGATATTAAGCCTGTCTGCCAGGCGTCTTCCGATTAATTCACCGGTTGTTGTAATTTTAAAGGCTGTTTTTTTAATTGTGTTTGCAACTTCACCTAAATCAGCTGTTTTTGGCATATTTTCAATTGCCCACCTTACTACACCGGGGCCTGAAACACCAACATTCAGGGCTACTTCGGGTTCATTAATGCCGCAATATGCGCCTGCCATAAAGGGATTGTCTGTCACAGAATTACAAAAACATACAAATTTTGCAGCACCGAGGCCGTCAGCCTCCTTTGTTAATTCTGCAGCTTTTTTAATAACATTGGCGGTTTTTAGCACACCTACCATATTTATACCGGCTTTCGAGCTTGCAAGGTTCAGGGATGAACATACCCTTTTTGTTGAAGCCAGTGCCTCAGGAATGCTTTCAATAAAAAGTTTGTCGCCGTTTGTACAGCCTTTATCCACAAGGGCTGAAAAGCCGCCTATAAAGTCAATTCCAACCTCATCTGCCGCTTTATCAAGAATTTTGGCAAGATAGACAAAATCAGGGTTTAAACAAGATTCTGCCACAAGGGATATAGGGGTAACTGCTATTCTTTTATTTATTATAGGGATAGAGAATTCATTCTCAAGGTCATCCGCATATCTTGCAAGGTTTTCAGCGTGTTTTAGAATTTTATCGTAAATTTTTCTGCCAACGGCCTTTGCGTCATCGCCGGCGCAGTCTCTAAGACTTAAAGAGAGGGTTACGGTTCTTATATCAAGGTGATGAACCTTAATCATCTCGATTGTTTCTATTACATTTTGTACGTTAAAATCTTTCATAAATATTTTTCCAAATTCTTAAAGTAAACAGTTTTTCTGGCAGCTGCTGGCTATAAAATCGGTGATATGATGTTTTTAAACATCCCTTGAAAAATTAAACAGGCGTTAAAAAATCGCCGGAAGCATTTGCCCAAAGATTAAAGAACGTATTAAGGATAGGACTTGAGCCTTTATTTCAAGTGCCTATATGGAGTGCATGGAGTCAAAAATTTCTTTTCTTTGTACCCAAACTTCCATCTCAAGCTCACGGCCTGAATTTATTATATTTTCCTTAATTTCTTTGAAGGATTTTTTAGCTTCCTTAATGCTGCAGAGCATCATCATAACAAAATAATCCTGCATAATGGTTTGTTTTATATCTTCAATGTTTACGTTTAAATCAGCCAGGGCTGCTGCAATTTTTGCAACGATTCCTACCTTGTCGCGCCCAGAGATGGTTATTATTATTTTTTCCTCACTCATTGATTTTTCCTTATTTAAGAAGGCTTTACAGTTTTTATTTTTTAAGCTTAATGTTTCTTAACATCTTCTTTTATTACAATAAGATTATTCATAATCTTCATTGCAACAGTTGGTAAAACCACATCATTTAGGCCGTTTGCAATACTTATTATACTGCCTGCCTTAAGAATTGTTTCTTCGCCCTTATACATAAAGGTATAGTCTGTGTCTCTGTCTGATCTTATTGTGATTTTGTCCATTTTTTATCTAAAACCTCTTCTTTATTCCTTAACAATTATTTACAAATCCCTGCGGCATTAATATTTAACCATTGCAACGCCAGAACTTGTACCAAGCCTGTCTGCACCTGCGTTAATTAAATCTATTGCTTGAACCCTTGTTCTTATGCCGCCTGAGGCTTTTACGCCCATGCCTCTTCTTGAAACAGTGTCGCTCATAAGGCGGATGTTCTCAGTTGTGGCGCCAAGACCGTCTTTTAGAAAACCTGTTGATGTTTTAACAAAATCAGCCCCGGCTGTAATGCAATTCAGGCAAGCTTTTTTGATTTCATCTCTGGTTAAAAGGTCTACTTCAAGGATTACTTTCAGGTTTCTTTTACCGCAAATGCCTTTTTGAATTTTGATTTCATCGGAAACTTTTTTGTAATCGCCCATTTTTATGGCAGAAAGATTTATTACGGTGTCAATTTCGTCTGCACCTTCATTTACAGCCTCATGTACCTGCACCATGGTTGTGTCCATAGAATTTGTGCCCAATGGAAAATTTACAACCGTAACAAGCTTTACATCGCCTCTTTCTTTGTTTTCGTCAATGTATTTACGTGCAAACTTTACAAAGTTTGGATTTATACAAACGCCGAAAAATTTATATTCAAAGGCTTCATCAATTAATCTTTTAATGTCGTTTTCAGTAGCACCCGGCTTTAGGAGGGTGTGTTCAATATATTTTGCTAAGTTCATAGAAAATATTATACCAAAACCTGATTTTTAGCGCCAGAGCTAAAATTTAAACAGGAGTGAATATTCTCTAAAGTTATATCCAAAATTCTCTGTGTGGCTTCCCTTGTATCATAGGCAGTGTGCGGAGTTATGAGGACATTGTCCATCTTTAAAAGGCGGTTTGCAATTAAAAAATTCTTTAAGCAAAGGCTTTTAATATTGTTAAAACTTGTTGCACTTGAAGGTTTTTGCCATAATATATCTTCACATTCCATAACATCAAGGGCAGCATATGAGACCCTTTTATCAACAATGGCATCATATAATGCGTCTGTATCAATAATTTCACCGCGGGCTGTGTTTACAATTATAACACCTTTTTTAAGAGAATTTATACGGTTTTTATCAAACATTCTTAAAGTGTCAGGGGTTAATGGGGTGTTTATACTGATAACATCAGCACGCGCGCATAATTCATCAAGTGAAACATACTCTGCATCAGTGTTATGGTAGACATCATGTGCTATAACCTCCATAGAAAAGCCTCTTGCGATTTTTACCACTTTTGAGCCTATCGCACCTGTGCCTATTACTCCCATTGTCTTTGAAAATAATTCCACGCCCATATATTTATCAAGAAGGATATTTCCCATCCTAAGGGCGTTATTTGCCTGGGGAATCTGTCTTATAAGCGACAACAGGCTTGCAAAGACAAACTCTGCCACGGTATAATCACCGTAATTTGGAGCATTAAACACATGAATGTCATTCTCTTTTGCATAGTGCATATCAACATGGGAAAAACCGACACTTCTTAAGAGGATAAATTTTAAGTTCTTAAATTTTTCAAGTATTTCACGGTTTAAAAGCGATGGTGTAAAAACAGATATGGTATCAGAATCATAAACTTCATCCGGAACATTTGCTGCAGGATGAAGACTTGTGGTTACAAAAAGGGACTCTATACCTTCCGGCATATGTTCTTTTAAAAATATTTCTTCGTGTGGAAGTGTATCAAAAAATGTTATCTTCATAATGATTAATATTTAAGATAAACAGGGATAGAATTTATCCCGCAGAAGGATAGTAGCTGTCTTGGCAGGATTTTAGTTTATTTTAGAATGGAGTTTATATGATAAATTTCACCAAATGGGTTCAAAACATAGTCTTAATATCATTTTGAACCAGCAAATTTTTTGATTTTGTGCAGTTTAAAATTCTCTTGGAGCGGTTTTAAAGTCCCTTGTTTGCATAGATTTATAAGTTATTTTTATTTATTTACACTTATTATGATTATTATAAGTAATTGAAGTATGTTTGGCGAGAATTGTATATTAATTAAAGCAGGCTCTGCTTTTTGTAAATTTTTCTTTACAAAATCCTTTATTTTTAGCAAGAAAAGTTCTGTGGAATTTTTTATTTTTATGTAAGGACTAATGAGGAAATTTCCCCAATGAGCCCGATAAAGCTTAACAACACACCGCATACAGCGGCTAGCTGCCGTGCGCAAAATAATAAAGATAAATTCAAGGATACACCTGTCAGGTATCTGGGGTTTACAAATGAGCTTGGAGCTGCATTTAGCGAAGTATGCACAGGCGCCTCAGGCATTGCAAGGCATATTCCGGCTTTATCATACATTCCTGCAATAGGGTATATCAGCTGTGATGTCTTTGATAAATATAAAAAGGGTGAGGATGGCACTGGCGAAAAACCAAGTGTAAAAATGGGTGCAAGAGAGCTTGTTTCACAGGTTTTAGGAAGCGTATTGCTGCCAACAGCACTTATTATGGGTGTTCAAAAGGGTGTTAAAGCAATAGCCAAAAAAGTTGCACCAAAACTGCCTGAAAACATTGTTGGTACATTTACAAAGAACAACGGCAGGCTTGGTAAAATAGGCACAGTTATAGTTTCTTTGGCTGCTTTGCTGATGGCAACAAAACCGATTGATAAACTTGTGGATAAAGGCATAGAAAAGGTTTTTGACCCTGCCTTTGGGGTAAAACATACCGCCGGTACACTAGAAACAGCCAATGCAGCAGAAAAAGAAGAAATTTTTTAAGAAAATCAAGATATAGCCGTTAATGATAAAGAATTAGAAAATTCTGATACGGATGAAGTTAAAAAGGGTATTCAAAAAGAGGATGAAGGCACTTTGGATACTCATTTAGATGATGAAGCAGAAGCTTTGCCGGAATAATCGGGCATATAATTTTACCCTTTCTCTTGACTTAGAGTAGGCTTTAAGTTTTAGAATGCAATTAAAGTATTTTATAAAGCCAACAGAAAGGGAAACAAATGATACTAGATAAAGTAAATATGCCTTGTGATTTAAAGGGTTTAAATATTGATGAATTAAATACGCTCTCTTATAAAATAAGAAAGCTTATAATTAAAAAAGTAAACACAACAGGAGGGCACTTTGGGCCAAACCTTGGAATAGTTGAGGCAACAATTGCACTTCATTATGTATTTAATTGCCCTATAGATAAAATTATATTTGATGTTTCACACCAATGCTATCCGCACAAAATTTTAACAGGAAGAAAAGAGGGTTTTACAAACCCTGAAAAATACCTTGAATACACGGGATACACAGCGCCAGAGGAGAGCACTTGTGATGTTTTTAAGGTCGGGCACACATCAACCTCTGTAAGTTTGGCTGTGGGCACAGCAAAGGCAAGAGACCTTATTAACGGCAATGAAAATGTTATAGCACTCATCGGGGATGGTTCTTTATCCGGCGGAGAAGCCTATGAGGGGCTGAATAATGCGGCTGAACTTAACAGTAATATTATAATAGTCGTAAATGATAATGATATGTCCATAGCTGAAAACTACGGCGGGCTTTATAAAAACCTAAAATTATTAAGGGAAACAAACGGAGAAGCTGAAAATAATTTCTTTAAAACTCTTGGATTTAAATATGCTTATGTAAATGAAGGAAATAATATTGAAAGGCTGATTGAAGTATTTAAAGATGTTAAGGATACTAAATGTCCGACAGTTGTGCACATTAGGACAATTAAAGGGCTTGGCGTAAAGGCTGCAGAAGAAAACAAGGAGGCATATCATTGGATTTTACCAAATACGCTTGATGAAAATAACTGCCCAAAGGCTAAAACAGAATCTGCAGGCGAAACTTATGATTCCATTACGACGGATTTAATTTTAAAGAAGGCGGCTTGTGATTCTTCAATTATTGCAATAAGCCCCGCAACTCCGGGAGCATACGGTTTTACAAAAGAATTCAGAGAAAAATTAGGCAAACAGTACATGGATGTTGGCATTGCAGAAGAGCACGCTGTTGCTTATGCTTCCGCCCTTGCAAAGAACGGGGCAAAACCTGTGCTTTCTGTTTTAAGTTCATTTATACAAAGAACGTATGACCAACTTTCACAGGACCTGTGCCTGAATAATTCGCCAGCAACAATTTTGATACAATGGGGGGCAATTATGGGTGCAGATTGCACGCATTTAGGGTGTTTTGACATTCCGTTAATGGGCAATATTCCAAATTTAGTATATCTGGCGCCGACAAATAAGGAAGAATATTTAAGAATGCTTGAATGGTCAATCGAGCAAACCAGGTATCCTGTTGCAATAAGGGTACCATTTGGAAGTGTTGTTTCATCAGGCAATGAAGATAAAACAGATTATTCTGTTTTAAATAAGTTTAGAATGGATAAAAAAGGCAAAAATATTGTAATCATAGGGCTTGGTAATTTTTATCATCTGGGAGAAAAGGTTTTTGAGGCGATAAAAAATAAATTTGGTTTTAATGCAACATTAATTAATCCATTATTTATAAGCGGAATTGATGAAGATATGCTAAATAGCCTAAAAGACAATCACAGCCTTGTTATAACGCTTGAGGATGGTGTATTAGACGGCGGATTTGGTGAAAAAATTTCAAGATTTTACGGAAATTCTAAAATGAGGGTATTAAATTTTGGTGCCAAAAAAGAATTTACGGACAGGGTGCCAATTGAAGAATTATATCAAAGATATCATCTGACACCTGATTTAATTTTGGATGATATTTTAAAAGCCATGCCGGTACTTAGAAAATAGTCCGCTTCCTTCTGGTTTAAAAGCAAAAGTCTGCGGTGAAAGTTTTTATAAGAAAAGTTTTGCAATAAAGTTTTTTCTGCCCGAATTAAAAGGATTGTATTAATGGCCGCGCAAATTATTGATTTTTTGCGCGGTTCATTTCATTGTTCAGCTTATCCAAAAAACGCACCACTTTGTTGTTGGGAAAATATTCTTTAAGTGCATCAAGCGGCACGCCTTTTAACTCATTCTTATTCACAAACACAGCATAGGGCTGGTTTTCAAGCGCGCTAAAACAAAGTGTTGAATTCGGATAAAGCTTTTCAAGTTCGGGAAAAATATCTGCAGTAGCTCCAAGCTGTGTTGTAGCCCCAAATTCAATGATATGGCCCAAAGAATCATAAATAGTATTTGCGCCCTGAAGGGTGCTAAAGCCGGTAAATTCATAGCTTAACGGGGCATCATTAATTTTACATGCACATTTTGTGGATGGATCAACAAATATAGCATCATCCAAAAAATTTAATTGCCCCATTGCTTCTCTTAATTCGGCAGCAGTTTTATCTTCGGCGATTTGTAATTCCTTATAATCCCTATTAAAATTTGTATCTTTTTGTGTTTCAAGAAGCTGCATTTTCTTGTGTATATCAACAATTTCATTTCTGAGGGCAATAATTTTATCAGATTGCGGATTTCTTTTCACCAAGGCAAGGCAGGAATGGTCTTTAAAACCAAGCTCCATACATTCAGCAAAGAGTACTATTACATTATATTTATCCCCGAATTTATCTTCAAGAATTCTGCCCGCCTTACAGATTAATTCTTCACAAAGCCCTGTAAATTCATCATCTTTATCATAGTTATTATAAAAACCATTTAAATAGTATTTACCATCCTTTTTAACAACACTTAAATCATCAATATTATCAAGCATATGGCTTTTGCCGTATTGGCATTTATCAAGCACGGATTGTATTTCTTTTATGGTTTGTCTTGTTTTATCTCTTCTTTCTATGTTTAACGAGAGGACAGGATTGCATTCAGGGCCGGGAAGCGCTGCTCTGGCTTTATCATCATCCGGTTTATTGCGATAAAATGGGTCTGTTTGTGCCTTTTGGGCCTTGAATGAAAGATTCTTTGGCAAGGTTATGTTTGGTAAAAAATTTATGTTCATACAACAATAAAACGCCAAAATAAATTAGTTTGTTATTTTGGCGTTATTTATTAAAAAATATTACAAAATCCTTTAAATGATTTCAAAGGAAAATCTTGAAGTCAATATCTATAATAAAACAGAGTTTGCAAGTGTATTTAAGGAGCTTTACCTTATAAAGTTTGTAAAGATAACCTCTTCCATTGCAGGAGGCAAGATACCGGCGTTTTTGGCTGCTTCTTCACACTTTAGGTGCCAGGCCATATTTCTTGCAAGAATTCTCATATTCTGCATACCTTCCTTATCCTGCAATACTTCATCAGGACTGTTTCCATGGACCATATTCCAATATCTGCCTGTAATTATGGGCATTTGGTTAATTCCAAAATATTTATTAATCTGATCAAGCGTGGCTGTTGTTCCTGCGCGCCTTGCGCTAACTATTGAAGCACCTGGTTTATGGGTAAAAATATTTTTACCGGTGCGGCTTGCTGCAAAGAAGGCTCTGTGCAGAAATATCGGAAGAATACCTGCAGCTGAGGCATAATGCACGGGAGAACCTATTATAAAACCGTCAAATCCTTCTGCAAGGCTTATAAATTCATTAACCTTATCGTCAATGACGCAGCGCTTTAATTTGGCACAAGCACCACATGCCCTGCAGGGCGCTATTGCATCGTTTCCAATATGATAAATTTCTGAATCAATATTTTCTTCATTAAGGGTTTTTGCAATTTCACTAAGGGCTGTGAATGTGCAGCCGTTTTTATGGGGCGAGCCGTTTATAAGTAAAACCTTCATATTTTCTCCTTATCTTTAACAGGCCGCAGGGCGGGCCTTTAAACTATATAAAACTTATTTTACTGCAAGATTATAACTTGAATCAATAAGTTTGTATATTTTATTTAGAGGCAGATTAAAGTTTTGCACTGTATTTGGCAATTTTTCCAGAGCCGGCCCAAAACATACTGTAAACCAGTGTTTTTTATTCATATGGAAGCCCGGAAAAAATATTTTGTTATCAAATAGTGAGTCTATAATATCGGGGTCCGCTCTTAAATCCATAACTTCAACAAGCCCTTCTTCGCCTTTAATAAGCCTGTTTTTTGGAATTATCATAAAGACTGCATACCATTTTTTTGTGTCTTTTCTTCTAATTATAGAGCTTGTTTTAGATGTTTCCCATAAGAATTCTAATTCATTATCATATTTTTTATCAATATATTTTATTATATCTATTGTATTAGGGTTTTTGTAAACATCATTATCAAAGCACTGTTTTGATATAAGGTTTAGGGTATTTTCATACTCTGCCTTAATGTTTCCAACAAAAGAGCCTTGCGCTGCGGGCATTAAATGTAATGTATATTCTTCATCCGAAGATAAATCGATTACTTGCGTATTAATATTGCCATCAGGGGTTATGCTGATTGTTAACATAAATTGATTATTTAAAATGCTTTTATTAAAAACATAGTTTTTACCGGATTTTTTAAAACCAAAGGCAATTATTTTTTGGATATTAGGTTTTTTATCTTTGAGTACAAAATTTTTCATTAGATTTTATTATAAAACATAAAGATTTTTGGGTGTGAATAATATTCAGTCAATAAAAAACCGCCGGATTTTAAAATATCAGGCGGAATTTTGTTTCTACTCCATAATCCATCTTTAACTGTTACATTTTTTTAAAATATGCATTTGCATATTATCTGTATCTTATATTAACAAGAGCTTTGTTGTTCATTGCTATTAATTCCATTGAATTCCAGAATTCGTTTGGTGATAATGTTGATTTAGCTTCAAGGTTTACTGTAACCTTTGTTGCATACATTTCAGCTAATCTTCTATCTATCATATCTGTTGGTTGAACTGCCATCTTGTTTACTCTTTCATATATCTTACATATATATAAAGTATTTATATGATATAGAATTTCAATCTTAAAATATTTTGTTACAAAAGTTTACATATTATTTTTAATCACGGCGAGATTCAATGTTTTCACACAAATTATGTTTTATGATATAATAAAATAGCTATTTTTTAGGCATTATACAGAGATTTAGAGAGGGATTTTATGAAAAAATACAGAATAGGTGTTGATATTGGCGGAACAAACATTAAAATAGCCCTTGTAGACAAGGAAGGCAAAATTGTTTATTCTAACACAACGCCAACACGTGCAGACCTTGGCTATGAGCATTCTTTAGGCAATATTAAGCTTGCAATATCAGATTTGATGAAGGAAACAAATGAATCAAAAGATTCAATTGAAGCCATAGGCTTTGGTTTCCCGGGACAGATTGATTATCAGGCAGGAGTTGTCAGACTTCTTCCAAACATGCCTGGATGGGTTGATATCCCTGTTGCAGATATTATACAAAAGGAATTTCAAATTCCAACACGGCTGGATAATGATGTACGTGTTGCAACGCTGGGTGAATTAAAATACGGCGCAGGAAAGGGCTGTCAAAATCTTGTATGTATTACTGTGGGCACAGGAATAGGCTCAGGCCTTGTAATAAACGGAAAGCTTGCAAGGGGTGCAAAAAATGCTGCAGGTGAAATCGGTCACATTAAAATGTCCATGAATGACGGGCCATTGTGCGGCTGTGGAGACTTTGCCTGCTTTGAGGCTTACGCTTCAGGGCCTGCTATTGTACAAATGGCAAAAGAATACATTATGGGCGGAAAATCATCAAAATTTAAGGAGCTTGCAACCGAAGAATTAAGCCCTTATATTGTGGCACAGGCAGCACTCCAGGGAGATGTTGTTGCAAAGCAGATATATAGAAAAATTGGCGAAATAATAGGGCTTGGCTTAACGTCTGTTATAAACCTTTTAAACCCTGAAAAGGTTATTATAGGCGGCGGTGTGGCAGATGCCGGAGATATACTTTTTAATCCTATTAAAGAAATTGTTCAAAAACGCGCAATGCCAATACAGGCTTCAAGCGTTCAAATTGTTCCTGCAGTTCTTGGAAACACAGCGGGGGTCATCGGCGCAAGCCTTTTAATTGAAAGCTAAGAATTGTTTTCTTAATAAGAAAATGTCGGGGTTTAAACAAGCTCCGGCATTTTAATATGTATATTTTTAAGGTGTACAGTTTAAGGATACGGGCGGATATAATTTATGTTAATTATATACAATTAGCATAAATTTTTATTGCACAAGGTTTTATAAATTCAATTTTCGGGCTACAATTATGTTAAATAATTAAATTGGGGATTTTAGTGTATGCCTGTATATTTATTCTGGGGTGATGAGGATTTCACGCTGGAGAATGAAATTAAGACAATAAAAGAAGAGGCACTTAAAGTTTCGGAAGGAAATGAAATTTCACCTCTAAATTACAGGTGTCTTGATAACCCCGATTACAAGAGCCTGATTGACGCATTGCGCTCTCAGCCTATGATGTTTGGCGATATAGTTTATAAAATAAGGGCTGATAAATATTTCCTTGAGACAACAAAAAAGATAAAACTTAATGACAAAGAGACAGAAGAAATTATTAAAGCGCTTGAATTAGTTTCAGACAGAGTGCACATCATTTTAACATGCCCTATTCCAAAAGGGGACAGAAAAAAGCCTGATTCAAGAAAAAAACTTTATAAGGCGGTTCAAAAAGCAGGCAGCATAAAAGAATTTAGTGCATTCAAGGCTTATGAAGAATACAAAATAGTTCCGGCATTAAAAACAATGGCACAAAAGATGGGTTTAAAGGCAGATACAGCGGCGCTTACAATGATTGTGCGGCAGACAGGCCCATCTCTTAGGGATTTGTATACAGCACTTGAAAAGATAAAACTTATAATTCACCCGAAGGATGTTATAACGCTTTCTGCGGTTGAAAAAATAGGCGGAGATGGGAAAAATATTTTTCTTTTAAATGATTTAATACTTGAGGGAAAGGAATCGGAGATATTATTTCAGATTTCAAACCTTTTGAATAAATCTCATTATCTTGAAATTCTAGCATTTCTTCAAAGTTTTCTATCAAAGTCACTAATTACAAAAATTTATTCAAAATCAATGTCTAGCTTTGATATAGCAAGAAAAACAGGACAAAACGACTATGCTGTAAAAAAGGCAATTGAAAAATTAAACAAAATCAGCCTTAGCGAATTAATCAATA
Source organism: uncultured Vampirovibrio sp. (assembly GCA_910583725.1). Classification (GTDB taxonomy): domain Bacteria; phylum Cyanobacteriota; class Vampirovibrionia; order Gastranaerophilales; family Gastranaerophilaceae; genus MGBC122484. The sequence continues at coordinate 12,647 of CAJTXZ010000024.1, forward strand.
TCAAGCAAAGGCTAACACAGGCAGAATTTGAGATTAAAAGCGGGCTAAAGGAGCCGCTTCTTGCTTTTGAGGGTGCTTTTATGAGCAATACAGATGAGAATACTGCCGGGGAGATGTTATGATAAATAAAATATTAAAAAACAGATTTCCGTTTGCTTCAAAATATTTTGAGACACTAATGGATGGCAATATTGATAAGTTTCCCCAGGCTATTGTATTTGAAGGGCTTGATATTATAGGGCAATATATGTTTTCAATGGAACTTGCAAGGATTTTGAACTGCAGCAAGAGCAGGAAAGAAGACTGCGATTGCATAAATTGTAACTGGATAAGGGAAGCAAGACATCCTGCTGTTAATATGGTAACGCCTATAGATTATAAAGATGATGCTTCAAAAACGGTTATATCAATAAATCAGGCAAAAAAGATAACATCCAGCCTAAGTGAAACAAGCGATTATCACAGGTTTTTTATATTTGCAGATGCAAAAATAAAGCAAAAAAGCGCTGTTGAAAATGCCTTAATTAATGAGTATAAGAATTTAAAGTTTAATTTTCCAGAGGAGGATTGGGTGCCAATGCCTTTAACTACAAAAGTTTTTAAGGCAGAGGCTTCAAATTCACTCTTAAAATCAATAGAAGAGCCCCCAAAAAGAACCACGTTTATATTCTTATCTAAAAACAGAGAGGATATAATATCTACAATTGTTTCAAGAAGCAATGTTTTTAAGCTGCCAAATCTAAAAGCCAAAACAGGTTTATCTGATACAATTAAAAATCTGCTTCAAAACTATCCTGAATATAATGTTAGAGAAGCTATGGAAACTGCAGGGGAGATTGAGGGTATAATAAAGAGCGAAGAAATAGATATATATGATTTCTTAAACGGATTTCAGGATCTAGCGCTTGGCTTCATAAAAAATAATCTGCGAAGCGGCAGCAGAATATATGAAAATCATATAAGGCTTATTCAAAGGGCAAAACAGAGGATTTCTGTCTCTATGAGCCCGAAGGTTGTTCTAGAAAGTTTGTTTTTGGATATAGCAACAAAGCATTGATTTTTTGGCAAGTTGCCCGAAGCAAAGGTTTTAAAAGATGCGGAGTTAAATTAATAATGAAGAATATAATAGCAATGTCTGTTCCAACAGGAGTCGGGGCTGAAATTGGCGGTTTTGCAGGAGATGCCGGGCATATTGCAAGGATGTTTGCAGAACATTATAAGATTATAGTAAACCCTAATGTTGTTAATGCGGGAATATTGAGTGCCATAAATGATAATATGCTTTATGTTGAAGGATATGCCTTTGATGAATTTTTTTCAGGCAATATAAATTTAGAGCCTGCTACAAAATTTAATAAAATCGGTGTGATATTTGATAAAGCAATACCTGATGATATTTTAAACATTCATTTGAATACAATTGAGGCTGCAAAGGTTGTAAAAAATTACGATATTCCTTTTTTTGAAATAACGGATGAAAATGTCGGAGTCAGCTTATTAAAAGATTCTTCGGGGATTTCATCAGGAAGGGTGGAGAATGAAAAAACACTGTATAGGGCAGCAGAAAATCTTCTTCAAAAAGGGGTGGAGGCTATTGCTGTTGTGTGCTTTTTTGGGGATGAATGCGAGGATGAAAATTATAATAACGGAATTGGGGTAGATCCTATTGGGGGCATTGAGGCTGTAATATCCCATTACCTTACAAAAGAATTTATGGTGCCAGCTGCGCATTCGCCTGCATTTTCAGGGCTTGATATTTCATTTAAAAAAGAAAATTACAAAGTAGCGTCAGAATTTATTTCATCAACATATCTTCCCTGCATATTAGACGGGCTTTCCATAGCGCCAAAATTATCAAAGGATGGAAAAATTAAAAGAGAAGATGTTAAATGCCTTATAGTGCCAAAAAATGCACTGGGCTCTAAGGCTGTATTATCCTGTATTGATTCCAATATTGATATTTTGGCTGTAAATAATAAGACCGTACTTTCAATTGATTGCAAGAAACTTAAGGAAAATGATATAATTAGAGATATGATGAAAAAATCCATAAGAGAGTTTGAAAGCTATCAGGATTGTTTAAATTTTATAAAGGGTAAGTATGAATAAAATTTTTAAAAACCTTAGAGGACAAAAGAACAAAATACGCAGCAAAAAGGGCTGGACGCTTGTTGAATTATGTATAGCAATGATTGCGCTTGCAATACTTGTCGGGCTTTCTGTTCAGGCAATAAAGCCAAGAAGGCTTATGATTACACCGTTTGCATATGCAGGCCTTCAAAATTTAAGGCAGGCAAATAATTATATTATCAATAAATGCAACGAGGGTGAAGTTTACGGATGTTCTTCAAACACAGGAAAACTGCCTGACTCTATTGAGGCACAAGGAGCCATGATGCAAGACTGGATAAGTAACAACGCACTGCCTGAAGATCAGCGGGACCCCACCATTCCAACAGCAGAGCCCGGGCCGAATTTATCCAACATGAATGACATTTATTGTTATGAGGTTGCAAACCTGTTTACATTAATTAATGATGAGGTGCATTGCAAATACAAAAACGGAGGCGGCGATGATACGATGCTTCCTGAGGGCTCTACACCTGGCAGACCAAACTTTCAGACGGCAAATATGGTTGCTTATTACTTCCTTGAAAGACCCTGGAAAAAAATAATGAGGGCAACACCAATGGAAGGCAGCGATATGTCTATGCAGACCACGGAAGAAACTTATGTAAAACAGATATTTATTGATGTTAACGGAGATGATGGCCCAAACAAACTTGGAGAGGATCAGTTCCCCTTAAGAGTTTATATGACGGGAGAGATAATTCCCGGAGCATGCGGGCTATATAAGGCAGAATACGACCCGATATCAACTGATCCTGACATTATAACAGAAGCTGACTTATTCTGCCCTGATGGCGTTACATCAGGCAGCAGCATGGCATCAAACAATTGGCTAAATCAGAGTTATCCATTTTCTTATAACGTATACAGAAGTCATGTTCCTGATATTTCAGACCCGGAAACAAGAAAGACAACTACACTCATTCGCGGGGCAAGCTATAGAACTGCAGCATGCAAATCAGGAAGAGACGTAATTGTTCCAAGAGAAGACTTTTGCGACACTGACAATGACGGAGAAAATTTTGAAACCGAATTAAATGCAAAAAACTTTAAAACTCTTCAAGATTGTTCAACAGGAACAGAGGGAGAAAATGCTTTCTGTGTTACAAGGATATCAAGACCTTCAAGCCCTGGAATATTCAGGCTTCCATTAAGTATATAACTATAAATTATTAAGGATAAAAGCTCCATGTTCTAAAAAATCATGGAGCTTTTATTTTATTTAAAATGTCATGGAAATTTTAGCAAAAATTATAAAATACACAACAAATAACTTAATAAAATTTAATTTGATTTTTTATTGTAATAAGGATATTTTTAGCATTATAGCTAGCTTTCAAGTATTCATTAAGAATATTAAAGAAATGTTTATGTAACATTTAATAAAAATTGTTAAATACACTAAAGATGGGATAAAAAGTCCATTCTACAGGTGTAGAATATATAAGAAGGTTAAACTTTTGAATTTATAATTGCCATTGATAAAACTTTTAGTTTACTATAGAAGAGTGTTAAATGAACATTTAAAAAGTTCATTAAATCTGGAGGAAAAGTGTTAGAAAACGGATACATTCAAATTTACACAGGGGATGGCAAAGGCAAAACAACAGCAAGCTTGGGGCTTGCAATGAGAGCGCTTGGCCATGGCTGGAAAGTGTTAATTATCCAATTTGCAAAGGGGGATAAGGGTACTACATACGGAGAATTAGCTTCATCCGGACGTTTTGCAGATAACCTAAAAGTAGTTCAGTTCGGACTTGACAGGGTTTGCTACTCTCATAATTTAAATATGGGTGATTACAAAGAATCAAAAAGAGGTTGGGAATACGCAAAAGAAGCAATACAAAGCGGAAAATACGGGTTGATTATTCTGGATGAAATTAATGTATGTATTGATTTAGGAATGATAAAGGTGCAGGATGTTAAAAAAGCACTTTTAAATAAACCAAGAAACCTTGAGATTGTATTAACAGGAAGAAGAGCACATCAGGAGCTTATTGCTATGGCACACCTTGTAACCGAAATGCAGCCTGTTAAACATTACTTTGATATAGGCGTAATGGCAAGGAGAGGAATTGAATACTAGCTCAGTATTTGCACAAGGATAATATTTATGTTAGAATGATTCCATTGAAGTGATGAAAAAGATTTTAATGGGGAAATGGGGGTTTTGAAAACTCCCTTTTTTTTATTTTATGATTATTAATATTAGCTCGCAAACAAAAATTTAAAAACTGCCCAAGGGGGCGGTTTAAGAAACATCTAAAGTTGAATTAAATTTTGTTTAAAGCATAGACGGCATCTTCTACAGCCTTATTTTCAGGATAATCTTCGGGATAATCATAATTAACTTTAAATGGTAAAGTATAGTGCGAAATAGATGGAATCTGGCAAACCAGATGCTCGTATTTTCCTCTGATTGCATTTGTAGAATGAATCACGCCGGGATTAAGAATAATTCCTTCACCTTGTTTTAGGACGATTGTTTTTGGTTTACTATCTTCAATTATTGTCAATGCGCCCGCGCCTTCCGTCACAAGATACAGTTCTATCTGATGTTTTTTTGGATTAATATAATGCGAATGCAGAACCTCTGCATTTCTTATTTCTTTGAAAGGAACAGCATTTTTATATTCTTCATTTGAATGTACTGCCGAAACGCCAATATAAGGGGAAGAAAATCCTTCTTTTATTGTAGGGGCAATAACCGAAAATGTATTCCAGCATTGGCTTCCGCCAGTTATATTATTTACTCTGTCTTGCAAACAATAAACAGCGATATCATCAGATAAATATTTTAAGCCCGTATAATCAAAACCTAATTTATTTGTGTCCTTCCAATACTGAATAACTTCTTTTTGTTCTTTCTCTGTAAAATTTAAACTTTCCAATTTGGCTTGCAAACTCGATTCATCTGCATACATTTGAAGCCAATAAATTCTATCTTTATCCCTTTCTTCTAAATCCGTTATAAGCCCCGATTTTTTAAGTTTCTCCCTTATAGCTTTATTAAGACCCTCTCCAGAAGCTTTTCTGGCTTCCTTCGTAGAAAGCCTTACTTTCCATATGGTATTGTAATTTTGACTGAAAATTTTCATTTCATCATCATCCAACACATCAGCGAGAATATTTTTCATATAATCGGGAGAATAGTATTTATCCATTTTGATATAATTTTTGCCTACAAGTGTTGCATTTTTTGAATTGAGCAATTTTATTGCAATATCTTCTCCGAGATTTTTAATGTTTATATGACCCGAGTAAAGATGAAAATATATATCACTTAGTTCTGCATATCTTTGGGCAACTTCTTTATTTGTCGGATTATTGGTATATTCTTCATACCAGTCTGGTTTTTTTTCGGATGTTACAACCAAAGGATTGCCTTTTATAACTGTAATTTTAGCCTTTTTGCCATTTTGTAAAATAACGGCCCCATCCGAGATAACAAAAATCTCCCTATCATCCACCTCAACCTTTAGTTCTCCGTCGTTAGGACAAATAACCTGTGTGTCCTGGCTAAAAACGGTGGTTTTATCTAAAAATTGTTTTGCATCTTTCCCATAATAAATCTTTGTTTTAGTTTCTTCGTCTATAAGATAAGAACCATTAGAAGCTCTTTTAATTGTTTGTTTGCCACCGCTTTGTGAATAAGAATAAACTCTTGACAACTCACTGGATGTACCCGTAAATACAGGGCTTGAATTAATATTTGACAGATAATATTGCAGACTTAAAAAGTTTAAGTCTGAATATTGATTTTTATTTTCATTAAAGACTCGATTTAACAAGCATGGTGTGCTTTTCTTAAATTTTTGTCTTGTTAAACTATTAGAATTTAAATTATTTATTGGCAAAATTCTCATAAAAGACACGTCCGGCAAATTAAACATGCATACAAAACACGTAAAAATAAAATTTTGCTAGTTTTTATAAAAATTTTACAAATTAAGTAATTTGTTTTTATAGTAGAATATTTTTATTTTTGCCTAATTAATTCCAGCTTTTTTGCCCTTGAAAGGTGTTTAATTCTGTATTCTTCTTTCATAGCATCAGATTTTGTTTCATACTCTCTTGTATAGAGAAGTTTTACGGGTTTATTTGCATTTGTGTATTTTGCACCTTTTTTTGATACACCTTCAAGATGTTCTTTATAGCGCCGTGATACATCTGTTGTAATTCCGGTATAAATTGTGCCGCGTTCAGTTTCCAAGAGATAAACAAAGTATGTCATTTAGTGCTTGTTTCACCTCATCAAAAGTTTCGAGCTGTACTAAAACCTGTCTGTACTTTGAGGCATTTTTTACCTTTGAAATATAAAAGCCGTAAAATTTCCTCATAAACTTAATGCCGTTATTTTCGCCCCTAAGTTCTATTTCATCTTCTATATGTGCTAGAAGCATATTTATTTTTTCTTCAAGGCCGGGTTCTTTAATAATTTCTCCTGTTTGAAGATAGTGTTCAATCCTTGAAGCAAGGGTGAAATCACCCATTAGCCCCCTTCCTATTGAAACACCGTCAGCCTTTGTTATTTCAAGACACTTAATCGCATCTTCAACAGTTTTAATATCTCCGTTTGCAAAGACCGGAATATCTAATTCTTTTTTAAGCTCACCTATCGCTTTCCAGTCTGATGTTCCTGAATACAAATCGCTTCTGCACCTTCCATGGAGGGTAACAAAATCAGCACCTGCTTTTTGCATTAATTTACCAAATTCTATAAAATTCTTGCTGTCCTGGCTCCAGCCAAGCCTGAATTTTACGCTCATCGGGATATTAATGGCTGATTTTACCGCTTTTGCTATGTCATAGGCAAGCTTTGGTGTTCTCATAAGGCCTGAGCCGTCATTTGATTTTACAACCTTATTGACAGGGCAGCCGCAGTTTATATCAATTACACTTGCCCTTTCTTGTAATAGCCTTGCCGCATTTGCCATCAAATCGGGCTTATGGCCAACTATCTGAAAAGATAGCGGGTATTCAGCCGCCTTAAAATCAGCAATTTTAGGATTCGGCACATTTTTTAGAGCTTCAGATGAGAGCATTTCCGTTGAAAGAAGACAAGTATAGCTGTGGCGCCTTATATGGTTTCTATAGACAATATCAGATATGCCGGCCAATGGAGCTTGGATTATTTTTATATTTTTTATATCTAAGTTTTTATTATTTGTATTATTTTTGTCCAAGATAATCCTTAAGTTCTTTCAGCCTGCCCTGTACATATTTTGTGTAGTCATCTTCTGTTCCTTCCTTGGATTTCAGGGACAGATATTTTTCATAATATCCTACAGCTTCTTTATATTCTTCTTTTGTATCTAAATCAACCGCAAGCATATAATAGCATAAAGAAAAATTAGCATCTGCATTTATAGCTTTTCTGTATTCAGCTATGGCTTCATCGGTTTTTTTGCCTTCATCAAAAATAGCACCTTTGTAATAATAAGCATAAGCATTTTTAGGATTTGCAGCAATTATTTTATTTAAAATGGTTAAACTGTCGTTATATTGCTTATTTTCATAAAGGCTTATTGCCATATCAAGGTCACGCCCTTCCTGGCCCTGTTTTAGGGAGGCAAGTGCGGTCTTAGCGTCAGTGTTGGTTGGTTCAATTAAAAGAATTTTATTCAGATATTCTGTAGCAGCATTTGTATTCTGCAGATTCACGTATGAATTTGCTATAAAATACATAGCTTTTGTATCGTTTGGCGTTTTTTCAAGAACCTTCTTAAAATATTCAATTGCTTTTTCATTTTGACCAAGCTCAAAATAGCAGGAAGCGATTGAATATAACACCTCGGGTGTTTGTATTTGAATCCTTAGATAGTTATCAAGCGCTGTTTTATAATCTCCTGAATTAAAATACTTAACAGCAATATTATATAAATTACCGGCTTCTTCCGTTTTTATTTCATTCTTCATTGTAATAAGTTCTTTGTTATCAGGCAGGTTTGACAAGCCATGGCTTATTGCAGCGTCAGCCTTTGCCGTATCATCTTGAAGGCGGTAAATTTGTGCAATGTTTATATATGGCTCCGGCATTTTAGGATTAATTGCTATGGCTTTCTTGTAAAATGCAATTGCATCAGGGTAATTTTTATTTTTATGCAGTTCATAAGCATAATTAAACTGTTTATCATAATCATAAGGGTTTAAAATTGCTTCATCCTTAAGATACATCATCAATGCTTCGCCCGAAAGGCTTGATATAATTGCATTTATACCTTCTTTTGCGTCGATATTATCCGGCTGCATTTTAAGGATTTTTTTGTATTCTGCTATTGCATTTTTATTGTCATTCAGTTTTTTATACGCATCAGCCTTATAAAATAATGGTTCGATACTGTTTGGCTTCTTTGCTATCATCATATTATAGATATCAATTGCGCCGTTATAATTTTTCATCTCTAAATACAAGGAGGCAAGGTTGGTTAAAACAACAGGGTCGTTTGGGTTTATATCCTGCGCTTTTACGTATTGAGCCTTTGCTAAATCATACTGTTTCTGTTTTTGAAAAATTGCGCCAAGGTTTATAAGCGCTTGGGAATCTTTAGGATTTGACGCTGCTCTTGCCATCCAAAGGGATTTGAGGGAATTAAGGACATCATTGTTTCCATTCTTAAAGGCAAGAGAGTATTCATCATTTGCTGCATCAAAGTTTCCAATGTCATCCAAAATAAGGGCGTATTTGTAATGCGCCATGCCATCATTCGGTTTAAGCTTTACTGCCTGACGTATATTTTCAAGAGCCATCTGCTGGTTATTCAAGCTCTTATAGATATCATAGAGCTGGGTTAAAATGGTGTATGTATACTTTGAATTATTCTTGATAGCATTAAATTCATATCCTGCTGCGGCAATTTCACCCTGCGCCCTAAGGGTTTTGGCGTTTTGAAACTTACCATCCACATTTAAATTTTCATATTTTCTTAAAAGCTGATTTAGGGTATTTTGTATGCTTGAAACCTTGGCAGCATCTGTGCCTTTATTATCACTCCAGTATTTCATATAAAATAATGCGGATTTTAGGTCATTAATAGCTTTTTTAGGTTGTTTTTCAGTGTTTAAAAAGTATTCGGCCCTTGAAACATAGGCCGTATAAAGCGCATTTTTAACGTTTGCATCATATGGTACGAACCTTAAAACTTTTTTGAATTCGTTGATTGCTGATGTATATTTTTTTTCTTTATATAAATTTACGCCATTATTATAATAAACGTTGTATCTTTCCTTTATATCATTTGGATTATCGGCAGCAAAAACAGAAGGAGAAGCCAATAATAGCGCTAAAATAAGGGTAGAATATATTTTATTGTTCATAAAAATACCTTTATAACTAAAATTCCACACCCAATTATACTACAATATATTTTTAAGCCCATAATCTTAAAGCTAAGGTTTTTGGTATAATTAAATCACATTGAAAACTAAAATTTAAACTTTTTAAACTTTGGAGGCTTTAATGCGCTTAAACCATATAAACCATGACAAGACAAGGCTGTTATTATTCTTTGGCGGGTTTAATACTGATTATAATTGTTTTGAACAGTTTGACACAAAAACATCTGATATTTTATTTGTTAACGATTATTCAAATATGGATTTTGAGGAATTAAGATATTTTGATTTTTCATTTTACACCGAAATTAATCTTATAGCATATTCATATGGGGTTTGGGCCTTAAATCAGGCATATCTTGCAAGGGCGTTGCCTGAAATTAATAAAAGCATTGCAATCTGTGGGACTTTTTATCCTGTGCATTCTGAATTCGGAATAAACCCTAAGGTTTTTAATATAATGCTTAATGCTCTCAGCCTGCAAACTATGGCGAACTTTGAAAAAAATATGCTTGCAAACTGCGCCGGGGGCGAATTTAAAAAGGCTGACAGGACGCTTGAAAATTTGAGGCAGGAATTAATCAACATAAAAGCCAGTGCTGTTCAAAATTTGGATGAGGATGGTTTTGAATTTGACACTGTGATTACAACCAAAAATGATAAAATTTTTCCATATAAGGCACAGGAGGCATTTTGGGCTAATCACAGGCACAAAATAGCCTTGAATACTGGTCATTTTCCGTTTTTTGAATTTGAAACGCTTGATAAAATATTAGATTTATAGATAAGATACAAAGATTTTTATGAATTTTTCAAAGGCAAAAGATACATACAGAAAAAATGCCATAGTACAAAGATTGATGGCAAAAAAACTTATAACAGAGGTTACAAAAAAATATGGGAGCAATTTTGACTACATTCTGGAAATCGGCGCCGGAACCGGATTGTTGACAGATGAAATTGTATCAAATTTACGATACAATAGGCTTTATCTTAATGATTTAACGGAAAATTTTACAGGAATATCACCCTACAGGTATTATCAGGGTGATATATCAGGAATTTTAAGGTGCAATCTTAAAGAAAAATTTAACCTGATTATTTCAAATGCGGTTTTTCAATGGATAGAAGATAAACAGGAATTATTCTCAAGGCTTAAAGACAGACTTCAAAATAAAGGGTTAATTGCATTTAGCAGCTTTGGCCATAAGAATTTTTGCCAAATTAAAGATATTGCAGGCCTGGGGCTTAATTATGAAAGTTTTGCACCATTTTTAAAAAAAACAGGGCTTAAGATTCTTTATTTTGAAGAAGAGCTTGAAACCCTGTATTTTAAGGATATGCAAAACTTATTAGAGCATATTAAGCTAACCGGCGTTGGCACATCAAAAACTTTGTGGACCAAAAAAAAGTATGAAATGTTTAAGGAAGAATATTTAAAGAATTTTTCAGATAAAAATGGCGTAGAATTAACTTATCATCCTGTTTATTATATATGCAGTACAGAACAGGAGTAAAACGGCTAAATTATGTAGCAAGTTAATAAATCACGCGCTGTATTTGATGAATGAATTTTTTTAATGGCCCTTTTTTCCATCTGTCTTATACATTCTTTTGTAACACCATACATATTGCCTATTTCTTCGAGAGTTTTTTTAGCATTATTGTTTAAGCCGAATCTTAAAACTATCACTTCTTTTTCTCTTTGCTTCAAGGTGTTTAGGGCAATTTTTATATCCTTTTTTAAATCTTCATATTCTACGGTTGCTTCTACATTTTGGTTAACATCTTCGATTATTTCAGAAAGGCTCATTTCACTACCATCCATTGTATCCATTGAAGATTCAAGAGAAAGAGCCTTGGTGTAGGCGCCAAGAAATGTATCGATTTTTTCCTCTGAAATACCCATCTTATTTGCAACGGTTGAAGATTTTATGGCACAATTATATTTTTGTTCAAGCGAATGTTTAATCTTCTTATATTTTGACAATGTTTCCTGAATATAAACAGGGATTTTCATACAATGAGACTGCTCGGAGATTGCTTTAAACATGGCCTGCTTAATCCACCAGGTGGCGTATGTTGAAAATTTATAGCCCAATTTCCAATTAAATTTATCAACTGCTGCAATGAGGCCAAGGTTGCCTTCCTGAATTAAATCAAACATTGACAGGCTACAGACATGGATTGATTTTTTTGCGATATTAATTACAAGCCTTAAATTTGCCTGGATTAATTTCTTTTTAGCTTCGTCATCACCAAGGTTTGAAAGCCTTGCTAATTCTTTTTCTTCATCTAATGTTAAAACTTTAAATTTCGAAATTCTTTTAACATAAAATTTTAGAGAGTCATCTACGATGAGGTTTGAATTAAATACAGAGGCTGTTCTCAAGGCTTTGGACTGAATATTTTTCATAAATCTTATTCTCCTTAAAAATTTCACACTAACTGCTTTTGTTTTTTGCTACTTATTGAATAGCGCAAATTAAGGCTCTTTGAGCGCGCAGCACAAAGTATGCCCTTGAATACGCTTCAATAAGAACAACAATTTAAGCCATACAACAGGCTTTTATTATTTTGACTGACTGCAACAACGAAAAGATTAAACTAAAGATAAAGATACTAGGGATTAAGGGGTTTGGACTAAGATTTTGATATCTTATTTATATATTTAATATATCATTAGAATATTTATTTTACAATACATGTGTAACGAAATATTAAGATAAATTTTTTATTTTATATTATTTCTTAATATAACTTAATAATTTTTGGTAATTATATTGTGATTCCGTATTTGTTTATATAAATGTTTCTTTTCATTCCAGGCTGTAGAGCGGGTTTAAATTTCACTTTACAGGAAACTTGATTGGAACGCTCTTTTTTATACATATGGCCTTCCATTACAAGAAAAAAGAAAATTTAATGTTTTTGTGCAGAAACACAATATTATTGCGCAGTTTACATATGTGCAGCAAAACACATAATCCTTATATAACTTGATTTTTAAAGTTTTTTGTAAACAATTGTAAAGAATTTAAGTAAAACACGCAATTATTTAATTCAGATATACTTTATATATGTACAAGGACTGATTAACGATTAAATTAAAGATATAAAAAAGATATACTTTCTAACCAAACACACACTAACCTTCACTTCACACACGAGGAATTACGTAACAGTATTCCAAACGGCTTTTAATATTAAAAGCCGTTTTTTTTATTTTGTTTTTGGCTGTCTTTTAGATTATGGCCATTTTTAAACTTTGAATATCCCGGGCGCAAGCTTGTACAAAATAACTTTTTGTTAATTTTTGTAAACAAATAGCAAAAATAAATATTGGTGTGTTTTGTATTATGTGGCTTTTAATGGAAATTATTAATTGTGTTAGTTAGTTTTAAATCAAATTACAATCCGCAAGTTTTATTTTCACAGCAGCAAGGTGCACAAAATACGGCGTATGTTGCCACAAATAATGATGAATTAAAGAATAATCAGAAATTATCAGCCGGCAATACCATTACTTCAAAGCCTGCGACTCAAATACAAAGCCCGTTTAGAGACTGGAGACAGCCTGATTTTAAAAACACAAACGCTTCCTTGGCGCCAAAGACACAGCAATATACCAAGAGCCCTGCCCCAAGCAAAATAATTCACGCACCAAAAAACCTGCAAAATGATGCCAATCAAAAAGAAAGCAAACCCGGCAAAAAAGGGCTTATTGTAGGGTTTGTTGCAGCTATTAGCGCATTAACATTGTCATTTGCCTTCTTTATAAGACAGGGTGCAAAAAATACCGGGGCCAATGCAGGATATTTTGAAAAACTTAGGGAAGGATTCAAATCATTATTCAAAAAAAGTGTAGGAAACAGTGCAAATGCAGGCGGGAAAAATGATGGTGCAAAAGGAGGTGTCCACACTGATGTAAAAAATGTTTTGCCCGCAGAAGAGGATTATATAAACAAACAAGAATGTAAAACAAGAAAAAGGGCAAAAAATGACGGTCCAAAACAAAAGTATGTGAGTACACAGCTTTTCAGCCCAGACAAAGCAAAAGACAGTATAAGGCGCATTTTAAAGACCGAGCCGGATAATTTAAAATCTTGGGAAAAAGATTTTCTTAAAAGCTATAACTTTACAGAGACAATTTTTGATAAGTTAGATAATAAGGAAGAAATAAGCAAGGCACTTTGGGGTTTAAGGGTAAAAATAGCCCAGTGGGGATGTCACAGTGAAAGCGAGGCTGAATCGTTTGCAAGAAACATGCCGCTTGCAATAGAAAGGTTTGGGATTGAAGGTTTGCAAAGACTCTCAGAAGACCATGGCTCGCTTAATTATAAGGTTTCGTCTCTTATGTTTCTTGATAAACCGTGTGCCGGGATTAATGATGACATTTTGTATTATTTGACGGGCACATTTCCTTGTGATACACAAAGAGTACTTTTAAAAATGAGCGCCTGTGAATTAAGGGATATGTCAAAAAGAATTGCAACAAAACTTGGTAATTCTGGCGGAGCAATGAATTTAAATAAGGAAGATATAGGTTTAGATTATCTCATTAACAAGGCTGATAAAGAATTTTTTAACAAGCTTAACCCTGAAGTAAGCAAAGCCTTATCTGGTTATAAACCTTATTTTGCTGTAAATACAGACATTAACAAGAAAGAAAGCTTATTAGAAAAGCTACAGTTTATAGAGAAAGAATTTACGTCAGAGGAATTAAAAAAATTATCAAACAGTGATGAATACACACTAAAAACCTTATTTGCATATATTAACAATGATTTTAATTATGGCGGAAAAACCGGCTGCTATCTTAATTTACCGGATGAACTTCACAGTATGGCAGAAAATATGGATGTTAAATTGTATCTGCTTAGAAAAAAGGAGGCATTTTTAAGGAATGTTGAACCATCCAAACTTGATAATTATAATACAGAGCTATTGAATGCAGCGGATACGGTTAATGAACATTTTGCAAAGTATGCAGACCCTGATATTTACAGTGCACTCCTGAATTTTAGACTGTTTAAAGCGGATGAATTAATACAAAACGGTTCTGTTGATTTTTCAAAATACACAAAAGAAGCATTTGAGCGCCTTGAAAAAAGGTATGCAACAGCAAACATAGAAGATATAACAAAAACAATGAAAGGAAATAAGATGCTGGATGAAATGCTTACAGGTAATATTTGTGCAGATTAAGATGACAATGTTATAAAGAATGAGAAAAAAGCTAAAATAGAACAAGAGCATCAGCAAAGTTTAGAGAAACGCGAAGCGAGACAACAAGAGCTTCAAGAAAAGCTTTATATGGCAGAAAGACAAGGCGATATGATGGCCGAGTTAAGAATACATGAGCTTAAAGAAAAGAATAAAAACTCAATACATCACTAAAAAAACTTAATGCAAAACTAAGCAAATTAAATCTTCCTGCGGCATCAATAGCACCAACGCCGCTTCCTTCAGTGCATCCTGTGAAAACACCTGATAAAAAATAGAAATACCGAAAGGTGTTCCTTGTTTGGTGCCTGACGAGGATGAGTAAATTTTTATAAAAAAACACTTATTAAACCGTTACACAAAACAAATACCGGCAAATAAACATATTGCCGGTATTTTTTATAGGATGGGTTAGATGTTTGAATATTACAATTTTGCCCAACAGGGGCACTGTATGTTAAACTTTATTCAAAGTAATATGAATAAAAAAGACAGGAAATAATTATGGTAAATACATTTGAGGGCAATTTAGTTGCAGATAAAAATGACAGATTTTGCATTATAGTTGCAAGGTTTAATGAATTTATAGGTTCAAAATTACTATCAGGGGCGTTAGACGCTTTTAGACGCCATGGGGCGAATGAAAATAATATTGATATTGTCTGGGTTCCAGGGGCATTTGAAATTCCTGTTACAGCAAAAAAAGCTGCCAAAAAAGGGTATGCGGCAATAGTAACGCTTGGCGCTGTGATTAAGGGTTCAACCTCGCATTATGATTATGTTTGCGCAGAGGTTTCAAAGGGGGTTGCACATGTTAGCCTTGAAGCGGGCATTCCCGTAATTTTTGGTGTATTAACAACCGATAACATTGAACAGGCAATAGAAAGGGCTGGCACAAAGGCAGGTAATAAAGGCTTTGATGCTGCAAAAACAGCTATTGAGATGGCAAATCTTTTCAAGGGTATTTAATATATTTTCATATTTTATAGATCTTTAGGTTGATAACAATTTTAAACCTGCAGATTGATGTTTCAATTCTTTCAAAGGGCTATTGTTATCTTATTAAGACTTGGATTAGGAACTTTGATTATGAAAAAAATAATTTTATGCTTATTATTCTTCATATTTTTACTGCCTGAGGCAGCATTTTCAAGCGACAATTTCATTTATTCTATTGATGTCAGCAGAAATCCGGCCGACAAGAATGTAACGCTTGATATCAAGAGCGACTATATGACAAAGGTTACAAACAAGGTTGATGAGATTGGAAGAGAATATTTTGACATAAAAGATGCAAGTCTTAAGGAAAATTTTTCCGTAAAATACAACGAAGCAAGCGGCGTGGAAAGCGTTATAGCGCAGCAAATAGGAAACAAGGTGCGCATATATGTTAAGGGCGAAAACACAGAAGGCGCCTTAATAAATTTTAACAATGTAGAAAACCAGCCATATCCTGATAGAAGCGCAGGATATGCACTTTGCATCTTTGCTCTTATATCATCTGCCATATTAAGTTTATTTAAGAAAAAAGCAAAAAGACTTAACGATAAGGCTAAAATCCTGCATAATACCGCGTCACGCGCAGTATACAACAACTTAATGGAAAAGAAGCCAAACACAAGCTCAAATGTTATACGTGATAACAGAAACTTAACATTAAACAACATCAAAAAAGAACAAATTAAATCAATTGCAGAATATCAAAAACAAAGATTTGCCGACAGAGTTGCAATGTAAACCATATCTAGTAAATCCTTTTTTCAAAGTATTACCAATTGCAAGTTGATGTATTATCATTTATAATTGTTCTACGAGGGTTAAAATTATGGATAATTATAATGCTCTGTCAAAATCTGCCATTTTAACAAAATTGGCGCTTGATGGATATTTTATAGATTTACTTACACTGAATTCTTTTATAAAGCTATGGAACATTGAGGCTATATATGAAAATGAATTCGGTATTGAATTTTTTGATAACAGTTCTTATTTGACAATTTTAAATAATTTAAAGGAAAAATATACAAAAACAAAAGAAAGCTTTCAGGAAAGCCTAGAAAATGATCCCATCTTAAACCAGGCCAAACAAGAGGAGATTGCTAAAGAAGAGCCGTCTGCAGCAATAAATGAAATTTCAAATGACTCATTAAAAGATGATAGTTCCTTTAATGAAAATGCAAGCCCAGAAGAAGAATGCGCAATTGCTCCTGTCTTGGAACAAACAAATGAAGACAATTTTACAGAGAACAAAGAAGAAATTCCTCCTCACTATATAAATGAAGAAGAGCACACAGTAGAAACTTCTTTTGGATTACAAAATAATGCAGCTTTAGAAACAAAAAATGATGAGGATAACTCTTTTGAGGGAGTCTCATTAGAAGAACTTGCAAGAGAAAGTGCCGGGCAAAATCAGGTATATGATGTACAATATCAAGATATTCCCGATAAAACCCAGGCCCGCGACAAGAGCAGGGCAAGAGAAAAATATGCGGGCGCAGTTATGCCAATGGCGATGAGAAATTTAACCCCGGGGCCTGTTACTCCTAATTCAAACCTTAATGTTGTTCATGAGGATATCGATGAATTTGATGAAGATTTAATTAATCCAATAAACAATGATGATAAGCTGGATGAAATCCTTGAAAGAGAAAGTTTTAGCCAGGAAGAGATTGAAAAAGCCAACAATTTAATTAACAATGCAAAAATAAATAACCCTCAAAATCAACGCACAGCCGAAAACAACAAAACAAAAAACGATGAGCTTGACCTTGTACAATTAGCCCAAAGCTTTGCACAGGATTTATCAGGTGGAATCAGCAGCGAGCCTGTTCCTCCTGCAAATCTGGAGCAAATTTTTAATGAATCCTACACTGATCCTTTTGAAGATTTGCAAAGTTTTGTTAAGGAAACCTCTGAGGATATAGCCCAGGCTGATGATTTGTTATCAAACATTGCCCCGCCGGAAATTCATCCGCCGGCACCGGTTCAAAGGCTGACAGCGCCTGCAAACCTGACAGCAGAGGATATGAGGGAAATTATAAGAGAAGAAATTTCAAGACAGGCTGCAAATACTCCCGCAATCCCTCAAAACAATGACAATATAAGAGAAATAATAAAAGAGATTGTAAAGCAGACAACCGATGTGGCTCCGCAAAATGCCTTCAAGCTTGATATTTCAAACAGAACTCTTGATATGATTGCAAAAAGCATAGCAAAAAAGATTGCAGTTAAGCTTAATGATTACTACAAATTAAACAGTTTAAAACAAGAAGAAAAGCTAAAGCAATTTAGAGACAGAACTATTGATTTAAAAGAGAAAAACCAGGCGCTTGCAGAAGAAAATCAAAAGCTGAAAAATACATTAATGGAGACAAGAAGAGACTTGAACTCATATAAACCGACGATTTTTGGACTGTATAAATTTAGCGGCAGGAAAAGAAAGTAAAAATAAGAGAGAAATAAAATGAATACCATAATAATGCTGATTTTAATAAGCCTTCTGATATTAGTTCATGAGATTGGGCATTTTGCAGCAGCAAGAATGTTTGGCGTTCGGGTTTCAAAATTCGGCTTCGGTCTTCCAATTGGCCCTACGCTATATAAGACAAAATGGGGTGATACTGAAATTTTGGTTCATGCCTTTCTTCTTGGCGGATATGTTTCTTTTCCTGACGATGAAGAAAAGGACACTAAGGAAGATAACAAAGAACAAAAAGAAACGGCTGACGTTCTTGCTAGCGATTCGCCTGAAAGGTTTAAAAATAAAAAACCATGGCAGAAAGCAATTATAGTGTCTGCGGGCGTTTTTATGAATGTAATATTTGCAATATTCTTAACAATGTTTGCAGCGGCTTGGTATCATAAGCTTCCTATGGGCTCATCTGATGTTTTTATTGAAGAAATTATGACTAAAGACAATGCTTCAAACATTGTGCAGTCAGAGGCAAAAAACGGAGATAGAATCAAAAGTGTTAACGGAATTAATGTAAATTCTACATATAAATTTATATTTGTGGTTCAAAAAAGCAAATATTTTGACGGTTTTGTTGATTCAAAACTTATTACAGAAAAGATTGATGCTCTTAAAAGTTTAAACCCCGGCGTTGACTTTGAAAACATAATACCAAAAAATACAAAACTTATTCTGCCTGAAAAAACGGCTGAGGCGCCTCTTAAAATATCAGAGAATATAGCGCTCGGGCTTGAAAAATATAAAACAACCGAAACCGAACTTTCAAAAGAAGAGGCGGCTTTGAGGGATGATATACTAAACAAGAGAGAATACACCCTAAAAAATGATGTTGACCCTGAAAGCCTTGCTAAAGCACTTGCTGACAGCTATAAGCCATTAACAATAGTGCTTGAGAGGGATGGAAAAGAAATTGTTTTAGACAATATTTATACTGATAAAGAAGGTGTTCTTGGGATAAAGCTCAAAACAAAAGAAAAATTTATTGAAACAAACACACCAAGAGAAGTCATTGTATATTCGCTTGATTACTTGTGGAGAAATACAAAATTAATGGCATTAGGCCTTTGGCAATTGGTTAGCGGCAAAATTCCTTTTAATGAAATGCATGGAATTATTGTTATAACAAAAGTCGGCTCAGATATTATTGAAGCTTACGGAATGCTTAATGGTCTACTTTTGACAGCTATAATCAGCATTGACCTTGCCATTATAAACCTGCTTCCCATACCGGCGCTTGATGGCGGACATCTTATGTTCCTTGGGCTTGAAAAGCTTCTTGGGCGCGAGATTGATGAAAAGATAACAGAAGGCATAGGCAGATTTTTCTTCCTTTTGTTAATATTGCTTATGGTTTATGTAATATTTAACGATATCTTCGCGCTTGTAACACATAAGTTTTAGACCAGATAAGCTTTAAATCGTCCTTCTTAATTGACTTTCAAATTTATTCCTGTTATATTATTAGCAAACATTATAATAACAGGCACCCCAAGGAGGTGAAAAACATTGCCAGAAGTACGTGTAAGAGAAAACGAAAATATTGAAAGCGCTCTTAAAAGATTTAAGAAAAAAATCCAAAAAGCAGGTATTTTATCTGAAATCAAACGTAGAGAAAGATATGAAAAGCCTTCTGTAAAAAGAAAAAGAAAATCAGAAGCAGCAAGAAAGAGACGTGTTTAATATAATTAAAATAGGGGGTTCAACATCCCCTATTTTAAATTTTGGATATTTGGGGGAATCAAGATATGGCAAAAGACTGCAGTTTTGATATAGTTTCAGAGTTTGATAGGCAGGAATTAGTGAATGCAATTGAGCAAACTAAAAAAGATATACAATCAAGGTTTGATCTTAAAGATTCAAATTCTACCGTCGAGCTTGAGAGCGATAAAACAATCACCATTACAACAAATGACGATATGAAACTAAAAAACATAGTTGATATACTCCAGTCAAAGATGATTAAAAGAAATTTAAGCATTAAAATACTTGACCCTAAAACGCCTGAAAACGCTCTTGGCGGTAATATCAGACAGGTCTTTGAATTAAAAAAAGGATTAAGCCAGGATTTGGCAAAAAAAATAGTTGGTGCAATTAAAGATTCAAAATTAAAAGTTCAGGCTTCCATTCAAAAAGAACAGGTTAGAGTTTCAGGAAAAAGCAAAGATGACCTGCAGGATGTCATAAAGCTATTGAAAGAAAAAGAAGACGCCTTTAACATTCCGCTTCAGTTTACTAATTACAGATAAAGTTTTTGCAGGCAATTTATGGGCTTACACTTAGAGAATACGGGCATTATCTATAATCAGGATGTAAATAAGAGCAAAGAGTTTGCATCTAAAATTTCCGATGCTTTTTTTAATGAAGGCCTTGCAACGGTGAAGCCAAAGATTTTTGATATGGCCGAAATGCCTCTTAATATCACCTTTGCTGTTACAATAGGCGGGGATGGCACACTTTTAAAATGCGCAAGACACTACAGCAGGCTAAATGTGCCGGTTTTCGGCTTTAATATGGGCAGACTCGGCTATCTTTCACAGGCTTTGCCTGATGAATTAGATTTTGTGATAAAAAAAATCAAGGACAGAGATTTCAGGATAGAAGAGAGATTAATGCTAAAATCAAGCGCAGAAAATATTGCGCTGAATGATATGGTAATAAGAAAAGAGCTTAATGCAAGAACCTCTGTTTTGAATTTATCAATAAATGATAGACCTGTATGCAGTTATATGGCTGACGGCCTTATTATATCAACGCCCACAGGCTCCACAGCGTATGCGCTTTCAGCAGGCGGGCCTGTGATTTCACCGGATATAGACTGTTTTATCATTGTACCTATTTGCCCGCACACATTAACAGCAAGGCCCATTGTTATTAATTCAAATGAAAAAATAAAGGTTTCCATATGTGAAAACACGGGCTATCAGATAACAGCGGACGGCCAGGATATTAAACCGTTTCAAAAAGAGGTTGTGATTGAAAAATATAAAAACTGTGCCAAGCTTCTTTTATTAAATAAGGAAAAAAGTGATTTTTACAGAATCTTAAGAAATAAACTACATTGGGGGACGGCTCCTAACAAATGTTAACAGAACTTTACATTAAAAATTTTATATTAATTGATGAATTAAGGCTCGATTTTAACGGCGGTTTTAATGTGCTTTTAGGTGAAACGGGCGCC
The DNA here is from genome assembly GCA_910583725.1 of uncultured Vampirovibrio sp. Classification (GTDB taxonomy): domain Bacteria; phylum Cyanobacteriota; class Vampirovibrionia; order Gastranaerophilales; family Gastranaerophilaceae; genus MGBC122484. The sequence continues at coordinate 33,988 of CAJTXZ010000024.1, forward strand.
GGAAAAAGCATAATATTTAAAGCCATTGATGTGGCACTTGGAGCAAAGACAAACAGAGAAGTTTTGAATAACCCTGATAAAAATGCTCTGATTGAACTAACATTTGTTGATGATAATGAAGAGATTGTAATTTCAAGAGAAATTTCAAAAACCGGTACAAAGCCAAGGTTAAACGGTGCTATGGTGACACTTGATGTTATAAACCAGATGAGAGAAAAATTAGCAGATATCCACTCACAGCACCAAACATATACATATATCCAGCAAAAACACCATATCGGCCTTTTAGATTCATACATAGAAAGCACTGATGAAGATTTTAAAAAATTACTTCAAAAGTATAAAGAAGATTACTTTGAATATAAGAACACTACAAAAAAATTAGATGAAATAGAGGCGGGCCAAAAAGAAGACGGGGAAAGAATTGAGTTTTTGAGGTTTCAGATTAATGAAATTGAAGAGGCGGAGATTAAAGAGGGGGAAGAAGAGGAATTAAATTCCGAATTAGATGTTTTATCAAACCTTGAAGAATTAAAGGAAACGACCTATGGTGCTTATTATGCATTAAATAATGATGATTCATCTATAATTGAGGCATTGAATAAGATAAAATGCAATATTTCAAGGGCGGCAGAGTATGATAATTCACTAACGGAAATAGAATCCTCTTTTATTGATGCTTATGAAAATTTAAGAGATGTATCAAATAGCCTTAGAAATTACTCCGAAAGCCTTGAAAATAACCCGCAAAGGCTTGATGAAATTAATGAGAGGCTTGAATTAATTCAAAAATTAAAGAGAAAATACGGAAATATTTTTGAAACATATGATAAATTCAGAGCAGAACTTGCAAGCCTTGAAGGTAATTTTGAATCATTTGAAGATTTAAAGATTAAAAAAGAGGAGCTTTTAAATTCTATTAAAGAATTGTCAAAAAACTTAGACGAAAAAAGGCTGCAAAATGCAGAGACATTATCTGTACTTATTCAGGATGAACTAAAAAATTTAAACCTAGAACATGCAAAGTTTCATATTTGCGTAGATACTACTGAGGATTTTAATCAGACGGGCAAAAACAGGGTAGAGTTTTTGATTTCAACAAACGTTTCAAAGGAGCCTGCGCCATTGGTAAAAACAGCCTCAGGCGGGGAAATTTCAAGGGTAATGCTTGCAATAAAAACCGTTTTTTCAAGCGTAGATAAGGTTTCACTTATTATATTTGATGAAATTGATACGGGCATTTCAGGCAAGACTTCTGTTTCTGTTGCGAATGCAATTAGTAAACTCTCAAAAAGCGCACAGGTTTTTGCAATCACCCACCAGCCAATCATAGCTTCAAAGGCTGATAATTTTTACCTTGTTACAAAGGAGCAGAAGGACAAAACAAGGGTAAATGTTAAAAAACTTGATGAGGCTGAAAAGCCGAACGTGCTAGCGCAAATGGCTCTTGGCGATGTGAGCGATAATTCTCTTACCTTTGCCAAAGAGCTTTTGGGCGGATAACTTAATATATACTTGGGGCTTAGATGAATTTCAGCGGTTATATGGAATTTTTGTCTGTTTGTTTATTTAAAGCCCTTGAGCCTAAAAGCAGCAGGGTTTAAACTTTCACACAAAAAGGAAATCTGCAAAACGGGTGTAAAGCAAGCAGTCATTATTATGTGTCTTACATATAAGAGGATTTTTAAGGCAGTAGTATTTAAAAGCCTGCATTGATAGGCTTAACAAGTAAGAAAAAATTTTATTTTGTTTTTAGTTCTTTTTTTATTTCTTTTTCATCATCTGATATGGCATAAAACAATATACCCAAAAGACCAAAAATACCAATTATAACCGTGCCAATTGCCAAATTTGCTATCATTTTAACTCCTCTATTTTGCTAAGACAAAATTTGATACTCATAACCGTTTTAGCGCCAAGGGCCAAAAGACACAAAACGGCTGCCAAATTTATTACAACCTGCATTAAAGTGCAGTTCAGGTAATGAGTAAAAAGCCAAGCAACACATCCTGATATTGCAGTCATTGCGAATGTCAACAACAACCTGTAAAATATTAACTTCTCTTTATAAAAATCAACCATAGAAAAAGTATAGCATATTAATTTAAAAAGCAAAAAAGTGTTTAAAAAATATAAGATTCCAAAAAACCGTTATTATAAATTTTTGGCCTTTTAAAAAAAGTGGTGCAGCAAAAACTACAACAGAAGCAAATGCACTAAAATGTGGATAAGCATTGCGGTAAAATGCATGTTTGCAGAGCTTAATATCACCTACGCAAGAAAGTGCGGTAAAATGCGGTAAAGGCTGCTTGTGTAAGCTAAAGAAGATCGTGCAAGACAAGCTGTAAAACCAGCCAAGGAGGCGGATAGATTAATATAAGGTTATCTTATGGGTAAAATAAAGTTTTGCGAGAATATTTTTTAGGGAGCATTGTAATTATATATTTTATTATTATTTACTGAAACCCGCTTCATAATAAAAAGTTTGCCAGTCTTGAACGATTAGCAAACATTTAATAAACACGAGGATATTAAGAGAGAGTAAAATAATTCTTTTTTTAAGCCTAAAATTCCTTTTAATTAAGGATTACAGAGATTTTTTGTTTTTCAATATAAATATTATTTTGCAGTAATAAAAATTATTTTCTGCTTTATTTATAATCATTTATGTTGAAATAGTTTTTTATTGATTGTAAATTCCCTATTATACAATTGTTATCTTTTTAAATTCTTCCTGATTTAAAATTTAATTCCCTTACATTTTAATAAAGTATTTGGCTTTTAAAAAATTGCCTAAAAATGGTGATATTGTTAAGAAATGTTAAAATTTTTGCTAAAATACACCGTATTTGCCATAAAACCCCAAAATGGAGCTGAAAGACCTAATAATAAATAAAATTAAAATACGAGACAGCTATTTGATATTTCAGGCTTTAGTTTATTAATACAGAGGCACAAACTGCAGTCATAACTTAGCATATAAGGTTTTTTTAAAAATTCAGTTTAATGTATGTAATAAAAATATAAAAACGGGTCAACAAAAGTTTTTTTAAGGTTTATTGATACAGATGGCGCAATAAAAGTCTTATTCAAAAAAGATGTTTTTTGTTTGTTACAAAATTAATTAAACAGCAAGGATGTGATATAAGACTGATATATCTTGCAACCACAAGACATTAAGAATGCAACATTTGGATAAAGCAGTATTCTGATTATTCTCATAAACCCAATATTTGAATTGATAAAGGCGCAGTAATGGAAACTCCAAAAAGCGCCCCGGTGTTTAATTTAGCCATTATAAGGTGTCAATTTTTCTTATCATCAACATCTTTTACATCCTGAACTTCAATGATATTAGGCTTTGTAGCTGTTTTATCTTTGATAGATTTTGCTTGTTTTTCAGCCTTTTTTGCCTCATCTTCCTTATCAAGCTGCTTATTTATAACCACAGTCTGAATAATCTGGAAAATATTTGATGTTACAAGATAGAGTAAAACGCCTGCAGGGATTGGCACAAAGACAAATGTAACTAAAATCATTAATGGCATGGTTGTGCTCATTGTTTTTTGAATTGCCTGCTGGGTAGGATCCATTGACTGGTTCTTATTCTGCGCCATCATTACCTTTTGACTAATCCACATGGTGAGCGCAAAAAGAATTAATAAGAAAATTACGTCGTAATGAATGGCTGATTCCACCTTGGCAGTAGGCACGCTGGCAGCCAGAATGTCGCCAGCCCTTGTAAATTCTACGGTTTCAGTCTCTCTTGTGCTTATATCAAGAATGTTAATTTCTGCTTTTTCAACATTATCAAGAATTGAAAATTTTTCATTAAGATTATCAAGAGGAATCTTTAAATCAAGACTTTCGCCCGGAATGATGTCTCCCTGAACGGTTACAGCCTTTGTGGGCTGGTTAATCTTAACTTTATCAAGGGTTTCGCCGGTTTTCAAATAAACTTTAGCGTCTTTTCCTGCCTGAAAAGAGTCTCTTGGGCCAACCTGGAATTTGCCGTCAAAAGATACGCCGGCATTGCTTTTTATCGTTGCATCAAGTCTGTCTATGAATAAAAAACTGGCTTTTCCCGCTTGCTGTAAGAATTGCGGGCTGATTAGCGCTGTATACAAAAGTATAAAAATCGGTATCTGAATTAGCATAGGAAGGCAGCCGCTCATAGGGTTAAACTGGTGCTCCTTGTAGAATTCAGCCATTTTCCGCTGCATAGTTTGAGGGTCAGATTTATAGCGGTCCTGTATGGCTTTCATTTTAGGCTGAAGAGTCTGCATTACCCTCATAGAGCGCTGTTGCGCTATGCTTGAGTGCCACATTGCAGCCCTCACAATGATTGTAAGTGCAATAATCGCTAAACCCCAGTTCCCGACAAGGTTTGCAAGAAAATTTAAAATTTGTATAGTTATTTGAACAAAATCCATTAATATCTCCTAAAAAGCTTATGTATACTCATTTTACACCAAACATGATATTATAGAAGGCATGGAAAATATGTTTGATACAATTTGTGCTATAGCAACCCCCTTAAGTGCAGGCAGCATAGGGATTATCAGGATTTCGGGAGAAAAATCATTCGAAATTGTCGCAAAAATTTTTAATAAACCCATAAATCCTGAAAAGATAAACCACGGCTGGATTATAGACAATTCAACAGGTAAAAACATTGATGAAGTCATTGTTTTGCCGTTTAAAAACCCGAAAAGCTACACTGGAGAAGATATTGTGGAAATTCAAAGCCATGGCTCACCTGTTGTTATAAGAGAAATTTTAAATTTAGTGTTAAAAAATGGCGCAAAACCAGCTCAGAGAGGGGAATTCACCAAACGTGCATTTTTAAATCATAAAATTGATTTGTCGCAAGCGGAGGCTGTGCTTGATTTAATAAATGCAAAAACCTCAAAAAGCGCATCATTAGCGGCTAACAACCTTTCAGGCAGCTTAAAAAAAGAAATTGACAGTATCAGAGAAAAAATTATTGAAATTTTGGCTAAAATTACAGCCTCGCTTGATTTTCCGGAGGATGTAAAAGAGGTGGAATACCCTGAAATCCTTTCTGTGCTTGAAAATTCGGCTTTAAAAATTGAAAAAATTCTTGCAAATGCGCACTGCCACAATGTTTTAAGGGAAGGGATACAAATAGCTGTGGCGGGGTGCCCTAATGTGGGCAAAAGTTCACTGTTTAACGCACTTTTAGCCTATGAGAGGGCCATTGTGACAGATATAGCAGGCACAACCAGGGATACTATTTCTGAAAATATAGATATTCAGGGTATTTCAGCCACTTTAATCGACACAGCCGGTATCAGGGAAGGAAATATAGACAAAGTTGAAGAATTGGGCGTGCAGATTTCAAAAAATACGATTGGTGATTCTAACATAATTTTGTGTCTTTTTGATGGCACAAAAGGGCTTCAAGATGAGGACAGGCAAGTGTTTTCACTAATTGACACGTCTAAAACCTGCTTATATGTTGAAACAAAGCAGGATATAACTCTAAAAAACCAGCAAAACCAAGGGCTGCGCGCCGGTGAATCTCCAGAAAACCCTATTATTATTAGCTCTAAGACTAATTACGGAATTGAAAATTTAAAAAATGTGATTTTTTCTGAAATTTTAGGCTCAAATATAGAGAATACAAGCTTTTTAACAAATCAAAGGCACCAGGAAGCCCTAAGAACAGCACTTTCACATATAAAAAACGCTATAGACGCCGCCAGGCTTGAAGAATTACAGGATTTAATTTCTATTGATATAAAATCCGCGCTCATTTCGCTTGGTGAGATATCAGGAGAAGTGGTGTCTGATGAGGTTTTGAACCGTATTTTTGACAGCTTTTGCATTGGAAAGTAGCTTATAGCAGGCGTCGCAATATTTTTAATACCTTCAAAGCCATACTGCGGAAAACTTTGCACGCATTTAAATGAGGTAAAAGCTCCAATTTTACGTTTCCAAAACCTCAAAAAATATTATTAAGGAATATTGCAAGATTTAAGGCTTGTTCTCAAACCCCGCTCAGTTATTTATAGTAATAAAACTTTACAAAAAAGACTTTATAAAATACCTTTTTGTATTTTATAAAAATTTTCAAAAATCCTTGGACAACAAAAGCCAAAATCTGGCAAAAAGAAAGGGGTGCCGGTTACAAAGGTACAGCACCCCGAAAAGTTGTTTGTTTTATCGTAAAATTATTTTTAGATTTGACATTTAAGTATAATTTATGAGCACCAAATCCTTAAACGACAGTGTTTTTGGAGTCTCATTTTGCCATGTGCCAGAGGCAGGTCCCAATAACAAAAGGGGATAAAACCTTTATTAAAATAGCCATCACAGCCCCTACTGCACACTCTTATACTCCAATATCACAAAGCCGTCTCCTCCTTTACCG
>CAJTXZ010000025.1 GCA_910583725.1 uncultured Vampirovibrio sp.
GGTGCGTTTTCACTTGTGGAAATGCTGATGGCATTGCTTGTTGCATCATTGCTTTTAGCTGCTCTTGCACCTGTTATGACAAAAAAGTTTAATGAAACCATAGGCATTTCTGGTGTTGGAAGCACTATTATTCCATCCGGCGCCTGCATTAAGGCGAAACCGGGCTCATACCTGCAGGGTGAGGATGAAAAGAATGATGCATCTTGCAAAATTCCAGCCGGTGTAGCAAAAATCGGTGTTATTATGGCATCCGGCGGCGGAGGCGGCGGCGGTGCCGTGAAGATGACGGTTGGCGGTGTTAAATATAGTGACAAAATTACGGCGGTAGACGGGGTTGCTTCTGCGTCCTTTGTGGTTCCAAAAAATGCTATGAATATTAAGGTGCAGCTGTTATCCGGCGGCGGAGGCGGCGGTGTTGGTGCCACTAATGGTGGCGGCTATCCGATAGACCAGCTTGATTGTGATGAGAAGAGTGCCGGGGTTTATATCGGGCCCGAGTATTCCGGTGCGAATAATCGTCCCGTGCCTAATGATACATCGAGCGGTCTTCCGACTGATTCCGCTACCCTTAAAGACGGGTATCATTCATTGTGTGTTTCAAGATATAACCCTGATCTTTCGAGCCGTGGTGGGAGCAATACCGGCGCCAAGCCGCGTATAGATGGTAACGCTGCTAGATATTATGAGGCTGGTACATCAGGCGGCACAGGTAATTGCAATGATGCCAATTGTTGTTGGTGGGGCACTACGTCTACGTCTGGTTCATGTACTGGTACAAATGGTAACGGCACCACGGGTGCCAGTGGTATGGGCAAGACAGGTCAGACTTACGGCGGCTGCGATAGAGCGGTTTGTCAGTGGAATGCTGCGAGTACAATTTGCAGCCGTTGGAATCCTTATGGTACAGGCAGTGGTCGTTTGCCAAGCCAGAATGAGTTGTCTCATTGGGCGCCGGGTATTAATGATGTGAACAGTTCTACGCCGGGTCCTCTTAACAGGAATAATGCCTATAATACTGTTGGCGATAAGTTTGGTTTACAGCTGTGCGACTACTACTCAGGCCGTGGCTCTGTGTGGTGTTACCCGTATTTTAGCGGCTGCAATGGCGCTGCTATTGGTACAAATTTTGGCAATAACTGCTACCCTCTTACGGTATGGTCTGGCACTTTATACGGCGGCGACAGGGTTGACTTCTACTTAAACGCAGGTTCGCTATACTATCAGACACTTCCTTTGGGTACAGCTGTTTCGGTGCGCTGTGTCCAGGATAGAGTTTTATCATTTAGCTCTTTAAACGGCGGCGGAGGGGGTTCCGGCTTATATGCCGAGGTTCCTATACCAAATTATGTATTGAGAAAAGCATTCAAAGAAGCTGCTGAGAAAGGAGTAGATGTTAAACTTTCATATGTTGCAGGTGCCGGCGGTGAGGGCGGTAAAATTAACAGCAGTGCTACATATCAAGATGTATTAACTACAGCTAGCGACAAGATAAACAGATTTACCTCTGCAACAAATGGCGGGAGATCTTATGCTATATTGTACGTAGGCAGTGTTGATGTTTGGAAAGTTACTATACCCGGCGGGCGCGCGGGTGCAAAGGCAAACAGATCAAAAAGAAACGGTAAATATGCAACTGTTGGCAGTGTTGGTGCCGGAGGAAAGGTTGTCAATATAGCCTCTTCCAGCGGCGCGGGTGATGATGAAAGCGAGGTTTGCTATTATAAAAATAAATACAATGAAGCATACAAAAATGGTGAATGGGCTGCATGTAATACTATTCAAGACGAAGGACACACACTGACATTTAACGTTGGAAGTGCAGGAGCTAATGGCGGTGCCGGCGGCGCAGCTTATTTTCCTAATGAAAGCGGCTTAGGCGGCGGCTCTACAGGTGGTTCCGATGCTCCTTCCGGAGGAGGAGGAGGCTCAAACGGCTGTTCTGTGGGCCCAACTAGGCAATACGCTATATGTGGCAAGGCCGGTAAAGGCGGCGGCGGCATGGCACGAGTTGCGTATCAGCTTGCGCGTCCGGGTGCAGGTGGTGCAGGCGGAAGTGCTGGTGCTATAGTTCATATGATGGATATTGGAAACGTATCCGGCACAAGCATTGATATTGTTGTTGGCGATGGCGGAAACGGTGGCCAGCCAGGTATTGGTGGAGCTGATAATGGTAAAGACGGTCAGCAGGGCGGCGCAAGCTCTATTACCTGGGGCAAGGGTACATCAAGAAAAACTTATACCGTCCAGGGTGGATATGGCGGCGGCGGCGGAAAAGCCGGCAGACCGGATGATACTAGCACCGGAACAGTGTCTGTTAGTTACCTTGGAAATATACCGAGAGGCATAGATTCTATACCTGGTTTAGCTAACGTAAATGCAAGCGGTGTTGCACAAAGCAGTGTTGCGTTTTCCGACCTTAAGACAATTACCCAGAGGCTTACCGGAAGTTATGCATTCTTCCCGGGTGTAAATAAAACCGACGAACTTGCAAAGACAAAGGGCAAACAAATGCAAGCTGGAGGCACATGTGAAAATTGCTATACGCCTGATTATTACAGTGCGCCTGGTGGAAACGGCGGTATTAACTCTAAAATTTCGCCGAAGGGCCAAGGCGTAATACCTTGCGGCGGCCTATCCAAACTTGCGGTTGATTTCTACGGCATGGAGGGGGTGACTGCTGCGGATGTTGCCTGCAATGTTACGACGGTAGCTCCTGCTATTATGCCAACAAATAGAGAAGATGATGCATTGACCATTAGGGAACAGCAGTTTAACAAAGAATGGGCAAAACTCATCTCTGAAGGACAAAAAGGCACTTATGCTGGCGGCGAATCTCAGCTTCCCGGTGCAACCGGCGGAGGCGGAGGTGCTTGGCAATGGTCTGACACCCCAAATGCTACCGAAGAAGCCGGAAAGGGCCAAAAAGGCATGCCAGGATTTGTCATAATCTACTGGAATCTGCCTGAAGAAACCGAGGGCGGAGGTACGTAAAATAAAGATTGGCGGGCATTGGTACATTCTAAGAAATGGCGGGGAATTTTTTCCCGCCAATGCCAACCGCCCAAGAGCTTTAATTCAAAATTAACTGCCCGATAGGCTAATGGCATTATTATCTAGGCCAGTGGTAAAAATATTATAAAGTTTAAGATAAACAATTTCTCGAGGTCCTTTTTTGACAAAAAGTGCACCTCTTTTTTTATGTTTTCAAATATTTTAATAAAAGCGTTTGAGTTGGCGGGTTTTATATGCGGAGTTTATTGGTATAAAGGTCCAGAAGGAAAATACTGCCCTGTATTTCAAGGGCAGCAAGCGTTTTTTCTGTATCTTTGCTGATGTTTGAAATTTGCCTGTTTATTTTAATTCAAATAAGGCTTTTTCTAATAAACAATTTCCCGGGGTGCTTTTTTGACTTATATCCTGTTTTAGCCTTTGTTTAGCCGCTATTTTAGCTAAAATTCGGATATTATATGCACCTTTTAAAGAATAAGAACAGCAAATTATTATATGATACAGACAGTAAAACTGCTACCTACATTTTACATCACTTTAAAAATGGGGCAAGGATGTGAAGTTTACAATTATGTACAATTTTTTACCGGTTTATTTGATGTATGGCATAAAAATGGGGGTTTAGGTTTTTTTAAAACGCAAATGTGATATATCTTTTATGTTGGGCGCTTTATATAAAGAAAAAAGCTAAATTATTCGTCTTCAAATTTTTTATTTTTTACAAGGAATATTTTTCTATAATCCTTATCGGATGCGGTAAAGAGCGTTGTTGATTTTTCGCAGATTTTTTTTCTTAGTCTGTATCCGTTAACATGCTGGAGCATGCCAAGGTAGCTGTTTATTTTGTTTCTGAAATTTTCCAGTTCATCGTCATCAAAGCGGTTTTTATCCCCTTCCCAGTCTTTGATTGTTCTGAATGTTTTTTTGATGATTGTGGTTCTAAGGTACATTCTGTTTGGCTTTATAACATGCCCTACAAAATCAAATCCTCTTGATACTAAATTCATATTTTTCTTTTTGGGGTTTAGCTGTAAATCAAGGTTTCTTTTTAGAAAATCATCTATCATATCGTAACAATAGTTAAGATATTTTGGGTCTCTGTGAATTAGTATAGCGTCATCTACATATCTGCAGTAGTATTTTATCTTGAGCGTATGTTTAACAAATTGGTCTAACGGGTTTAGGTAGACATTAGAAAAAAACTGGCTTGTTAGATTTCCGATAGGCAAGCCTTTATTGACTTTTGCATTAAAAAGAGATTTGTGGGCGGGCAAAATATTCCAAAGTTCTTTTCTTGATTTTATGAATACGTTTGTTCTTGGGTCATGGTTTACAATTTGTTCTATTAAATCCATTATCCATTTTTCTTTAACGTACCTTCTTAAAATTTCTACAAGGATGGTTTTATTGATACTGTTAAAGTAATTGCTGATATCAGCCTTTAAAAAATAGGCTTTTTCTGAGTAGTTTCTTGTTATTCTTCTTGCAAAATCTCTAGCTCTTAAAGCTCCTGCCAGTGTTCCTCTTTTTGGAATGCAGCTGAATGTATCTTTTATGAAGCGGTTTTCAAACCTTTCTTTGATGCAGTTGTAAATCAGGTGGTGAACAATTCTGTCTCTAAAGGCGCCGGCCCAAACTTCCCTTGGCTTTGGGCTAGTCACAATAAAGCAGATACTTTTTCCTATTTCATAAGTTCCTTCTTTTAAGTCTTTGTAGAGTTTGAATAAATTTCTTTCGAGGTTAAATTCAAATTTCATTGACTGCATTGTATTACGCTTTCTTTTTCTGCAGTCATAGTAGGCTTGAAAAAGGGCTTCAAGGGTTAATTCGTGGAGTTTTATTTTATCAATTTTGTTTTTTATTATTTTATTTTTATCCGGAATGTGACATAAAAAAGGACTTTCTGTCGGGCTTTTTTCCGTGTTTGGAATGAGGGGAAGAGTGCATGTTTTGCTAAAATCCCTGGTTTGGGGTTTATTGTTTTCTTTTGAGGTGGTGTCTGCGGTGTTTTCTTTGCCGGATTTGCAGATTTTATTATGTGTTTCAATATTTTGAGGCTGAATTTCATCAGAATTTTTTATTGCGTTTTCTTTGCTGACTGCCTCTTTTTTTATATCCGCTGAATGTTCGTGTATATCTAATGTTTCCTGATTTTCATCTGATATACAGGAGTCAATATTCTTTATGGTGCTATTAGGTTTATTTTTCATAGTTTTATCTTTAATATATTAAACCATTGATTTTTCTTTTTCTGTTTCTTTCATTGAATGGTTTTTCCAGCCATTAAGCTGTTTTTCAATGTCTTCAAGCATAAGAGCAAGTTCCATATATTTTTCTCTCGGGATATTTTTAAGCTCGGTTGCAAGACGCGTTAGAACGGTGATTTTTTGAAGTTCATCCAGAAGTTTTACTATAAAATCAACCCTTTCAAGGTCTTTTGCGCTGTTTGCCTTGTAAATAAGGATTATAAAACCTATTGTTGTGCTGTTTAATTTTTCGCCAATTGTAAATCTAAAATCTCTTTGAAAATTTGATGTTAGCTGTGTAAGTTTTACCAAAAAGTCAAATGATTTTTTGTAGATGTTTAAATGAAGATACTGTGCCATTTTTGTGTACCTGCCTTCCAGTTTATATTCAGCAATAATATTTATTTTGACATTTTTGCCCTGCGGCTTTTGTCAATTTTTTAGTTTAATTCTTTTGTTTTAGTTTAATTAGTTTAAAAAACGAAAATTCAGCTTGTTTATAAAGATACAAAATTTTATCTGTATCTTTACGGTTTTGAATATAACAAAAACTTATATTTTAGTCAAGCGCACTGATAAATTAAAACTATTTTTCAGTGCAAAGTTAAAACAGAAAATGCTTGCACCATTGCATTTGTAGTTTTAATACACAGGTTCATAGTGCAAATAGCTGCGGGCAAGTCCGTATCAATAAAGAGAGAACAGTACTGTCCTCTCTTTATATTGCCGTAATTTTATTTTTTGTAACCACATTTAGGGCATACACCATCTGAATTTAATCTGATTCCGCATAACGGACAGCGATCAATTGTATTAACCGGTGTGTAATCTTCTGTTGCAACATTCACCCCGCTTGTAAATGTTATTTTTGATATATTTAATTTATCTTTTAAAAGTTCGTGTACAATTTTAATCATGCCTTCAACAGTCATGGTTTCTTTTGTTACAACTAAACGACATTCGGGATATGCAGTTGCAAGTTCGGTTTTAAAGACTTCGCCTTTCATTGTATTTAAAGGTGCTCCATCTTTTATGCCTTGTTGTTCATAAACTTTTAAAATTGCAGGCAATAGTGGATCATCTTCTCTTAAAATCAATGCGTGGTCAAAATTTTTCAAGACATTCCATGCTGTTTTTTGAATTTCATTGCAAGGAAAAACCATGTTTACCCCTGTATTTATAGAATCTTCAACTTCAATTGTCAATACACCAGTATGCCCGTGTAAATATTGCGCTTCACCCTGGAAGCCGTAAAATCTGTGAGCATATTGTAATTCCAATGTTGTGATGCTTTTCATAAAAACTCCTTTACTATGTTGATTAATAATTTTCAGCCTTTACCATAAAAAAGCTTTGAGGATGTGCGCATACCGGGCATTGATGCAGAGCTTCATTGCCAGTGTATGAATAACCGCAATTAGCGCATTCCCAAATAACGGGCGCAGGTTTTTTAAAAACTTCTTCTTTTTTAATATTTTCTAGAAGCTTTCTGTACCTTGTTTCGTGGTCTTTTTCTATTTTTGCAACACTTTCAAAAAGCAGAGCTATTTCATTAAACCCTTCTTCTCTTGCTTCTTGTGCAAATTTAGCATACATGTTAGTCCACTCAAAGTTTTCACCACTGGCTGCATCTTCAAGATTTTCAATGGTAGAAGGGATAGCACCGTTATTTAATAATTTAAACCAAATTTTAGCATGTTCTTTTTCGTTGTTTGCGGTTTCTTCAAAAAGTTTTGAAATTTGCACGTATCCATCCTTTTTTGCTTTGGCAGCATAATATGTATATTTATTTCGTGCCTGCGATTCTCCGGCGAATGCTTCCTTTAAATTTTTTTCTGTTTTTGTGCCTTTAAAATCCATATTTAATCTCCTTCTATTAGAAATATTATATTATTCTAATCGCTTTTAGACAACTTTTTGTAATAAACATTGTTTGCATAAAATATTTATTAATATTAAAAAACGCCTGACTTTTGATATCAGGTGTTTTGAACATTTAAATGGAGGAGGAGGTGGGATTCGAACCCACGGTACGCTCGTCACGTACGACGGTTTTCAAGACCGCTCCGATAAACCGCTCTGGCACTCCTCCAGATAAATTTATATTATACAAAAAATATTTTTTTGTAAAGTTTTTTCTTTTTTAATGTTGGATTGGCCTAAAATCCTTTAGTAGAAAAGCTTTTATGAACCTGTATTAAGTTTTTTAATAACTTGCTGGGTTAAATCTACTGCACCAAAGAACATGACTCTTGCATCAATTACTGATGTTACCTTGTTTTCAATTGCAACGGTTTTTATTGCGGCAACTATTGCATCATCTATCTCTTTTTCTTTTTTAACTTTATATTTTTGATAAGCATCTTGTTTTTGGGCAAAAAGCTTTGCTGTCTGTTCTTCAAAAGATTTTTTCTGAACAGGTGATTCTATTTTTTTAAATTCTTTTTCTTTTACAAGTAAAAACTGCTGGAGTTCGTTTGCCCTGTCTTCTATTTCATTTTGGGCTGATTTTGCTTTTGAATAATTTGCAATTACTTCTCTATAATTAATGCTTCCAATTGTATCGGCAAAAACCGGTGAAACTATAAATAATGCTAATATTAAAGCTAAAATTTTTTTCATATATTACTCCTAAAGTTTTTCTATGTTAGAATTATAACAAAATAGATATATTTGGGCAAATTATTAATAGTATTTAAGGAGTACGGCATTTGGTTTTAATTGCAGAGAATATTCATATAATTTCCAAAACCACTAAAGAAGCAATATTACAAAAAAATGATAAATATATATTGAATATTGTAAATAATGTTTTATCTAACGGAATAGATGTTTTTGATTTAAATGTCGGGCCCGCAAAAGGTGCGCTTGAAGGCTCTATTTCTTATTTAACAAGACTTATCAGTGAAAAATTTGATGTCAATTTTTCTTTTGATACTTCAAATTTTGGTGAAATGAAATCGGGCTTTGGTGCTCTAAAACAAAGTCAGACCTCAAGTTGTTTTATAAACAGCATTTGCGCTGATGAAAATAAAAAAAAGGCAGGTTTTGACATTGCGGTTGAAAATAATGCCAATATTATTGCTCTTGCTTTTAATCCCGAGAGTGGCATAGCTAAGACTTCTGATGAGAGGCTTGAATTAGCATTTTCGATTTTTGAAGATGCAATGTCTAATGACATTAATCAGGACAAATTGTATTTTGATCCTCTTGTTTTGCCGGTGAGTGCTGCGCAAAACCAGGCAAATGTTGTTCTTGAAACAATAAGAATGCTAAAAGAGGCCATGCCTGAATCGCATATAATTATAGGTTTGTCTAATGTTTCAAACGGTTCGCCCAAGGAACTTCGTCCTTTATTAAACAAGGTTTTTCTTGCGCTTTGTATGGGCGCGGGGCTTGACAGCGCTATTCTTGATGGTCTGGATTTAGAAACTATAAGAATTTACAATATGATATTAAATAAAAATCCCATCAGTGCTGTTGATAAGCTTTATTTTTCTTTGTATAATTTTATGAATACATTTTCTGATTTTAATGAAATTCAAGCAGATGATAATGATTTAAATCAGGTAAATATTTTGCGGGCTGCTAAAATATTATTAAATAAAGAAATATATTCTCATAGTTTTTGTTTAAATATTCAAAATGGAGGCAATTAGCTTATTTTATGTTTAACAAAGATGCCAAGGCCTATACTCACAGAGAGCCAAAAGAATTTAACAAATTCCGTGCTTTTTTTCAGTGGCTTACATGCTCTGTTGTGTATGGAAGTTATTACAGGATTGCCTGCGGATTAAAAATATATGGCAGGGAGAATGTTCCAAAAGATAAATTTTTTATAGTTGCTTCAAATCATATGAGTGCTATTGACCCTTTTTTATTGGTTGATGCTGTAGGGCGGCCAATTGCATATATGGCAAAGAAAGAACTTTTTGAAAAACCAATAGGAAGATTTTTTCTTGATTTACTTGGCGCTTTTGCTGTGAATCGCGAAAAACTTGGTGTTTCAACAATAAAGACTGCTCTTGGCATTAAAAAGACAAAATGGGTTCTGGGGCTTTTTCCGCAAGGCACAAGAGAAACGGATGGCAATATGGACAATATTACCAGGGGTTTTGCAGGTATTGCAAAGACTTTGAAATGCGATATTTTGCCTGTTGCCATAACGGGTGCTTTAAAAAAGGACAGAAAACCTTTTGAGAGCAAGATTGTAATCAGAATCGGAAAACCTATACCGTATAATGATGATACAAAAGAAATGATTAAGGTTTGGAGTGACAAAATTATCAGATTGTCACAGGGAGATGCTGATGTCTGAAAATAAAAAAAATCACAAAAAACATAATTACACTAGAAAGTATGCAAAAGACTTTAATATACTTACAATCTTATATCAGTTTTATGCTTTGTATATTTTGTTTATACCTTTTTCAATGTTATTTTATTCGATAAAATTAAGGAAGAATAAACAAAAGCTAAATGCTCCATACATTGTTGCGCCAAATCATATTTCTTATTTTGACCCGTTTCTTGCAACGCTTGCCTCAGGGCTTGGAATTGCATATATGGCAAAGAAAGAACTTTTTGAAGAGTCTAATTATGTTGCAAAAAATATTTCAAGGCTTGGTGCTTTTGCTGTAAACCGTGAGAAACTTGAAGTTTCCACAATTAAATCTGCAAGAGAGGCTTTTAAGGCAAAATTTAGTTTATGTATTTTTCCGCAAGGCGGAATCAGAAAAAATAAAAAGATTGAGGCAATAAATAAAGGTTTTGTTGTGCTTGCCAAAATGGTAAAGGTTGATATCCTTCCTGTTTCTATAACTGGCGTAGAGAAGTATAATTGGAATATATTTAAAAGACAGAAGATTGAAATTTCTGTTGGAAATCCAATTTCTTATCTTGAAGAAGAAGATGATATTATAGAAAATTGGCGTAAACAGGTTTCTAGTATGTCAAACTATGAACTTGCTTAATATTTTTTAGGTATTTTTTATTTGAAGTAGCAAAAAATAGTTTTTTTGCGGTTTATATATATGGATTCAGACTGAATGCATATAAAATGACTAATATTGGTAGAACAAAAGCATTATCAACACTTATGAACCCGGATAAAATCCTTCCTGTTGCAGCTATTGAAGTTGCAGCTACTCTGGGCCGCACTTATCATGGCTACAAAAGGGGCGGAGAGGAAGAAGGCAGGGAAAGGCTTAGGGAGGAGACAACTGGTGCTGTTTTCTGGCTTTTCGGGCAAAAGGTTTTAAACTCTATTGGTGATTTTATCGGGAAAAAGTGCGGCATTAAGGATATTAATGTGGATGTAGGCCGTGATGAGCTTCGCGCTCCGTATTTAAATATTCCGGAAAATGTCAGGTTTAAGACTTGTGCATTTAAGTTTGGAAAAATAATAACCAGTGCCCTTATTGCAACTTTGCTTACAGGATTTGTTGTTCCTAAAATTAATCATTGGCTTACAAATAAATATAGAGAGGCAAGGGGGCTTGAACCTATTCCTGAAAAGACAAAGAAGGGCAAGCGTGCTCAAAATAGTATTAAGGATGACACTAAAAAAGATGTTAACGGCAAACATCAAACACAGGGGTTTCTCAATAATAATTATCCTTTATGTATGCCGACTTTGGCTCAGTTTTTAGGAGAAGCTAAAAATAATGCAAAAAAACAGTCCCACGCCCTTGCATTTAAGGGCGGGAATAATTTTGCCATAAATTTTATTACAAGTGCTTCGCATAATTTAGAGAATAATACGGCATGGCGCCTTATTTCAACGGATGCGGGAACTATTACAGGCAGGGTTATAAATTCAAGAAATAAATTTGAAGCATTAGAATATTTATTCAGGGATACTACTTCAATCTATTTTTATCTTTTTGCTGTTCCGCAGGTTGTTTCTTTGCTTGATTTTATTACGGGTAATACACTTATACATCCTGATTGCCTTGCTGTTGTTGAAGAACATTATCGAAATTCTATCAGGGATAATAAGCTAAGCCCTGACGATTTTTTGAGGCAGACAAAAAATGTGCCTGAAGATTTAGAAAACATTATAAAATCAATACCGTTTAGCAAAAAAGGCGTTATAACACTGGATGAATTTAATAAGGCAACTGCAGACAAGTATAAAACAAAAGCTGATATTATGTCTCAAATACAGCCAAAAATGGATGGAGTATCTTTGTTATCAAGGCAGCAAGCTATTGATATTTTATCAAACGGCTGGAATACTGAGCCTGAATTTTTAAAGAAAAGTATAAATGCCGGCACATACGGTAAGGCATTAAATCCTGATAAATTTGTATCAAGAAAGAGTGTTGAGGGTATACGTTTAAGTATTGATAAATTTAGTGAAAACCTTGTAAAGTATGCCAAATCCAAAAATATTGATAAAATTGATGCAGAATTCATTACTAAATATGCCAGACAAACATTGAATAAAAATTTCGGATTCAGAATTTTTGGTATGGTGGCTGCAGGTTTCGGGCTTGCATGGCTAATTCCCAAGTTGCAGAATAAGATGACGGAAATTAGAACAGGGGATAATAGATTTCCCGGCACTGCTAATTATTCCAAAGATGAAGATGTAAATAAAGATACGTCTTTGAATACTTAAAACAATATTCAAAGACGTATGGTTAATCTAATATTCCTTATTGTCAATTGTGTATTTAAGGGTTAAAATTACTGAGATAATTGCCGCAACGCCAATAATATTGTAGATTATTTTTGTAATAAGTACGCTGTTATTGAATAAGAAATCTACAAGATTAAAGTTAAACGCTCCAACGAGTCCCCAGTTAATTGCGCCGAGTACAATCAGAATATAACATATACCCTGCAATACGTTTAAAAATTTGTTCATTTGTTTCCTCCTTGAAATTTGTTATATTCAGTGTGCACTATGCGTTTTGTTTTTGTAATACCCGAATTAGCCGGAAGATGTTTCTATAATTGTTTAGCCAAATGGTTAATTAAATTTTTTATATATTTAAACTTAAATTTTTTTAAATCTAGCGTATGATGAGAATAAAAAGGTTTATATGAAAAGAATATTGTTGTTGAGTTTTATATTTTTATTTTTTGTCTCCCAGTGCCTCGCCGATGTAATTTCAGGCAAGGTTAGGCAGGATGATAAATTGTATGCAAAAAATCAGGTGGTTGATGCTGAAAGCGGAAACCCTGTTGATAAGGCGAAAGTCAGCATTCCAAAACAGGGATATGAAACATATAGCGACAAGGATGGCAGATTTGAATTAAATACAAAAATTGACAATACCACAGTCCTATCTGTTGAAAAGGAAGGATTTAGACCGTATTCTTTAACTATAGATAAAAATTCTATGAATCAGCCCTTGAAGCTTGGGATAGAACGCTCAAAGAGCGGCGATATACAGCTTGAGGCCTCATTATTTCATCTTGGAGATGATGTTTTTGCTGATACATCGGCGAATTCTTCAGAGTTTAAAATAAAATCAAGCGGCACATTTTATACAAACAGGTTTAAGATGTCACCAGTTTCGAATAAAGAGGAAGCAATTCTTGTCATAGGTACTGTTATGGGCCTTGATACAAAGCTTGCAAAAGAAATGGGGCAAAATAGGATAGCAAGCGTATATTCGAGCCCTGCTGAGGTGTTTTTCAACGGTCAAAAAATTGGTGAATTAAATATAAACGGGGATAATCAGGAAATTCTCATCCCAAGAAATTTAATAAGGCGTGATAGTGAAGTAACAATTAAAACCGGCAAAAATTTGTTTCAGCACGCTTATATTGATTATGATGACATAGAACTTGCAAACATCAGGGTTGAAACCCGCGACAGACAAATGTATGCAGGAAATTGGTAAAAGATATTTAAGTTTACGGTTTTTAATTATTCATTTTTTATAGTATAATTTTTTTATGCTAGTACCCAAAAAAACATTAAAAGATATTAAGCCATATTCTACGGATGAATTTTATCCTGATTGCGAATTAAAGCTTGATTCGAACGAAAATATATTTGGTCCCTCAAAGACGCTTATCGAGGCATTTAGAAATCTTGATGTGAAAAGGTTTAATTTTTATCCTTGCTATGGTGAACTTCTTAATGTTTTGTCAAACCGTTTTGATTTTAATAAAGAAAATTTTCTTTTGACAAATGGTTGCGATGAGGCAATAAATGTTGTTTTATCAACATATCTTCAAGAAGGTGACAGCATTCTTTCTTTTTCACCCACCTTTAGTATGCCTTCTCTTTATTCAAAGATTTTAGGGGCTGATTCTATTGGTGTTGAGTATGTTTTTAAGTGGAAGTTTTCTTTGGATGAACTTTTATCTAATATAAAAGAGAGTACAAAAATAATATATCTGGCTTCTCCTAATAATCCTACGGGAGACGTTATTGAGCCTGGTCTGATTGAAGAGATTTTAAAGCAATGTCAGGATAAGCTTATACTTCTTGATTTAACTTATGTTAATTATTCTGATTATAATGAAAAGGACTATTATTCTCTTGTTAAAAAATATAAAAATCTTGTTTGTGTAAAATCTTTTTCAAAAGATTATGCGCTTGCCGGGCTTAGACTTGGTTTTATTCTTGCCTCTAGAGATTTAATTTTAGAATTCAAAAAGGTTGTATCTCCATATTCTGTTAACTCTATGGCCGTATTTGCGGGAATTAAAGCGCTAGAGGATGAAGAGCATTTTTCTTTGGTGAAGTCTGAGGTTAAGGAATCAAAAGAGTTTTTGGTTAAGGAATTAAAAAAAATTGGTTTTATTCCATATGAAAGCCAAGCAAATTTTATTTTGGCAGATTTTAAAGAATATGCTGAATTTATTTACAATAAGCTTCTAAAAAATGGAATAAGAGTAAGAAAATTTTCATCAGGGCCTCTTAAAACCTGTTTAAGAATAGGCATTCCGTCACTTTCAGATGCCAGAAAGATTATTCAGGCAATGCAGCCTAAAAAGCTCTTGGTTTTTGATTTGGATGGTGTTGTATTTGATGTATCGAATTCTTACAGATATGCTATTCAAAAAACTTATGAGTATTTTGCCGGCGAAGAGTGTAAACCATCCGAGATGCAGGAGGCTAAAAATCTTGGCGGCCTCAGTAATGACTGGGATTTAACTAAGTATCTTTTGGATAAAAAAGGTGTTGCTGTTGAATATTCTGAATTAGTCAGGGTTTTTCAAGATATTTTTTACAATCCTGAAAAAACAGGCCCTAAGGGTGCAATTGATAACGAAAAGCTTGTTTTGGACTGTGATTTTTTTGATAAATTATCCAGGGAATATGATTTAGCTGTATTTACAGGTAGACCCAGAAACGAAGCCTTTTATTCACTTAAAAAATTTAATTTGCATAAATATTTTCAATATTTTGTCTGTCTTGAAGATGTAGAATGCGGCAAATCAAAACCGTTTCCCGATGGTCTTTTAAAGATAAAAAAGAATTGCTTCTATGATGATATATGCTTTTTTGGAGACACTGTTGATGATGCCAAGTCTGCAAATAAAGCCAATGTTTTGATGTATGGCATTATACCGCCAAATGCTGTCAGCATTGAAGACACAAAGAAAAATCTTAAGAATTTTGGTGCATATGATGTAATAGATGATGCAAGAGATATTTTGAACCGCAAACTTTTTATGGAAATGGAAAAATGTCAGTGATTGAAATTTCAAGAAATACAAAAGAGACGCAGATTGCTTTAAAATTTAATTTAAGAGGTTCGTTTCAGAATATTATTGAAACCCCTATTAAATTTTTTAACCATATGCTTGAACAATTAAGCTATCATGGGAAATTTGACATTGAATTAAGGGCTCAATCTATCGATGGTGACAGTCATCATTTAATCGAGGATACTGCCATTGTTTTAGGGCAGGCTTTTAAAGAAGCTCTTGGCGATAAAAAAGGAATAATGAGATATTCAAGTGTTTTTATTCCTATGGATGATGCACTTTGCCATAGTGTGGTTGACATTTCAGGCCGTGCATATTGTAAGTGTGATTTTAATCTGGCTAGTGAAAGAACTTCTGATTTTGAGACTGTTCTTTTGGTGCATTTTTTCAATACTTTTGCCCAAAATGCCGGAATTACACTACATATAAGGCAAATTGACGGCTATGATACGCACCATATAATTGAGGCAGCTTTTAAGGCATTTGCAAGGGCCTTGAGGTTTGCAGCTTCTATTGATGAGGATAATAAAAACATTCTTCCATCAACTAAAGGTATTTTGTAAAATATACTTGCGTTTATTTTATATTTTTGTGATAATGATTGAGTAATTAATATTAAATTGAAAAATGGCTGGGTAGCTCAGTTGGTGAGAGCGTTCGGCTCATACCCGAAAGGTCAAGAGTTCAAATCTCTTCCCAGCTATATTTTATAATTTTCATCTTTTATATCTTAGCAGCTGTCTATATTTGGTTTTTTGGATTATTTTGTGGTGCGAATATTTGGTTCTCATATACTGCATAAATTTCTGTGTGATTCTAAGCAGGAATTTTCGATAAAAAATATATTAATTGAGAATTTTTATAATGAATTAATAACCAGTCAGGAACAGGAGTTGTTAAAACTTCTGTTTTCAAACAAACCAAGCCAGAAAGCTGTTGATAATCTTTTGGAATTTTGGGATATTGAAACTAAAGGTGCAGATAAATCGCTACTTTTAGCGTATTTTATGAAAGAACATCCGGAGATTAAATTCAGGCGTTATGAAATACCCAGGCTTTATGGACTTTTAATGAAATTAAGGTTTAAAAACCTTCAAACCATTGCTTTATCGCTCAAGATAATCAAACAACTTAATAAAAAAGGCATTATTCCCATTGTTTTAAAAGGTGCTGCTATGAAATTTTTCAGACCTGATTTAGCCAGAATTATGGGCGATGTCGATATTTTGGTACCTGAGAATGATTTTTTAAACTCTATTGAAACAGGAAAATCCTTGGGATTTTTTTATAAAAAAATATTTTCTCACTCTGTTGATTTTTATGATTCAAAGACGGGTAAAAATATTATTGATATTCATCGCTATATACATATGGGCACGGGCTTTGAGAGAGAAATAAATGAGGATTTATTCAGGCGTGCTAAAATTTTTCAATTTAATGATGCAAGCGTGTTACTTCCATCAAATGAGGATATGTTATTTATTACACTTGTAAATTTATATAAAAATCTGAAGGATAAAACAAGCAAGAGGGGTATTTTGTATTCTCTTTTTGACTGCAAGTTTTTGATTGAAAATAAAAAAGATTTTGACTGGCAGATTGTTTTAAATAATGCAGCTAAGACTAAAACCGAGATGCAGGTTGATTTTGCAGTATCTTTTTTAGATAAAATTTCAAATGGTATTTTTCCTTCTGATATCAGACTGTGGCCTGAATTTAGTAAATTTCAGAAAGCTGCTCAAAATAATTTGTATATGATTTTGTACAATAGATTTTTTATTGATGATTTAAGGCAGAAATGTAAGCCTTTAAAAATTAAGAATATTTTTAAAAGTTCAGAAATATGCAGACAATATTTATTATATAAGCCTAAATATTTTTGTTTGAAATTACTAAAATCTCATCCGCTTATAATAAAGTTTATAATACATAATTTCGGATTAAAATCTGCGGGTATAAATTAATTGAGAGGCGTGGAATGAAGTTTCAAAATTTGCCAAAAATGGTGTTGTGTAAGTTTTTTAATAATTTGGATAAATATTTGAACCAAAATAAAGTTTTTTTAATGGAGAAAACTTTGGTTGAAAAATTGGATGATTGCAGCAAAGATGATACTTTAGATAGAAAAAATCCTGTGATAAAATATGTTAACCTTGGGGTAAAGATTGTCAGACTCATTATTTACGATGAAGCACTTCTTAACCTTATTGAAAGACAGCTTTCGTTTGTTATCTCTGATTCAATTAAAGAGAATAATGAGTGTGGGTTTCAAAAATATGACGCTACAATAGTGGTGTGGAAAGAAGATGATATAATTGGGTTGCCATCAAAACTATCAAAAGAGTTTAACCCTGCGCATAATCTAAGATTAAGGATTGAAATGCTTGCAAAAGGGAATATTGATAAGGCTTTAAAGGTTTATGCCACTGATTTTCCAAATTCTTATACCGGTTATCTTGAAGATAAGATAATTATTTTGACTGATGAAAAGAAAAAGTCTTTTTATGCCTATAACCATAAAACCAATACTTATTATTTTGCGGTAAATAGTCCAAATCCTGAGTCGTTTATTAAACATGGTCATATATTTGTTAAAATATTTTATAAGATTTTAAAGACAGATAATACCAGTCTTGTTCATGGGGCGGTTGTAGGGCTTAATGGTAAAGGTGTTTTATTCTGCGCCAGAGGACACAGAGGAAAATCAACCCTTGCTGTTACATCATTAATTGAAGGGTTTAATTATGTTGCGGATGATTATCTTGTTTTAAATAAGGAAAATGAGAGTCTTTATTCCTACCCTATTTATTCTATAATAACGCTTTCGCCTGAGATGTATAGCAGACTTTATAATAAACTTAATGTAAAGTTTGTTTCAAATAATGTTTCCAATAATAAATATGTATTTAATATTTCCAGTTATCACAATAATTTTAAAACAAAATATCCAATTAGAGCTTGTATTTTTCCTGAAATTAAATATACAAAAGAACCTGATATTATTGAAATGGAGGATAAGGGCAGGGCTATTGCCCAGATCATACATTCAACAATTAAGCAAATGAGGGATGAGTATGATACTGCTAATGTAAAAAAGCTTGTTTGCATACTTCAGGATTTTAGATTTTATCAGTTTAATTTATCTTTTGATATTTTTGCTAATACAAGAATGTTAAGAGATTTTATTGTAAATCTTGAGCATTAATATGTGCTGTTTGTCTTAATGAACCCCAAACTATCCCAAAAAAGCACTAAAATGTTGAATTTTGTAAATCATAAACACTTTGTTATTGCTTAATTGTTTCATTATGCTTAATATTATTTTGACAAGTCTGGATTATATTTTGAATACCAACCCCCAAGACATAAAAAGAAGAAAATCTAAGTTTGAAAGAGAAAACAATTAAAAAAATGCCAATAATATCAGTAATAATTCCAATATTTAATACACAAGATTATCTTAAAAAATGTCTAAACAGTGTAATTAATCAAACACTAAAAGATATAGAAATAATATGCATCAATGATAATTCAACAGATAATTCTCTATCCATACTTAATCAATATAAAAAACAAGATAAAAGAATTAAAATAATATCCTTAAACAAAAACAAAGGTTCTTCTTATACAAGAAACATGGGAATAAACCTATCAAAAGGAGAATACATATCCTTCATAGACAGTGATGACTACATTGATTCCTCCTTCTACCATTCCCTTTACACCAAAGCTAAAACATCAGGTGCTGAGGTTATAAAGGGAAACAGAAAAATGCACTATGTTTCAAATGATGTAATAATAGAACCCTTGCAGGAAAGGATACATAAAAACGGTGACAATAAATTCTTCTTTGAATACCAATGGACAACTGCAATTTACAGGAAGGATATAATTAATAAATGCAACATAAGGCTTTCTGAGGAACTATATACGTGTGAAGATTTAGTTTTTCTTTTTAATGTGCTTTTAAACTCAAATAAGGTTGAATATGTGGATGATGTTTATTATCACTATGTAAAAAGATGTGGCAGTTTAACAGATTCTTCCTTTGAATACACTAAAATTATTGAATCTAAAATAAATGCAAGAAAAATGATATTAGAGTCAGTGAATGATAATTTTTATAGAATTAAAGAATCTGATTATATTATGCTTTATTTAAGGAATTTGAAGAAATTATATAGAATCATATTTCAAATTAATGATGTTTCGATTAAGAAATATGCAATTAAAATATTTGTCCGGATTTTTAATGACTGTAGATTAAAGGACATTGTCGGCGCTGACATTTTTAAAAATCAGATGTTTCTTCTTCCAATCTTAGAAGACAATAGGATAGATGATTTGTGTTATATATTTCAGAGTAAAAATATAAAATCACAGTTTCTTGCTTTATTAAATAAAAATGTTCAAAAGGATATGTCGAATGCTGTCTGAGACCGTAAAACTTTCTGTTATCATTCCGATTTACAATGTTGAAGAATATCTTCATAAATGCCTGAATAGCGTTCTTTGTCAGGCACTCAGGGAGATTGAGATAATATGTATAGATGATTATTCGAGCGATAATTCTCTTAAAGTTTTGACTGATTTTTCAAAGAGGGATAAAAGAATTAAAGTTATTGAATTTAAACAGAAACAAAATGCTGCAATGGCAAGAAATGCTGGTCTTATTATTGCAAGAGGGGAATATCTTGGTTTTTTGGATAGTGATGATTATATTGATGAAGCCTTTTATGAAACACTTTATAAAAAGGCCAAACAAGATGATGCAGATATTGTGAAGGCAAAAAGGAAGGAAATTTATGGAGATGGCAAGTTTTTTATTGGCTGCTTGAATGATGAAATAGAAAAAAGCAGGTTTAATTTTACATATGAGTGGCAAAGCGCTATTTATAAAGCTTCAATGGTCAATGAAAATAAAATAATGTTTCCAAATGAATGCCCAAAGGCTCAGGATACGGTATTTTTAAACCGATGTGTACTTATGGCAAAAAGAATAAGTCTTGTGGATAGTGTGTTTTATTATCACAGAAAGAGGGAAAATAGCCTTGATGGCAAATATATATGTCTTGATTATGTTATTTCTGCGCTCAGAGCAGTGGGTTTAATATTAAAAGAGTTAAATAAATCAGGAATATACTATGAAGATAAAAAGCTTTATATTTATTCATATAATAGAACTCTTCAAACCATTTTTCATATTTTATATAAGAATGAGTCAGATGAGGCGAAGATACTGTGCGCCAGGGCCCTCATAAAAGAATATTATTTTTGTCTGAATAAAGATATGCTAGATAATATTTTTCAGTATAATATTTTGAAACTTTATATCAAAAATAAAGACGAGGCTGGACTTTTGGCTGCATTTAAAAAATATAACACCAAAAGAAAACTTATTTATGCCAATACTTTGGGACTTTTAAGAAACAATGTGATATCAGGTATTTCCAGAGAATAAAAGAATGTCATTCAGGCTAAAACATACCTTTTTTGTTAAAAAATATTGCAGCAGCAGCTGCAGCTATCATAGACAATATGATTATAATCATAAAGCCCCAGGGGTTTTGCCCGAATGGTACGGAAACATTCATCCCCCAGAAGGTGCCAAACATGGTAGGAATTGAGAGGATAATTGTAATTGCAGCAAGGAATTTCATAATCACATTCACGTTGTTGCTTATAATTGATGCAAAGCCGTCCATCATACTTTCTAAGATTGTTCTGTGCATTTCTACCATTTCAACAGCCTGCTTATTTTCAATGATGACATCTTCAAGTAAATCTATATCATCTTCCGTAAACTTTAAAATTCCGCCCTGACCCTTGGAAGCGTTAGCTATTCTTAAGATTTTTTGTAGCACAACCTGATTGTCCTTTAGGGCTGTTGTAAAATAAACAAGAGATTTTTGCACTTCCATAAGCTGAAAAAGGGCTTTATTGCTGGTTGTTTTTTTGAGTGAATCTTCAATTCTTTCTGAATGCTTATTGATTATATTTAAATATCGCAAGTAAAATTTTGCTGCTCTAAACAGTATATTCAGCATAAAATTTGTCTTATTTCTTGTATCAAAATACATTGAGGTTTCACTGCTAAAGGAATTTATTATTTTATTTTCCATAGAGCTGACTGTTATCATACTTTCCGGGGTAAAAATTATACCCAAAGGAAGCGTGTCAAAATTACCTTCTTCATCCATAAAAGGGATATTTGTGATTACAAGAAGATTTCCGTCCTCATATTCTATACGGGAGGTTTCATCGGCATCCAGGGAGTTTTTTAAGAAACTTTCATCCAGGTCTAAAACAATCGACACTTTTTGGATTTCTTCAAGACTCGGGTTTATCATATTAAACCAAGAGCCTGATTCAGCATCGTTCAAGCTTAAAGTCTTAAGAGTTTTATCATCTTGCGTTTTAAATATTTCAAGCATTTTTAAGCTCTCCCTTGACTTTATTAAACTACATAAATACTAAATGTGCAAATATGATAGTACAGGTGTTTAATAATATTGTAGAAATATGCTTGCCAATACTAATATTGCTTGAAACGTTCTAGAAAATATTTAATATTTTACACCATGTGTTTGAATATTAAAAATCGTTACAATTACAACATCATTACGCAAAATTTAAAATTTACGCGTTTTTATATATTGCATAATTTGATATTAAGAAAGAGGTGTTGAATGATGATTTCAAAAGTTTTCAATGGTATAAATTTTGCCGGAGATTTTAGAGTTGGCAAGAACGAAAATGATGCGCGGAGGATAGCAAAAAGCATTGCTGCTTGTTCTGAATGTTCCCGGGATTTTATAACTGCCCAGATAAGCGATTTAAATGAAGCTTTAAATCGGGATAATACAAGCATTTCAGGATATATTGATTTTCGCGTTGGCGATAGTCCCGCCCCTGATGGCTCTGAACATCTTTATGTTGGGGTATATAGTGACAGCTTAGATGCAAATGGTGACAACAAACTAATTTCTATAGAGCATACTGAAGCTGTAAATGATTATGATGGATTAAACTCATCAGCCGCAGATCGTATTAAGACAATGTTTTCAAATGTTTTTGCAAGAACAACAGGGGGCAATCTGTCTGAAACAATGGATATTAAAGCCGAAAGAATTTTTGATCAGCTTGCATAAAGTATTAGGGTTTTTATAAATTAGTTAAATTGGCAGAACTGTTTTAATAAGTCTGTTAATTTAACTAATGAAATTCCCATAACGTTATAATAATCGCCATTTATTTTCTGAATGAAACTGTTTTTTGGCGGGCTATTGATTTCATCAATTGATAAAAAATCCTGAATTCCATAACTTCCTGCTTTGTCAAATGGTTTAAAGGTATTCAGGTAATTTTTTATTTCAGTATCATTGAGTTCTCTGAATGTTACAAATGTGGTGCAGGTTTCTGTTAAATTTTGTTTTGTTGTGCTGTCAACAAGGGAAATTGAAGTTATTACTCTGTGAGTTTTTCCTGAAAGGTTTTTTAGCATTAAAAAAGCCTTGCTGAAATCAGCCGGCTTTAATAAACACACACTATCGAGGATTACCATTGTATCGGCGCCTATAATTATTGCAGGGTAATTTATTCTTTCTGCAACATCAAGGGCCTTATACAGAGAGTTCTTTTTTATGAAGCTTTCTTTATAAAATTTAAAGCTTTCTTCCTTATAATTAGATTTTACAACGGTAAAATCTATATTTCCCTTTGTTAAAATTTCTTTTCTTCTTGGCGAATTTGAAGCTAAAATTATCCTTCTCATTCGCCAATTTTATCATAAATTATTATCCGTACACAAATAGCTTTTAGAAACTTATTTTGCTGCTACTGCTTCTTTTGGCCTTCTTGATTTTAGATTTCTTGATTTTGTGTATTGAATGCTTCCTGCAATGGCGCTTATGCAGGTATTTTTTAGTTTTTGCTGAATGTTTAGCATGCTTAAATGCATTTGTGCATAGTCATTCATTGCTTCATACATTTTGTTTGGGTCAATCATTGATGTTTGAATGATTGGGTTATCAACTTTCTGCATTGCATATTTTTTTACCAACATTGCATCAATTCTGTCTCTTGCACCTATTGCCATAATCCTTTATCTCCCTTTAATTTTATTAATCCCTGTTCCTGATTTAATAAAGTATTTTTGGAGTTAAAAATTGCTATTTTTGGTAAATTTTGCTTAATAAAACTTAATATAATGGCTCAAAGGTTTGATGTAAGGACTTAATGCGTATTTTATAAAATTAGACGCTTTCTTTGAATACTTGTTTCAGGTCTTTTGATATTCCAAAAAAGCCTGTAAAGAAGGCTATGAGTGCCATTACAATTAAAATTTTATCAACGCCGATTGCTTCTGCAATATACCCTAAAGGTGCAAGGCTCAATGCCCCGATACCCCAGGAAAATCCTTGCATAACGCCTGAAATTACACCCTTGTGTTCTTTCATAAGGTTTTGTGCAGCAACGATTGTGAGAGAAACAGACAGGAATGTAAAATAGCCTGTTAGGATGAATATTAAAACTGCAAGAAGCGGAAATTTGTCAATGGTGAACATAAATAACAAAACGAGCGGCAAAATTGTCCAGAATGAGAGTTTTATAATATTTTCCGCGCCGATTCTTTTTTCAATTTTAGAGCTTGTGAGCATTGAAATTCCACTCAAAATAAAAAACAGAGAAATTATTATTCCTATCTGGCTTAGCGTAAATCCTCTTTCCTTTAAGATGAACGGTGCATATGTTCCAAAACTGATGCTGACACCTGATTTTACAACTGCAATCCAAATTAATGAAAGATACGGTTTTTTATTTAAAATTTCTTTCATAATCTTTATAAAGTTTTCTTTACTTTTGTTTATTGTTGAAGATGGAATTTTTGGCACCTGAAAATATAGAATTATTGCGGTTGAAACACCTAGTATGGTTACATATGAGAGTGAATAAACGCCAAAATGTTCAACAAGGCTTGATGATATGACGGGGCCGAGTGCATATCCTATTGTGCCAAGGCCCATAAAGGCACCCATATATTTTGAAAGGTTTGGGTTGTTGAAATTAAATGTGTTTACAAGACTTGTGACCTGAGGATGAAAGAGTGCATTTCCGCACATTCCAAGAAGAAGAAATAATGCAACAAGCCAGGTTTTATTTGTGATTACGGTTAATGGTATGAAAACAGCACCCATAACAAGGCCCCAGACCATAAAGGTTCTGTGGCGCATTTTATCTGCAATGAAGCCGAATAATGGCTGCATCATTGATGAAAACAAATGCCCGCAAGCTATAATCAGGCTTATTGTAGATAATTTTATGCCTAATTTTGATGTTAAAAATGGATACAAGGGGATTAGAGCTGAAGCATATAAATCAACCATAAAATGTCCCATTGAGAGCCCCATTATTGCTCTTTTATTTGTTTGTAATGAATTATCTGTCATAGAGTTTACCAAATTTAGTGTTTAAAATGTCTTATTCCTGTTGTTACCATAACAAGGCCAAGTTTATCAGCTAATTTTATCACATCAGGGTCTTTTATGCTTCCGCCCGGCTGGATAATTCCTGCAATTCTCTCCTGTGCTGCCACTTCTATATTGTCAACTGCAGGAAAGAAACCATCGCTTGCAAGGACTGCACCTTTTGCACTGTCACATACTCTTTTTAGTGCAATTTCAACCGAGCCCACTCTGCTTGTTTGCCCGCCGCAAAGGCCAAGTGTTCTTAAATCCTTTGCAACAACGATGGCGTTTGATTTCAGGTGTTTTGCTATTTTAAATGCAAAAACCATATCTTCAATCATTTCTGCTGTGGGTTTTTCTTTTGTCACTGTTTTAAATGTATCGGGGTCAAGTTCTTTTGAATCTTTTTCCTGCAAAAGGGCGCCAAAGGGTGTGAATCTGATTTCCTTTTGGGTAAATTTTAAATATTCATCAAGCGGTGTTAATAATTTTACAACCCTTAAGTTTTTCTTTTTCTTTAATTCTTCAACAGCTTCATCTGTAAAATCGGGCGCTATTATTACCTCTAAAAACATAGAAGTTAGCATTTTTGCAATATCTAAGTCCACCTTTTTAGTAAATGCCACAATTCCTCCAAATGCACTTAAGGGGTCGCAGTCAAGTGCCTTTTGCCAGGCATCCATAAGAGTTTTTCCAAGCGCTGCACCGCATGGGTTTGTGTGCTTTATTATGACACAGGCGTTAACATCAAAAAATTCTGCTGCAATATTTAGCGCTGCTGTTGCATCAATTATGTTGTTGTATGAAAATTCTTTGCCGTTTAAGAATTCGTACTCTACTTCTTTATCATAAGAATATAAGGCAGCTTTTTGATGCGGGTTTTCACCGTATCGTAAATCTTTTATTTTATTTAAGTAAAATGCTTTGTGATTATTTAGAGAGTCTTTGTCTGCATCTGAATTAAACTTTTTGTTAAGTTCTGTGAATATTTCAAAATCATATTTTGATGTCCTGTTAAATGCTTTAAGGGCAAGGTTTTCTCTTGTTTTTAAATCTATGTTATTAATATCTAACTCGTAGTCTTTTATGTCTGAAATTACAATTACATTTTCATAATTTTTAGCGCCTGCTCTTAATAGTGCAACTCCGCCTATGTCAATGTTTTTAATGAGGGTTTCTATATCAACATCTTTGTCTTTATAACTTTCAAAGGGGTATAAATTTACGCAAACCAGGTCAAAGGGCTCATAGTTATCTTTTATAAGTTCTTCTCTTTCTTTTTGATTAGCTAAAATTCCAGCAAAAATTTTAGGATGAAGGGATTTTACTTTGCCGCCGATAAGTTCTCTAAAACCTGTAATATTAGCACTTTCTGTTGCTTTAATATTGTTGTTTATAAGCAGGTCATATGTTCCTCCTGTTGAAACTATCTCATAGCCTGCTTTAATTAACTTGTTTGCGTATTCAATAATGTTTGTTTTGTCAAAAACACTTATATAAGCTCTTTTTTTCATATATTTCCTTAAGATTTTCTAATCCTTCAAAATTGTACAACAAAAATGCTTTATAATAAAAATCTCCGGGAATTTTGATTTTACCGGAGATTTTTAAACTGTATAATATTTTTATGTTACCTTATGTCTTGCACTAAAGACAACATAATTTAATCTTTTTGGTGTGCCCCATAG
This sequence comes from uncultured Vampirovibrio sp., assembly GCA_910583725.1. Classification (GTDB taxonomy): domain Bacteria; phylum Cyanobacteriota; class Vampirovibrionia; order Gastranaerophilales; family Gastranaerophilaceae; genus MGBC122484. Next base: position 26,092 of record CAJTXZ010000025.1, read on the forward strand.
CCGTACCAGTCACATATACCGTCTTTGCAGAATTCACGTTCTAATTCTGCCATAATACTTTTGTGGGTCATTTCAAAGGTAATTGGTGTAATTGAAATTCTATTGGCACGAACTGCACTTATATCTGTACCGTCTTCTTCGTGTTTTGTGGTTAATTCGCCTGCCATCCAGTAATAAACTTTGCCCCTTGGGTCAATTCTTTTTTCGTATTCATCAGTGAACATTTTTGAGCCGAGTTTTGTGATTTCAACGCCTGCAATGTCCATCTCTTCAAGGGCGGGTGTGTTTATATTAAGAATTGTTTTTTCCGGGAACTTTATTTTTTCAATTTTAGGCAAAAATTTTAGTACAAAATCTGCTGTTACATCAAAATACATAGGGTCACAGCTCATGCTAGCAAGGCTTACCGCGATACTCGGGCAGTTTAGCATGGCGCCTTCCATAGCACAGCTTACTGTTCCTGAGTATAGAATATCTGTTCCTAAATTCGGTCCGTGGTTTATTCCTGAAATAACTAAATCGGGTCTTTCATTTTCTCCTAAAAGTTCTATAATGCCTAGTTTTACGCAGTCTCCCGGGGTGCCTGATGTCACCCATACCCTTTTTGCGCCGAATTTTGATTCCAGCTCTTCAACTCTTATGGGGGTGTGAAGCGTTAAAGAGTGTCCTGCGGCACTCCTTTCTCTGTCGGGGGAAACTACATAAACCTCGTGTTCTTTGCTTAACGTTGTCATTAAAGCTTTAATACCTAAAGCCGTTATACCGTCATCGTTTGAAATTAAAATTCTCATCTTGTTGTCTTCCTGAATTATTCTTCTGTAACTTTGTTATATTATTATAACATAAGTTTATTGCCATTTTCGTATTCTTATTATAGTATATTTTTGTACTGATAGTTTTATGGGGATGTTTAATTATGGCAAGAATTGTTAGGCCAACTTGGGCGATTAGATGTTTAAACTCTAGCTGCAGAGAACTTTTTGAGGTTGTTATAATGCCTGATGATAAACAACAGGAAGTTGTATGCCCAAAATGTGGCGAACACTATATTTATCCGCCCCAGCAAAATGATGAAGTACAGGAATAATAAAAGGTATTTTACATTCAGTGATTATCTTTTTTCCTTATATGGCAAAAAGGTATATAAATTAACGCTTGATGCCGGGTTTTCATGCCCAAACAGAGATGGCACAATATCATCCGGCGGTTGCATATTTTGTGATGAATCCGGCAGTTTTTCAATGGCGCACTCTTCAAGACTTTCTGTTAAAGAACAGGTCAAAACTGCGATTGAAAATTTGCCAAAAAGATTTAAGGCAGAGCTGTTTTTAGCCTATTTTCAGGCTTTTTCAAATACTTATGCGCCGGTTGATGTTTTAAAAAAAGTTTATGACGAAGCGTTTTGTGATTCAAGGGTTGTCGGTATTTCTATCGGTACACGCCCGGATTGTGTTGATTGTGAAAAGCTGGATTTAATTGCCGGATATAAAAACCCCTGGCTTGAATTAGGCCTTCAAAGCGCCAATGATAAGACTTTACAATTAATAAACAGAGGGCATGATTTTAAGACGTTTGAGAATTCTTATAATCTTGCGAAGGCAAGAGGAATAAAGGTTTGTGTTCATATAATACTTGGGCTTCCTAATGAAACGCCAAAAGATATGTTAAAGACAGCAAGAATTCTTTCAAATCTTGGAGTTGACGGTATAAAAATTCACGCACTCACTGTTTTAGAGAACGCTCCTCTTGCAAAAATTCATAAGTTAAACCCTCTTAAACTTTTATCCGAGGATGAATATTGCAATCTTGTATGCGATATTATTGAAATTTTACCGCCTGAAACCACTGTGCACAGGGTAGCGGGAAGCGGCCTGTCAAGTACTCTTATTGCGCCCTTATGGGCAAGGAATAAGTTTGAGACAATGAATAAGATTGATAGAATCCTTTGGGAGAGAGATTCTTATCAATCTAAAAAGTATATTGCTCATTAGCCTGCTTTTATAATTTATTTAGATTGAAAACAGGTGGTTTTCTTGTATGCTATTAGAAATATTCGTATAAGATGATAGGAAATCTTTATTTAAATCCTTGCATAAGTGTGTGATACGCCATCTAAAATCTATAGCGCCGAATAGGCATAGACTGCACTGCGCACGTCACTTCCAACGCTGCCAAGCCCAAGCCAGAAATCTAGGTAACTAGAGGAGGACTCTACTGAGGAGCCTGTTCAGAAGTCGCACGGGTAGCAGTGGCCGTTTGTTGCGCCCGCACAGCTGCCCCAACCGCCATCGCACCGCACAGAGCCTCATAGGGCGCTATAAGATATGTGCTGGCATACAGCTGCAGTCACTTTGGCTCATCAGTGTGAGTAAACAGCCTTATTATATATGCTCCAGAAAATATTTGACTTGCTCTTTTTAGTATTTTTCTAATGGAGTACCGCAGGGCAACTTTGTGTAGTATGTATGGGTTTTGCTCTATAAGTGCTTATGACTTATAGGAAATCGTAAAACAACTCCAAAAAACGTGTAATATTACTGTGCTGCGCACCGAAAAGGCATAAGATATACCGTAATTCTCGTATAGAAAAAGCTTGCCGCCACCCAAGTGCCCTGTAAGCGGTATAGTGCTTGTTGTGGGTCCTCCCCATACAACATGAGGACGGCAGTGGCTATCTATAGAGCCTTTGCAGTCTGTCCAGCTGGCGCCGCAAGGCACAGAGCCTCCTGATCCGCCTTCGCACAGCTGTAATGTGCTGTATGGTGTAAATTACTCCTTTAAATTCTTCGTGTATCTTATTGTATGTTCATTATGACAAATAGAAAATCACAATCAAAGCCAGGAGGGAGCATAAACTTATGTCTTGCAGCGCACCGAAAAGGCCCAAGTGACATCATAACCTGCAGCTAAGCCCAGCCCGCCTCCGCCAAAGTGTCCTGTAAATGTAGAGGTGCCATCAGAAGCTTTACCCCACACTACATACGGCCAGCAGCTGCCTCCATAAGAGCCCGCACAGCCGTCAATAGTACTATTGCTGGTGTATGCAATATGTATTCAAATACGATAGGAAACTATAGGTTAAAAGCCTTCTATGTGTATCAGGTGCACCGAAAAGGCAAGTGTAATAGTGCCTCCTGTGTCTGTTAACTTGCCATTCTTCAGGTACTTTCCGTGGTATTTGCTGCTTCCTTTTGATGAGGAGGACCAAAACTCTGCAGGCCAGCAGCCGTTATCCCATCCTGTGCCGATGGATGCGCCCGCACAGCCGTAATAAGCCGCGCACCGTACAGAGCCTGCCAGTTTGAGGTTGCATAGCTTGTGCAGCATGAGCTATATATAACTTGGAATATTTTATGCAGATTTAAGTTGTAGCTTTGGGCAGGAAATCATGGTTCAAAACCTTGCTAACAGAAAACGCGCACCGAAAAGCCAAGCGTGTCTGAATAGTAGTTCATACTATATGAGCCGCCGCTCAGTTTTCCTCTGTGATAGATACCTGATGAGGCGGGGCTTGCTGACCACATCTCTGCAGCATAGCAGTTATTGGCATATCCTGTACCATAGCCTTCGCCCGCACAGCTGCCATAATGCGGCGAGCACCGTACAGAGCCTTGCACGTGTATGCATAAAGCAGAAAGTTATTGCCAAATCCAACCGGGCAGCCTTGTTGCACCGAAAAGGCCCAGGGCTTGTCATTCAATAAGGAAGGATGTAAAAGTCCTTCGCTATAGTGTCCCGTAAAAGGTATGCCTGAGCTCATAAGCTCTCCCCATACTACATACGGGTAGCAGGTGCCGGTGCCCGCACAGCCGCCCGGGTGTGGAGCGCAGGCCACAGAGCCAGTGCATATGTATGATACAGCATTCTGCCAGCAGAGGTATCTTGTGAAACTGACATACCTCTTTTTAGCACATAGTGCTTTTCTGCAATGAGTCTTTTTAGGTAAAAACCTACTGGGTGCGCCGGGTAACAGATGTGGTTCAGTAAGGAAATCTTTTACACGCGTGAAAAGCTTTAATTGCGGTTTATTCCGGTATATCTAATCCTGTAATATATTGATATAAGTGTATATTGCCTGTAGTGTACACTATAAACTATTGCAACGCACCGAAAAGGCATAAATGCGTGTGCCAACCCAAGGTTTATAATTGCCGCCACGTATATAGTGATTCTGATAATCCGGGTATGTGGCAGTCTCCGAAGACCAGATATGGTACGGGAAGCAGCCGCTATTCTCGGCAGCGCCCGCACAGGAATTTCCGCGCAATTCGCTGCACTGTACAGAGCTTGCGCTCCAGTTGTCGCACAGCTCTGGAATATGCCTAATATCATAAGGTATTTTGAGCACCATATGAATGCCATGCAGAGGCAGTAAACCTGTGTTTTATTGTGGAGTGTAGTTTTAAAGCCCAAGGTAAACTCTGTCTATAGCCTTTAGAAAAAATGCGGAAATCTTTCTAATAATAATCCATAGATATATTCTGTCGTGTGAGTGCCTTAAAGACAATGACGGCGCACCGAAAAGGCATGAGTATAATCACATCTGCCTGTACTGTCACAGGATAAATCGCTGCCAAACGAGCCGTTCATAAATGCTGATGCTGTATAATAACCGTTATCGCGAAATGCGCCTGACCATACATCAAAAGGATAGCAGTAGTCATACAACGCGCCCGCACAGCCTCTATTCTCTTTGAAACACTCTTTAACCTTGTTATTTGTATAGTTTAAAACTTGTTATGGAAATCTTGTAGTATTCACAGCCGGACACAGCGCACCCCAAGGGCAAGTGTACCAGGCCAGCAGCCTGGAATAAAACTCCCCGTTTCTATGCGGTATGAGCACCTATTGTCATCTTGCGGCAGAACGCCTGACCAAACGTTATGTGGGTAGCAGTTGCCAGCGTATCCTGTACCTATGGCTGCGCCCGCACAGCCTGGAGCTTTGGATAGTATTGGAAAATCTTTGCTCAAAGCCTGATGACTGCACCGAAAAGCCAAGCTCTTTACTATGCCCGTGCGCCTTTAAGCTTCCATTTTGAAGGAAATAATTAAACCATATAGAGCCTCTCGTAGTCTGCGACCATACATAACTCGGGTCGCAGCCGCTAGTAGAACCTATGCAAGCCCCTCCCTGCGATACGCACCGTACAGAGCCTCCACTCCCTCCTTCGCACAGCTGTATACAATAAACGGAAAGTTTGTATCTTGGAAGGTTAACATTGTAAGGAAAATTTAAATCCGTGCACAGCGCACCGAAGCAGGCATGGAAGCTTCCCACCCGCCTACATCAAGCTTGCCTGTATGGAACCAGCCTCCTCTAAACAGTATATCATTCCGAGATGACGACCATACAACTCCCGGATGGCAAGCATAATTGGCGCCATGACAGGCATCTATACATATACAGCCTACTGTGCCGCTGGAGCCTGCTGGCATGTAGTCGCACAGCTATTGTCTGTATAGAAAAGATATCTAAAAGGCTGTAAAAATCACATAGGCTAAAATGTATTGTGCGATGGAGTAAAAAGGAAATGCTAAAGCCAATATCGTCCATAGGAGCTATAAAACACGAAGCAGCAAAATATATCGTTATTGGCGCACCGAAAAGGCCATCCTGGCAGTGCACTTGCCGTCACCGCAGGCTATGTTACCAAAGCTGCCGCCTCCCATCCAGATGGCTTTATAATAGCCGCCAGCATATGTCTGTGACCACAAATTATTAGCAAAACAATTGCTGTCATAATCTGCACCAAAACAATACTGCACCCAGTCTCCGCACTGCACAGAGCCTGCCAATCTGTAGGACTTTGGCGCCTTATCATCTTTTATAACTAGTATAAGTTATTCAAATCCTAGGACTACAGCGCACCGAAAGAGCATATGTACTATCACAGTAACCGGTATTGCAAGAGCCTGTTAGACCTACGCTGCCATTAAGTAAATGTATGGGCGCGTAGTAAACGTCGGATGAGTGCATAACACCTGACCATGCTGCGTACGGGTAGCAGTTGCTATCGTTAGCGCCCGCACAGCTTTTGGCCCAGTAGCACTGCACAGAGCCTAACCGTGCAGCATTATCTGCAGGTGTTGAATCAGCTAAAACCAGGTATTGTAAGGAATAATACATACTGGCATGAAGAGCACCTGGGTATGTCCTAAAGAGCCGCTCTTTCTATACGCTGTATGGGTGTAATACTGGTGGTATCCGCTTGTAAGTGTCTATGTTTGGAGTACTTATCTGATATGGAAATCTTTAGAAGGTGCAATACCAAAAGACATACAGCGCACCGAAACGGCATAGGTAATAGAACAATATCCATTACCGCAGGCACCTGCCATCTCTATACCGCCAGCGCTAAAACTGGGAGTTAAAACCTTGCCGTCGCTTACCTTGCTTGCCATCCACATATGGCCTGGCGAACAATCGTTATACTGAGCCCCGCTACAGCCATCATCGCGCCAGTAGCACCGTACAGAGCCTGCGCTCCAGATGTCGCACAGCTGTAACATATGCAGAAGCCAAAGGTATATATGATGTGCTGTATGCTATTTTGCTTATTGCAGCTAATGCGGATAATATGCATCAAGAAAGACAAACGTCATAATATCTCTATGCAGTAAGCCCTGTGGGTACAGGACAAAATAACCTCTCTGCTCTTTTGTTAATTGTAGTCTTTATATACACATCAATTTACGAGTCATTATAATTAATATTTATAATCGGAAACTCTATTAGGAATGGATAATTTACAAATTAAAATCCTGTATACTAATTGTATTAGAATAAACAGCGCACCGAAACAGCAAAAGCGGTCGGTCGGCCATCACCGCCTACGCTTCCATTGCCAAACCAAAAGTCTGCATATCCTGCGGAGGTGCCGGCACTTGAGCTTGACCAAAAGTCGCACGGGTAGCAGTTGCTGTTTGTTGCGCCCGCACAGCCGCAACCTCTAGCTGAGCATTGCACAGAGCCAAAGCCTGCACCGGCGTCGCACAGCTTTTTGCAGTCAACAGAATTGGTAATTGCATATGTATCAAATCCTTTGCGCTGCGCACCGAAAAGGCATAGGTGTGACTGCACTTTCCGCTGCCTCCTGTGGAACTACATAACCCCGAGCTGTAAAGCCGTCCGTTACCAAGTGAAAGAACTTGATAGCAACTGCCTCCAAGACCAGTGCCCGACCAAAATATGAACGGGTAGCAATGATTATCATCACCTGTGCCTAATGCGCTTCCCGCACAGCCGCCAAAACCATAAATGACTGCTGCTAGCGGTGTAGCTAATGTGCTTATAATTTGCAATAGAAAGGGTTATATGAAAAGTTTCAAATCCTTTGCGCTGCGCACCGAAAATGGAAACGTCGGGCTATATTTGCCTGCATTAAAGCTGCCTATATACAAAATGTGTGCCGTAAAAGTACCTGTGCCATCCGATGACCATAAATAGTCGGGGTCGCAGCCGCCTGCAGAGCCCTCACAGCCGCCAACCCTGTATAGGCACTGCACAGAGCCTGCAGATGACTGGTCGCACAGTATAGTGTGCTGCAGTCGGGTAAAATACAGTAAGACAAAGATAGTAAGCTTATCCGGTCATAAGGAGCAAGGCAAACAGAGTTGATTTAAAGGCTTTTAGATAATTGCATTAAAACCTACAGCTAAAATGCCAAAACTAATGCAGCAGGCGCACTTTGTGAATAGAGCTTTGCATAAATCTACAAAGTAAGCAAGCCTAAACGGAAATAACTTCAAAACCTGACGCACCGAAAAGGCAATAGGCTTGTCAAACTCAGTACCTACGCCAAAACCCCGATGGCTAAGATGTCCAGAAGCGGGAATGGTGCCTCGTGGAATGCTTCCCCATATAACATGTGCTAGACAAGCACCCTCGAGCCAGCTTCCTTTACCTGCGCCTGCACACCTGCCTGCGCTTATACACTGCACAGAGCCTGCTGGCTCATGGTCGCACAGCTGTAAGCACCTCTTCTAATATTTAGGCTCCCAATATACCGACAAAAGGGCGTGCATATCATACGATAATGCAATCACCAGAGGTATAACCGTCTGCAACAGTCTGCAGGCGCATATGTTGTGAATGATGGGACAACAAGAGCCTGCGTATGATAAATATCCCAGTAAGGTCTTCTTAATGCATATGACTTACCGCAAAGGCTATAAACCGCCTCAGCTTGCGGTGTTATCCTGCCTAGCTTAGCTTTACTTGATATTGCAGCAGCTCCTTCTAGCCAGTGTAAATGGTGGCTAATGGAGATAAGCAGCTTAAGCCCTTCCTATGGGTATAGAGGCGTGAAAGCATTGATATAGCTGACATGCGACAGTACTTGTAGCCAGATATGCTTGGCGCATAAGGATATCTTCCGTAAGAATCTTAAAAACCATAGAGTGGGCACCAAAAGGGGCACGTGAGCGCACCGAAAATGCACCTGTGGGCTGATGACCTGCCCATGGCGGCGCAAACCTCCCTGTGCTAAGGTCAAACGCATAACGCAAACTTTCTCCTACGAGAGTATAGGACCAATGAACATAAGCCCAGCAAGCACCATTCTCGGAACCTGCACAGCCGCCCGCCTCCTGGCACTGAATAGCGCCTGCTAGACGCCTGTCGCACAGCTGTAAGCCAATAAAATCAAAAGGCTGGTATAATATCGCACACATATCCGGCTGAGTAAGACTACCTCGACTCTACCTGTATGGAATACTGGCTTAACTAGCATAAAGCCAAAGTGCGGACGTGCCCCCCAAAAAAATAGGCATAAAGCCAGTAAAACCGGTACCTGCGCTTTAAACTGCCATAACTAGAATGAGCTGAAACCAGATAGCGGCCCTTGCAGACTCTGGCCTAAACAACATAAGACAGCCTTAACTAGCTGTACCCGGTATATATGTGCCGCATAGAGTCTGCAAACGAGCGCCTAGAGTGGCTTTAAACTGCTAAAATGCCACCTAAATATACAGTAAAACTGCATATGTCAGCCTCGCGTTCACAAAAACACGTAGTATCTGCTTCTGGCTTGGTGCAGGGGCAAGGGTGTTACCATAGCAACTGAAACCTAACTAGCTGAGCGAAGTCCCGTGTGCATCAAGGGTAGTACCGGAGACGTAGTAATACCGCACCGTCAAAGTAAGGCAGGCTGTACAGCAGTGACTTTGCATCTATAAGAAAGGAAAAATTCAAAACCTAGGCACAACGCAGCGAAACAACTGCTGCTAGCCGGCGGGGCTAAAGGGTGAATATACCCCAAGGGGCTATACGCGTCTAATGAGAATGTACAAGACTGTGGCAAAAGGCCAGCCTACTTATAACGCAAAGCGCCCGCACAGCCTCCATAGTACGGGTAGCACTGCACAGAGCCTGCCGGGTTGGCGTCGCACAGTAAGCTGTAGTCTGTCACCTGAAACAACGCAGGGGGTAAAACCCGCCGTGTCAAGGTAACATACTGTCTGACAAATAAAACTTATGCCTTGGATAGTCGCCATGAGGTAACTCAAGACTGCTAAACAGCGAGCGCAGCGCTTGCAACGCTTGCGCCTAAAACACCAAACCGGCACTAAACAAGGAGATAAGTAGCCAGGAAACGCAAGGTCTGTACGGCACGGTATATAAGAAAGACGAAACTCTGCAAAAAAGCTGGCAAAACCCGAAACACCTGCGGCTGTTGCCCCGAACGCTGAAAGACAATGTGTTATTTTGACATTTTAGTGTCTACTCTAAAATGCGCTATCCCGAATATTTGGGAAAATAACCGAAAAAAGCCGGTAACATTGACGATTTGAATACCCTTCTGCCAAAATCCTTAAACCTTAGCACTCCAGGGCAGATTTCCTATGTTCTTATGATACAGGTTTACTCTTTTTGCGGCAAATATTAAACAAAACTACACATAGACGTGAAATTCTTTGTATGACTATATTATAGCCTACAATAAATTGAAAAATTCTCGTTATTATTGCTTTTTAGCTGTCAAGGATACCTGCTTTGCCTGGGTTGCCTTTGTTATGGCATTTTTATCAATGTATAATTGTAAAATTTATAAAGAAAAGGGCGCCAAAGGTTACATAAAAAGCGCCCCGAAAAGTTGTTCATCGTTAAATCTTTATTTTAGGATTTTAATGTGGTTTGTATGTTAATCACTAGTGCTAATCCAAATACTCAATCTTAATATACCCGTTAGCACCCTTGCCTCCTTTACCA
>CAJTXZ010000026.1:0-12479 GCA_910583725.1 uncultured Vampirovibrio sp.
TGCTACCTGAAATGCTATTGCGCTTAATGCATTATTATATGCATTTTCACCCATTTCATCTTTATTTAATCCATACTGTGCTGCAATTGCATCTTCTACTGTTTTATACTCGCTGTCTTTGCTGATATCAACCTTTGTGTTTGTATTTCTTGTTGCAAATTGCTTTTGTTCAAGCTTCATTTCTGATGTGGTTTCTGATGTCGGCAGAGGAATTTTGAATTCAGGTGTAATTATTTCAAATTTGTTTGTATCATTTGGGTCATACAAATTAATGTTTGCAATTTGTTCGTAATTTAAATCTTTAATATTGCTAATCTGTTCGGATTCTGGCTTGTCTTTATTATAAAGATTAACCATTCTGTCTGAAAGTTCAGGGTTTGACTGCAGATATTCATCTATAGCATTATGCATAACGCCATTTGTATCTTTAATGCCTTTTTCTTTGCAGATATTTTCAATATCGTAACCTTTGCTTATCAGGCTTTTTAATGTATTTCCTGATGTCGGATCATTAGGATCATCATTTTCGGAAATTGTCTGTAGCTGCATATTATTTTTGGGCTTAAAGGTTAGCGTTTCAGCTTTGTTTGTTGCTATATCCGTTACACTTGTGTAACCCTCTTGCATTTTTGCAGTATCATCTTGTTTATCCTGAAAAGTATCGATAGTCTTTTGCAGAATGTTTGTCATTTGATCAATAGCAGTTTTTTGCTTTTTACCAGTTTTCATATCAAGATTTTTCATAAACTGCTTTATTTCTTTTCTTGTAAGCTTATCGTCATCAAGAAAGCCTGAATCTTCAAGCTCTACAATAATGCTTTTGGCTTCTTCGGCGTTAATGCCATCTTTAATGTTAATACTTCCATCTCCAAAAAGATTTCCTGCTTTGCCGCCTGCTTTTTTAAGTTTGCTGTAGTCTGATTTGGCAATTTTTGCGTTAGTATCGGTATTAAATTCGTAATTACCGCTGGTTTTGATTGTATTTGGGGCTTTTTTTGCACTGCTCATTGAGCCAAATAAATTGGCTGCTTGTGAAGCACGATGAGTGTTGGGTGTGCCGGTATTATTTGATAAACTAAAAGCATTTTCTTGCATGCTGCTTAATTTTTGGCTGCCGCTTTTACTTGAAGCTGACGAGCTTAGTTTTCCCAGCTGAAACTGTTTATTGTTCCCGCCGTTGTTGTTGATTCTACCGCCCATTTGCTTGTACTCCTTCATTTATTGCTAATAAAACTTATTTTTTCATCTATACTTCTTCATATCGATTTTTACTGAGCAATTCTTTAGTATATTTAGACTATTTTTTACAAATATTTACATTTAAAATTTTTTATTTCTTGTCTTATACTTGATTTTGTTATACATTTAGTTTGATACTACTTTAATTTTAGGAGTTAAATTTATGGAAAGAAAATTAGTTGGAACTGGGGAAATGTTTAAAAAAGCCCTTGCTGGCAAGTATGCAATCGGTGCATACAATGTAAACAATATGGAAATCCTCCAGGCAATTGCTGAAGCTGCCGAAGAAACTAGGTCTCCTATTATACTTCAAGTTTCTGCCGGTGCCAGAAAATATGCTAACCAGACTTATTTAATTAAATTGGTTGAAGCAGCACTTGCAACAACTACCGTGCCCATTGCTCTTCACTTAGACCACGGTGCAGATTTTGATATTTGTAAGGCTTGTGTTGATGGCGGTTTTTCATCAGTTATGATTGATGGCAGCAGATTTCCGCTTGAAGAAAACATTGCCTTAACTAAAAAAGTTGTAGAATATGCCCATGCTCATGGCGTTTCCGTTGAAGCAGAGCTTGGCAAATTGGCCGGTGTTGAAGATGATGTTAAAGTTCACGCTAAAGATTCAACATATACTGACCCGGAAGAGGCTGCAAGATTTGTAAAAGAAACTGGTTGCGATTCTCTTGCTGTTGCAATTGGTACATCACATGGTGCATATAAATTTAAAGGTGAAGCAAAGCTTGATTTTGAAAGACTTGCTGAAATTAAAAAGGCTGTAAATGACGTTATTGGCTTTGATTTCCCTCTTGTTCTTCATGGTTCTTCTTCTGTTCCTAAAGAATTTGTAGCTAAATGTAATAAATTCGGTGGCAATCTTCCTGATGCTCAAGGTGTTCCTGAAGAAATGCTTAATTATGCATCAAAGAATGGTGTTGCAAAAATCAATATTGATACAGACTTAAGGCTTGCTATGACATCAACAATCAGAGAATTCTTTATTGAACATCCTGAAAAATTTGACCCAAGAGAATATATGGGCCCTGGCAGAACTGCTGTAAAAGAAATGGTAATGCACAAAATGAAAGATGTTCTTGGCACAGCTGGTCATGCTGATGACAAATAAGATAAAAAAATTCTAGATTTTAATTTAATGAGTCTCTTTTTTAAGGGGCTCATTTTTAATTGTCAATAACTTTTTAATAAATTAAATAAAATTTTACTTTACTAAATATTTCGAGATTTTCGACTTTCTCTTGTGGTATAAATAAAATATACGAAGGACGGAAATGAAATCTTAAAGGGGAAGTTCAATGAGCGAGTACTTAAGCAAAGAAGAGATTAAACAATGGAGAAGTTCACTGGAAAAGATTACGCTTGAAGAGTATGCAAAAAGACTTGGAAAGGTTATAAAAGAAGAAAAACAAACCAGAGATATTATTGATATAGTTTTGGCTAACAGTAAAAAAGACAATGAGGCCCAAACTTTTACATCTAAAATTACAAGTTCAAAAGAAAATATTTCTTCAGTGGCAAAAAAATCTGTTGATATACAAAATAATTTTTCAAAAGAACGTGCAGAGCTTATTGAACACACTAAAAAACAGTTTACATTCAAAAAACCCCTCACCCAAAGGGAACAAGCTGTTTTGGATTACTTTATTGCAAACACTGATAGAATTGTTTATGCCAAAGAGCTGGCTAAAGTTTTAGAATTACCGACAGACTATGTTTACAAATACATTAAAAATTTAAGAACAAAAATTACTGAAGATGTTTTGCAAAATGCTGTAAAAGGCGGATATAAACTTGTGCTATAATTTGCCATGCCAGCTGGTTCTGTCTTATAATATTTAAATGAGCATTAGTCGTAACACACTGGATAATCTATCCCTAATTCTTGAAAGAGAAGACTATTCCGGTCTGCCCCAAGAGCAATTTTATAAGAATATTTTAATAAACCTCTCAAATGAGGTTTATTCTTGTTTTTCTGGAATCTATTTTTTGGATGACATAAGTATCACCAAAAAGAGCTTTCTTGATTGTGAACAAAAGAGTCTGCGAGAATTATTTAATGATGATAAAAATGTAGAACTTTTAAAACTGTTAAATTCAAAAGTTGAAAAAACTTTTCCGCTTGAATATCCTGACCTATCACCCCTTTTGACATCTAATACAAACTTTTTAAAATACAATTTTCTATTTTCTAAATTAGCTATCAAAGGCTCATTGTTTGGTTTTGCAGTTTTTGCAAAAAAAGAAGCTTTTACTTTGGATGAAATCTCTATACTTGAATTGTCTATAAATATTTATTCTTATCTTATTAAAGATTACGAGCTTAATAATGTTTATAAAACCCAGCTAGCTTTGCTGCAAGAGGCTGTTTTTGAAAAAGAAAATGCATATAAAATTATTGAAAAACAAAATAAAAAATTAATTCGCGCCGATAATGTAAAAACTAATTTTTTGGCAAACGTTTCTCATGAGCTAAGAACTCCTTTAAATGCTATAATAGGCTTTTCTGAGGTATTACTTGAACAGATTTTTGGCAAACTAAACAAAAAACAATTTGAGTATATAAAAGACATTAACATGTCATCTTTGCGCTTGATGGAGCTTATTAACAGTATTCTTGATTTTTCAAAAATTGAATCTGGCTCAATGAAGCTTAATATTACGGAATTTAATCCTAATACTATTATTAATGAAGTAATAAGACTGCTCGCCCCCCTTGTTAATGCAAAAGAAATAAATGTTTTATTTAATTCTGAATTCAATGGCGAACTAAAAGCTGATTCTCAAAAAATTCAACAAATTTTATACAATATAATTGGCAACGCTATTAAATTTTCTTCAAGAGGCGGCAAAATTATAATCACAACAAAACAAGCTGGTGATTGTTTTGAATTAAGCGTACAGGATTTTGGCATCGGAATAGAGAAAAAATATCACAATTTCATCTTTAAAAAGTTTACACAAATTGATAATGTTTACACAAAGTCAAATGCTTCAACTGGCCTGGGGCTTGCTATTACCAAGGAATACGTCAAATTACACAAGGGGAAAATTTTTGTAATTTCACAATCAGGACTTGGTTCAACTTTTGTGGTACAATTATATAATAAGATTTCAAAGCATAAGAGAATTAAAGGATAGTAATAATGCGGGAAAATAGAAATATTTTTAACATCATAGACTCCTTAAACGTAAGTAAAGGGTGGAAAGATGTTTTTAAAAAGATTCAGGTTTCCTATTATAATAATTTTTACCAAGGCAAGGGTAATAATATCCACAACTGGCGTTATTGTCAAATGGTGATGAATTTATCATCACAAGATAGATTTAAATTCTTTACCCGGTTTAATTTTTTTGCGCTTATTTTTGGGCCCTTATATTATCTTGTAAAATTTATATTTCCAAAAGCACTTATCCTACTTGCCGTTGAAGCAGGACTTATATATTATTCAAACATTACCTATAATCCGACTCTAGGGTATTTGTGCATATTAATTCATATATATACAGCTATTTTTGCCAATACTGATTACTTTGTAAAAATGGTTTTAAACAATGCTTATGTAAAAGAAAATCCCGATATTTTATCTGATTATATTGATGATAACTATATCAAAAGTTTAAGCAGGCGCCAAAGTCTCTATGGACCCTTTGTAGGTTTTGTTACGGTTTTTGTTATTCTTGTGAGTCTGCTTTTATATTTTAATATTGCAAAAGGTATTGAGTGTAAGAAGGCCTTAAACAATACTGATAAGATTTGTAAAACAAAGCAGCAGTGTTATGATGTCATAAAAGTTGCAAGCTTGGATATCAAAAATGGTAAGGGCCAGATATATAAGCATTATTTTAAACTTGCATGTGCTTATTATGAACTTGGTGACAGACACAGAGCTCTTGATGCTCTAAATCGCTCCATTGCTGCAAAAAAAGATTTTCAACCTCCTTATCTTTTAAGAGGTATAATTTTTGCTGAGTTTAAACAATATGCAAAAGCGCTTGAATCATATGAAGCTGCAATAAAAATTTATCCCGAGGGCAAACTTTTTTATCTATTAGGAAGTGCCTACTATAAACAGGGTAAATTTAAAGAAGCAAAAGAAAATTTTGAAAAGGCATTAAAGGCTTATCCAAAAGAAGTATCATATTGGGAAGCATTGGCTTATACTAATATTTATCTCAAGGATACTGCTGCAGCAAAAGAGGCTATGCAAAAGGCTGTGCGAGTTTTAAAAAATGACGGCGAAACCAAAAATGCTGCAAAAATCGAACGCCTTGAAGGCTATATGCGCGATATTAGATAAGTGTATTTAATTGAAGCTCTTAATTCTCTTTCTTGAAACTGGTTTTTGTGGTTGTCTGTGGTCAAAAACTATATATACAAAAGACCCGGTTAAATATCAAGAGTCTTTTTGGTTTTAAAGTTGCTGCAAACGCCGCAGTTAGAACATTTTGTCTCACAGGGTACAGTTGATTCTGCCTTTGATGCCTTTAAGTATTCATTTTTAAACCATTCTTTGTTAATGCCTGTATCAATGATGTCCCAAGGCAATTCGTCATTATATGAATATTCTCTGGCTGTTTCTGTATTAATATCTAAACCGCACTCTTCTGCGGTTTTATAATATTTCTCATATTCTACATTTTCTTCCCAGGATTCAAGGTATGAACCTTTTTTGTATAGTTCATAAATAAAGCTGCCAACTCTTTTATCTCCCCTTGTCAAAAATGCTTCAAACTGAGAAATTACAGGATTATGAAAATTTAATTTAACATTTTTTAAGTGTGCACTTTTGTTTCGAAGATATGAAATCTTGTTTTTGATAACATCTGGATGATTTTGCGCACAAACACCAAAAGGCGTAAATGGTTTTGGCACAAATGTTGAAATGGAACAAGTAATTTTTGGTAATTTATAATGGGCTTCCTTGCATTTTGTATTTATTTTTTCTAACAATATAGCTATTTCATCTAAATCAGCTTCTTTTTCAAACGGTAAACCTATTATAAAATAGAATTTAATCTTATCCCAGCCGTTTTCAACACTGGCAAGGGTTGCAGATATAATTTGTTCCTCAGATAGATTTTTGTTAATTATATTGCGCATTCTCTGGCTTCCGGCCTCCGGCGCAATTGTAACCGTACCCTTTCTTACACCATGGATTAGTTGTCCGAGTTTTACAGAAAATCTGTCTGCTCTTTGACTTGGCAAAGAAACACTTACATCTGTACCATTAAAATGCTTGTTTAATTCTTCGATAATTTCTTCAATCTTACCATGGTCATTAGAAGATAATGAAAGTAGCGAATACTCATCATAACCAGTGTTTTGCACATATTCCTTAACAAGTTTTATAATATCATCTTTTTTTCTTTCCCTGATGGGCAGGTTTGTATGCGCACTTTGGCAAAATCTGCATAATCTCCCGCATCCGCGCCTTATTTCAACCGTTGCTCTGTCATGAACACTCTGCGAATGCGGTATTGGAGATTTTACAGGATGATTTTCAAGTATTAACGGTGAAATTCTTTTTTTAACCTTACCTCTTTTGGGGCTAAAAATAGGAGAATAGACGCCATCTATTTCGCTTAATTTTTCTAAAATTTCATTTCTTTTTAAATCTTTTATTTTTTTGTGCAGGTTTGCAATTTCTATTATAATCTCTTCTCCGTCACCAATTAAAAATAAATCAATAAAATCAGATAGCGGATTTGGATTATAGGCGCAAGGGCCTCCAGCAAAGATAATTGGGTCATCATCCCTTCTGTCAGATGAAAGCACAGGTATCTTGCCCATCTCAAGCATTTTTAAAATTGTAGTATAAGACATTTCGTATTGCAGCGCAAAACCAATCAGATTAAACTCTCTCATCGGTTTCTTATTGTCAAGTGAATATAATGGCTTATTGTATTTATATAACAGCTCTATAAAATCCTGTTCTGGTGCGTAAATTCTGTCAGCCAGCATATTATTTTTTTGATTAATTATATGATATAAAATTTTATGACCAAAATTACTTATTCCGATTTCATATTTATCAGGAAAAGCCAAAAGAACTTTTGTATCAGCCTTATTAAAATCCTTCTTTATTGATAAAAATTCTCCTCCAATATACCTTGAAGGCCTTTCACATTTATACAAAATTGGTGAATATTCTTTTAAAAAATTAATTAAATCGCTCATGCTAGATTTTCCGGTGTATATTTTTCTATTTGTATAATTTCACCCTCAATTGTGCCATTTATATATTCTTCAAAAAACCTTTTTAATTCAGAGCCTGATATAAAATATTGATATAAAAATATCTCTTCGTCACTTTTTCTCATTAGTGAAATATTGTATTTTAAATCATACGAAAAATCCCTAAGACTTTTTTCGCTAAATCTTATGCCATTAACATCTTTTTTTAATTTTACATATTCAAATCCAAGAAAATTTTTGATTTCAGCTAACTTGTTTTTGCTGCTGAAGCTTTTGCCCTTGGGCTTTCTGGTTTGAAATTGTTTTATTTTATCGTCACTCACATAATCATTAAACACTATTTTAAAAAAATATCAAAATTTCTTAACAAATATAAATCTCGCCAATATGTATTTCGATTTTCAATGCAAAAAACCCGCCATATTTTCTGACGGGTTTTTAATCGCATGTATTTTTAAAGATTTAAGCTGCGGTTTGCTGCGGGAATTGAACAACTTCGCCTTTTTGTTGTTCGTCTGGTGCTTGTTGTTGTGCTTCTGCTGTTTCTTGCTGAGGCATTTGAATAATATCTCCGCCTTGTTCGTTTGTTGGAGCTTGTTCAACTTCTGCTGTTTCTTGCTGAGGCATTTGAATTATGTCTCCGCCTTCCTGTGTGCCATTATCCTGTACGCCTTCTTGTTGGGGTTGAGCTGCCACACCAAATTTATTTAATACTTCCTGGGCTGCTTGCTGAATAATAGGCTCAGGATCATTTAAGGAATTTTGAAGTGAGGATTGAATTACCGCAGCATCTTCAGGTTTTGCCACATAAGACAGGGCTTGAATACCTGCAAGTCTTACTTCCGGATTTTCATTTGTCTGAATTTGGTTTTGAATTTCCTTGAAACCTATTAAATTATCTGTACTTAGTGGAATTAAATTATTTGTTTCGCCCTGTGCTGCCATATAAGCGTCTAATTCGTCTCTTTGGTTTTTCTGTAACATTGCCAAAGTGAACATAGAAATTATTTTATTTTTATCGGCTGCGGCTTTAGGAGATATTGTGCTTGCTAATTGCTGTTCTTCGGGGGTTAATTGTTCACCATTATTAGCCTTTGCAATTGCCGCAAGCTGTTCGGGTGTTGAATCCTGTAGTTGCGAATTGTCTGCGTTTACTATATCTGCAAGACTTCCCATAATCTGCTGGTTTAAAACCTGCTGGGCAACTGCTGGCTCGCTTTGACTGTAGTTTGCAATTTGTGTTATAGCTGCCTCTTGTGCTGCCGGGTCTGTGCTTTGCAGGGCAGTTACAAGGCCTGCAACATCAACTGTTTGTGCTGGTTGCACCGGCTGTTGCACCTGAATTTCAGGAGTTGGTGCTGCTGGTGCCTGAGGCTGTACTGTAGGCTGTTGCATTACTGTTTCAGGCATTGGCTGTGGCTGTGGTGATACAACTTGCGGTGGTGCTTCATAAACCGGCTGCTGAGGCATTTGTGCACTTGGGTATGGTAATATTTGTCCTCCTGGATACCCTGGTAATGGCTGCTGAGGCATTTGCATGCCAGGGTATGGCAGAATTTGTCCGCCCGGATATCCCAAAGGCTGCTGCATTGGCATTCCGGGATATTGAGGCATCTGCATTCCGGGATATTGTTGAGGCATTGGCGCCATCGGGTAAGGAGCATACGGAGCTTGCTCAGCCCCATATAAAGATGCTTGTGGGTAATTATATAATTGATTTGTATAATTTGGTTGCATAGCTGCAGGCTGAGGGGAAGCATATGCCTTCGGCTCAAAAATCTGAATGTTTACAGCACTTGCACTTGGTGTTCCCTGAGCATACGGTTGAGCGTATTGTGGTTGTATCATCTTTATCTCCTTTAAAAATACATTATTTTTTCAAAAATTTAATATGCTTTTACTGTTTAAAGTCCCGTGAAGAATATAAATTGCTCTTTTTCGGACTAATTTTTAAATAAATTTTTTAAAATCAAGCTATTGCTGATTTTGAGTACTTTACATTTCTTAACAATTATTTATCAAGGTAATCTTTCCTTTCAAAAATACTGGTGCCGTTCACAATTGTATCGAAAATTAGTGAAGCTGCCATGCCAACGAGTGCAATTGTTTTAGCTGTTTTTGATTTTGCAATAAGCCCCATTGTGCCAAAACCGACAGTAAATATATTATTTTTTATGCATTCGCCAATTCCTGAGAAATATCCGCCGATTCTGCCGCCAATTTCGTATAATTTGTCAGTAAAATCATTATCTGCAAAGAATTTCTTTGTTGCAGCATGCTTTGCACTCGGATAATTTAATTTCGAAGCACCTATTTCATCTCTGACGAATTTATCAGCAGAAGCTTGGGCTCCGCAATTTTTTGAGCGTCTTTTACCCATGCTATGTGCTTCAATTACTACGGAAGCAAGACCCAGAGTTGAAGCTGCTTTTGTCGCTATGCCTGATATTGTAGCCATTATGCTGCCTCCTGAATTTGGCCTTGATTATTTTGGCTTAAATCCGGAATTGTTGTTGTCTGGGCAGACATTTTGAGTAAAATTTGTGCTGCAAGCGCTGCGTCTTCGCCATATTCTAGGTCGGTTCTATTTTGAAGCTGTTTAAGAATTTCTATCGTTTCTTCATTTCCCTGTGCATAGCCTACATCAAGGGTTGTGAGGCCGATGTACCTAACTGATGCCTTTGGGTCCTGAATTACTTTGTTCAATAATGCACAAAGCGCTGGGTCGTCTTTTCTTGTGTCATCCTCCTTAAATCTTTCAAGTAGTTCTTTTGCGGCTGTAAGCCTGATTTTTGGGTCCTGATTATTTAGATAATTCTCTAATGACCTGATATA
This sequence comes from uncultured Vampirovibrio sp., assembly GCA_910583725.1. Classification (GTDB taxonomy): domain Bacteria; phylum Cyanobacteriota; class Vampirovibrionia; order Gastranaerophilales; family Gastranaerophilaceae; genus MGBC122484. The sequence continues at coordinate 10,286 of CAJTXZ010000026.1, forward strand.
ATCATCTGTTAATACAACTTTTTCTTTTGTCTTGGCTTGCTGATTTTCGGCAGGCTTGTTGCTTGCCTCTTTTGTTGTTTCCTGCTCCGCCTCTTTTGGTGTGGCTTCCGGAGTATTTTGAGGCGTTGCGGTATTTTGTTCAGCCGTATTAGCGTTTTGCGGTTGTGCCTGATTAATCTGCGCATTGTAGTTCATTGGATAAGTTGGCGCAGGTGTTTGGCCTTGAGCCCCATACAAACTTGTGTTTTGATAAAGCGGCATCACTGGCTGCATTGCTGAATATTGTGGATTTTGTGCGCCGCCGTTTGCTGTCGGGTTAAATATTTGTATATTAACTGCTCCTACAGATGATGATGGCGCAGTTGTCTGTGCGGCCGGATAATATGGCTGCGTCTGATAAGGCATTGCCTGGGCAGTATATTGTGTATACTGCGGATATTGGGAATATTGTTGATATTGCGGACTAAAACCTGTACCCATTATAAAATCCTTACCTTTTATATATTAATAAACACCGCAAGCCAAAAATAAATGCCAATTTTTTTAAAAATATTAAGAAATATTAATTTTAATTAGAAAAAATGTTTGTGTTAGAATGTACTAAAACAGTTCTTATTTGAGGAATTTTTATGGAATTTGAGGAATTAAAGCAAAAATATGAAATGGTAATCGGTTTAGAAGTTCATGCGCAGCTAAAAACCAAAACAAAAATCTTTGCACCTGATGGTGCTGAATTCGGCCATGAACCAAACAGCCAAACTTCTCCGATTACACTTGGCATGCCGGGTGTGCTTCCTGTCTTAAATAAAGCAGTCGTTGATATGGCAATATTAACAGGCCTTGCCTTAAATTGCGAAATTCCAAATAGATGTAAATTTGACAGAAAACAATACTTCTATCCTGACCTGCCAAAGGGCTATCAAATTTCTCAATACGATGAACCTATATGTGGAAAAGGCAGTATAAAAATCTCAAATAAAACAATAGGTATTACAAGGGCTCACCTTGAAGAAGATGCCGGGAAGCTTGTTCATGCAGGTTCAGCAGGAATCTATGGCTCTTCTTATTCGCTTGTGGACTTAAACAGAGCCGGTACTCCACTCTTGGAAATTGTGTCAGAGCCCGATATGCGCTCTTCTGATGAAGCAAGAGAATATATGGAGGAACTTAGGAATATTTTAAGATATATAGGCGTTTGTGACGGTAACCTTGAAGAAGGCTCCATGCGCTGTGACGCCAATATTTCAATCCGCCCGAAAGGCCAAAAGGAATTTGGCACCCGTGCTGAGATTAAAAACGTAAACAGCTTTAAAGCCCTCCAGCGAGCTATTGAATATGAATTTGAAAGACAAATAGAACTTGTTGAGCGCGGTGAAGAGGTTGTGCAAGAAACAAGACTTTGGGATGATTCAAAGGGCATGACATCTTCTATGAGAGGAAAGGAAGATGCCCATGACTACAGATATTTCCCAGAACCAGATCTTATGCCTCTTGAAATAAGCAGGGAATGGGTTGAAAGAGTAAGAAAAACCATGCCTGAACTTCCTAACCAAAAGCTTGAAAGATATATTGGGCTTGGACTTTCAGAATACGATGCGTCAGTTCTGGTTAACCAGCTTGATATGGCCCTGTTTTTTGATAAAGCAATACAAGAAAATATTAATCCAAAAACAGCTTCTAACTTTATTATGGGTGAAATTGCTGCTTTTCTTAAGGAAGAAAAAATTTCAATTGATGAATCAAAATTGTCTGTAGAAAATTTTGTAAAATTAATCCAACTCCTTGAAAAAGGCACAATTTCAAATAATATAGCAAAATCTTTGGTTATTGATATCCTAAAAACCGGTGAAGACTCTGCAAAACTTGTTGAGAAAAAAGGCTTGAGTGTTTTATCTAACCCGGATGAAATTTTGCCTGTTATTCAAAATGTTATTGCAAATAATCCTAATCAGGTTGCTGCATACAAAGGCGGAAAAGATAAATTGTTCGGCTTCTTTGTAGGCCAGGTTATGAAAGAAACCAAAGGAAGAGCCAACCCCCAGCTTTTAAATGAACTTTTAAAGAAAGAGCTGGAAAAATAAACATGTTTCTGCTATCCTTAAATGGTGCAGATAAATATAGCATGATTGAAAATAGAATATATGCCGATGTGATGCCAAGCTTTGTAAAACAAAGCGTTTTATGATAAGTAGAC
>CAJTXZ010000026.1:12579-34182 GCA_910583725.1 uncultured Vampirovibrio sp.
GCATGAAAATCAATCCGCAAGTTTGATAATTTAATATTGATATGCCGATGTGATGCCAAGCTTTGTAAAACAAAGCGTTTTATGATAAGTAGACCAATTTCATCACGTTAGCATGAAAATCAATCCGCAAGTTTGATAATTTAATATTGATATGCCGATGTGATGAAATTGGTAGACGTGCCAGACTCAAAATCTGGTGTGGTTCACCCCACGTACCGGTTCGACTCCGGTCATCGGCATTCTTTGTTATATTAACACCCTTGGATAAGAGTCGAACCTCCGGTTCTTACCTCTCGGAAAAACTTGACATTTAGTCAACTTTTCCCTCGGCACAGTGGTCATCGGCATTCTTTGTTATATTAACACCCTTGGATAAGAGTCGAACCTCCGGTTCTTACCTCTCGGAAAAACTTGACATTTAGTCAACTTTTCCCTCGGCACAGTGGTCATCGGCATTCTTTGTTATATTAACACCCTTGGATAAGAATTCTGATTCCATAAAACGCTGCTGCTTGTAAAATTAATAGATTAAAATAAGGTATATCCCCCTAAAACTTTTTGCTGTATCATATTGCTATGCTTCAGAATTATCTTGTTTACCTTAAATTTTTGGATGAAAAATTTACAAAATTTTTTAACAAACAAAAACCTTATATTTTTTGCAAAAAGGGTTGTGCAAAATGCTGTAAAAATGCGGAATTTCCCTATTCTGAAATAGAAATTCTCTATTTAATGACGGGGGCAAAGCTCTTACCTGCTGAAATTCAAGATAAAATTAAAAAGAATGTCGAAAAAATAAAAGCTGAAAAATTAAAATTTGATGGCAAAAAATTCTTATATACCTGCCCGTTTTTAATTGATAATGTTTGTTCTATATACAATTACAGAGGTATTGTCTGCCGCTCTTTTGGCCTTATGTACAAAGGTGCTGACGGCAAAAACAAAGTTCCTTTTTGTTGTTTTCAGGGTCTGAATTATTCAAACGTTATAGAAGAAAAAACAAACATTGTTTCAGGTGAAAAATTTAAAAATTTGGGCGTGGAGGATGAGCCTGTGGCCTTTAATATAAGTTATGAATTTTTAACTGACCCTGATTTTGAGAAAGGATTTAACTTTAAATTTGGCGATAAAAAACCAATGATTGAGTGGTTTTTGTAATATAAAATTTATTATTAAAATATCTAATTCAGGTCTAAACTCTAAATTGTATGCAAATATAAAACTAAACAAAGCCACATGTAGTTTAAAATTCTTAGCAGTAAAAAAACAATTGCTTAAATTTTAAAATGAATGCCTTTGCTAAAATAAAAAACCATCTTAAAGCTACGCTGCATTTATTAATGCAGATAATTTTTCTCTATCAAGATAATAAAATCCGTTTTCATCCTTTGATTCAACATCAATTGCCCTAAAGATTTGTGAACCATCCGATGAAACTGCCCGTTTTGTTTTGGGGTTCAATATAATGTTATCCAGCATTCTTGCTGCAAGGCGCGAATTGTTATACCTGCTGTAATGCCCGTCCTTGTCTGGTGCATATATCGCTGATAGTCTCTTGTGCTCAAACCATTTATCATATTTTTCTTTATCTAGAGTATAATTTCCTTCATCATCTTTCTTATCCACAAACCCTGCCATGGTGAAATAATAATTATTGTTTGTGCTAATCCTTTTTTCGTGTGTGCTGTATGTTAATCCATGCCCTAAGCCATCATAAAATGCATTTAATCTTATATAATCTCCATTTGCTTGAACAAGGTATACTGCCTTGCTTTCAATTTCATCTTTTGCTTTGGAAATTATATCCTGATTTAGTAATATTTCGCCATTTTCATCTAAAACAACCCCTCCATCTTTGTCTTTTATCTCAATTTTGTCTGCCCTTGTAAAGTAATATCCTTTGCTTACAACTTGTTCCTCATCTTCTCTTAGACACATATTTATTGCAGTTCTGCTCATTCCAAGCACCCCGGACGCTTCTTTTGTATCTGTAAATGGTGTACATTTGCCTTTAGCGTTTATTGCGTAAAATTTCTTGCTCTTTTTAGGTTTAATTTTTTTCGCTAAAAGTTTTATGATGTTTAGGTCTGGTTTATTTGATGCTTTTTTGTTTACATTTTTTGCATTCACAAAAATTGTATTGTCAACCGTTGATTGCGCTGATATTGCAGTACTTATTTTGACACTTGAAATTCCTGTTTTTTCAGCAGCTTCCTTGATTGTTTCATAATAATTGTAATTCCCCTCTGCATTGATTTGATACACTCCCGTATTGTATTTATCAAATATATCTAAATATTCTTTTAAAATTTTTTCATTTAAAAATATGTTATAGTTTTTATCAAGTTCTTCAATATCTTCAGCCGGAATTAAAAGAAATGTATTGTCTATGGGAGAAATTGAAGTGCCCTTCAGGCGGTTGTTTATTGCATTTATGCTGATACCAAGGCTTTTGCTTGCTTCTTTAGCTTCGTAAAACTTTTTTGGAGGTTGTTCTCTGTCTCTGTTGTAAATATAAAAACCATTGCCAAGAAAATTTTCTCTCCTGCGGTTTATTTCATTTTTATCTTCAAAGATTTTTCCATTTTTCGTCTTTAATATTTCATCTTCGCGCGCAAAGGTGTAGTTGCCTACTATCCTCGGACTGCCGGTTTCTGCGCATTTTTTAATTTTACCATACGGTAAATTAAGTTTCTTTGATGCTTCATGATACGATGCAAAAGTCTCGTATTCTCCATTTTGTTTTATAGCATAAACAGTCGTGCTTTTTGTTTGTGCTTTAAAAGAAATGCTTTGCGTACTCTTTACAAAAATATCTCCCCCTGTATTGGATAACATAATTTTAGGCTTGCGCAAAACTTCAAAAGAATTATATGCAAAAGAATTTTTACCCCAAATGCTGTTAGTGTATATGTTTTTTGGGTTGTCATTGTTTATTCTGTTTTTAAAAAATGATATTTTCACTTTATTTTTTGTTTATAATATGTCCATAAATTTGTACATATAAAACGCTTATGAAGAATATTTTTTTACAAAATAAGCCTAAACGTTAACTTTTTGTTACATTTTACAACCGATACTTTATTATTTTCCAGCTCTAATATTCTTTGTAAAAACCCCTAAGCTTATTAATATTGAATAAAACAGACCGCTTTGTGAAAAATCACCCAAATGCCAGTTTTTCAATAGACAGAAGCTGATATACTTACAATAAGTTTATTTTATGTCTATGGTATAATTAAATTTTATGGAATGTGCAGTTTTATTTATAATTTTTAACAGACCCGATACAACAAAGAAGGTTTTTGAACAAATTAAAATAGCAAAGCCTCCAAAACTCTATATTGTGTCAGACGGCCCTCGGGTAAATATTCCAAACGAAGATACTATAGTTAATTCTGTCAGAGATTTTGTTATTAATAATATCGACTGGCAATGTGAAATAAAGACAAAATTCAGGGATGAAAATCTTGGCTGTGCTGTTAATATTAGTGACGCCCTAAATTGGTTTTTTGATAATGAAAAGAAGGGTATAATACTTGAAGATGATTGTATTCCAACCCAGTCATTTTTTAGATATTGCGAAGAACTCCTTGATTATTATAAAGATAATCAAGATATATGGCATATTTCAGGATACAATTTTTTAGATTTACCAAATTTAAAAGAATCTTATTATTTTTCTTCCGTGCCGCATGTTTGGGGCTGGGCAACCTGGGCTGACAGGTGGAAAAGGTTTGAATTCGACATATCAAATTATGATGTAAAAAATTTTAAACGCCTTACATCAAATAGCGCCTTTCAAAAATACTGGTTAGATATATTTAATGATACAAAAAAAAGCAAGATAAACTCATGGGCATACAGGTGGTTTTTTTCTATGTTGAAATATGGAGGAATTTCTGTGGTTCCAAAACTCAATATGATTCAAAATATTGGAAATTTCGGCTTGCATTTTAATGGCGAAAGCCCTTTATTTTATACAAAAACTTTTAAAATTGATAAAATTATTCATCCAAAAAAAATACAAATTAACAAAAACATTATGGATAGAATGTTTAGAGAATGGTTTTTTATTGATGATGAACCTGTGTTGCTTAGAAAAATCAGACTCTTTATTAAAAAAAGAGAATGGAGGAAACTGTGGCCGATAAAAAAATAATACCTGTATTCTTAGCTTCTGATGAAAATTATGCCCCGTTTCTTGCAGTTGTTATGTACTCTATTCTTTTAAATACAGAATCTTTTGTAGAATTTTATATTCTGGATGGCGGAATCTGCGAAAAATCAAAAGAAAAGATTGAAAAATCAACGTCGAAGTTTCAAAACAAAAAAATAACATACTTTAATATGCAAGAATTTGGACTTGAAAAATTTCCAAACCTTTCCCACTACTCTGTAAACACATTTTCAAGATATTTTATACCAAAGTTGACACCTAATCTCTCAAAGGCAATATATCTTGATGTGGATACAATTTTAACAGGCGACATTTCAATGCTTTTTAATGAAAGTATTGATGAATACCCCCTTGCGGCTGTCCCTGAAGATTTTTATAAAAAAAACGGCGAATTTTTAAAAGAGAATATTTATCAACAATACCAAAACCCTGATGATTATTTTAATGCCGGGGTTTTGTTGTTGGATGTTCAAAAACTTATAGAAAATAACTTTTCTAATGGCTTAATTAACCTTACAATGCAATATTCAGATAAGCTAAACTGCGCTGACCAGGATATCTTTAATATTGTTTTTGAAGGTAAATATAAAAAACTTGACCATAAATATAATTATATTCCTGATTTTTGTATAAATTATGGTAAAGTTTCTCCTCTCATAATTCATTACGCAGGAAAAAAGCCCTGGAAAGTTTTAGATGCTCCGATGTCAAAAGAATTTTTTAACACTGCAAATAAAACTGCTTTCGCCCTTAAAATCCGCAACATCCTAATAAAAAATTTATTAATTCAAAACATAAAGCAATTAAAAAGTTTTTTATACAGAAACATTAAATTGCCGCTTGTTAAATTATTTTTTTGCAAGGCAAAGTGAAACAAAAAGCCCTATACCCATTAATGCAGGGTAAAACAGGCCCTTCATAATAGAAAATGAACTTATTGAAATAGATGCTGCAAGGCTTGTTGCAATTAAAATCTGTGCTCCATAGGGAATAACCCCTTGTACGCAGCAGGATGTTGTATCAAGAAGGCTTGCAGCCCTTTTTGGGCCAACATTATATTTTAATGATAGTTCCTTTGCAATAGGCCCTGCTGTTATAATCGCAACGGTATTATTTGCAGTAAAAAGGTTTATAATGCCAACAAGAAATGTTATTCCAAATTCGCAGGATTTTCTGTCCTTTATTAAGTTTTGTGTCTTTTTAATAATAAAGTTTATCCCGCCGTTATACCTTACCATACACAATAGGCCGCCTGCAAGAAGCGCCACTATCAGGGTGTTTGCCATGCTTATTGTGCCATCGCCAATATAGCCAAAGGCTTCCCATATATTAAATGCCCCAAAATAAAGCCCGATTATAATATTTAAAATTGTTCCTAAAAGCAAAAGAAACATAACGTTTATCCCTGCCACCCCTAAAATAAGGAGTAATATATACGGCAATATTTTTATGTAGGAAGAAAAATCAACGCTGTTTGCGGTGTTTTGTGCGGCAGCAGTGGTAAATATGGGCAAGGTATATAATAAAACACATAAAATTGCAGGCAAAATTACAATTCTTAAATTGCACAGCATTTTATCGCGCATTTCAACGTTTTGTGTCCTTGTTGAAGCTATTGTCGTATCGGATATCAAGGAAAGATTATCTCCAAACATTGCACCGCCGATGGATGCTCCTATAACAACTGCAGGATTCAGTCCTAGTGTTTCAGATAACCCAACTGCAATGGGAACAACAGCTGCAATGGTTCCGCAGGAAGTGCCTACTGCAAGGGAAATTAGTGCTGAAACCACAAAAAGTCCTGAAACTAAAAATTTTGCAGGAATGAAATGCTCGGCAATGTCAACCGCAGCATTTACCCCTCCGATTGCCTGTGCACTTGCTGTAAATGCCCCTGCTAATATAAATACAAGACACATAATCATAATATCTTTATTGCCCATCCCAAGGGCAAAAATTTCAATTTTCTTATTCAATTTCTCCTTATGGTTTAATATTAAAGCAGCAGCGGAAGATATTATAAAAGCTACCGTCATAGGCACCTTTGAAAAATCTCTTGTTAAAATAGAAAAACCAAAATAAAAAATAATAAAAACAACAAATGGTATCAAGGCCTTAAAGCTTGATTCCCTCCAGGGTTTTGTCTCGTTGTGTATATCATTATGTATCTCATTGTGCATATTATCTTCCCCAAGCTAAATAATAGATATAATTATAAAGCAAAATTGCCTGAATAGTTAATTATTTTTTTACTTGCCTGCCTCAAAATAATTTTATAAAAAGGAGTAATTATGGAAAACATTTCTCCAATAGATAAATTATTATCCGCCCTTGAGTATGATACAATCCTTAGAGAAGATGTATGGACAAAAGAACATGCATACCACGGCATTGGCGAACATTGTTTTAAAAAATGGGTTGCAAATATTCTCCCGTCTGAACTCTTAAAACGAAACATAAAGGACGCGGTCAATTCTATCGTCACCCTCTGCGAGTGCCATACATTTTATAATAAATTTCCAAACCCTGTCTATTCGCCTGATTATGGTGACAAATGGGGAAGAAGCGCTAATTATATTGAAATAAATAACAGGGCAATAGCTGAAATGGAAGGTAATATCTGTAAAAACGGTTTGTTATCCTCAATTAAAATGCTTCCTGCAATCTTTCCCTCTGCAAAAAGCTGGGCAAACTGCGTAATATTATCCCAAATTTTTCCAAATATCTACGGTGATGGCTACAACAAAGGTTCTTTTGAAGAAAACTCCCTCTATGGCACAAAAATTGGCGGAAAATATTCAAAAAATATAATCTGTGAAGAAATTTTAGATAAAATTACCGCAGAGGAGCAATTAAAGGCCTTCAATGACCTTGCGCACTTTAGAGGCCTTAAAACCGGCTTCCGCGTTGCAATTTCAGCCGGCCAAATTAAAATTGCAAAGGATGATTATTCAGATGAGCCATTTAATTGGGATAATTATGAACATCAGGAACTTTTTATAAACGAATGCGCCAAGCTTATGAATCTTGGCTTTGAGGCTATGTATATTGATTCAGCTAAGCATATAGGAGGACATGATTGCATTAACTATGCAGGCGTCGGCAAACTGCCAAACTATGGTCAAATGCAATACATCTTAAATGAAATCAGGGCCCGCTCAGGCTCTTTTACCATAAGCTTTGTGGGTGAAAAAAGCACAGGCGACTTTGAAAGATATAAAAATCTGGGTCTTACGGCAGGCACGGCCTTTGTTGATGCTAATGATTTTAATTCGGTAAAATATTGGGCTGAAAAAACAAAGTATGACAGAAACTATGCCCCGGGTGTTGAGGTTTCTAATGATAATGACCCCGGCGGAGCCACCTATGAAGAAAGGCTGAATAGAATCCGTGCCATGCTCTTTGCAAGTGAATTCCCGTCTGATAAACTTCCAAGCTTTATGCAAATGCATGATATTTTTCCCCTCCGCTATGATACAAATACCCATCATCTAATGATGACAAACCCTTCATACTCAACGGATGGCAAAAAAGAAAGCCACTGGGAAAATCTTTTCACAAAAGATGATGGCAGAAATTATAATCATATGGTTGGTGAAATCTTTGCCCATGCCCTTTGTCATTAGAGATTTACCGGAAATTATATAGCATTTTCCGCTAAAAATGGCTAAAATTCTCACCCCAAACTTGTTTCAGGGTCTTGTAATATAAGTTTCGATTTAGCGCTGTTGTTATCCTGTTTATTATAAATGCCAATTTATGCTATAATTAAAATATGAAATTTGATGTTGTTTTACATAAAGATGAAGATGGCTTCTGGGCAGAGGTGCCGGCATTAAAAGGATGTTTTTCCCAAGGGGAAACAATGGAAGAGGCTATTGAAAACATTAAAGAAGCAATAACGGCCTGGCTTTCCGTTGATATTCAAAATGGCGACGGCGAGATAATTACAGTTGCCTTATGAAGAACATCACTGGTAAAAAATTGTGTAAAATTTTAGAAGAAAATGGGTGGAAGCTATCCCGAATTTCAGGTTCACACCATGTTTTTATAAAAGAAAATGAAATCGTAAGGATTGTGGTTCCTGTGCATGGCAATAAGGAAATTAAAACTGGACTATTAAAAGCCATCTTAAAAACAGCTGGTCTTTTGTCTTTGTTTTTTACACTGCTGTCCTGAATTTAGTTGAATTTTCTTAAAAAAAGTGCCGCCGTCTCCAAATTCGGCTCAGCCTCTTTTAAAGCCTTTTAAAGCGCCGCCTTGTTTAAAGGATTTTCCCTTAACACCCCTTTCTGATACAATTCATCCATCAAAAGAAAATCAAAATATTTAACCTCATCCCTTGAATAATCACATAAATTTTCCTGTGTAAATTTTGTAGAATTAATTTTAAAATAAGGCAGTTGTTTTATTGGTGTAAAAGTCTCCGTTCCCTGATGATAAAGATAATCCTCAATATAGCTGCCGATATCCGTATTTCTTTTTATGTTAGCTAAATACGCTAATTCATCATTAAGGCTCTTAAAACTTGCCTCTGGCTCGCATATATTAAAAAGCTTATCCATTACTTTGGCAAAAATCTTCAGACTTTTTCTGCTAAACGTATAGTCATAGAATAATAGTTTTTTATCATCATCCCGACCTAAAATATTTTGCTCCCTCAAATAATCTTTATATCCTTCAAAATATTCCAGGCCGCTAAATCCCATTGGAATGTCATATTTGCTCATGCCTCTTAATTTTGATATCGGAAGATATTTTACCTCCACCCCCATAAATTCCATCGCCCTTGCAATGAGCGCCGGCGAGCGCCCGATTGAAATAAATACATAATTATCCTTTCCATAGTCTTTATCCAGTTTGTTTTTTAAAATAATTCCAAGCTCTGCATTTGCCTTTGCGGCTGCTATTTCAAGTTTATTGCAATTCTTTTTTATTTTTTCTTTTTCAATCTTGCTTAATTTTTTGTATTCTGATATTGAAATCTTATCCTTTTTTCTGTAAAAATTTTTGTGGTCAAAATATCCTGTTGGAATATAGGCCCCATCGCATTTTTTGTGCTCCCGGAAATATAGTCCGGATGCTATTTCTGCCTTTGGTGCCTCTATGGGTCCAAAATATTTTGAGCCCTTTCTTTTCTTTTTGTTGCACCTGTCTTCCGGCGTATATTTTGCAAGAGGTGTGAACAGGTTATGTGTATATCTGATTACTGAAATTTTCATAGCGTTCTATTAAAAACCCGTAAATAATATTTTTTGCCCTTATTTTGATATTTGTGCGCTGGAACGTTTTGAGCTTTATTCAAGCAGAAAAACCATTCTTAATAAGAGTGTTTAGCTGTAAAAATCAGCATAAAAACAGGTAGCTTTATAATTCTTCAAATGTACAAGCTTATTTTTTGCTTTTTAAGATTGAGATAGTACAATAAACATAAAAGACAGGAATTATTACTCTTAGAGGAGAAAAAATATGAGTGAAATACAAATTTCTCACGAAGTTGAGCTTATGTGCCCGATAAAAAGGGGCGTAAAAGGCGAGCCTGCTCCAATTCCCCAGGAAGGCGAATGGACAAAGGCAAAGAAAATCGAAGATATTTCAGGCTTAACCCACGGCTGCGGCTGCTGCGCACCTCAGCAAGGCACCTGCAAATTAACACTTAATGTTAAAAACGGCATAATTCAGGAAGCACTTGTTGAAACACTGGGCTGCTCTGGCATGACTCACTCTGCTGCAATGGCAGGCGAAATTCTTCCTGGAAAAACCATCCTTGAAGCCCTGAATACTGACCTTGTTTGTGACGCTATAAACGTTGCTATGAGAGAATTATTCTTGCAAATAGTGTACGGCAGAACCCAAACTGCATTTTCTGAAAACGGTTTGCCTGTAGGCGCCGGCTTAGAAGACCTTGGAAAGGGCTTAAGGTCTCAGGTTGGTACAATATTCTCAACCAAACAAAAAGGCCCAAGATATTTAGAAGTTGCAGAAGGCTATATTTTGGAATTAGGCCTTGACGCTAACGATGAAATTATCGGCTATAAGTTTGTGCACCTTGGAAAAATGATGGAACAAATTAAAAAAGGTGTTGATCCAAAAGAAGCATTTGAAAAAAATATCGGCCAATACGGCAGATTTGATGATGCTGTTAAAAAAGTTGACCCGCGAAAAGAATAATCTGCTTCATTAAGGGCTGATTTAGAAATTATTCGTTAATAGTAAATACAAATAAAACTATAAGGAAACAAATAATATGATAAAATTTGAAGGACAAGACAGGCGCCAGGCCAAGCTCGACAAGGTTTTACCGGAATACGGCTTTAAAACTTTGGAAGATGCCCAGGCTCTATGCCTTTCTAAAGGAATAAATGTTGAAGAAATAGTAAAAGGCATTCAGCCAATCGCTTTTGAAAACGCTGTTTGGGCCTATACCTTGGGTTGTGCTATTGCACTTAAAAAAGGCACAAAAACCGCTGCTGATGCCGCTGAAGCTATCGGCCTTGGTTTGCAGGCATTTGCTGTACCCGGCTCTGTTGGCGACACAAGAAAAGTAGGCCTTGGTCATGGTAATTTGGGTGCTATGCTTTTAAGAGAGGAAACAAAATGCTTCTGCTTCCTCGCTGGCCATGAATCTTTTGCTGCAGCAGAAGGCGCTATTGGTATTGCAAGAAACGCTAACAAGGTAAGAAAAGAACCTTTAAGAGTAATCTTAAATGGTCTTGGAAAAGACGCTGCCTATATTATTTCAAGAATCAACGGCTTTACCCACGTTGAAACCCAATATGACTACAAAACAGGCAAATTAAACGTTGTAAAAGAAACTCCTTTCTCAAACGGCGAAAGAGCTAAAGTTAAAGTTTACGGCGCAGACGATGTTTCAGAAGGTGTAGCCATAATGATTTCAGAAGGTGTTGATGTTTCAATTACAGGAAACTCAACCAACCCGACAAGATTCCAGCACCCTGTTGCAGGCACATACAAAAAATGGTGCTTTGAAAACGGCAGAAAGTACTTCTCAGTTGCTTCAGGCGGCGGCACAGGAAGAACTCTTCACCCCGATAATATGGCTGCAGGCCCTGCTTCATACGGTATGACTGACACCATGGGAAGAATGCACGGTGACGCCCAGTTTGCAGGCTCTTCAAGCGTTCCTGCTCACGTTGAGATGATGGGTGTTATTGGTATGGGCAATAACCCAATGGTAGGCGCTACCGTTGCAGTAGCTGTTGCAGTTGAAAATGCTCTAAAATAAACTACGTAACAAAACTTAATAAAAGTTAATAAACTTTACAAAAATGCCGCAGATTTGAAATTTTATTTGCGGCATTTTAATTCTCTTATTTTAGTCTTTTTATATATAAAGTATATACTAATATTTTCTCCCCTTCTCTCTCTTTTCTGCACGTGCAAAAAATAAAACTTCAAATAATGCACCATTCATATTCTTTTATCTTAATATTGTGTTAAAATCCTTTTACAGTCTTTATCTTAAGCTTATCTAACGGCTCAAATATTGATTTTGCCTGGCTTTATTTATTATTCTTAACTAATATCCCTTCCAAAATCAATATTTCACGCATACTCAACAGCTTAAAACCTTATATAATGTACTTTTAGCGCTTTTGCTAAAATCACCTTTATTTTTTTCATTAAATTTTGCTGGGCCAAAATCCTTATGGTTTCATTATTTTAAACCTTTTTGCACGTGCGAATTTCAATCCTAATCGTTATTTTAGCCCTTTTTTATAAAAAACCCTGAAATTTACGCCCAAAACCCTTATGTGCCGCATATTCAGCTATTTTAAAAAACTAAAAACCCTCAATATAGAGGGTTTTGCACGTATTTAAAATCCTAAAATGCAAGAATATTAAGCCTTTTAGTCCTTCTTTTCGTTTGCAACAATGTTCTTTTTGAGCCTTATTATTCTTTCATAAGATTCTTGAATTCTGTATGGGTTTATAAGCCCGTCCAGGATAGCGTTTTTGATTATTTTATTCACATCATTCGCTAAATTTGGATTATGATGTTCTCTGTTTGAGAAAAGTAAAATGTCATTTCCGGCGTTAATTGCCTGTATGACTGCTTCTTCAAGGTCATAATTCTGTCTTATTGCACCCATATCTAAATCATCGGTAATAACAACCCCTTTAAATCCGAGTCTCTTTCTTAAAAGGCCGTTAACCGTGTTGTACGAAAGGCTTGCAGGGTAAATGTCATCATAATTTTTATTAAAAACATGAGATGTCATCACCATCTGTAAATTATTTTTAAACATTAAATTTTCATACGGCTCAAGCTCAACAGCAGTGTGCGTTTTGGTCCCATCGGCAAAATTTAAATGTGCATCCCCATCAAGGCTTCCATGCCCTGGAAAGTGCTTTAGGGTGGTAATTATAGCCTTGTCATGGTGTGCGTTAATTAATTCGCCCGCATAGGCTGAAACCCTTGCAGGGTCTTTAGAATAGCTTCTTTCTTTTTTATGAATAACAGAGTTTTCATTTAAATCTAAATCAACACACGGTGCGAAATTAACGTTAAATAGGCTTCCTCTAAGGGTTTCAGCCATATCTGAATATATTTCATGAGCTTTTTTGGTCTCAAAACTAGACACCGCAAGGGCTGAGGGGTAATCTTTAAAACCGTTTTTAGAATTCAATCTTTGAACTTTGCCGCCCTCCATATCAACCGCAATGAAAGGCCTGGTCTGCATTCTGGTCTTGTAAACAGCGTTTGTCATAGCGCTAAGGGCTTGCGGGCTTTTGATATTGTCTTCAAAAAATACTACACCTGTAATTTTTCCGTCGTTTAAATCTTCAACAACATCCTTAAAACCCTTTGATAGTGTGCTGTTTCCCTTAAAGCCAACCATTATCATCTGCCCTATCATTTCATCTAGGGAAGTTTCGCTTGAAAAGGCTTGCGGGGAGCACAATAGCGCCATACTTAGCAAAGTTAATATTATTTTTTTCATAATCATTCCAAATAAAACTAGACATATTTTAGTATAGCATAAATTTTTAGAATACTCAAAAACGCCTCAGATATTGATTTTGAGGCGTTTTTTTTTCTTAAATTTTTTATTTATTCCTTTTTTGCTTTGCTATTAGGGCCTTTCAGGATATTTACGCTGCTTTTTTGGTTTGTTTTTTCTTATCATCTTCGCCGTTAGCTGTATTAGCTTTGTCGTCTGCTTTTTGGGCTTGTGCATCTTCTTTTTTCCTTGCAGCTTCAAGCTCTGAGTAGAATTTGCTTGCCTGATTTTCAGCCACAGTGCCTGCTGAATCGTCTAAAACCTTTATGTAATCTTCATTTGCGCCAAGCAACATCCACTGATTTTGTAAACTTTGTCTTAATATATTTGCCTTGACGGTGTAGTTTGTGATGAATTCCATATGCGGCTGTAATTCTTCGCTCACGGCCTCTTCGCCGTTTTGAGCAGCTGCTTTTGTGTCATCTGTTGCACCAGAAGCGCCTGTTACTGTGCCATTTGCGCCAACATTAGCCTGTAGACCGTATGTTTTTGAGAGCCATTCCTGATCATCAAGCGTATTGTAGCCGTTTAACGCCTTTCCACCTGCATTTACGGTAAATGTACCAAGCAAATTCTGGTCAGTAACGCCGTTTCTGTCTGAATCCGCTCCTGAAATCAAGTCGTGAGTGCCGTTTTTGTCGTATGAACCTAAGTCAATCGTAAAGTCTGAGCCAAACATTTCGCCAATTTTATCAGCATTCATTAAATCTTTGCTGCCATTCATTGAAAGGCCTATGTTTGCGCTCTTTAATTCGGTTAAATCTACCTTGCCATCGCCTGATGTATCAAGCGCCTGCATTGATGCCCATTGATTATCAGCCCCTAAGAAATCTGATGTGGTGTCAAATGCGCCGTCCATCACAACAAAGTCAAATTTGTTGCCGTTTGCATCGCTGAAACCTATGGGGTCACAGCATTTTGCGGCTTCAGCTGCTTTTGCTTCTACCAGCTGTTCGTTTGCGGTTGCAATTTCTCTGTCAAATCCTTTTACTATATCTGCCATATTATTTAGTTTTGCTAAATGGTTGTCAATCAGCTTCATTTCTGTGTTTGCAACAAACATGCTTGCTACAACATCAGAGAGATTTGGCGCA
Organism: uncultured Vampirovibrio sp.; assembly: GCA_910583725.1. Classification (GTDB taxonomy): domain Bacteria; phylum Cyanobacteriota; class Vampirovibrionia; order Gastranaerophilales; family Gastranaerophilaceae; genus MGBC122484. Next base: position 26,880 of record CAJTXZ010000026.1, read on the forward strand.
AATTTGCCAACGGAAGAAGCCACGTTTTGCTGTAATTGCTCCTGGGTCATGCCCTTCCCGCCGGTTTTATTTGCGGCTACATATGCGGCCACATTGTCTGCTATTGCTGTTTTTACCTGCTCTTCATACTCTGTAACCTTTGCCTCTTGGGCTTTTGCAGCTTCTGTAATTTTTTCTTCAACATCTTTTGCTAATTTTTCAACCTGTTTTTCAATGGCTCCCATCATTTCAAGGGTTTCAGCCTTTTGCTGCTTTTTGTCGTCAATGTCTTGCTGAATTTCTGCAGCTGATCTGTTATCCTTATTTGTTGAATTTGATTTATCGGCAGATTGTGCTGCTGCGGCTGATTTTGTGTCTTCTGTCTTGTTTGAAGCGCTTGTGCCGCCTAGTTTTTCAATTTCAGCATCAGTTAGTCTTGCTGTAAATTTTTCACCGTTTGCTTCCTCAAAAAGGACTTCATTATTGCTGCCAATTGTAAATTTTGTTAAGCCGTCTGCTTTGCCGTTTCCCATACCGTTTTGTACTGCATAGCTTTGATATACACTGTTTATAGTAGAATTAATTGCCATTTTTGAAATCCTTTCACTTCAAACTCTTTACTCATTAATAAAAACAAATTAGTATATCAAATTTCAATATTCATTATATAATTTACAAAACTTTACAAAAAGCGAGAAAAATACTAAAAAACTTATCATATCTTAATAATACTCGCTATATTTCTTCACCCGTCTTTACGCGTGGTATATATTTCATGCATATAATACGTAAAAATTATCCGTCCTATTTCACTCCAAACCTTTATTGTAACTTTTATTAAGAAGAATTAATGATATCTGGCAATAAATATTGTTTTCATGTTTTATTTTTATATATAAATATCAGGAGAATTTATGACGGTTAATTCTAATGCAATGCTGCCATTGGCGCCCCAAAACAACCAGCCTGTAAAGCAACATCTCCAAGTGCAAGCAGGACAAATAAAACCCCTGCAGACAACACAGGCGGCGGTGTCTAAAGATATGCCAAAACTTCAGGCTCAGCCAAAAAGCGACGTTGTAATGGTAAATAAAAAAGAGGCTGATAAAAAGACTGCTATTGCAGCAGGCATTGGCCTTTTAGCCGCAGTTGTAACAGGAATTGCGGCCTTTAGATTTGGAAAAACTAAAGCTGTGCCTGTTGTTGAGCAGGTGACAAATACCGAAGTTGTGCAAAAAGCTGCCGAAACAACACAGGAGTTGCTTGAAAAGACCGTAGCTGATGCAAAAGAATTTCAAACAAAGGCGCAAACCGCTGCAGAAAAAACTAAAGAGTATACTGCCAAAGTTGAAGAAAAAATGACAAGCCTTAGGGATGAGGTTATTTCACTTTTTGATAAAATCAATGATAACGGCGAAATAGTTGTTGATGGCAAAACCGTTGCAAAAATTGAAGATTCATCCGAACGTTACTGCGGCCGTGCGGTAAAAACTCTAAAAGAATTTAATGATGACGGTACAACATTAAAGCGCCAAAGCACATTTGTACATAGTTTTGTTGATGATGCATATAAGCCTCAATCGATAGAAGAATTTATAGATGCCACAAGGAATAAAGGTGTCTTCGATATTAGTTCCGGCAACATAAGTGAATATTTTGAGGGTATTCATTATATGGCTGATGATAAAATTGTTGCGGATAAATATACAGAGTTTTTTGGAACTAAAGGCAGTATATGTTATGAAAATTGTGAAATACTTTCAGACAAACATAGCGAAGATGGCCTTGACCATATCCTTAAATATTCAAACATGATTGATTTAAATAAAGATGGCAAAATGAATGCATATGTTGAGAATTATAATAATGGCACTGCAAAGAAAACCATTGGCTTTTATGACATTTCTGAACAAATTTATGATAATGCTGGAAACCCAATGTATTCTGAGACCGATGAGCCTATATTGAGGCATGTCCCAAGAATGCGTTATGCTGAGGATTATACAGATGGTACATACGGTCTTCTTGAAGGCTATGGGGATATACAAACTGTTTTTGATGAAAAGGAGAACATCGCAAGCAAAATATTAGAATTTGAAGACGGAAAACCTGTTGTTTTCGTTAAACAGGATATTTTAGGGGCCAGTGATAACGAGAAATCCGGCGTAATCTGGAAGGTGCTGCAAGAAGGGGCTGCATAAAGTTTTATGCCTATGGCTTATAATTCTTCACAATATTATCATAAGAAATTGTGCCATTATCGTATAAAAGCTGAATTTGATTAATATTGTAGTCAACTATGGTACTTAAAAGTTCTATCCTTGCATTGTTTTTTATTGTCTGCGCCTGAATAACATCAATCAAAATTCCTTCGCCCGCATCCAGCCTTAATTCTGCAAGGGTAACACTGTCTGATGCGTATTCTACCTGTTTTTTTGCTATTTCTATCCTTTCTTTTAAAATTTGTGCATTGTAATAATTTGCTATAATATTCTCTCTTATATCGCGTAAAAGCACTTCCAGTGAATGCATTTCGGCATCTATTTTGCTTTGAATGCTTTTGGCTTTTGTAATTGTGCCGACACCAAGTCTTGAACCTAACGGTATATCTAAATATCCGCCAACAACATTATTAGAGTATACGCCCACTCTTGCCGTTCCCTGAAACTGCCCCTGATACAAGAATCTTGGCTTTGGTACAAATTCTGTGTAAACCTTGTATTTTTCCTGTTTCATTGATTTTATTACTGCTTCCTGCGTTTTGACATCATCCCTTGAAAACTCTGCTATTTTAAATAAATCATCCACACTAAGGCTTTCATCCACTAAAACAAAGGGTTTTACTTCATCCTCAACAGGAAAAAGATGCGAATTAACTTCTATTCCCATCACATTTGATAATTTTGCTTGAAAGGTTCTAAAATTATTTAACGCTGCCATCAAATTTTGCTCTGCAAGTGCCTGTTCACTCTTTGACCTTACAACGTCAAATCTTGTTCCAAGCCCTGCCTCCATTAGTGTTTGGGTTAATTTTAACTGTGCCGTTCTTTCATACAGGTTCTTTAGCTGAATTTCGATGCTTATTTTTGCCCTTAATAATTCATAATAGCTTCTTGCGGTCTCTAATATAATTTCATCCTTTGTAAAATCAAGATTTTTAAGGTTTGCCCTTGCAGCCAGCTTTCTTGCTTTGGCTTCAAAAATTTGCTCTCCCCCCCTTGTTAAGTCATGGGTAACTTTAACAGCGCCTGAAATGGCCAATTCTTTAACGTCATCCGGCACAACTCCGCCAACAAGCACCTGGCCTTTATAATAAATTGTGTATCCTTCAAAAGTTACATCCGGCAAAAATTGCGCGAGCGCATTCCTGTAATCCCACTTTGAACTTACATAGTTTGAATTTGCAACCTTTATATTAAAATTATTAAGTAAAGCCGTACCTATGCACTCATCCAGGCTTACAAATACAGGCTCTTCCTTAAAATGTTCTTTTATTTCTTCTTCAACATTTACCTTTGTATCCTCCTTACACGCCTTGCAATAAGCATCAAAGCCTGAATTATTATCTTCCGTTATGCCTTTATGGGCATGTGCCTCTAAATTAAGGAGGCTCAGAATTATTCCTAAAACAGCTGTTATTACCCATTTTTTCATAACTAACAGGGTAGTAAAATTTTAATCAAAAAATAATACACTTGTTGGCGGATACTTTATTGGCTAATGCTTTTGTGATATTCTTTTTATGACAGCAATTATTATTTGAGAGGAAAAAAATGACATCTGATATTGCAAATTTACCCACAAAATACGAGGCGAGAGAAACAGAGAATGCTATTTATAAATTCTGGGAGGATAATTCCTTTTTAAAGGCTGATAACACTTCAAAGAAACCGCCGTATTCAATAGTCATCCCTCCGCCAAATGTTACAGGTATTTTGCATATGGGCCATGCGCTTGATGAAACCCTGCAGGATATTTTAACAAGATATCACAGAATGAAAGGCTATGAGGCCCTTTGGCTGCCGGGATGTGACCATGCAGGTATTGCAACACAGAATGTTGTTGAAAAACAACTTGCAAAAGAAGGTAAAAACAGGCATGAACTTGGCCGCGAAAAGTTTTTAGAAATCACCTGGGAGTGGGCAAATAAGCACAAAGACAGGATTTTAGAGCAATGTAAACTTTTAGGTGCCAGCTTTGATTTTTCAAGAAAACGCTTTACCCTCGATGAAGGCTGCTCAAAGGCAGTAAAAAAAGTTTTTGTTGACCTTTATAATAAGGGGCTTATTTATAAGGGCTCATATATTGTAAACTGGTGCCCAAGATGTCAAAGCGCCATTTCTGATATTGAAACAGAATATGAAACAGAAGATGGAAATTTGTGGGAAATATCATACCCACTAAAGGATGAAATGGGTGCGATTGTAATTGCCACAACTCGCCCGGAGACTATGTTTGGAGATGTTGCAGTTGCTGTTAATCCTAATGATTTTAAGTATAAAGATTTAATCGGTAAAAAATGCGTAATTCCTTTGACAGGAAGAGAAATTCCGATTATTGCGGATGAATATGTTGATAAATCTTTTGGTACGGGTGCTTTGAAGATTACACCAGCCCATGACCCTAATGACTTTGAGGTTGGCCGCCGTCATAATCTGCCCTTTATAAAAGTTATTGATGAAGAAGGCAAAATGATTGCAAGACAAGAGGTTCACCCTGAACTTCACGGCAAAGACAGATATGATGCTAGAGAACGCACAATAAGAATGCTAAAAGCCCATGAGGTACTTGTTCGAATAACCCCGCATGAGCACAATGTAGGAAAATGCCAAAGATGTAACACAACAATTGAACCATTATTATCAGAACAGTGGTTTGTAAAGATGGAACCCCTTGCAAAACCTGCAATTGAGGCTGTTAAAAATGGTTCAATTCAATTTGTACCTAAACGTTGGGAAAAGAACTACCTTATGTGGATGGAAAACATCCGCGACTGGTGTATTTCAAGACAATTATGGTGGGGCCATCAAATCCCTGCATATTATCACAAAAAAACCGGTGAAATGGTTGTGGCTACTGAAAATCCTGACCCTGAAAACTATACGCAGGATACGGATGTACTTGATACTTGGTTTTCAAGCGGTTTATGGCCTTTTTCAACAATGGGCTGGCCTGATACCGACAGTGCTGATTTTAAGAAGTTCTATCCGACATCAACTCTTGTAACAGGTTTTGACATTATATTCTTCTGGGTTGCAAGAATGATAACTATGGGTCTTGAATTTACAGGTAAACCGCCATTTTCAACCGTTTATATCCATGGACTTATAAGGGATGAAAACGGTCAAAAAATGTCAAAATCTAAGGGTAACACCATTGACCCTGTTGAAATAATTGAAAAATATGGCTGTGATGCTCTGAGATTTACCCTTGCAAGCCTTTGCACCTATGGCGGACAGGATATTAAGCTTTCTGACGAGCGGTTTGAATATGGAAGAAATTTTGCAAACAAAATCTGGAATGCTTCCCGTTTTGTTCTTATGAACCTGACAAAATCAGCCGATGAACTTAATCTTGATTTAAATAACCTTTCAAACGCTGATAAATGGATTTTAAATGAACTTAACAATACCGTTAAGCTTGTAAATGAAAATATTCAAAACTATAGAATAGGCGAAGTAGCCTCAATATTATATGATTTCTTTTGGAATTCCTACTGTGACTGGTATGTAGAACTTTCAAAGATAGAAAAAAATGAAGCCGTCCTTGTTTATGTTTTGGATAAATTCTTAAAGCTGCTTCATCCTGTAATGCCTCACATTACAGAAAAAATCTGGCAGCTTATCCCGCAAAATAAAGATACTAAAGCTATTATGCTCTCAAGTTTTCCCGAATATGACACAAAATTTGAATTCAAGGAAGCAAAAGAGCAAATTGAGGCACTATTTGAGGCTGTCCGTTCTCTTAGAAACATAAGAAGCGAATTTAACGTTATCCCGGGTGCTAAAATTAACATTCAGATAATCAATGGCGAAAGACTCTTTAGCGGAGTAACGGAATATCTAAAACGCCTTGCAAAGGTTGAAAATATCGAATTTTTAGACGCTGCACCCCTTAATAATCAGGCAGCAAGCGTTGTTGTGGCAGATACAAAAATTCTTGTCCCTTTAAAAGGTGTAATTAATATTGAAGAAGAAATCGCAAGACAAAATAAAAAGCTGCAAAAGCTTGAGGGCGAACTTAAATCTCTTGAAGCCAGAATGAACAATCAAAAATTTGTTTCATCTGCGCCGGCGTATGTTGTAGAGGCAACCAAAGCAAGGATTGAAGAAATAAAACTTGCAGAAGGCAAAATAAAAGAATTAATTTCAAACTTCAAGTAAAATTACACCGGCAAAATCTGCCGATGTGTGCCGAATCTAATGCTTTATTTTTAAAAGTCCCTAGGATAAGTCTTAGGGACTTTTTAGCTTCTTATGCCTTATCTGTTAAGTTTATCTGCAATTTTTTGCAATAAGTTTTTTCAGGCTGCGCCTGTATTTTTTCTTGTTCTTTTTAATGAATTTGTGCTCAGAATCTTCATCTGTGCATATTTCAAACGTCAAATCATCCAAAAAACTGTCATATTCTTCCATTGCAATCTCTGTCAGGTTTCTTATATCTTTTTTGGCTTGTTTCTCGCACCCGTCATTTACGCCATCTGTTAGCGCCCGACAACGGCACTCATATTCATAATCAATAGCTTTAAATTTTATTGAATATGCATTAAAAATTATGTCAAAAATTTCACGCCTTTTGCAATCAGGATTAAGATATTCAACAAGTTGTCCGTAATTTTCCCTGAAAAATTCATCAAATAGGCAATTGCACCCGCATATATTATTTGAATATGCAGGCTGAAATATTATAAGAAGGCCAAGTAGAGCTATTATTTTTATATTTTTAATCATAAAAAGAACGCTAACACTGATGTTTATTAAAAAATATTACCCTTTTGGGTTAGATTTTGGGATAATTTTAAAAATACTATTGACGTCTGATTATGTTCTTGTTATTCTTATCTAGTAAATAAAAAACATTTGCGCTTGCAGTTTAGCCTTGGTGAAGCTCGCTGAACCAACAAAATATAAAGCACATGCTCTACCTGCTAAACATCAAGATAACAATAGAATATTTTGCGCTTGTAGCTCAGCCTTGGTGAAGCTCGCTGAACCAACAAAATATAAAGCACATGCTCTACCTGCTGAGAGATAAGACCAAACAATTAAACATTTGCGCTTGTAGCTCAGCAGGTAGAGCACTCCCCTTTTAAGGGATAGGTCGC
>CAJTXZ010000027.1 GCA_910583725.1 uncultured Vampirovibrio sp.
CAGGAGCTAATGCTGCAAGCAACAATGAAGCCACTAACAATGCCATAAGCATTTCGACTAATGAAAAAGCTGTCTGTTGCCTTGTCAACAGCATTGTTCTGTCGGGCACTGAACTTCTTGCAACACCCGCGTCGTCCTGAACTTGTTTCAGGATCTGTCTAAGTGAAGGTTTTATTGATTTGGTTTTAAACATTTTTTTAATCATTTATTTATTTCCTATAACTTTTTTTTTCCTTTGATTTATTCCGTTTTATCTTGATTTGTTCATTTTTCTTTCTTTGATTCACTCGCCATACGCAAAGAAAGAAAAACGGAACCAAAAAGAAAGAAACGCGGCTTTGGGCTTAATTTTGGGCGGCGTGGATTTATGATTTTTATGTTTTTAATATGTTTTAATTGTTTCAAGTTTTATTTATTTGTTTTGCTATGGTTTGCTGGTTTCGTGCAAGTTGGGTCCCCTTGGGGCGGTTTCAGGAACTTTACAAATGAGGGTTTTATCACTTTATTATTTATCCTTTCATAATGTTTTAGTGTATAAAAATTTATTAAAAATAATGTCTAACTGTATAATATACTATTGGGCATTATAATTCAAGTATTTTTATACTATGTAATAGGATTATTTTCTTTAAGCCTCTAGCGGAAAATATTTAAAATAGGGGGCAAAATGACTGACAATATAAAGAAGCTTTTAGGAAAAAGGATTAAAGAGATAAGACTAAAAAGGAAGCTGACGCAGGAAAAGCTTGCTGAAATGGTGGATATAGGCACACCGAATATCAGCTATATTGAAACAGGCAAATTTGCGCCTGCAATTGATACATTGCAGAAAATAGCTGATGCGTTGAATGTTTCGCCGTATGAATTATATATGTTTGAGGCATTAAAAAGCGCAGATGAAATAAAGAATGAAATGTTTGAGGCCCTTGAAAAAGATGAAGATTTGTTACGATTAATTTACAAAATTTACAAATCTGTTAAAGTTTAGTTATTTTTCAGGGCATGGGGTCATTATTTTCAAAAATATTCTTTTTTTCCAGGTCTTTGGGGTCACAATGTATTAAATAGCCGCATTTTACACAGGCAAGAACCGTATTTGTAGAATCTATTGCAGAAAAAATATGCTCACACTTTTCTTCTGCGGTTTGCTCTTTGTTTTCCTCTTCAAGTGTGATATTTTGAGGATTTTTTCTGTTTTTTATTTTTTCTTTTATTTTAAAAAATAGCTCTATAATATACATAAACTTATTTTTAAATTATAATCTAATTGTTATGAAAAATAAAAGCGAAATTCTTATATCATCAACGGTTGATTTCCATAATATATATGGTGCTGTTGAAACTGCAAATGAATTGGGCCTTGGCCTTGAAATCAGCCGGTTTGGAAAATTAAGGGAAATTGAAGATAATTTTGACGAAACCCTTAATATGTATAAAGATGCAGTTAAAGATTTGGAGAACGGGCTTACTTTGCATGGGTTTTTTTCAAATCTTTGTGTGTGCTCTAAAGACCCTTTAATTAGGGAAGCGTCTATTAAAAGATATTACCAAAGCTTTGAAATTGCAGCAGAGCTTGGTGCAAAGACTGTTGTTTTCCACACATGCTTTAATAATCTTCTTATGCAGCAGCAGTATAGGGATAATTTTTTTATGAGCACGCTTGAATTTTACAAAGAATTTATTCCTAATTTTGAAAAAGAAGGCATTGTTGCAACGATTGAAAATGTTCATGAGAAAGACAATGAAATGATAAGGAATGTCATTGCAGCTATTAATTCTCCTAATTTAAAGGCGACAATTGATATCGGGCATTGCAATATACATTCAAAAATTCCTGTATCCGAATGGATTAAGGATTATGGCATTATGCTACATCATATGCATTTTCATAATAACTATGGAAATGAAGATGCACATAGTTCTTTAAAGAAGGGCTCACTTGAAATTAAGCCTGTTTTAGAGACCTTAAAGACAATGGAACTTTATCCGCAAATAACTTTTGAAATATTTGACAGAGATGATTTATACGAAAGTGTTGAATATTTTAAAGAGCTTCATAAAGAAGTATACGGAGAATAAGGTTTAAGTTATTTTCTTGCGGTTTTTGCAAAAGAAAAGCCTGTATAACTTTTAAGACAAACAAATTTTTGATTAGCCGTGTGTTTGCGCGGCTTTTAGTTTTTTAGATGAAACTTTCAATATTTTTAATGGTTTTTGATTATTTTTTTAAAATCGTCAAGTTTGCTCTTTATTTTTTCAACAATAATGGTTGCTTCAAGGTCATTTTTCTTTTCTGCCCAAGCATCCAGCAGATTTATGGCTGCTGATACATCCTGATAAATTTCTTCAACTTTAATAAATTCATCCATTGTAAAGTTTTCCATAATTTCCTCCTAATCTTTTAAACTTAAACACTGTGTTTGGTTTTTAGAAGAATTTTAACATTACCATGAAAATATGACAAGTAGTATGGATAAAATCAGGGAAAATCTTGGCAAAAATATAAAAAAATATCGTAAAGCGCTGAAGTTAACTCAGTTTGAGCTTGGAGTTCAAGTTGATGTTACGGAGTATTATATACAATATTTAGAAAAGGGTAAAAGAATGCCAAGTATGAGTGTTTTAGCCAAGCTTGCAGATGCGCTGAGGGTGGAGCCTTCGGAGCTTTTGGAAAAATAATCGTATTCGTGCTTTTAGCGTTTTTCCATTTAATATCCTGTCATTGTGACGGGCTTTTATAAAAATATTATCACTATTATGATAATATGACAAGCGGAATTGAAAAAATTATGCATAATCTTGGCGGCAACATAAGAAAATATCGCAAAGAACATAAACTTACGCAATTTGAGCTTTCTATCCAGGTAGATGTTACAGAGGATTATATTCAAGCAATGGAAAAGGGAAGAAGAAAGCCCAGCCTGGATGTTTTGGCAAGACTGGCTGATGCGCTTAAAGTAGAGCCGTATGAGCTTTTAATGTAGTTTGAAAAATCAGGCGTGAGCTTCATTTGTTGGTTTTTCTTCTGCAGCTTCCGTGTCGGATACGGGGTTTATCGGAAGATAAAAGCCAAAGGTTGAACCTTTATTTAGTTCTGAGTCGACAAAAACTTTTCCCTGATGATGTTTTTCGATTGTCACTTTTACAAGATGAAGCCCAAGGCCTGTACCTTTGATTGTATGTGTATCGTTTTCAACGCGGTAAAATCTGTCAAAAATTTTCTTTTGGTGCTCTTTTGAAATGCCTATTCCCTTGTCAGATACTGTTATTTCTATAAAATCAGGATTTTTGGCTGAAATTGCAGCTTTTATTTTAATTGGTGAATTTTTTGGGGCATATTTAATAGCATTTGTGACAAGGTTTGAGATTACTCTTTCTATGCTCTCTTCATTGTATGGGATGCTTGGGATATTGTCTTCTTTTTCGACTACAAAATTAATATTTTTTTCCTGGGCTAAGACTTTTAAGTTTGAGAGAGTTTTTTCTAAAGTTAACATTATATCGCCGTTTTGCTTTTCATAGCGCGTGTTTGACTCAAGCTTTGAAAAATCAAGTATATCATTCACCATATTATTCAGGCGGATAATTTCCTGATTTATGACGCCGATAAATTCTTGCTGTTCTTCAAATTTGAATTCGTTTCCAAAATTATAAAGTGTATCAATATAGCTTCTTAAGATGGTTAGAGGGGTTCTTAGTTCGTGGGAAACGTTTGATATAAAGTCACTTTTTAGTTTATCAACTTCGGCTTCTTTTGTGATATCAATTAAGACGATGATGTAGCCTAAGTAATCGTGGGATTTTGAAAACATTGGTGAAATGATTGATTTTACGATTCTTTTGTTGGCTTCGACACTGAACTCCAGGGGTTTTTTCTCAATTATTTCAAGAGGTGTTTTTTTGAAAGTTTCTATTTCGTCTTTAAAGCAGACGGTGCCCTCGGTATCAACATATTCAGCAAAGGATGTATTTATAATTTCATTATGACTGATTGATAAAATGTGCTCAGCCGTAGGGTTTACAAGAACAACTGCATCATTGCTGTCACATACAACGACGCCATTTGCGATGTTCATTAGTACGGATTCGAATTTGTTTCTTTCGAGGGTTAATTCTTCTATGTTTTGCTCTTCGTATCTGTGCAGCCTGCTTGACATGTCATTAAATGCATTGAACAATTCTTTAATTTCGCCTGATGCGTCTTTATGCTCCAGTGTAGTCCCAAACCTGCCTTTTGATATGGCTTTTACGCCGTGGCGCAATGTTGTTAATTCTCTTGTTATTAAGAATGTGTTTATTAATATGACGGCGGTAAAAACAGCCCAAACAAGGGTAAACACGATAAACATTGAGTTTTTGGTTGTCCTTGCGACGGATGATGCCATTGTTGCATTCAACCCTATTTCCAATGTTCCGTCAATTTTGTTTTGGGAATTTGTAATCGGCACAGAGAGGTTTGTTTTTGTGTGTTCTGCTCTGTCTTTAAAATCATCAACAGAGCTAAATATTATATCGCCGTTATTATTTTTAAATGTAATAAATGAAATATCAGTGTTGCTGTCAAGGATTGAAACAGAGTGAGCCTTTAGTATTTTCTGTTTTTCTTCTTTTGTTTTGTCTTTGGTTAGCTCATAGCTTTGCATAGCAATGGTTTTGCCTAAAAGCTGGCCAAAGTTAGCGTAGCTTTCATATAATTTTTCTTGAATTTTTCCTATTGCAAATATGGAAACTGCGATTATTAAAATGGTTGATATTAAAAGGCCTGCAATTATAAGCCTGTTTTGTGCAGTATTATCAAAATTTATTTGTAACTTCATAGCAATTGATATTATACCATACGCATTTTACTATGGTATAATGTTTTCTATGACAAAACAAACTAAAAAAATAATAACGACAAATAAAAAAGCCTTCCATGATTATACGGTTTTTGAAAAGTATACTGCGGGCATTGTTTTATTCGGTACGGAAATTAAATCAATAAGAAAGGGTGCAATTAATTTAAAGGACAGTTTTGCAAAGGTGGAAGATATGGAAGTGTTTCTTTATAATTGCCACATAAGTCCTTTTGAAGGGGGGAATAGAAATAATCATGAGCCGGAGCGCACAAGGAAACTGCTTTTAAATAAAAGAGAAATATTGAAGATTTTAGGCAAGGTAAAACAGGATAACTATACAATTATTCCGCTTGAATTATTTATAGAAAGAGGATTTGCAAAGCTTGAAATAGGCCTTTGCAAGGGTAAAAAGCTCCATGATAAAAGGGAAACCCTAAAGAAAAAGGATATGCAAAGAGAGCTTGAGAGATATAAATAGTTACATTTTATTGACATTTCACCGTGTGGATTTTACACTTATACTACACATGTAAAGAATATTATAGGAATTAAAAGATAATGGCTATAGAAAGAAGTGCGGCAAAACGCCCAAATTGGTCCTCAGGGTTTGCATTTATAATGGCGACTTTAGGATGTGCTGTGGGACTTGGCAATATATGGCGTTTTCCGTATGTTATGGGGCGAAACGGCGGCGCTGTATTTCTTCTTATGTATATTCTTTTGACAGTTTTTATATGTTCAATTCCGCTTCTTTGCGAGTTATTGCTTGGAAAACAGATGAGGCGCGGGGTTATCCGCTCTTATGAAAAGATTAATCAAAAGTTCAGCATATTTGGCTGGCTGTGCTTTATAACATCAATTTTTATACCGTGCTTTTATTTTGTTGTCGGCGGCTGGACGATTAATTATATATTTATATATCTTTTTAACCAAATGCCAACTGACCAGGCTGCTTATTTTGCCGAGTTTGCTGCAAGGCCGTGTTTACCCTTATTATTTGGTATAGCATTTTTGATTTTATGCGCGGCGTTTCCATTTAGGGGCGTAAATAAGGGTATTGAAAAGGCAAATAATATCATAATGCCGATTTTTATTGTTATGCTTATATTACTTGCAGCCGTAGGCTTGTTTTTGCCAAATTCTATTGAAGGCTTGAAGTTTATGTTTGCCCCTGATTTTAGCAAATTCAATTTTACTACTATTTTGACGGCTCTTGGCCAAGCCCTGTTTACGTTAAGCGTGGGGATGGGATGTCTGGTTACATATGGCAGTTATCTTAAGAAAGATAATGATATAATAAAATCTTCAGGGCTTTTAATTTTAGGAAACACTATAATTGCCGTACTTGCAGGGATTATGATATTTCCTGCCGTGTTTTCTTTTAATTTAGAGCCCAGTGCCGGTGCGGGGCTTGTCTTTATTACGTTGCCAAAGGTGTTTTCAGCCATTCCTTTTGGGAATGTTTTCGGGCTGATGTTTTTTATTCTTCTTTTCTTTGCTGCTTTAACATCAGGCATAAGCCTTTTAGAGGTGAGCATTGCAGCCATTTTAGAAAAGTTTAAGATATCAAGAAAGATGGCAACTGTTATAATGTCATCAATAATACTTGTGTTTATGATTCCTGCTGCATTATCATTTGGCCCTCTTTCCGGGTATAAAATATTTAATATGACATTTTTTGATGCTATGGATTTTACAGCTTCAAATATTCTTTTGCCGTTAAATACCATTATATTATGTTTTGTGGTTGGCTGGGTTTTAAAGCCTAAGATGGAACTTTTAACAAATAATGAAAAGTTTTATAATGTTTTTAACTTTTTATTAAAATTCATTGTTCCACCTGTGTTAATTTTATTAATGCTTTTCGGACTTGGAATAGTGTAATTAATTACGCTAATGTTTATTAAAACTCATATTGTATATGCTGTGCGGTTTTTGTACATAAGAAAATGAGCTTAAATAATCTTAAATAATGGCGGGTATGTTTGTATGATTTTAAAGTAAATTTAATGCTAGGCTGTGCGGAACTTAGCGCGCTTTTTATCTTGGATAAGATTGAGTTAAAGTCAAAATTTGACAGAGGCTGTTGATAAATCAACTATTATTTTAGATATGGGCTTGCAGTGTGATTTTATTTGATTAGTGCAAGTTGCAAATACAGCGCCATAAATACTTTTGTAAAATTTTAGGGCAGACTTTAAGATATTTGCTGCCCTAAAATGAATAAAAATTATAATCCTTGTTGATTGCCTACATTACCATTTCTAAACCTATGAATGTTTTGGTTTCTCTTACCATAAGCTTTGAATTAGCTGTTTTCACAATGTAGATTGTATCATTGTCATTTTGCTCGGCTATTCTAACCTGAATGCCGGGGTTAATAAGGGTGATTTTGCCGAAGTTTTGGATAACAAATACTTCATCCCCTATATATCCTATTAATGCAATGTCGCCGTCAAAGTTAACAAGGCAAAGACCTCTGTTGTTACCGAAACTTTCACTTGCAAGTACATCAGCTTCATCATTAGCTTTTTCTTCTTTTTTAATTGTGGCAACGGCTGCAGAGTCTGCTTCTTGCGCTCCGTATGTTTGCAGCGGTTCTGGCTCATAGTTATTATCCATGGCTTCATTTGTGCTAGATAGAATAACTTCGTTTTCGGGCACTTCAACATGCCCTGCTTCATAGACACTGAAGTCGCTTTCTTCTTGATTATTTAGTGTGGATTTATATTCTGTTTCTACAGAAGAAGTAATGGGCTCTTCAATAATTGGCTTGTCAGCTTTTAAGTTTTCAAGAGATGTCTTGTCAGCCGGAGTTTTAGCTTGTTTGGGCTCTTTTTTGCCTTTCATTAAAAGAAGCAATATCATTAATAGCAATATTATAACCATTGCGATTAAGAAATTGTCGGCCAAGACTTTTAAGAATGTCCTTATGTTATGTTTTATTTGGTCTTTTAAGGACATCTCCGGTATAACTTCCTGCTCGCCTGTGGCAAGTTCTGTAAGGCCTTGCTCCTTAGCATCCTTCTCTATTTCTAATTCGTCATTAACATCGCCTGTTGCATCAAGCACTTCTTCAAGATTTATCGGAGAAGAATCTTTCGGTGTTGCAATTTCCTGTTGTTTTGGCGGGTCCTGCACTTTTGGTTTTGCCACTATTTCTATTTCAGTATTTGAATTAGACGCAATTTTTTCGCTGTATTTTCTTGTTTTTTGTGTATTAGCGGTTACAGGTTTAGAATTGGCTGTCGGAATTTTGTTTTCGGCCAACTTTACAGGTTCTTTTTCCTTGGTTGGAGCTATTGTTGTTTTTGTATTTTCTACAGGTTTTTCAGTTTTTACTGTTTGCTTTTGAACAATTTTTACAGGTTCTGTTTTTGCAGGCATACCGGTTGTGCTTTTTCCGTCAAAGGCTTTATCCAATTGCGCAAGTTTTTTTGCATCAATCTTTGGAGCGCTTCCGCCAGCAGTTTTTACGTTTGTCGTAAATGTTACAGGCTTATTTGTTGAAATGTTAATTTTTGTATAACCATTATTTAAATCTTGCCCTGCATAGGGAAAAAGTTTAACATCAACCTTGCTTACATCTCCTTTGGATGGTACAGATGTTATGGAATGGTAAGTTTCCGGCAGTAAAACATAATAGTTTGTGTCTGATTTTTTGATTACTTTTATTGGTTCGTTGTATGGTTTTTGTGTAAACAGTTCTATTTTGTAATTTCCGTCATTTACCTTTGTAACATCTATTTTTAAAAGGTTGTTTTTGTAATCACTGTCAAGGGCCATTGTGCCTGAATTAAATATTCCGCTAAACCCTATAAACAGTGCTAAGATTATACCTAGAATGTATTTTTTCATTCTTCTATCCCCTTTAATGTTGGATTTATATTATAATAAATTACAAAGCTAATTATACTATGAATACAAAAAACTGGCAAAAAAACAACGGATAATGGAACTAGCGCAATGGATAAAACATATAAAACAGGCTTTGTTACCTTAATTGCAAGGCCTAATATCGGAAAATCTACATTATTAAATCAAATAGCGGGCCAAAAGATTGCCATCACAAGCCCTGTTGCCCAAACAACGAGACATCAGATTCGCTGTATTTATACCGATGATACTGCCCAGATAATATTCATTGATACGCCGGGTGTGCACAGGCCCTTAAATAAGCTTGGTGAATTTTTATCAGAAGAATCAAGAACATCATTGGATGATTCTGATGTAGTTATATTTTTGGCCGATGCCTCAGAAGAGCCTGGGGCGGGTGACAGGTGGATAGTTGAAAATTATCTTAAAAATACAAAACTTCCTGTAATTATAGCCTTAAATAAGATAGACAAGGCAAACAAGCGAAATCTTGAAAATTATTTGATTTGTTATAAGCAGCTTTTTGAAAAAAATTATCCGGTTGTAAAAATCAGTGCAAAGACAGGAAAAAATGTAAAGGCGCTGCTTGATAAAGTAAAAGAATATTTGCCTTTTGGCGAGAAACTTTACCCTGATGATGAAATTACTGATCAAAACCTTAGAAGTATAACCTCTGAGGTTATAAGGGAAAAAATAATACTTAATACCAAAGATGAAATTCCGCACAGTGTTGCAGTCATTGTTGAAGATTACAAGCATACTGATGATATAGATAAAATTAAGGCACAAATAATTGTTTCAGCTGAGAGCCAAAAAGGGATAATAATAGGCAAAGGCGGAAGTATGCTGAAAAAAATCGGAACTGAGGCAAGGAAAGAAATAGAAGAGATTGCCCAAAATAAGGTTTTTTTAGAAATTTTTGTTAAGGTTAAAAAAGGCTGGCAAAAAGATGAAAATACTTTGAAACTTCTTGGCTATGAAAAAAAGGCTGATTAATTTTACAGGCTGCACTGAGAAAAAAAGCGCAGCCTGTAAAGTATTAAATCATAACCTTATTGCCAATTGCTTTTGATTGCTTTATATTTGTTCGGGGATGAATTCTTCGTTTGATGTGAAGAATTTTCCTAAGAATGAAAAGAAATCTCCAAAGGAATCTTTGATATCAGACATCGAGTCTTTTAAGTCTTCAAAGCCCTCTTGAATATCTAAAACACTTTCTTTTATTGCATTTGTCGCTATTTTTTTTAAGGGCTGACTGTCAATGTGTGCAAAGGCTAATTCTACAGGGTCTTTTGCCTGCTTGAACATAACCCTTATGTTCCTGTCGTCAATTTCATTTAGGGTGTCCATAATGCTTGTGCAGTCAAAGTGTCCTATTTTTCTTTCGTTATCAGAATCAAAACCCGATGTCATATACGGATTGCCGCTGTTTCTGTTGCTTTGCGAGTTTGCTGCCATTATAGCCATACTGTTTTCCTCTTAATATCTCGTTTATATATTCTATATATATAAAAAAGATATAAGATGAAAAATTGCTAAAGTATGGCTTCTTGTTAATAAAATTTTACATTTTGATGTTACTAAATGATACCGTTAAATAAACGCGAAGCATAGTTTGTTATGTCGTTTGAAAAGAATATCATAAGATAACCGGCAAAAACAAGTGCAGGCCCAAAGGGCAGGTATAGATATGAATTTGTCTCTCTTTTGTTTTTTATGTCTTTAAGTATAACCTTTAAACACCAGAATAATACAATCGCAACGATTAAAAGCAGGGTTAAAATTAATGGCACATTATCATAAAGGTTAAATCTTTTGAATAAGTCAACTGCAATTACTGTTAAAATTACTAAAAATAGGGCAGATGCTGTTTTATAGTCTTTTGAATCAAGGGCGCGTTTAATCATTAATGGAATGGTAAACAGCGCCTGGAGGATAATGCTCATAAATACGATTAAAAGAAGCAACTTCCAGCCAAAAAAAGCTCCTATTCCCATGGCAATCAAGGTGTCACCTTCGCCAAATGCTCTTGTTCCTGCAAATATGTATCCAAGCCGTGCAATAATTTCAAAGAATACAAATCCTACGGCTATTCCTATTATACTCTGTATAAGGTTAATGTCTCCAAGCTGCAGCCAAGGGCTTGAATAAATGAGACCTAGGGTCATAACTATATATGTGTGTAAATCTAGTACAACACTTTCTTTTATGTCTGTTATTGCAATTACAAGAAATAAAGAGCACAGTGCCCATAAAAATAAGGTTTTAAGGCTATAGCCGAATGATAAGAATGTAAATAAATACAATAGTGCGTTTGTTAATTCAACTATTGGATATTGAAGTGAAATATGTTCTTTGCAGAACTGGCATTTGCCCCTTAAGAAGCAGTATGAAATTATCGGAATATTTGTGTACCAGTTTAGTTTGTTATTGCATTTTGGGCATTTTGAAGGTGGAAATACGATACTTTCACCTGACAGGCCCCTTAGTGCAACCACATTTAAAAAACTTCCGATACAAGCTCCTATTATAAATACAAAGATTGAGATTAAAGTATCCAAATTAATCATAATGAGTTAAGCCTTTTTTTGTTATAAGTTCAAATAATTTTCCTAAAGCTTTTTTTAATTTTCTTGAAACCTGCATTTGTGATATATTAAGCTTTTCGGAGATTTCTCTTTGGTTTAGGCCTTCAAAAAAGTTCATAGTGACGATTTTTTGGTCTTCAAGAGAAAGGTTTTTAATTGCATCATCCAAAATCA
Organism: uncultured Vampirovibrio sp.; assembly: GCA_910583725.1. GTDB lineage: Bacteria > Cyanobacteriota > Vampirovibrionia > Gastranaerophilales > Gastranaerophilaceae > MGBC122484. Next base: position 11,477 of record CAJTXZ010000027.1, read on the forward strand.
TTTTGTTTTCAAAAGTATTTGCAAGCTCAAGATTTTTTTCATCTGCTATTTTATCCATTAAAGGTGTTTGGCCGTTTTCATCAAAACTTGTAATCTGGTCAATTGATACAGTGGTGGTGCGTCTTTCAAGTTCGATTACTTCTTCTATTTTTTTAGCCGGCATTTGAAGTGCTTCTGCAATTTGTTCATCTGTGGGCTGGTAGCCGAGTTTGTTTGTTAATTCCGTTGTTAATTTGTGCACACGGTAAGACAATTCTTTTATTTCTCTTGGCGCGCGTATAATTGTTGTCTTATCTCTCAGGTAATGTCTTATTTCGCCTGTGATTAAATATGTTGCATAAGTTTTAAAGTTGGCACCGGCGTCGGGTTTAAAAAAATCAATTGCTTTAATCAGCCCAAGCGAGCCTACTTGTGTAATGTCTTCAAGCGGGTCTGTAGAGCGTCTTGCAAAGCCACGTGCCACCTTTTTTACAAGCGGCATATAAGCAAGGACGATTAAATTTTTAAGTCTTTTTTTTGTAATTTCGTCTTTAGTTTGCTTATATTCATAAAGCCAGGTGTCTACTTCTTCAATATTATCAGATTGTATGTTTTCTGACTGCATTATAAAAATTCAAATTCCGTCTCTAATCCATTAAAAATTATAACATTTTATTTATAATTTGGGCAATCATGCTTATGGATGTCGACCTGTACATTTGTTTATGTTTTTTCTTAACAAAAATTAATATTTTCTATAAGTAGCTCCATAGGATTAAAAGCGTTCAAATACTGTATCAATTTATAAATATTTTATTAATTATGATTATAGTTTAAATGCGGTTTAAAAATAAAAAAAAACGGGCGAAAATGCCCGCGCTGAATTATATTTAGTTTGAAAATCTTTTTTATTTTTTTATTAAATGGTGCTTATTTGGCAGTGTTTCTTTAATAGTATAATATATAATCTTAATTTATGCAAGACAAAGCTGTATATGTTAGAATAGGACAAAATATACGGAAATACAGATTGCAAAAAGGATTAACCCAGGAAAAACTGTCGGAATTAATTTCTGCAAATGATAAATTTGTAGGACACATTGAAAGAGTGGAAAGAATACCAAGCCTGGATAAGCTTATTAAAGTAGCTCAAATTCTGGAAATAGACTTAAGACTGTTGTTTGATTAAATAAAACGTAATTATTTTTTATTTGTTGCAAAACTGCTGTCTAATCTTAAAAACACCGGTGTTATTTCTTCTTTGGAAATCAATTTGCCTGGTTTAATCATATTTGGTTGTATATCGGTATATTTTAAATTTATGTCAAGCTTTAGCTGGTTTGCCATAAGTTTTGCTATATTGGGACAGTAGGGCTCAATTAACAAAGTAATTTTTGTCATTAAATTTAAAACATTGTATAAAACTTTTCCGCATTCAGCCATTTTTTCTTCTTTTGCAAGGGTCCAAGGCGCTGAATCATTGACATATTTGTTGGCTTCATCCACAAGGCTGATTATTGTATTTGCTGCAGATGAAATGTCTGCTATATCAAAATATAATTGCACCTGTCTTATGGCATTTTTTGCTTTATTATTCAGTTCGTTATCCGAAATGAATTCATCCTTTATTTCGCCGTCAAAATATTTAACAAGCATATTTAATGTACGGTTTAAAAGATTTCCCATATTGTTTGCTAAATCAGCATTTACTTTTTCTTTAAAATCAACATCAGAGTAATTGCCATCCTTGCCGTTTGAGGCCGTTGTTGCCATAAAATATCTTAAGGCATCAGGGTTTTTTAATTCGTATTCGTCTATAATAGTCTTTGGAGCGATTACATTTCCAGTTGATTTTGACATTTTATTTTGATCAATCGTAATCCAGCCGTGGGCATATATTGTTTTTGGAAGTTCAAGACCGAGCGCCATTAATATTGCAGACCAGTAAATAGAGTGAAATTTTAAAATATCCTTGCCTATAATTTGGAAATTTGCAGGCCAGAATTTTTTAAAGTTTTCGCTATGGTTTCCATTAACATCATAGCCAAGAGCCGTAATATAGTTTGAAAGTGCATCAATCCATACATAAATTACCTGACTTGGGTCTGATTTAACTTCAATTCCCCATTCGACGTTTGATATTGCCCTTGAAACCGAGATGTCTTCAATATTTTCAAGCTGGTTTAAGACTTCATTCGCTCTAAATTCAGGCAAAATAAAGCTTCTGTTCTTTTTTATGTGCTCTATTATTCTGTCTTTGTATTTGGTTAATTTGAAGAAATAATTTTCTTCAGACACTGATTCGGGTTTTTTGCCATGAATCGGGCAGTTTCCATTTTCATCAAGGTCTTTTGTATTTAAAAATGTTTCGCAGCCGCTGCAGTATAGCCCGTTGTAGCTGTGTTTATAGATATCGCCCTGGCTTAAAAGTTTTTCAAAAATATCCTGAACAATTTTTTTGTGATAATCATCAGTTGTTCTTATGAATTTTGAATATTCAATATCAAGGAGCTTCCAGGCATCATGAAACTGTTTAGAGTTCATATCACACAGTTCTTTTGGGCTGATACCCAGCTTTTTTGCTGTTTTTTGTATTTTTATACCATGCTCGTCTGTTCCTGTTAAGAAAAAACATTCAGGAATGCGCTTTTTAAAGTGCCTGAACATAATATCTGTGTAAATTTTTTCATAAGCATGCCCTATGTGCGGGGCTCCGTTAACATAATCAATCGCCGTTGTAATATAAAAATTTTCCATCATAGGTAAATTATACATATAAAATTAAAACCTGTCGAGGCAATTTTTTATCTTCATTTGTTTTATAGATGTATCAGATTAGAATTTTCAAAACAGGAAAGGATAAAAAAATTGAACATTCTATTTGCCCCAAAAAGTATTTCATTATGCAAAAATAGTATTGTTTTACCGTTTTGTGCAAACAAAGACTGTAAAACAGCTAGTTTTAAAGGCCAGCCTGAGCAGGATGTTTTTGAAAGAACGTCTTTAGGGGCAGATAGTGCAAAGCTAAAGAAGGGGCAATTATTGACTAGCTCGGGCCAAATTTATACGCTGCCTGATACTGATATGTTTAGAAGTGACATAGACTGGAAACAATTTTCCAGATACTTAGGTAAAAGGTTTCAATTTGCAGAACATGTGAATACTTATTCGTATGCGTGCTCAACAGGCAGAGAGCCTTATACTTTGTCTATGATTTTACAAAATACTTTTGATGATGAGGCTGAAAAATTCTTTCCTATCCATGCAAAGGATATAAATAGTGAAGTTATTGAGGAAAATAGAGCTTTTCAAAGCAATGGTAATGTGTTTTTGAATCCAACAATGGAAAGTTCTGTTTATCCAAATGCTGTACGCGCTTTTGAAAAGCCGGGTCTTTCCAGATATGATGTACGTGACAATGTAAAACAATATATTAATATTTTTCATAATGAAGATGGAAAAGAAACCATAGAACTAACCAAAAAAACAATTGAGCCGGTTGAATTCAGCGAGGCTAATATTTTAGAGGATGTTGAAAATATTAATGATAAAAATCCTTCAATTGTTATGATGAGAAATATGTGGCCCTATGTTGACAGCAGTGAATACCAAGGGTTTGCGGATAAACTTTATAATCAGCTTGCACCTGGCTCTGTTGTTGTTATAGGCAGCACTTTTGATTATACCAACGGCTTAATTAGTAAAAGTTCCGGAAAAATGCCAGATGCATTATTGAAGGCAGGTTTTGAGCCCGCTGCAAATGAGAATATCGGCTTGAACAATCAGGTTATTTTTGAGAAAAATTAAACTATGGTAATCAGATACAATTTATGCTTGTGCATTTAATGTTTTCTTTTCATTCCAGTCTTTATGCCCAACAAGAGCGAGTTAAGTTTCACATTATCCAGAAACTTAATCAAAACGCTATTTTATATGCATAAAGACTTCCATTGCAAGAAAAAACAGAATCAATATCTTTGTGTAAAATAAAATGTATCTGATTACCTAAACCATTACAGGGTTTTGCCTGATATGACCCTGTGCATCTTTTTTATGCGTATATAAGTTCTTCTGCCTTTGGTTTTGTGTCTGAGTATTCAAAAGCATTTTGGGCAGAGATTTTTGCTTCTTCAAGCTTCTCGGGTTTTACATCGTTAAAATAAAGCGTTAAAATAGTTTCACCTTTTTGTACCTTATCGCCGGTTTTTTTCTTTAAAACGCAGCCTGCGCCGGGGTCTATACTGTCTGATTTTTTGTCTCTTCCGGCGCCAAGAAGCTTACAGGCCTTTGCAATGGCGAGAGCATCCAGTTTTGAAACATATCCGTCATTTTGTGCCTTAATTTCAATTTTGTTTTTGCCGACATTAAATAAGTTGTAATTATCTGTGCATTCAGGGGTTCCCCCTTGTGCTTCAATTATTTGTTTTAGTTTATTTAGAGCTTTTTTTGATTTTATTGCTTCATCTATTAAAACTTTTGCTTCATTAAAATCTTTTGCAATTTCAGACAAAATAAGGATTTTTGATGCAATTTGAACTGTTACTTCGTATAAATCTTTATTATAATTGCCTTTTAGGAATTCTATACTTTCAATAATTTCAAGTGAATTTCCGATATGAGTGCCCAGAGGCTGTTCCATAGAACTTATTATGGCTGAAATTTTTCTGTTCAGCCTTGCACCTGTTCTTATCATTAAATCTGCAAGTTCTTTTGCTTCTTCTTTTGTCTTTATGAAAGCGCCGCAGCCGTATTTAACATCTAAAACTATTATATTTGCACCGCTTGCAATCTTTTTTGAAACAACAGAAGCGCATATAAGGGCTTTATTGTCCACAGTTGCTGTCACATCGCGAAGAGCATATATTTTGCCGTCCGCAGGGGTTAAATTCGGAGTTTGTGCTGAAATAGCGGCGCCTATTTTTTTAATCTGTTCCTTAAAATTAAAATCTTTTAGTTCACAGTTAAAATTCGGTATGGATTCAAGCTTATCCACTGTGCCGCCTGTAAAACCAAGACCCCTGCCGCTCAATTTTGCACATGGCACATTAAGCGCTGCAAGGATTGGGATTAAAACTATTGTAACCTTATCGCCCACGCCGCCAGTTGAATGTTTGTCCGCAACAATGTTTGAAATATCAGAAAAATCAAGTATTTCGCCTGAATTAATGAAGGCTTCGGTTAAATATGCCGTTTCATCCTCGTTAAGGTCATTAAAGCATACGGCCATAAGCCAGGCTGCCATTTGATAGTCTTCAATTGTGCCATCCATAAGACCCTGAATTAAAAAATTAATCTCTTCTTTTGTATGACTTTTGCCTTCTTTTTTCTTTTGGATAATATCAACAGCGCGCATATTTTTCTCCTTAGTGTTTATTTATGGTAGGTTTCACCATTTAAGATTTTATAAGCCCGATAAATTTGTTCAATTAAAATAAAAACTGCTTCCTGATGTAAAAATGTTAATTTGGACATTGAAAATTTAAAATCGCTCATTTGCCTTGCTTCATTTGGAAGGCCCTCTGAGCCGCCTATTAAGAATATTATCTCATTATAGCCGCCATCTGTCTCTATATTTTTGATTTTCTGTGCAAATTCGGGGCTTGATAGGGGTTTTCCTTCTATCTCAAGGGTTATAATGTATGAATTTATTTTATTATCCGACTTGTATAATGTTTTAGTAAAATCAGACATTGAGCCTGTTTCTATGATTTTTAGGGAAGTGTATCCTGTAAGTCTTTTTTTAAACTCTTCTATTCCAAGCTTAAAATAAGGCTCTTTAATTTTCCCGTCAAGTACGATTTTTATATTCATTTAGATTTTATACAATTTCTTTATAGGTATCGTTGTTTAAAAGTTCGTAGTTTATTTCATTTTCATTATCCGCAATTATTGCGGCAACAACAGCGTCTGAGGCAACATTTACCGTTGTTCTCATCATATCAACAAGTCTTTCAAGAGCAAATAGGAAGCTGAAACCAACAACCAACTGTTCGGGAGTTAAACCTATGCCGTTTAAGACAAGCGCTATTGTAATAAGGCCTGCACCCGGAATTCCTGCACAGGTAGATGAGGCTATTATTGCAAGGAAGGCTATCTGGAAGATTATTATCCAGCTTAATTCTACACCGTATGCCTGTGCTAAAAATATAACGGCAACAGTCTGCATAAGGGCTGTTCCATCCATATTTAGAGTTGCGCCTAATGGCAAAACAAATGAACAAATTTTGCTTGAAATTCCTCTTTTTTCGCAGCAAGTGATGGTTAATGGCAACGTTGCAGAGCTTGATGCTGTGCCGAATGCCACCATTATAGCTTCTGTAATTGCTGTGTATAGCTTACCGACAGGAACTTTTGAAAATATTTTTAGCATTAGAGGATATACAAAGAAAAACTGAATCAAAAAGCCTAATGCTATAACAAGAAGATATTTCCAAACACCTTCAAATATTGATATACCAAAGCTTGAAACAGAAGCAGCTGTGAGGGCGAATATACCGGGTGCTGCAAGGTACATAATCCAGTCTGTCACTTTCATTGTGGCGGCAAATATGCTTTCAAAGAATGAAACAACGGGACGGTTAATTTCGCCGATTTTTGCAAGTGCAACAGCGAAGATAAGCACAAATACAATGATTGGAACCATATCCCCTGCGGCAAGGGCGTGGAATGGATTTTTGGGAATTAATCCTAAGAACATTCCGGTCATATTTGACTGCTGTTCTGCTATTGCTGTTGAAACATATCCTTTAATTTCTTCTGCAATGTCAGGGCTTATAAAGCTTTGTGCACCAAGGCCTGGCTTCATAACAAGTGCAAGGGTTGTACCTATAGCAACTGCTGCTACTGTTATTATGGCATAATAAAAAATCATTTTTTTGCCGAATTTTGCAAGCTGCTTGCTGTCTCCGATACTTGAAATCCCTATTATTATGGCGCTTATCACAAGCGGAATTACAACCATTTGAATTATATTAATAAAGGCTTGGCCAATTATATCTAAAATTTTGTGGGCTATAGGGTAATTATCCGCAGGAAAGAGTATGCCGACAATAATACCTGCCAATAGTCCGAAAAATATGTGTCCGTTCCTCTTTATTCCAAGCAATATGGCAATAAGTATCTGCATATGTATGCCCATAAAATTATCCTCTTTTTAAAATAGCCTTAAATAAAATCTGTGTTAATCATACTAATAATACAACTATTTCTGAACTATGGCAATAACAGGCTCAATCAAACAGATGATTTTTCTCTTTTTTATTAAGTAAATCATTATCTTTTGCGATAATAAAGATAATTTATTTGATAAAAAGTAAAGGTTTTTAAATCAGCACGAATGTTTAAGCAAAAAAATTCACAGAATGCATTAAACTTGGATTTAGACATAATGCCAAAAGAAAACAAGACAGATCTTCTATCAAAAGCTACATTTGCTCATCAGCAATATTTAATAAGGTCAAATAATGAAGATTTGCTCAAGGCAATAAACTATTATATTGAGGCAATAAAATTAAATCCAGAGGTTTCAAGCGCCTATTACAGGCTGGCAAGCCTTTTGCATGAAAGCGGACAGATAGGAATTGAGAGTGCCTTGGAACAGTGCAGGCATGCTGTTGAAATTGACCCTGATAATGCCAATGCAAGGATGTATCTTGGGTATTTTTTATCCCAGAATGGTGAATTTGAGGCTGCAAAGGAACAATTTAAAAAAGCAATTAAGCTAAAGCCATTATCTTCGTATAGGGCAAGAATGGTTATGGCGCTGACGCTTTTAGAGGATACGGGCTCAAAAAAACATGATTTTGTATCTTTTTCAAAGGCTCTTTTTTATATTTTTTCAGGCTCTTTGTTCTTCCTTTTTGATAAGGCAGGAATTAAGATGTTTTGTAAAAACATAGTGAACGACCTGAATTTTGCAAAATATAATGCTGTCGGTAAAATTTTAGAGACTACAAAACTTGATAAGAATGCGTATGAATTATATTCAAATGCGCTTGATAACACAAAAAATGCCCCTTTGTTTTATGAAAAGATGGCAAATATTGCAATAAAAAAACAAAGGCCTGAGGTCGCATTACAATGTTATCAAAATGCTGTGCAGTTATCTAATTATAATCCTGAAAAGATTGTTGATTTAATTGAATTTTTAGAGGCAAATTTCCCTCAGAAACTTGAAGATTTGATTGATAATTATACTATTCTAGTGAAAAAACTGCCCGGTTTTTCAAGAGGGTATTATGAGCTTGGAAATTTATACCTTAAAAAAGATGAAAAAATTAATGCCGTAAGTGCTTTTAAACTGGCACTTAAGGAAGAACCTAATAATCCCTTTTATCAAAATTCGCTTGCATATGCATATGTGCAATTAGAACAGTATGACAGTGCAATTGAACTATACAAGAGTGCTTTAGAAAATAATCCTGATAATGAATGGACGGCTGCAGTAGCGCAGGCTTTGGCTGCAATTTATCATAGAATAAAGGGGAATTTTGATGCTGCCATATCCATGCTTCAAAATGCGATGATTCTAACTAAAAATAAATCTGATATTTACCTTGCCCTTGCTGATATTTATTATGATACAGATGATATGGATGAGGCTATAAAATACTATACCCTTGCAGTTGAATCAGGATATAAGGATGCAAAGGCTTATTCAAGGCTTGCTATGGCATTTTGGGAAAAAGACTATATTGAGAACGCACTTGAATTTTACAATAGAGCCATCGACCTGGAGCCTGATTATGAAATAGCATACAACAATTTAGGGGTTGTATATTTTGACGGGCTTAATGATGCAGACAGGGCAAAACCTTGTTTTGAAGCGGCTATCCGCCTGAATGACGAGTACACAATGGCGCATTTTAATATGGCAAGATATTATGAGGCAAAATCTGATAAGATATCTGCTGCTAATGAGTATCAGCGCGCACTTGATTTAAACAAACTCTATCCTGAGATTGACAATGAAATAATACAGGAAAGACTGTTTAAGCTTTTTGAAACCTAGTCCCCAAAATTATCCGTCTAGCCTTGATTTATAATAAAATGCGGGGCCGGATGCGGTAAAAATATTTTAGTGAATAATAATGAGAAGATTTTTAAGAGTTTTTAAAAACACATCGGTTAGAATATTTGGTTTTTTATTGTTTGTAATATTTATTGCAAGCATTTTTGTTTTTAAAGATTTTTATAAATCATTGTGGCACAAGTCTTTAAGCTTTTATTATGTTTATCTTGGGGATAATTATTATAAAAAGCACAGGCCCCAGGAGGCTATTAATTCATATATAAGGGCATTAAATTTATATCCAAATCACTACAGGGCGCAGTATAATCTTGGAAACCTTTATGTAGCTTATGAAGATTACTATTCGGCACTTGATTCTTATTCAAAGGCGCTGCAATTAAGGCCTGATTTTACTGTTGCAAGGATAGACTATGCAATAGTTTTGGCTGAGGCAACGTTTAATTATGATAAGGCAATACAAGAGTATGATTTAGCGATTGAAAAGATACCAAAATGGGTGTACATACCGTTTATTGTGGATAAAAAGCACTCATATAAGCACAATAAGGGTGTTGCTTATTATAATCAAGGTATAGCCTGGCGGGGAAAATCTCTTGCAAACGGCGAAAACCTTATTTTGTCACGAAAATGTCTTGAGAGTGCGGTTGAATCTTATGAAAAAGCATTAAAGTCATTGAAAACTTATGATGTTTATTATAACCTTGCAATAGCACATCATCTATTGAGAAATGCCGAATATGCCGGGTATTATTACTGCAAGGCCATAGAAAAAGAACCTATGAAGTATGAGGCGCATTATAATTTAGCCATTCTTCTTCGGGGAATGAAAAAATACGGCGCTTCTATTGAAGAATTTAAAAAAGCGGGTCTTATTCTTGATATCAGCGGAGATGGCAACAAGACAAGGTATATTTATGATGTATTAAACGAGGTTAACCAGAAATATTCAGTATCTGAAGAGTATATTAATCTTGTTCAAAGGCTGGATGAAGAAAAAGAAAAACAGGCAAGTGCTCCGCAGAAGGGTATTACCTATGTAAAGGGTAAAATGCTTGTAACGGATGAATTTGACGGTGCTATGGTAAAAAATTTTAAGACATGTGCTAACAAACAATATTTTGAGGACGGTATAAGGTATTGAAAAACAGCGAAAAAACCATTTATAATTTTTTGTTAAAACTAACGGATGTTTTTGTGGAATCAAAGACAGCATCTGAGCTTTCGGATAATTTGAAGAATGCATTTGCTGCGTTTATTGATGTTAAGGAGTTTAAGATTTTTCTTTTTGATGAAATATTAAATTCTCTTAAAGATTTTACAAAGCCTTGGGAGGTTTTAAAGAAAAACTATCAGGCAAATATTTTAAACAGCTATTTTTGTTCATTTAAGTATAACACTACAGACTATATCAAAGAAAAGGACGTGCTTGTTTTCCCTGTTTATGAAGCCTCCAAACTTAAAGGAATTGTATATATTAACGGTGAAATAAAAAACAGGGCAGTCCTTGAAACCACTCCGCTTATTTCAAAGCAGCTTTCTTTTGCTATGGGAAACCTTAAAAATTCAGAAGAGATGATGCTTCAAAGCAAGTTTCATAAGACAATGAGAAACATTGCAAAAATCATAGAAACGCAGTATGAACTCAATTATATTATGCCCGTTCTTGGCGAGATGATTGACGGGTTTATATCAGAGCATTTAATTTATGTATTTTTAAAAACCGCAAAAAAGAAAAGCTACAAGCTTGTTTGGCCAAATAAGTGTTCTGATGATAGGATTTTTGATTTTTTATCTGTAATAAATCCAAAGAGTACTGCCATACTTGAAGATGAGGGCAGGATAGGAATTTTTCCCTTATTTTGCGGCGGCAAAATTTTTGGTGCAATTGCAGCAAAAAGTCAGAGCGAAAAATTAAGCGATAAGGATACGGATTACTTAATCGAAATTGCAAAACAAGCTTCTACCACGGTGGAGCGGGCAAGTTCTTATATGAAAATATTAGAACATGCGACAATTGATGCCCTTACAGGGCTTAATAACAGGCACCAGTTTCATACCCGCCTGTATTCAGAGATTGCCAATGCAAAGAGGCAAAAGACTTCTCTTTGCTGCATTATGACGGATATTGATTTCTTTAAATCTGTGAATGACACATACGGGCATGCTGTGGGAGATTGTGTCCTTAAAACCGTTGCAAAAACCATTAAAAAAGAATTAAGGGAATATGACATACCATCAAGATATGGCGGGGAAGAGTTTACAATACTTCTTCCAAACACTTCCATTGAGGAGGCAACCCTTGTAGCAGAAAGGCTTCGCACCCAGATTGAAAAGAAAAAAATTAATATAGAAGATTACAGAATTGATAATGTATCGTCAATTTCTGTTACAATTTCAATAGGTGTATCTCAGTTTAATAATAAAATGAAAGAGCCTGAGGAACTGTATAGGAGTGCCGATTCAGCCCTTTATCAAGCCAAAGAATCCGGCAGAAACAGGGTAATTGTGGCAGAAGCATAGGATTTTTGGTTTTTGACCATTGCTTATTGTTGTTTTGCCTGTCAGGTTTATGTATTCTGATTATACGTTGAGGCTGTGCATTTATTTGTTTTCATTTTACAATAAGTTTGATTTCGCTTTTTTCTTGTAATGGAGTGCCATATGCATATAAATAACCGTTCCGATAGGCTTCTGCGCAGCTTGAAGCCGTAAACCGGTTATTTATATGCATATGGCACGGAATGAAAAGAAAACATTTAATGAACTATGAAATTGTGTTATTAACCATCCAAAATAATACTGTAGCCGGTTTGAATTGCTGCTTTAGGTCTGTTTTTGTATAATTCCCGCCAAGGCAAATAAAATACTAATGTTTTTGGGCTTTATCAAGAATTTCCCCTTTGCAGCCTTTGGAAAAATTGTTCTATTCTATCAAGCCTTTCTTCACTGTATGCATTGCTATATGTATTGTTTTGGCCCTCATTTTTTTCAAAAATAAAGTTATTGTTAAATATTACAAAATCTCCGGGGTTTTTAAAACCTGCGTCGTATAAGGCTTTTGGAAATTTATCAGAGTCCTTTCGTCCCTTTTCTCCATCAAAGTCATACTCTCCTAATACCACAACAGAGCCCGGTGCAAGCCTGTGATAGAGCTCGTTTGCGAAGGTTTGGTATTCATCCGGGTCTACATACGGCCACATATTGCGGCACATAATAATGGAGGGTCTTTTTGAATCAATGTTTTTAATATCCTCTAAAATATTGCCATAGCTGAATTTTACAGGCGCTGCCGTTTGTTCTGTCAGCTTTTCTTTGCTTAATGCAGCAGTGTCTTGAAGTTCCTCATACCAGTCATAAAAATATTTTTCCTTCTCCTTTGTGCGTAAATGGAATATATCATTGATAGATTTAGTGCCATTTATTGTTTCTATATTATTTTCAGCCTGATTTTTTATATTTTTTTGTATTCTTTGTTCATCAATATCTTTTGCAATTATCGGGAAAAATTTTTGTGCACCGCCTTTAAATTTTTCCTGCAAAAGTATTGACATACTGTAGGCTTCGGAGCCGTTTGAGCAGGCGTAAACATATGTGTTTACTTTATTTATACCCTGAAATCTTTCTTGTATATAATTTGCAAAATATTTCCAGTCTAAATCGCCTCTAAACATTTCGGTTGTAGGGCGTGTGAATATTTTCCCATTATCTGTAATTTGGCCTCTTTTTATTTTTATTTCGTCTTTTTTTGTGACATCTTGCCTTTCAAATGCATCACATTCGGGCTGGTTGTTAAGTTTTAACCTGCAATCTTTTTTGTTTGAACATTTAAATGTAAGCGGGGAAAATGTGATTTTTTGAGGACTTATTGCTGTAATATTCATAGTTTTTCTTTCGTAATGTCTTATTTGTACTATTTGGGCACAGGGGCACTATTGTTAGTGTTTATAAAAACCCCAAACAATTTAATTTTTTTCAAATATTAATTTATACTTATTATTTATCATTACTTTTGATTGTTTAAAACCCGCATGTGTCAAGGCTTTAGCTATGCTGGGGCAATCATCGTACAGTTTGCCGTAAAAACTGTCAAATGAGCCTACTACAGCAATAGAGCCTGGTGCAAGCTGATGATAGAGTTTATCTGCAAAGTCTTGATATTCGTTTTCATCTACATATGGCCACATATTTCTCATCATAATGATGGAAGGGTGCTTTGAATCAATATTTTCTATATCTTCCAGTATATTTGCTTCATCAAAAATAACCTTATTAGTAACTTTTTCTTTGAGCGCATCTGTCTTTTTTATGGCACCATGTGAAATTGTCATTTCAGCTGTTACAAAATGTTTTTCCATATCATGCGGGCACATATTTATCGCTTTTGCCATCGAGCCAATTGTGCATTTGCGCGGCATTTTACCTGTTTTTTGCCTTTCAATATTTTTTGTAATTGTATCTTTATCTATATCTTTTGCAATTATCGGGAAAAATTTTTCAGCATCTTCTCCAAATTTATGCTGGAACATTATAGACATACTGTATGCTTCTAAGCCCTCAGAACACGCGTAATCATAGGTGTTTACCCTCTCGCAGTCTTTGAATCTTTTGCTTAAATAACTGCTGAATTTATTCCAGTCTATGTCATCTCTGAAAAATTCAGTATAGCTGCTTGTATAGATTTCGCCTCCATCTAATATTTGACCTCTTTTTAGCTCTATATCAGGGTTTTTGCTGCAATATTCATCAAATAAATTATTTGCCTGGCCAGATTGGCATAAATCCGCGTCATTCTTGATTTTTTCGATTTTTGCCCGTGTGTTTTCATTGGTTTGTTTTTCAAATACGTCTGTTGTCAGGCGCGCACTGCAATAGTCCGGGCTGTCATTGCCAGTGTAGCTGCCGGTTTTTGTTATATTTTTTATTTGTTTTATGGGTATTAATTTTTTAGGTAAAATTATTGGGAACAATAGTCTAAAATCCTTTTTATTGGCGTATTTTAGGGTTTTTGAGTATGACAAAAAATTCTGTTTAATTGTGTATTAATGTAACAATCGGACAGAAAATTTTTTGCGTATTTTGCGTATATTTATTAAGTTTTATTAAGCGCAGCTAAATTATTTTTTATGGAGAAAAATCTCTAAAACTGGCGCAATAAGCTGGTTTTAGCGGGTGCGGGCAAGGCTTATTGCCTTTCCTTATCGCCCTCTTCCCTCTCGCAAAACGTGACATTTAGTCACGTTTTGCTCGGCAGAGTGGTGCGCTTCTTGCTCCTCGCGTTTAACGGCGTTGCGTCTGGGTTCTGCACCCAGCCTCCAGCCTCCAGCCTCCAGCCTCAGCTGCGGTGCGCTTTTTGCTCCTCGCCATAAACGTGCCCGGTGGCAAAGCCACCTTATAGCACTTGGCTGCGGTGCGCTACTTTAAATCGTCGAAAAGCGCGCTGGATAAGTATCTTTCGCCGTAATCGGGTAAAATTACAACGATGTTTTTATCCTTATTTTCGGGCCTTTTTGAAACCTCAAGTGCTGCCTTCATTGCAGCGCCTGATGATATGCCGCATAGGATTCCCTCTTCTCTTGCAAGGCTTTTGGCGGTTTTTATTGCATCTTCATTGTTTACTTTTATTATTTCATCAACAAGGCTTATATCCAGTGTTTTCGGGATAAAGCCGGCACCGATACCCTGAATTTTATGCGGGCCGGGGGTTTCGCCTGATAAAACGGCTGATGACGCGGGCTCTGCTGCAATGGCCTTAAAATCAGGCAGTGCCTTCTTTATAGCCCTTGCTATTCCTGTAATTGTGCCTCCTGTGCCTACTCCTGCCACAACCATATCAACTTTGTTGTCTGTGTCCCTTAAAATCTCAATGGCCGTTGTCTTTTCGTGGGCTTCAGGGTTATAGGGGTTTGTGAATTGGCCTATAATTATTGAATTTTCAATGGTTTTATTCAGTTCTTCGGCTTTTTCAATGGCGCCTTTCATACCCTTAGAACCTTCTGTCAGAACGAGTTCGGCCCCATAAGCTTTCATTAGCATACGGCGCTCAATGCTCATAGTGTCAGGCATTGTTATAATCAGCCTATAGCCTTTAATAGCGCATATCCAGGCCAGGCCGATTCCTGTATTTCCGCTTGTAGGTTCAATTATCACGGTTTTGCCCGGTGTAATTTCTCCGTTTTTTTCTGCCTGTTCTATCATATTCCTTGCAACCCTGTCTTTGACTGAGTTTGCGGGGTTGAAACATTCTAATTTAGCGTATATATTGGCATAGCCATCCTTATTAAGCTTGTTAATGCTGACCAGAGGCGTATTTCCGGTGAGTTCAGTTAAATTTTTTGCAATTTTCATAAAAATATTCCCTTTTTTAAAAACTTTTTATTCATTTTTTCACCATTTTTTAAAATGTCAATAGTGCGCGTGCAAAAAAGTGTTGTTTATAATTTTAAGTTTGCTGCTTTTCAAACCTTAAAAATTGTCCAGAATTCTTTTCATCGTTGCATTATAGGTCAATTTAACATCCTAAAAGCTTATTGTGAGTGTGTATTAAGATTTTTTAATGGCTAAAAAGCTTGTATATTAATCTTTTTACGGCACATAAAAACTGTTCTGTTTACTGCTGCAGCTTTTTTCTAGATATGTTTTTATGATAATGCCGGCTTTGTAAAAAGTAATGTGGTTAAAATCCTCTGTATATTTGTGTTTTAATAGTTTTGTACGGTTAAAATTATTGCTATCACTCGATATATGTTATATCGATATAAAAAATACCCTTAAAGTGTTGATTTTATAGTATTATAGGCATAATAAAAGCTGGAAAGTATTTATTTTATTTAATCTTCACGTGCACAGTATGCCTAAAACCATCTTGTCTTCTGCTTTTTGCTCGATTTTGCTATTTTTTAAATATGCAGTATACGGTAAAACCTTAGATAGAATTAAATCTAAAAGCTCTGTAATCATTATCTAGAGCCATTTATAGCTGTTTTATATGGCTTTGCACGCTCTAAAATAAGGGTTTTTGGCTATTTCTTTATTTGTTAATCCTGCTTTACAATTTTTTTGCATTAGTTTTGTAAAGTTTCTAAACAACTTAAAATTTTATAATCGCATTTTTAGCTTTTTAGAAATTTTCTGCCAATGTAAAATTCTTAAATATATTTTATGGCTTAATTAAGTGTTTTTAGAACACTTATAATACGTATTTGAGCTGCAGTTTTGGGTGCGGTATTGTAATTTGTATTGATTAAGTGTTTATGAAACACTTTTAATATTGAGTCTTTTTGTACTTTGATTTTAAGCCGGCTGTATTAGGCTTTTTTGCTTATTATGACTGATTTTTGTCCTTATATTTATAAAGCAAAACAAGGGCAGTTAATGTCTTTTATTTATTAAGTTTTGTTGCAAAGAAAAAACGAGGACTGGTAATTATCCCTTTTTTAAATATAATTATTAAGGCAAAATAATTAATACGAAAGAATTAGTTTTCAAATTCACTAGGGAAACCGAAAAATGTTTGTGTTAATATTTTGAATATAGTAGTAGTTTAGATAATAGAGGACAAAATTATGTCATTACCTAACGTAGCATACTTTTCAATGGAAATCGCTCTTGACCAGTCATTGGCTACTTATTCAGGCGGTTTAGGTTTCTTGGCAGGTTCGCATATGCAGTCTGCAGGCTACCTTCAAATGCCTATGGTGGGCGTTACAATTCTTTGGTCATACGGTTATTATGACCAGCGTATCAATGAAAACGGCGAAGTAGAAGTTGCTTATATAAGAAAACATTACGACTTTTTAACTGATTTGAATGTTCAAACCAAAGTTAATGTTTTTGGCGAAGATGTTATAGTTAAAGCATTCAGGGTTGAGCCTGAATTGTTCGGCTCTTGCCCTGTGTACCTTTTAACAACAGATGTTGACGGCAACAGCGAATGGGCAAGAAGAATAAGCCACAAGCTATACGATGGTGATGAAAGAATTCGTGTGGCACAGGAAACTGTTCTTGGTATCGGCGGTGTTAGAATTCTTCAAGAAGTTGGCTACAACTTTGATGTTGTTCATATGAATGAAGGCCATGCTCTTCCTGCTGCATTTGAATTATTAAGACAATATAACGGCAACCTTAAAGAAGTTAAGAAAAAGGTTGTATTTACAACACATACACCGGTTGCTGCAGGTAATGAAGTTCACTGGGTTGACACGCTTGTTGAAGGTGGTTTCTTTGCAGGTGCTTCACGCGAAGTTGCAGTTGAACTTGGCGGAGAGAACTTCTCTCTAACAGTTGCAGCGCTTAGAATGAGCAGAATTGCGAACGCTGTTTCACAGCTCCACGGCCTTGTTGCAAAGAAAATGTGGGACTGGGTTAACGGCAAATGCCCGATTAAGGCTATCACAAACGCTGTAAACCAGCACTACTGGCAGGATGCAAGGATTGCTAATGCTAAAAGTAATGATGAATTACTTGCTGCCAAATATGAAATGAAGAAGGATTTATTCCAATATATTTCTGATACTCAAGGCAAAAGGTTTGATCCTAATGTGCTTACAATTACCTGGGCAAGAAGGTTTGCAGATTATAAGAGAGCTTGGCTTATCTTAATGGATAAACCGCGTATTGAAAAATTGTTAAATGAAAATAAAGTACAGTTAATATTTGCAGGTAAATTCCATCCGGATGATACTATGGGCAAAGAAATGTTCAATAAGATTTTAAAAGAATCTTACAGCATGAAGAATGTTGTTGTGCTTCCGGGGTATGAACTTGCATTATCTGCAAAGCTTAAAAAAGGTACTGATATCTGGTTAAATACACCATTAAGACCTTTTGAAGCATCAGGAACGTCCGGAATGAGCGCCAATATGAACGGTGCACTGCATTTTTCAACATTTGACGGCTGGACAGTTGAAGGTACATTCCCAGGCATAAATGGCTATACTGTTGAGTATCCGGGTCTTGATGATGATATTCCATGGGAAGAAAGACACTGGAAAGACCATCAGTGCGTAATGAATACTCTTGAAAATGAAATTATTCCTACATACTATGAAAATAAACCAGAGTGGGCAAGGCTTATGAGGCAGGCCATCAGAACTTCTGAAGCTTACTTTAATTCTGACAGAATGGTTATTGAATACTATAACAGGCTTTATAAACCTATCGCGCACGCAGGAACCCAGGCTGGTATGGAAGAAGAGGATGATTCTAAATTAGCTGAAAATCCTAATCTCGACGCTTGGACGTATTCAAATATTAAGTAAGATATAAAATAATTCAAAGACTCTGCAGCTAATAGCAGAGTCTTTGTTTTTAAATTGTTTTGTTTGCGGTTGGGAGAATTATGTTTGTTGTTTTTGCGGATTTAAGTGACAATGCTGTATTGATTATTTTACTGCTTATAATAATAGTTGGAATTATAGGCTTTTTTAAATCTGTTGCGTCCAGAAGGTATTACAAATGCCCTGTATGCGGTGAATCTTTTAAGATAGAAAATATGAAACCTGAGACATGCAAAGTTTGCGGGGCAAGTTTAGTTGAAAGTCAAAATTCTAATGTTACTGACAAGACTAAATAAAGCTATTTTATACAGATATCTTTTTTATAAGCATTTTTACAGATTTATTTTTTTGCATAAACCATTGTGCAGTAAATATAAAGATAACACTTTTGTTTTATTTAATTTATATGTGTGCAGAAGTTGTTTGTTGTTTTATACAGGCTTTTTATTGGCGTTGATTACAGGCTTATCTTTTATTAAAAATATATATTTTGATTTTTATTTTAAAATAGCATTATCAGGACTTATCTTTATTTTGATTGTTTCCTATCCTAAAATATATTCAATATTTAACAGAAAAATAAAGGATATGATAAGGCTTTTAAATGGCTGTTATTTAGCCCTTGTATTGGTTTTTTGTTTTAAAATCAGCACAACAGCCGGTGTTTTTAGTTTTTTAGCGTTTATTATGTTTAAAAAGATATATAATAAAGAGCGTGACGGCAGCAGAATTTGCCGAGGCTGTCAAAAACTGGAAAATGGCAATTGTGATGGATATATTAAACAAAAACAGGCGCTTTTGAATATAGACGAAGAATATTTTAAAATTATGGAAAATTACAGAAAGTGAGCGGAGGAAATATGATTAATCGTAATGATTTACTTGCAGGCACAAGGCCAGAAGTTGGCAGCAGAGTACTTGTAACAGAAAAAGAATCTTTTGAGGGTTATCAAATTATGGATTACAAAGGCGTTGT
Organism: uncultured Vampirovibrio sp.; assembly: GCA_910583725.1. GTDB lineage: Bacteria > Cyanobacteriota > Vampirovibrionia > Gastranaerophilales > Gastranaerophilaceae > MGBC122484. The sequence continues at coordinate 30,738 of CAJTXZ010000027.1, forward strand.
ATGGGGCATTTCAATGCGCGCAAAGGATATAGTTCAGGATACTGCAATGGGTTGCAAAAATGTTACGGGCGGTGAATTGACTTCATATACGGAACTATCAGACGAAGTGCGCCAGAGAGCTTGGGATAGAATGGTCGGCTCTGCTAAAAGAATTGGCGCAAACGCAATTATAAACTTTCGCTTTGAAATCACTCCTGTGTTTGCAGCGGGAGGTACTGCAGAAGTTGTAGCATATGGTAATGCTGTAGTAATTAAACCGATTAAAAACTATGTCCCATTGGGCGGTTTGGGAAATATTCTTGCTGATTTTGCTGATAATTTTTCTTATTCAAGCGGACAAACAAATTCTTGCAATCAGAAGGCTTCTGATATACAGGTTACTCCTTTTGCAAAGATTGTAAAGGATGAAAATTTTCTGTATGCAATTTGTCCTAATTGCGAGCTAAAATACAAAATTTCAAGGAACAGCGAAGGTAAAATAAGTGTCTGCGGTATGACTGACGTTGATTCTGACGAGAAGGGTGTTCAAATATATTGTAGCGGCTGTGGTGAAAAATTTACGATTCCAACCAAGAGTTAGCTTTAGAGTTTGTTGTTTCCGGCATTGGCTGGCCAAAGCCGTGTTTTGAATAGAGTAAACGGGCCAATATTAAAAAAAGAGACTTTTAACTTTTGAAAAATAAAGGCTGAATTTTTTTTAGCCAGGCTTTATGATAAATATGTTTGGTAATTATATACAATTTTACGCAAAAATATTGATTTTTCTTTTTTCTTGTAATGGAAGTCCCTATGTATAAAAAAGAGCGTTCTAAATAAGCTTCCTGAAAGTGAAACTTATCCCGCTCTTTTTTATACATAGGGACTGGAATGAAAAGAAAACATTCAATGGGCAAGGGCAAAATTGTATATAATTACCATATGTTTTTAGCCAGGCTGTAATGGTTTTGTGTTATGCTAAATCTTTTAAACAATGTTGTTTGCCAGCTTGTATGTATTTTTTAAGCGCGGCTTGCTATATTTTAGCATGGGTATTTTGGAAAAATTCCTGGCGATAAAAAGGAATGGCAAAAAATCTTTTGGTGTTCATTGTCAAATTGCCTTTAATTACTTAAAGACTCACTGTTTTTGCGATAAATTGGCGGGCAAATTAGCTATTATGATGCCTTTAGGAGTTTTTGCTATTCCAGTGCGACGCTTGTTGCGCTTTTTGCTTAACTATTGTGAGATTTTTACGTGGGTAAGCTGACAAAAACAGTGCTTAACTGTGCTAATTTCAGTGCAAATGTTTAAGTTTTGTAAAGTTTTTATAGTTTGAAAATTTTTATTCAAAATCAAAGAGCGTTTTTACTGGAACCTGCAAAATATCTGCGATTAGGAAGATTTTTTTAAGGCTTACATATTTTTGTCCGCTTTCAATCCTTGAAATATATTCTCTTGAGAGGTCGCATTTTTCAGCCAGAAATTCTTGGCTGTAATTGTTTTGCAGTCTGTATTTTTTGATATTTTTGCCTAAAAATTGCAGTCTTGTCATGTGAACTATTTTGCCGTATAATTCTGAAATGTCTGTGACCTATTTTTCCAAGTTTACAAAAATTAAGGAGATTTTATTTTATGTTTCTTAAAAAATTTAACAATGGCAAAATAAAAGTTTCAATTCCTCTCTTGGGTATTGCCCGTGCGGACAAAAATAGATGGGCGGAGAATGCGCATATTTGTGACTTTTCGGCCTGCGGTAAGCCACGGAACGGCAGATTATTCCAAAAGCTGTTTTGCAATGCAGTTAAGTGTAAACAAAGATTTAGTAATAACAATTCTTTAAAACAAAAAGAAATTTATCAAAAGCAACCTGCTTTTTCTCTTGTTGAAATGGAAAGCGTGAGCCGTGTGTTCTGGGTGACGGCGGCGATGAGCCGGCGGAATGGAACCGTACGATGGCGACGTAGGATGGAGGGTCTATTGAGACCCGACACCCACAGGAGCCTTTTAAGGAAACCCGCCTTTTCCCTCGTAGAAATGCTCATGGCATTGTTAGTCGCTTCATTGTTACTTGCAGCATTAGCTCCTGTAATGACAAAAAAGTTTAATGAGA
>CAJTXZ010000028.1 GCA_910583725.1 uncultured Vampirovibrio sp.
ATTTATTTATAGACGCAGTGCATTGATACTGGTATTGTACGTTGAAAGATGTTTTAGGGGCGCTTAAGTAATGTTATTAGCGGTTTAGAATTTTAGGAATAGCAGAGCCTGTTTTGCAGCCTTGTTATATCCGTCAGCCTTTATTTTTGTACTCTTCACACTTGCCTGCTTTTGTTTTTTTAAGACAGCTATATTATAAGTAGGACCGCATTCGGAGGGTTGTTCCTCTTTTGTGTATATCTGGACGCTATGCCTGGGGCCTTACTACTCCAAGGTATGTAAGGATTTAACAAGCGGTTTACAGCTGTGCGACAACAATGTGGCAGGCTCTGTGCAGTGCAACGAACGGGGTGGCGGCTGTGCGGGCTCTAACAATGGCAACTGCAACCCGCACGTTACTTGGGGCGCCCTTACGCAGAGCGGCGTACCTTTTACGGGACACATGAATTCAGGCGGCTTGAATTTGTCTTCCGGTTATGACAAGCCCTGGGCCTTTTCGGTGCGCTGTGTCCCGGATTTAGCGCGGAAATTATTACATATAGGGCATTTGGGCATTTATTCCTGCTACGTTCTGGTATATCAAATATAGGACAAGGTTTTACAGGCTGTCTTTCATACGGTTTTGCGCACTATACATATACTACTATACCATACAGGCACTATTTAGGTGCCTAGACAAGTACGGGTATACTATAGGGCTCTGTGCAGTGCGCTCCGGTTGGCGGCTGTGCGGGCTCTATCTGGGGTAGTTGCGAGCCACACGTTATATGGGGCTCATCCCCACTTGGCAGCGGGCGGCTTCATGGCTGGCTTGCAGAAGCTGTTTTCTATACCGGCGAAGCAGACTCTTTGCGTACCTTTTCGGTGCGCTGGGTGTTTTTTTATGGCTGGACGCAGGTTTATAGCTGTTCTTCTTCCGGCCTTTGGCTTTTCTTCTTACCGTTGCTGCAGGTTTTAGTATTGCTGTACTGTGTCAGGGCTTTGAGTGTATTAGGCAGATTTTATTATTACTGCATCCTCTAAAAGCAGCCGGATGTTTTTCTACGGCTGTATCACGGCAACTACGGCATTCTGTTTATAAAGAGCTCACAAAGAGGAAGGCCCAAGGGCTTCAAGGCGGCTGTACTCTTGCGCCCCGTTACATATGACCTTTCAAAATGGATGTCAAATAAACAGTAATGTTAGTGCAGACAACATGCTTGTTAGCTGGCTCTGTGCAGTGCTACTGGCGGGGTGGCGGCTGTGCGGGCGCAGCTATTGGTACAGGGTACGATAACCACTGCTACCCGTTTGACGTATGGACGGCTACAAGTGCAGGGAGCGGTTCTTATTTCTGGGGCACGCTGCAAGGAGGCGGTTTTAGCGTGCCTTCGCTGCCTGGTACCCTAGCCTTTTCGGTGCGCTGTGTACTCTTTTTTGCCAGCTTGTTTTGCGCCAGCCGGGTTGCCTTTAGCCCTTTTTGCTGCGTCTTGGTTTTGTTTAAGCCTGTCTTCCGGCTTTACTTAATAGACGCATTGGTCTGGTGTCAGTCTGTTAGCACAGCGCACGGGTTTTAGCTGTATTTTCTTTTTTTGGTAGAGCGAGCTTTGTTTTTATACAGCAAGGTATACGTCTTTTGCGTCCGAGTTATCATAGAATAAGCGGCTTATACCTTTAGCGCCTATGTTTTGCCAGTTCATATATATTTTTACACAGGGCAGCGTACTTTTTTGTTGTATTGCCCCAGGCTTTTTACGGCGTTATGGGTTGTTATTATAGTTACAAAGGTATGTTTAAGACAATATATAAGGCTGCGGGAGTCTATAGACTTTTATTGGGAAATTTATATCCACACAAAAATGCGTGCAGCACAGGCTCTGTGCGGTGCAACGAACGGGGCGGCGGATGTGCGGGCTCTGTAGGTGACGGCTGCCACCCGTACGCATTTTGGTCAGGCACTCATATTACAGGCAGCAGCTATCACGCCTTTTGGGAGGCAGGAGGCTCTATTAATACAGGCTCCAGAAATACCACGGAGGCCTATTCGGTGCGCTGTTTGTTTTATAGAGCAATACTTGTCGGAGTTTTAGCTGCCGCAGGGCTTTATACCGCTTTCTTTGAGCTGTGTCTTTGGATTTATTTACAACACATTTCATTAGGTTATACTGCAATAGTCGCGTGCATAAAAAAGCCATATGTGCATTTTAATAAAGATATAAGGATGTTTTAGCCGGTGCAAAGTTTCAATATTATAATACTTAGCAGTTTATTGAGCCTGATATCTTTATATTAAGATGGGACAAGTCAAAAGACAACCGCAGAATATACTCTTTATTAGGCGTATAGCAGATGAGGAGTTTTTTGAGTACATAATAAATGTATAAAGTACAAGCCTTTCAAAGACACATTTTCAGGTGCGGGCGAAGGAGGCGGCCTGCATAGCTTGCTTTGTGACATAAATTCTACATACAAAAAAAGGGTATATAGACTGTTACCGCAAGAAAAATACAGCGTAAAACCACGTATCAATATCAGCCTAGCAAGGTAAGGTGAAGAGGACAGCTGTGCGACAACAATGTGGCAGGCTCTGTGCAGTGCAACGAACGGGGTGGCGGCTGTGCGGGCTCTGCTGATGGCCACTGCTGGCCGAACAACATGTGGTCAGGCGTTCCTGTAAGCAGTACACAGTACCATTCCAGCAACCTGAACACTGGCGGCTTTTATATGAACCAGCACGTTCCTACCTATGCCTTTTCGGTGCGCTGTGTCCAGGATTTAAGGATTTACAAACAACCTAAAAAGTGTGTTAGAGGTAATTTAGACCGACTTTCGCAGGCTCTGTACAGTGCAGCGTACTATGGGGCGGCTGTGCGGGCTCTAACAATGGCCACTGCTACCCGTATGCTTTGTGGTCAGGTACTTTTGTTCCTGACGCGCTTCGCTATGCGTATGACTTTGCAGGCGGTTCTTTTTACCCGCCAATTGCAGGGCACGCTTTAGCTTACAGCCTTTCGGTGCGCCTTATATTGCAGGCTCTTTGCTGCTCGTCTAGGTGGATTCGGAGTTTTTACTATTTATACAGATTAGCTTCCTTTATTGCTGCTTTAGCCTATGTTTTGCGTATGTTTTGTTATCATATTTACCCTCAGGTCGTGTTTAACATCAAAGGTACCTGCATATTAAAATACTGCATTTGCGCGGCCATAGGCAGATATACCGCATTACAGTACTCCATCTGAATTAGTGACCAATATAAAGCTTAATGTAACGCAGGCAGAGGCTTTTACAGCTGTGCAGGACTTCATTTGAAAAGCGTACCGCAGCCAAGGGCGATAGCAGGCTTGCGATGAGCAAGGATGCGTGTCCGTTTATGGCGAGGAACAAGCAGCAACTGCGTCAGGTTTTACAATGAAGCAAGTGAACCGACAGCTGTGCGACATTAATGCCGGGCAAGGCTCTGTGCAGTGCTTTGAGCGGGGTGGCGGCTGTGCGGGTGCATCTATTGGCACACCTTGGCCTAATAACTGCTATCCGCGCATTGTATGGTCAGGCAGTGTTCAGTCTAGCGACGTATACTGGTCTCCAATGAGTTTAATTAACGGCAAGGTCTGGTTGACAGACGCGTGCGGTACGGGGTATTGCGCAAGTTCCTTTGCCTTTTCGGTGCGCTGTGTCCGGGATTTAAGAGTTTAGCAGCCCGGTTTATAGACAGAGGATTAACAGATATCCAAGCAGGCAGCGGTTTTGATGACACTGCAGGTATAGCCCGTTTGTGTTCTGAGTATAACCCCATAAAGACCTCGGCAGCCCGAAAGGAAATCTTAGAAGGGCCAGATGCGAAGTTTTGCCATAGGGCGGGCTTGACGGCGGCTGTGCGGGTGTTTGCGGCGGCTCTTAAATTTATTTTGTATGGTTGAGTGTTATTTGCAGACGGCGTTAGTTATTGTATATAAGGTTTTACAGGGGGAGATTTTACCGCAAGCCTTGTGCCCAGCGTACCTATGTTATTCTGGACGCACCGTTTATTCCTCGCGTTTCGTATGACTTTAGCGGGTACGCATTCTTGCTTTTGGCAAGTTCTGCTATCACCCTCAGCTGCTGTATGTATCTTACTCTTCGTATTTTCGTACGACTTTGGCAGGCGCAGTTGCAGAGCCAATTTTCACAGTTGACTGCGGGCTCCTCGCGTTTTCGCATGGCTTTGGCGGGCACTACGGCAAAGCTAGATTTGTATACGGTTCGCGTGCATACGCCCGACTCACCTGCTCCATTTTTTTAAAGTGACATTCGTCTTGAAAGCTCGCATGTAACGGGCACAGCGGCAAAGCCACCTTAAAGCCCTCAGCTCGCTTCCGCTAGTCAATTTTTTCATACAGAGTCCTCTTGGCTGCGGTGCGCCTCTTACGCCTCGCGTTTTGCAGGGTGTTTAATTTTATTGTGCTGTGTTTTTGGATTTAGTATAGGTATATTAATGTTTATAGCAGACTATGCACGGTTTACAGCTGTGCGACTATAACGTAGCTGGCTCTGTGCAGTGCGCTCCGGCTGGTTACTGTGCGGGCGCGAACAACAGCAATTGCTATGGCGGCGTTATTTGGTCAGACTACTTTAGCGGCAGCAGCTATTACTATGCCTACCTGAAATCCGGAAGCTTCGGGCTAGAACCGGGCCCTATTACCTATGCCTTTTCGGTGCGCTGTTTGCTCATCAAATGCGACGGCGTTGCGGTCAGAGTGCTCTTTACTGCGCGCTTTTGAGGTGGAAGGGCCCTATGGATTTGAAGTTTTACATTTGGCGTCCCGCAGTCTGTTGTGCTTAGTTAGGTATGATGTCAATGTTTTAGTATGTATATGCTTAAAGTCTTTACTGTGCGACGGCAGCATAGGAGGCTCTGTGCGGTGCAGCGGGCTTGGTGGCGGCTGTGCGGGCGCTGCTACAGGTACAGTGCACGCTGGAGTCTGCTACCCGTTTGATATATGGGCATTTGTCGCCACAGGGGATGGTTCGTACCCTTGGGGTTATTTGCAGGGCGGCGGGCTTGGTGTAGATATTCTTCCTGGTACTCTTGCCTTTTCGGTGCGCAGCTTGCTCATCGAATGTAACGGGCACGACGGCAGAGGCACCTTAAAGCTCTTGGCTGTGGTGCGCCCTCAGGGGGTTTTAGGGCGCGCGTGCCTTGGCCCGGGGCTTAGGCCGGTCTTGTTTTTGTGTGTAACAGAGGATTTGCGCAGAAATGTCATCTCTATGCTGACTGGTTAGCGGTTTTAGGGCTGTGGAGTTGGCTTATAGTATTCAGGCATGCGTCTTTGTTGGATTTAATAGATAAACTATGCCACAAAAGCTTTATTTTATAGGGTTTTAGAAATTATATATTTTTTGAATACAAAATTCTTAATGAATTTAAAATTGCCAAAATTGACACACCAACATCGGCAAAAACCGCTCCCCACATAGAAACAGCACCCATAGCGCCAAGGATTAAAAATAACAGCTTCACAAAAAGTATGAATGCAATATTTTGCTTAATAATTCTTAACGTATTTTTGGAAATTTTAACTGCGAGAGCCGCTTTTTCAAGATTATCATCCATTATAACCACATCACATGCCTCAATTGCAGCATCAGAGCCCATCGCGCCCATTGCAATACCAATATCGGCACGGGATATTACTGGTGCATCGTTAATGCCATCACCAATGAATATAACCGTTTCGGCAGGTTTTTGGGCATTTATAAGCTTTTCAAGCTCAAAAACTTTTTGATTCGGCAACAGGTTAGAATGAATTGTATCAATTTGTAACAATTTTTGAACATTTTTTGCAGCAGGCTCGTTATCGCCGGTTAACATTACCGTTTTTCTAATACCTGCCTGGTTTTTCAGCATTTCTAGGGCCTTTTTAGAATTAGGCTTAATGGTGTCAGCAATCGTAATATAACCGGCAAAAGCCTTATTAATCGCTATATAGATGGTTGTAAAGTCCAAAACGGGCTTTGGTATTGAAATTGAGTGCATTTGCATCATAGAAAGATTACCAATGAGTACATTATGCCCGAAAATATCTGCCGACAAACCCTTCCCTGCCGTCTCTTTTATGTTTTGAACGCTAGAAGGGTTTATTATACCGTCAGAAAGCTTACTGTATGCGGCCTTTACAGAGATAGCTATTGGGTGATTAGAAAAATTTTCAGCGTGGGCTGCAAATTTTAAAAGTTCTTCCTTTGAAATGGCGCCGGAATGCGGATTTAGGACAGATAAAAACGAAGTTTCAGGACAAATTTCAGACACAGCAAACCTGCCAGTGGTCAATGTGCCTGTTTTATCAAATGCCACGGCGGAAGCCCGCGCCATAGCTTCAATATAGGTACTTCCTTTGATTAAAATACCTGATTTTGAAGCCCTGCCAATGCCCGCAAAAAAACCCAAAGGTATTGATATGACTAGCGCACAGGGACATGAGATTACAAGGAAGGTGAGGGCCCTTTCAAACCAAGTAGCAAAGCTGCCGCCAAAAACAGATGGAAAAATTGGCGGAATAGCACACAGGACAAGGGCTAAAGCCACAACCATGGGAGTGTAAACTTTGGCAAATTTTGTAATAAAATTTTCAGTCTTAGCCTTCTTAGAGTAAGCATTTTCAACCATTTCCAGAATTTTTGACACACTGGAGTCAACGAATTTTTTTGTAACTTTTATTTTAAGAACACCATCAAGGTTCATAAAGCCGCTCAGGGCTTCGGTTTCAGGTGACAGCATTCTTGGAAGAGCCTCTCCTGTCAGGGCTGAGGTATCAACAGATGAAGCTCCCTCCAGTACAATCCCGTCAAGAGGAATTTTTTCACCAGGCTGAACCACAATAATATCGCCTATTTGCACCTCTTTTGGCGATACTATTTTAAACCCGTCATTTGAGTATAGGTTGGCAAATTCCGGCTTAATTTTCATTAAATTTGCGATTGATTTTCTTGATTTTTGAACGGCATACTCAGAAAAAAGTTCGCCAATCTGGTATAACACCATCACCATAAGGGCTTCGGGGTATTCACCAATTAAAAAAGCACCAAGGGTGGCAATTGTCATAAGAAAATTTTCATCAAGAAAATGTTTGGTTAAAACATTGCGAAAGGCTTGTGCCACAATGTTTTTAGCGATAATTAAATAAGCGGCAGCATATATTAAAATTTTAGTTATACGGGCTAAAGAAGGCTCTGACACAAGGTTTTCAGGATGGAAGATTATAGCGAAGAGAAAAATTGATAAAGCGGCCAAAATCCTTGCTATCATTGCTTTTCTCTTAGAATTAATATGAGTATCAGAATCACTGTTAAAATGGCTGTGGACGCTATGGCAGGCGCAGCCTGAGTGTTTGTGAGTATGGGCATGGTTTGCTTCGCCATTTTTTCTGTCAGATTTTGAGGTGTGATGCTCATGGAGGGCGCAATTGCAGTTGTGATGGTGTTTTTCAGGTTTGCACATAGTTTTTTCCTTATTGTTTATAAGTTTTGTTTTTATGGTTGAACAAGTATTCAACTATATTATTAGTATAATTGAACAACTGTTCAATTGTCAAGATGGTTCTTCATAATTTTTTACACGCGCAGAAAAGAATGGTAGCAAGGTTATTGCCAATTAGGGATTTTAGAGATTTTGATAGGCTAAAATAAAGAGCAGGCAAGGATAGAAGCGTGTGCCAAAAAAATAAAAAACTTGCAAAACCTTCGAATGGAAAGCATTTTCACAATTCAAAAGATGTAAAAAGCGCACACCATTGGAATTAGAGGCTCTCTATTTTATTAAAAAACAAATAAAAGCCGCTCACTAACCGGCTTCACAGATTAGCTTAAAGCGTGAAATCAGGATATAGATAGGGTTTTAGGTAGTTTTTTTAAGAATATTCTGATTTAGCAAAGCTGAAAGTCAAGCTAGCACAAGGTTTTTCATTTTTTAGGTACGTGAATTTTTATAAAAAGAGGCTAAAAGATATATAATATAAGGGTTTTAGGCGTCAAATAGCGTCAAAATAGCATTAGTAGAGGTTTTGCCAGCTATAAAAATTAACGCTTGAATTTAAATATGCTGAAATTGCGCACCAGATAAGGATTTTATAATGAATTATATGTAAAATAAGGCAGAATGCAGAAAAAGCAGTGGTTTTAGGGTTTTATAAAAATTATCTAAAAAATGAATATGGCAAAAAGCAGCTAATTATAAGGGTTTTAAGCGTGAAGAATGACTGTAGATACTTGCAGGATAAGGGTTTTAAGCAGAAAAATTGGAATTTCTTAAAATATAAAAAATCACAAAAATTGCACGTATGACGATATTTTAGTTGAATAGTTGTTCAGATGTTGCACAAAATAGCAAAAAATGTTTTTGTAAAATTTGTCAAACAAAATTAAAAGGCATATTTTGTTTGACAAACGCGCAAATGTTAGAATATAATTGGGTTTGAGGGGGAATTTATGGAGAAAAAAACAGATTCAGAGGCATATGATGTAGAAATAATTGAAAGGGTGAGGCCCAATATGCCCAAGCCCCAAGTGCTTTACGAGCTTTCAGATTTTTTTAAAGTGATGGGGGACGGCACAAGAATCCAACTTTTGTGGGCCCTAGAGGAGAGTGAGATGTGCGTTGGCGATTTGGCGTGCCTTTTGAACATGACAAAGTCTGCAGTTTCCCACCAATTAAAGGTTTTGCGCGTGGCGAAGCTTGTAAAGGCCCTTAAAAAGGGGAAAAACGTCTATTATTCGCTTGATGACGGACACATTAAAAATATTTTGGAAAAAGCGCTTGAGCACGTCCAGGAGTAGAGTTTTAAGTCTGTTTGAAAAATTTATTATGCTAAAAGCTTGACATAGAGCGGACTCCAGGTAGTAAAGTGTTAATAACAGCATAAAATAAGGATTTTTTGATGAAAATATCTGAAGTCAGCAAAAAATATGACATTTCCCCGGATACCCTCAGATACTATGAAAAAGAGGGCCTTTTACCCAATGTAAAAAAGAATTCAAGCGGCATTCGGGAATATTCAGAGACCGACTGCAAATGGGTTGAATTTATAAAATGTATGAGGGGTGCAGGGCTCTCAATTGAAGTGCTGGCAAGGTATATAGAGCTTTTTTATTTGGGCGACAAGACAAAGGAAGAGCGCAAAAATATTTTGATTGAGGAGAGGCAAAAATTAGTCGAAAAAAGAGACACAATCCAGAAAACCATTGACAGGCTTGACTTTAAGATAAAATCATACAATGAAACCATCTACAAGAAAGAAAAGCAACTGATTGAACCGCGTTAAATGCAGTCTCGAAGACATTTTAAGGAGTTTTAAGCTGTTATAAAGACCTGATAATCAGCTTTTTAAGCGTAAGGCACCGGCTAAAAGGGCACCGGGCAAGGACTTTACTGTTAATTTTAATGATTTTCAGGGCAGATTTTATGCACGCAAGGATTTTATTACGGTCAAAAGTGCCACATCAAAAAAGTTTCAGCTGTTCTGAGGCGTCAAGATTGGCGTCCTTAAAGGTTTTTTCGAATTTACTCAGGGTATACAAATCTTCTTCAATTTTCCTTAAGAATGGCGAAATTTCAAGGTTTCGTACGGCATTCAGCCATTTTCGCTTCTTTGCGCGGCATAAAAACAATCTTTCTTTTGCCCTTGTCATACCAACATACAAAAGACGGCGCTCCTCCTCTATTTCAGCTGGTTCTTTAGCCCGATACAAAGGAATAATGCCATCTTCAAGGCCAATTATGAACACACACTTGAATTCCAGGCCTTTTGAGGCATGAAGAGTCATAAGCGTGATCCTGTCAGCCCTTTTATCAAGCGTGTCAGATTCAGACAGCATAGAAACCTGATGAATGTAATCTTCTTTTGTGGTATGGGTTTCGGCTAATTTTTTCAGGTAATTCATTATATAATCACTGATTTGGGCGTCATTACCAGCCAAAAAGGCCTCCAATTGCTCTTTTACAGGGATATCATCTTTTAGGGAAAGAAGAAATTTCTTTACAGGCTTTATATTACAGAGTAAATCACCTGAAAGCTTGACATATGGCATACCGGAGCGCTCAAGTGCCTCTAAAACTGGCTCCAATTGCGAATTTGTCCTGTATAATATTGCAAAATCACCAAAGGAATACTCGGTGTCAAAACCCTCGGAACGGTTGGAATCAAAGGAAAAGAAGCTGTTTCCGCCAATCATATCTTCAATTGTGCTGACTGCAAATTCGGCCTCGGATTTATCGGTGGGGGCAGTGTGAATTGTTATTTTTTCACAGGGTTTGCCGCTTTTTGAAATTATGTTAAATGAATCCATCATTTGGTTTGAAGCGTCAACAATGGCGCCCGTTGAGCGGTAATTGTTTTTTAGGTTTATGACTTTGGCGTTTGGATAATCGTCTTTGAATGTGTTAAAAAAGCGGGAATCGCCACCCCTAAAGGCATAGATAGCCTGGTTAGGGTCTCCAATGGCGCAAATACTGTTTTCTTCGGGCGAAAGGTATTTTATAAGCCTGTATTGTTTTTCGTCGATATCCTGATATTCATCAACAGAAAGGTATTTGAATTTATTTTGGTAAAACTCTCTAATATCAAGGTTTTCCGTGAATATTTTTACCGTAAAATCAATCAGGGCGTCAAAATCAAGTATTTCATCAGGTTTAAAATTGTCTTTATAGAGCTCTTTTTCTTCGTTTGAAATGACCTTAAAATCAGGGTTTAGTCCAGCTTTTAGGGCATTTTCTTTTAAAATTGAATAACAGAGCGAGTGAAATGTGTGTATATTAATGGACTGAAATACCTCTGGCAAAAGCTTTTCAAGCCTTTCTTTCATTTCATCGGAAGCTCTTTTTGTAAATGTGATTGCAAGACAATTTTCAGGTTTTACAAGATTTTCAAGAATCAGATGGGCGATTCGCCTTGTAAGCACAGTGGTTTTGCCGGAGCCCGGGCCTGCAATTATCAAGAGTTTTTTTGCGGTATCATTCACAGCTGCCTCCTGAAACTCGTCCAGAGTGCGGGTTTTAAAGGATTCTTCCTCTTTTTGTACATTATTTTCAAAAGTTTTTGATTGCGAAAAAATATCCTTAACAGCGCAGCTTTTATCTTGTTTCTTAGAATTTTTTGACATTTTTGGCACATCAATTCCAAGCTTCATATTTGAAAAGCCTTGCAGCTCCTCAGGTTCAAAGAGTTTTATTATGCCATATTCGCCATCATAGCCTGCCTGTTTTATTACTTTACCCGTTCTAAGCCTTGTTATAGCTTCTGCCAGTGTCGGCGAATAACATTTTGAAATATCATCTGTTGGGATTTTTGTAAGAATAGAGAGCTCTGAGCCGAATTTTTTGACTAATTTTTCATATTCAAAAGTGACTGATTTACTTTGAGGGCCAACCTGCATAATCTCTGATAAAATTTCCTGCAGAGGCACAAGGCTCAAAACCTTTCCTGCAGTTGGCGGAGGGGTGATTTCGCCATCTTTATCGGATAATTCGCTGACACGGTATGAAACGCCTATGGTTAAAGGCTTTCCGCACACAGGACAAATGCCGTTCACTTCCTTTGTTTCCTTGGGTGTCAAGCAAATATTACACTTTCTGTGGCCGTCTTCGTGGTATTTTCCTTCTTCCGGAAAAAATTCCACAGTGCCAACATAGCCTGCGCCTGTTTTTAGCGCATTCATAATACTTAAATAATCGTGGTTTGTATCAAAAATTGTTGCTTCACGGGCAAGTTTTGAGGCAGAATGTGCATCAGAGTTTGATACCAGCCTGAATTTATCAAGGCTTGAAACCTGCCAATTCATATAAGGATCGGATGACAGGCCTGTTTCCACGGCAAAAATGTGCGAAGCTAAATCATCATAGCAATCTTCAATAGAATCAAAACCGGATTTAGAGCCGAGGGCTGAAAACCAAGGTGTCCAAATATGCGCAGGAATTATATATGCCCCATCGCCTGATTCTAAGGCAATTTCAAGCAAATTTCTTGAATCAAGCCCCAAAATCGGCCTGCCATCTGAATTAATGTTTCCGATTGCATCTAATTTTTGCCTGAAAATATCTGCTGTTTCAAGGCTTGGCATAAAGACAACATGGTGAACTTTCCTTGTTTTATCCCATTTTTTATATATTGTGGAAATTTCAACAGATAACACAAAATATACAGGATTTTCGGGGTTTAAAATCTCTTTTTCAATATCGGGACGCAGCCTGAAAATACCTTCACCTGCAGGCACAAGCTTTTCTTTAATTTCTGAAAACCAGGCGGGGTGCGTAAAATCACCTGTAGAAATCACGCTAAGCCCCTTCTTTTGCGCCCAGATAGCAAGTTCCTCAAGGCAAAGGTTTTTACTTGTTGCTCTTGAATATTTTGAATGTATGTGCAAATCCGCATAAAACAGCATAAAATTTCCCCGTTAAATAATGATTGAATTATACCAAAAAAGTGCAGCAGCGCGCATTTTATTTTAAAAACACACAGTAATTTTTCACTAACCTTAATGCAAACAAGGCTTTAGGCCTGCAAAAGATATGGCAATAAAACAGGAAACCGTATACTTTCAGGCTACACATTCTCCTTTGCGAATATTTCTTTAACTTCAAGCTTAAAAACGGCAACAGCATTTAGCATAGCTTTTGGAAAAACCCAACCGGCCTTGCCTGCGGCCTGTTTCATAATGCAATTCAGGGCGTGAATTTTTTCTTCAGCATCTTCAACAAAATCAATTTCGCCTTCACCAATGACTGATTGAAATTTTGCAGAAAAGCTGCACGGCAGGGGCCCTTGTTTCAGTTCATAATTTGTATCAAGTTCAAATGCTGCATAGTGCGTCTTTTTGATGAGCTCAGCCTTCCTGCCCTCCTTTGCACCGTGGAAGTAAAAAATTTTTCTTGCAGCACTTTTTGGCGCCTGGCTGTTTTCTAGCTCTATTTGGCTGGTATCAGGCGCCAGCTCTTCATAGCCAAAGTTCAGGGGCACTATATAAACCCTGCCGTTATCGTTCAGACCAAGCCTGCAGATTTGACAGTTTTTAATTATTTGATTGATTTTTGCATTATCAACAACTTCTCTGTCTTTTCTTCTCATTAATCTTCCTTTATTTGAAGCTCTATCCAGCGCATAATAAGGCCTGTAAGGTATTCCTGTTCATTTTGGGTGAGTTCCTTGTCAGGCTTAAATTTATGCCATTTTTCTATACATTTTCTGCAGCAGGAGGCTGTTGCATGCTGCGCTATAAAGGCCGGATGGCCCTTCATGGGGGTTTGTTTGCCGTCGTTTTTTAAATTTGCCGGCGCAATTCTTTTTTGGATAAAATCTTTTGTGTGTTCTCTAATTTTATCAAGGCCTTTTTCCTTAACATAAAGTTTATCTTTTTCTTTTAGTTTAAAGCTGCTTCGAAAGGTTGACTTTGAAAGCTTATAGAGGATATCATCATAATTTTGCATAATTTTATTATACTGCAAGCTATTTTACTTTGAAAAAAGTCGCCTGCCATATCGGCCGGCGGTAAATGCTTGTGATAAACCTGTGCTATAAAAAGTGCTAATAGATATCACGCAGCGGGTGTAAATTACTATAGAACATTAATGCTAAAATTTAGACTCACTTTAAAAAGGTGGTTTCTATTTCAACTATAAGCGTTGCAAAAAGATAAGCTAATTCATAGAAAATTTTTAGATGCCAGGCGCATCTTTTTTATAAAAAGCGAATTTGTGGGCTATTTCAATGAGTTCTATATGTTTTGAGGATAATTTTTCAAAGTTATAGCGCTTTTTCTTGTATAAAACATTGAAATAATCTGCGTTTTGCATTTTCTTTTTCTCCTTACCTAAATAAACTGTTTAACAATAATATTATTGTCGACTGAAATAATTATGTACACTACCCAAATGGATAGTTTTATGATTTAAAATCAGTGATATTTATTATCAATGGAATTTTAATAAGATACAAAATAATCTTTAAGTATGCGTTTGAATACTTTTAAAAAACATTTCGGGGCAAGGGTTAAAAGATATAGAGAAGAAGGGGGTTTATCACAGGAGCAGCTAGCTGAAAAAATTGACGTAGATTTTTCAACCATAGGAAAGATTGAAACAGGGGTGAATTTTCCAAGCGCAAAGACAATAGTAAATTTAATCAACTTTTTCAATATAGGGCCGGCTGAGCTTTTTAATTTTGGCAAAAGAAATATAACGCCGGAAAAAGATAATGAAATATTGTATAAAATTTTAAATCAATTATACGAATGCGACGATAAAAAGCTTGAATATTTTTACAAAATAATCACATATTTAGTTGAAGAAGAAAAGCACAATGCTGACGGCGAGAAGTTTGATTATTTCTACAAGATGATTAAGTATTTAAATGAAAACAAATAAAGCCGCGGCAGGGGATTTTCCGGCGCATTTTATGATTTAAAATCAGAATGCGGCGGGCTTAAAAATTCAGCATCATTACGATAAAATCATTAATTTTGTTCTGTTTAGTCTTATAGTAAGGATGTTGCTGCTTTATAATATTCACGTAAAAACGTATTTCAGTATACATAGGACGGGTTATACAGCGGAGGATGAGTCTTTTATGTTTAAAACATTTACCCTTTTTGAATGACAACGATTCTTGGGATTGGGATTATAATTAAGATTGCGCAAAGTTTTTGCACCTTTGAACGGTAAGACGCCAAAAGGGGCAAGGGCAGCGCAAGAGAACCGCATAAGACAAAAAGGAAATAATATGCTGCAGGCCGTTCCAAAAGTTATCACCCAGGCGTTTACGGGAAGTTTTATAAAGAAAATTTCCCAATATCTGCATGACTGCGTAAGAGAAGAGGTTAAATCCTCAACATTTAGGAACCTTAAGGGGGATAAGGACAATAAATGGGTGTTTTTGGACGGCAGCGAAAAATTGTTCACAGAATTTGACAAACCCTTGATGTTAAACGGCGCAGACAGCCTTCTGACGGAGCTTATGGTTCAGTCTGATATGAGCCAGAGGGAAAAATATTTAATCTATGGCTTTTTGTTTTTAGTTGGGAAAAACGGCAAAAGCCGCAAGAATAATGAATTTTTAACCCCGCTTCTGTATGTTCCCTGCAAACTTGAAAGAACGGGCAAAAACATAAAATTAACGGCCGAAGATGACACTCTATCATTGAATACCGGTGCCTTGGCGCAGTTAATAAAAAAGGATGAAGAGGAAGAGGTGGATGCGCTTCTTTCGGGCCTTTTAGAGACAGTTCCCGAGCTTCCTTTAAATGAAGATTCGCTTGAAATATTTTTGACCACGCTCAAATCGGTTGTACCTGATATCGAAATTTCAACATCGCCCGCTGCGCTTGAAAACAGCGCAAGGGAAGAATTTACACGGCAGGCGGATGAATTTTATTCTAACACGGTTGAAAACCTTGAAGAGCTTGACGAGATTGACTTTGACGCTGTTGAAACCATGAAGCAGAAACCTAAGGTTAAGGTGGAAAAGCTTGAACTCGAACGAAAACAGGCAGTAATTTTAACTAAAAGGCCCACTGTGACTGCAGGCGTGCTTCATGAACTTTTGCAAATATCTGAAAAGCCTTTCGGCACAATAAAAGAGACTGCTCTTGGTGTAATTCAGGATGAATATATGCAGACAAAGGGCAAGCAAATACCCCTAAAAGAGCCTGAAATCAAGGAATTTTTTCCTGTGACACCATTATCATTAAGTGATTCACAGGAGGATGTTATAAGAAAGATTGAAGAGCATGATTTCCTTGCCGTATATGGTCCTCCGGGAACCGGAAAGTCTCAAACTATTGTAAATCTTGTATCGCACCTTATTGCAAACGGCAAAACCGTTCTTGTGGCGTCAAGAATGGACAAAGCAGTGGATGTTGTAGCAGACAGGCTGAATGAGCTTGGCGCGCCATACCTTGCGCTTAGGGCAGGAAGGGCTAATTATCAAAAACAGTTGACCTTTAAGCTTGAAGATTTGCTTTCAAACAAGGTGGATTTGGATTCAGATTATACTGATGCTGTATTGGTTGATGTGCCTGATATGAAGGCGCTTTTGGATGAGATTAAAAGGCTTGAAGGTGCTGCTGAAAAGATTATAAAGCTTGAAGAAAAATATACGCAGACGGCACTTGAAGCCAAAGATACACTGGAAGCCATCGGCCAAATGCGCTATATTGCGGGCGATTTAAGCCTGGATGAAATTAAAGACCTGAGGGAAACGCTTCAAAAACTTGAAAAAGAGGCAAATTCAGGCAGGGGCGGGCTTTTTAGTAACATTTCATCTAATATGAAGATTAATAAGCTTAAGAATATATTGAATTACAAAAACCCTGTCAAATTAAGAGATTTAACCGTGCGACTTCCCTATGAGCTTGACTGTGAGGAGCTTAAGGCCAGATTGTTCAACATTGAAGATGAGATAATGAAAACGGGCAATCTGCACCAGATTTTAAAGAAAATCAACGCGCTAAAGGGAAAACAGAGGCGACTTGCTGTGGACATTCTAAAAAACAGGCGAAGAAGGGCATTAAAGGACCTTTTGTGTGACCAAAAGAAGCGCCAGAGGCTGATTGTGCACTCAAAATCTCTTGTTTCAAGAAAAAAAGTCTTACAGGACAGACTCCTTGAAAAGGAAGATTTTAAGCCGCTTTTGAGCGCTTTTCCCTGCTGGTGCACAACAACGTACGCTATTGCAAACAGTCTTCCTTTAAAACCGGGGCTTTTTGATGTTGTAATTATTGATGAAGCATCTCAATGCGACATTGCAAGCTGTTTTCCGGTGTTATACAGGTCTAAAAAGGCTGTCATTGTTGGCGATGACAAGCAGCTACCCCATCTTAGCTTCTTAGAGAAGGCAAAGGAACAATCGTTTTTGAACCAGTATGGAATTGACGACAAATACCAGCTGATGTGGCGTTTTCGAACAAATTCAATGTTTGATTTGGCGAATTATTATTCTGCAAGCCCGGTGCTTTTGGATGAACATTTCCGCTCAAGCCGCCCTATTATTGAATTTTCAAGCAAAGAATTTTACGGCGGCAGAATAAAAATTATGCGCCCGTATTTTGATAAAAAATGCCCGATAGAGCTTGAATACATAAAAGACGGGGCCGTAGATGCCGAAATAACAAGGAATATGGCCGAATCTGAGGCCATTATTAAAAAACTGCAGGATATAATTATCGAGGATTCTAAAAATAACCCCGAAACCCCTGTAAATATTGGCGTTATCTCGCCTTTTAGGGGGCAGGTAGAGTTAATTAAAAAAGATATTATGAAAACTTTTTCGGGTGAAATTATACAAAGGCACCAGATTGAAGTGGGCACAGCACATACGTTTCAGGGTGATGAAAGGGATATAATCCTTATGTCATGGGCAATTGCAGAAAATGCACACTCGCAAAGCCTGACATTCCTGCAAAAGCCGAATCTTTTTAATGTGGCAATCACAAGGGCACGAAAAAGGATGATTAATTTCATCTCAAAAGACCCAAATACCTTACCGGATGGAATTTTGCGGGATTATTTTGAATACATTCAATACTCTAACAAAACCTTTGAAACAAGAAATATGGCAAAGTTTAAGAATGATTTTGAAGAAAGTGTATTTCTGGAGCTGAAAAGGCTTGAGCCATCTGTAAAAGCAGGTATTGAGTGCGGCGGAGTGAACATTGACCTTTTATTGAACAAACTTGTCATAGAGTGCGACGGCGTGGAAGATAAGACTGTAAGCAGGTTTTCCAATATGAAAAAACAGGCAATCTTAGAGCGGTGCGGGTTTAGGGTAATCCGTGTGACTAAGCGCGAATGGGACTTGAGTAAAAATGCTTGTCTTGATAGAATAATGGGTGAATATTCAAAGATAAAATAGGCAAATTTTTACTGCCTTTAGGATGACAATATGCCCGAAAACCAGTCAGAACAAGAGTTTTTACAAAATAATACACGCGAAAATAAGTATTTACACGCACTTGAGTTTGATAAGGTGCTTCAATTAGTTGCTAATTGTGCAAATACTCCGTTAGGAAAGACTGAATGCCTTAATATGAGGCCATTTACGAACATTGACACCATAAAACAAGAGCTTGATTTTGTATCAGAGGCAAGAAAAATATATGATGAAACCGCAAGCACAGGGTCGATTCCAGTCAATTTTATATGCGATGCCAAAAAAATCTTAGAGGTGAAAAGACTTGGGGCACAAGACATTTGGGACTTAACAAAGACAATTCAGACCTCAAGGATTACAAAAACTTTTCTACAAAAAAATGAAAACGCAAATTTGTTAAAAAAAGAATTTGCGGAAAGATTAATGTCTGAAAAAGCCCTGGAGGATGAGGTTTTAGAGATTTTTAATTCGGATTTAACGATTAAAGATACGGCCTCAAGTGAGCTAAAACGCCTTAAAAACGCGCTAAATGACACTAATGACAACCTGAAAGTATTGATATCAGGGCTTTTGTCGAATTCTGATTTTGTTTCACACCTGCAGGATACATTGTATACCAAAAGGGGCGACAGGACTGTGTTTCAGGTAAAAGCCTCCGATAAGAACAAGGTTTCAGGGATTGTTCATGATGTTTCTTCAACAAATCAAACGTTTTTTATTGAGCCTGAGGTCCTAATTCCGCTCCACAACAGGATTCGCCAGATTGAGGTTGAGATAAATGCAGAGATAGAGCGGATTTTAGCCGTATTAAGCAAAAAATTTCATGACATAAAGGATGAAATCCTAATGACGGTGCAGGTTTTGACCGCACTTGACTGCGTTTGCGCACGTGCAAAATATGCTATTAGGACAAAGAGTATTCCTGCGGAATTAACGGAGAAAAAACAGGTTGAAATCCAGGCTATGAGGCATCCTCTCTTAATTGAGACGTGCGAAAACATTGTAGAGAACGATTTTTACCTTGATGAAGATACCTCATCGCTAATAATAACAGGCTCTAACACGGGAGGAAAAACCGTAACCCTAAAGACCGTGGGGCTTTTAGCCGTAATGACTTTTGCAGGACTGCACATTCCGGCGCTTTTTTGTAAAATTTACCCCTTCACACGGGTGTATGCCGATATATCAGAGGAACAGAGCATAGCACAATCGCTGTCAACCTTCTCAGCACACATTAAGAACGTGGTGAATATCCTAAATTCTGCTACAGACAAGGATTTGGTGTTGTTTGATGAACTTGGCGCAGGCACCGACCCAGAGGAAGGTGCGGCCTTAGCCCGCTCTATACTTGAGTTTTTAGCTGCTAAACGGGTGCTAACCATTACTACGACACATCTTGGAGAATTAAAAATCCTGCAATACCAGAATACAAGCTTTAAGAACGCCAGCGTAGAATTTGATACAAATACCTTAAAGCCAACCTACAAGCTGATTTTAGGGGTAGCGGGCGTCTCAAATGCGCTGAATGTCTCAGAAAACCTGAATATGCCTTTTGAAATTATCAAAAATGCCAGGGAATTTTTAGCCCAAAACCAGGACCCTGCGGCAAAAATCTTTGATGAAATCCACAAAACGCATCAAGAGATGATGCAAAAATCGAAAGAAGCAGAAATGACAAGGCTTTCAGCGAAGGAGACCAAGGAAAACCTTGATGAGAAGCTAAAAGAGATTAAGGCCGTTAAAAAGAAAACCATAGATACTTTCAAAAGGAAGCACCAGGGACAATTAGAGGCTGCAAGGGCTGAAATTAAAGCTGTACTTGAAGAATTAAGGAAAGAAAAGTCTGAAAAGATAGCACGCAGGGCTTATTCACGGCTTGCAAACCTGGAAAACAAGGTAAGGGCAGAGTTTACAAGCGATGAGGATGAAGTTAGCGAAAAATATATGCCGATAGACTGGAGCACTGTAAGAGTGGGCCAAAATGTACTAATAAAGGGGCTTGAGCAGGTTGCAACCCTAACATCATTGCCTGATAGCAAGGGTTTTGCCGGTGTACAAATGGGTTTAATTAAGACAAAGGTAGAGGCCAAAAAGCTTGCTATGACTGATAAAAAGCCAAATAAGGCCTTGAAAAAATTGCAGGTGAGCTTTGATGATTTTCACAGTGGCGCAAATTTCTCTCCCCGTGTAGATTTAAGGGGTATGAGGGTAGATGAAGCCCTTGATATACTTGAAAAAAGACTAGATACGGCATCACTAAAAAATATTCAGGAAATAACCATCATTCACGGTCATGGTACAGGAGCCTTAAAAAGCGCTGTAAGAGCCTATTTAGCTGATTCCCCTTATGTTGCAAAATTTAGGGCCGGAGAGCAAAACGAAGGCGGAGACGGCATTTCAATAGTTGATATAAATTAATAAACAATAACTGCTGCAAAATTTTATTTTTCAATGCTGGATATTAAAAGTAAAGCCTTGCAGCACAACAGTTTGCAAAGAGATAGCAAATTTTATTTTCACGGGTTTTATAATAACAGATGTGGGAATTAGGGAGAGGAGAAAATATGAGAATTCAGAGTATAAATTTATTTAATGGCAGGCCAAAAGCGAACAATGGCCCGGCTTTTGGAAAAATCAGCAACAGGGCGCTTAATTATGCACTTAAGGGGCTGAATGAGCAATCTGACCAAAGGTATGACGATATACTGAAACTTGCAGCAAATGAACACACCGGCAAATACCTTGATATAACCGTAAACGAGGATACGGGCAATTTTATGGTGTTGGATAAAAGCAAGGAAAACCAGGGAAATTTTGAGACGCTAAAAGAGGCTGTGGAATACGGTGAAAAATTTGTGGATACAGCCCTTGCAAAAACAGAGACAGAGAAAATAAAGGGTCTGATAGAATTAGCCGAAATGCTTGAAAATTCAGGACAGTTTAATAATGGCAGCACAGAACAAGAAACTATGGCTGCACATAAATTGCTGCAAGGGCTTGAAGTTACAAAACTTTACAAAGAATTTGAGGATCAACCAACGGCAGGAAATACACCCAGTGCCTTTTACGGGCAATAAATCAGTGCAGCCAATATGATGATGATTTATTGGCGCAATAAATTATATAAAAAGGCACATATAGAATCATTTCGAGGATTTCAAGGGCAGGGTTTCTTCTATATCGGCGGACTTCTGCACGATAAGCACTATTTGCGCAAACGGTATAGTCGAATGTAAACTTCACCTTAACACTATTGCCTTTATAATCATCAGGCAGAGGTTCATATGGTGTAGAGGCTTTGAGTGCTTTGATTATAGCCTTTTTTGTTTTGGCATCTTTTATTGTTTCATCAAAATAATAAGAAACAAGGCTGCCATCCTTTGCTATCTCTAAATGAACAGCGATAAGGCTTTTGGCTGTTTTTGGATGTTTTGGCGGGTGCCAGTTTTTATGAATCGATTGGCGTAAATTTTCAAGATAGTTTTCCCAATCTACGCCTGCAATATTGGTTTTAGATGTTTCGTTCTTTGTAAATGCAGGTGCAAAGGGGCATTTTGGTATATTATTGTTCGCCATATATTCTTTAACTTTGTTAAAATCAGCATTAAAATTGCTGAAATCCTTCATTACAATATCAACCGGGGCAGCATCAACGCAAGTGTTTTTAGAGGTGCAGGAAGTGCTAAACAACACGCCTGCTTTATTATTCTTAGAATCAATAAATACTGTATCATAAATGACAGCATTGGTTTTTGTTATGTATTTTACCCTGAATAGGGCAACGTCATTGAATTTACAGATACTATCAGTATCAAAAAGCCTTAGGGGTCTGCCTTTTTGTTGTATAGTTACCCAATTTTCAGCATAGACAGGGCATATTAGCATTATAATAAAAATAAAAAACAGCACTGCAGCGAAAAATTTTTTCATAGGCCAAAATTATTTACAGGGGTGTGGTTTATGCGGGATTTTTCCTCTATGGCTTCAAGCTTAAAGATTACAGGCCTCAAGCCGTCGTTACAGCTTACTATTGCAACATTTGGCTTTCTAATCCAATCGCCATAGTAAAAAAGCGATTCACCTGCACCGTGTGCAAGGGCGAAAACATACTGGTATATAGCTTTCCAGGCTTCATCACAAAAACCTTCTGGTTTTGCATAGTCAGCATAGAAAATCTGACCTGCCTTTAGCATAGGGCAGGGCTTCAAACCTATTGCACCGTATTCTTCCGCAAGTTCTTTATCGAATGTGGTTTTTAAGACAGTAATTTTAACCTTCTTCATCGCAATATTCCTATAGCCCTTGTAATATCAGATTACCACAAAATAGCAAAAGGCGGGCCTTTTATTTTAGACCCGCCTTTTTATTAAATTTGGCTAATATAATCATAATGCCTGATACATAAGCTGCACAAGGCTTTTTTATTACATCATTCCGCCCATGCCGCCCATGCCGGACATATCAGGCATAGCTGGTTTTGTTTCTTCCGGAATATCAACAACTGCAGCTTCTGTTGTTAAAAGCATAGAAGCAACACTTGCAGCATTTTCTAATGCTGAGCGTGTAACCTTTGCAGGGTCTACAATTCCAGATTTAAACATATCTACAAACTGGTTATTAAGGGCGTCATAGCCGTATGCACCGTTTTCTTTCCTTACAGCGTCAACGATTACATCGCCTTTAGCGCCGGCATTTTGAGCAATTAAGTTCAAAGGAATATCAAGTGCAGCTGTTAAAATCTTGAAGCCGATTTTTTCATCGTCTGAACTAAAGTTTTTGCTTGAAATTTCTTTTTCAAGGTGCTGTTGAACACGTACAAGTGCAACGCCGCCGCCAGGAACAATACCTTCTTCTTGTGCTGCACGGGTAGCATTAAGGGCATCTTCAATCCTTAATTTCTTTTCTTTTAATTCAACTTCACTTGCTGCACCTACTTCAATAACTGCAACACCGCCTGATAATTTTGCGATTCTTTCTTGAAGTTTTTCTTTATCGTATTCAGAATCAGATTGTTCAATTTGCTTTCTTAGAAGCTTAACTCTTTCTTCAACTGCTGATTTTGTTTCATTTCCTACAACAATTGTAGTCTCATCCTTTGTAACAGTTACTCTTCTTGCCTTACCAAGCATTTGAACAGTGATGTTTTCAAGCTTAATGCCAAGCTCTTCTGTAAACATTTGGCCGCCTGTAAGAACTGCTATATCTTCAAGCATAGCCTTTCTTCTGTCGCCAAAACCGGGAGCCTTAACTGCAACTGCTCTTAAAACTTTTCTCATAGTGTTAACAACAAGTGTAGCAAGCGCTTCGCCTTCGATGTCTTCTGCAATGATTAATAAAGATTTGCCATCGCGTGCAACCTGCTCTAATATAGGCACTAAATCAGCAATCAGGTTGATTTTTTTGTTAACGCAAAGAACATAAGCGTCTTCTAAAACTGCTTCCATTCTTTCAGCGTCAGTAATAAAGTATGGAGAAATATATCCTTTGTCAAACTGCATACCTTCAACAACTTTTTTGTCTGTGCCAAAAGTTTTTGATTCTTCAACAGTGATAACGCCGTCTGTGCCAACAGCTTCCATGCAATCAGCAATCAAATTACCGATGAATTCATTATTGCCGGCTGAAATTGTAGCAACCTGAGCTCTCATTTCCTTTGAATCTACAGGTTTTGACATATTTTTAATCTCAGAAATTGCTTCTTCAACGGCTTTATTAATACCTTTTTTAATACCCATCGGGTTTGCGCCTGCTGTCAGGTTTTTGAGGCCTTCTTTAAAGATTGCCTGTGCTAAAACAGAAGCAGTTGTAGTACCGTCGCCTGCAACGTCATTTGTTTTTGATGAAACATCTTTTAAAAGCTGCGCGCCAGCATTTTCAAGAGGGCACTGCAATTCGATTTCTTTTGCAATTGTAACGCCGTCGTTTACAATTTGGGGTGAGCCGTATTTTTTACCAATAATAACGTTTCTGCCTTTAGGCCCTAGTGTTACCTTAACAGCGTCTGCCACTTCGTTTACGCCTTTTAATAAAGCTTCTCTGGCGTCTGTATCAAATATAATTTTTTTTGCCATAATAAATTATCTCCTATTTTTTTCTTGTTGTTTTGTTATAGATTGAGTTATAGATTGAGCCGCTCAAAAGATTTTATGGTGCAAAGAGCGGATTTTGCGGGGCGTAAACGTCCTTTGTAAACAGGTTGTTAAAACCTGTGAACCGTAATATTTCAAGACACGCAATCCCGTCGCTGACGCTCCTCTTTAACGGTCCTTTCACCATAAAACTTTTTCACTTTAAATCTACTCAATTATTGCCAATACATCTTTTACTGATAAAATTTTATATTCAACGTTTTCAACCTTTACATCGGTTCCTGAATATTTAGCGTATAAAACTTTATCGCCAACTTTTACTTCCATTGTTTCTTTGTTTCCGGAATCAAGTGTTTTACCGGGGCCAACAGCAACTACTTCGCCTTTTTGCGGTTTTTCTTTTGCTGAATCAGGAATAAAGATTCCGCCTTGTGTTTTTTCAGCATCATCAATAACCTTAATAACAATTCTGTCGCCCAAAGGTTTAAGTGTCATAATAAATATCCTCCTTATTCTCTTCTGATTTTTCCTATTAGAATAATTTTATAATATATTCATTTTTTGATTTTAATCAGATTATTAACAAAAAATTAATTATTTGACTTTATTATAATTTATTACGAATTTGTTACAAAAAATAAAAATCCTGAAAAATCAGTTCCCGTCAATGTTATTTAGAGCATATTCAATGCATTGAACTATAAACTCATTTCGGCTGATATCCGTCTCGTTTGAAAGTTTATCGACTGTTTTTAATATATCAGAATCAAGCCTTATGCTTATTACGGTTTTTTCCTGTTTTATCGGTTTAAATTCCTTTGTCATTATAAAGCACCCCTGTTTTTAATATTGATTGTATTTAAAATGGGGCATTTTATATATATTTAATAAATGAATATAAAAAGTATTTTATTTTTGAATACATTGTGGTATTATAAATTTATAACGATAATATTTGGAGGTAAAAAAATGACTTAAAAAACTTCTAAAACTTAAGCTATAGGCAATTTTAACCATTTTATCCATTGCCCTATACCAAAAATATCGTAAAGCACTCTTTAAAAAAATTGTTTATCTTAAATAAAGGTTACTTAAAATGAAAAAAGGTTTATTTGTTTTTCAGGCACATTGTGGTGCATTGTTTAATTTGTTATTAATTCGTCGTGCTAAATTTATTTGACTACTTTTGCCGAAATCTTTTGATTTTGTGTAAAAAGTCTGGTTTTTGCGGCATATGCTTAATGTCTGCTGAAAACAAATAAATTCAGAAGTCAAAACAATGTTAATTCATTGTCATATCTTATTACTTAAATTAATTCCGTTAAATCATGACTTATTCATTTTTCTTTCTTTGATTCACTCGCCATACGCAAAGAAAGAAAAACGAACCAAAAAGAAAGAAACGTCGGCTTTGGATTAAATTGCTGTTGGCGTAGATTAATGAATTTGGGATAAAAAATAAAAAAGAATATAGGAAAGAATAAATGATTAAAAAAATATTTAAAGCTTCTGCCTTCTCCCTCATAGAAATGAAAAGCGTGAGCCGTGCGTTCTGGGTGACGGCGGCGATGAGCCGGCGGAATGGAAGCATACGATGGCGACGAGGCCCTAGTTGTTGGCGATGCCCCAGCAGAGCCTTACAAATAGGGTTCATCCCCTTGTGGGAAGGCCCTAGCTGTGTGCGAAGTATGAGTACTACAGATAGTGTTCATCCCCCAGAGGATAGGATGGAGGGCCAATCAATATTAATGAGACCCGACACCCACAGGAGCCTTTTAAGGAAATCTGCCTTTTCCCTCGTTGAAATGCTTATGGCATTACTTGTTGCGTCTCTGCTCTTGGCGGCACTGGCGCCTGTGATGACAAAGAAATTCTCTGAAAATGTTAATGTGACGGGAAGCATGGGCTCTTATACAACAAAGCAAAAGACAAAAGAGATAGAGTTCGGATCGGAAGAGTGTTCTGAAATAAAGACAGATTCGGACGGGAGCCAGTATTGCGAGGGGGAATACACAGTAAAGGGCGGATTTAACGGCTATATTAATGTTACGGTTATTGGTGCCGGAGGAGGCGGGGGCACTGCGCCCACTGCAGGCTTTGTAGAATACACAACAGCAGGCAACACAAATACTTTCACCGTTCCTGCCATGACAGGAGACATTGAAGCCACGCTTATATCTGGCGGTGCGGGAGGAGGTGCTGGGGGACAGGTTTCCATAAATAAAGACTGGCTGCAGTCTGTTGAGGAAAATTGGACAGTTCCAAAAGAATTAAAGAACAAAAATGCTTTAGTTACAGCCTGCGGAGGAGGAGGCGGGGGCGGGGGCGGCCTTGGAAGCTGGTGTCCGGGAAACTGCCTTAACGGCGGGGGCGGCGGTTCCGGCGGTTACGTTGCAAATAGATTATATACAATAAATTCAAATACGATATCTGTAATCATTGGAGGGCAAGGCGGAAGAGGAAGCCATGGGCACCAGGAGTACCCGTTCAACGGTGGTTTTACCGAATGCGGAATCGGAAGCGGTGCAGGCGGAGGAGATTATATTACCAACGCTTCACAGGTGCAAAGCTGTAGTTCAAAAGGAGGCAGAGGCGGCTCTTCACAGGATGGTCCGGTTAGACTATATGCATCAGGTGGCATTATGACAAACGGAGCAAGCTCAGTTTTTGGAAACTATATAGCAGATGGCGGCGTTGATAGTGCTTACCCATACCATGTAACAACAAGTGCCGGCAACTTTAGCGGGGGCAGCGGCAGATATGACGGCTATTGGCATGGGGGTGATGGCGGAGGTGCATATTTTCCCGGTTCCGGACAAGTTGGAACCGGAGGTGGCGGGGGTGACTACGGCGGTGGTGGCGGCGGTGCTTCTGCAGCGGGTGGAGGCGGAGGTGGCGGAGGTCCGACATACTTTAACGGAGAGCTAATTGCTGCAGGCGGGGGCGGGGGCGGAGGTATTGCGGCATCAACCGGCAATTTTGTACAAATTTCCGGCGCCGGAGGGGGCGGGGGCGGT
Source organism: uncultured Vampirovibrio sp. (assembly GCA_910583725.1). Classification (GTDB taxonomy): domain Bacteria; phylum Cyanobacteriota; class Vampirovibrionia; order Gastranaerophilales; family Gastranaerophilaceae; genus MGBC122484. The sequence continues at coordinate 26,974 of CAJTXZ010000028.1, forward strand.
GGATATGGAGGCGGAAACGGCGGCAATGGCGGCATTCCATCTCCATATCAGGGCGCAGGCCAACCGGGAAAAGGGGGGCTTGGCGGGGTTGACGGCGTAGGCGCTGCCGGAGGGGTAATATCAGGCTCTCCGTTTCCGAATAACTGTTCAGGGGGAAATGGTGCAGCCACCGGAGGAACAACCGGCACACCAGGCAAAACGGGTGCATTAAGAGTGACATACCTTTCATACGGCCCCGGAGGCTCTGGCGGCGGAGGGGCAAGCATTGTCCCATTGCGTCCTGTCAAAGTAAATGCTAGCGATACATTGAACATAATTATCGGCAAAGGGGGTACAGGCGGCACGCCGGGACTAATGAATTCATCTGGGGCCACTATAGCGCCAGTGCGCGGAAATAATACCGGAATGTCGACATATTTAAAAAATTCATCAGGTAATAATTTATTACACGCCTATGGTGGAGATAATTGGTGTCCGCTATCCGGCGATGCATCAGGACAGATATACACCTGGGGCCAAAGTGTAGGCTACGGACATCCGGGAGGCATTTATAACGGTGTGATATTTGGAGGAATGCCGGGAGAGCCAAACCATTTAAGCATACCCGGTTTTTCAAACAGCGGAGGAAAATCCGCAGGCAACAAAAACCAAACAGGTAACATTACATACCCCAACGGTTCTACGGGCGGTGATGGTGGTACGGCGACAACTCCATTTACAGGCACTTGTACACCGGGGAAGGGTGGCACTTCATCCAACCCGGCAGGAGGAAATGCCACAGGATATGGCTGCGGTGGCGGCGGAGGATATGGCCTTGCTAATGGGGGCGCAGGTTCTGGCGGTTATGCAAGAATAAGTTGGAATAAGTATTGGGATACGGCAAACAGTGCCTACAAATTGGCTGAAACGGGTGCCGGGGGTGGAGGAGCCAGCGGAAACGTATTTACATACAGCATTCCCGTAAAAAGCAATGAGATTATAAAATTCAGAATAGGAAAGGGCGGAAATGGCGCCTATGTCTCAAACAATACTGTAATAGAGGCGGCAAAAGGCGGAGACACTGTGTTTGGAGATGTAAAAGCGGGTGGAGGCCTTGGCGGAAAAAGTGTATCCATTAATTCCGGCGTACTTGTAAACGGCGCAGGCGGAGAGGTTTCAGGAACCTGCCACTACAAGACAACAAGTTATATAAACAATAATAAAAAGTGCATAAAGGGCATAAAGGGCTCTGACGCCATTGGGGCAGCAGGCGGCAAAGGCGCTGATTTTACGACCTTTACATACACGGTGATTGACAAAGACGGCAATGAAACAAAGAAAGAAGTAAAGGGTGGAGGCGGCGATGGTGGAATACAGGGAGATAACAACAACGGCAAAGACGCAGGTCATGAAGCTCTCTATGCCTCAGGCGGCGGGGGTGCGGCAATAAGGGATTTAGGGCAGGTAAGTACAGCGTCTCAGACAAATATAACTAAGAATGAAACAAAAGGAGGTGCAGGCTCAAATGGCAAAATAATCCTCGAATGGTATGAGTAGGGTATTCAAACAGGCTTAAGAGCCTGTTTTGAGAGCCGAGTGTGAAAAAGACTGTTTGTCCGGATTTTGGGTTTAATAATGTTTCTTTGGAGACCAATGCCCCATCTACAAGAGGGATAAGCCTTGCTTGTAAGGTATGGTATCAGGCAAACCATCAGCTCATCGCTGCTCGCTATCCGTACCGGCTAACGCAATTCAGTCCAGTGTCGGGCTTCTTGGATTATCGCGGGTTCACAGCCTTCAACAGGCCGTTCACAGAAAGCGTTCGGCTTCGCCTGCCACGCCCCACCTCTATTTGCCAAAATCTGTTTGATTTTGTGCAAATTGGGTCCTCCTGGAGGACAAAATCCGCTGTCCGCTTTGCTCATCCTTAAACCGTCACGGACTCACAAGGCCGTAGTCGTTACGCGAGCTTGCGAGTGTTACAAATAGGGTCATCCCTGTGGGAGCCTAAGGCTCGTTCGGTCTTATTGGGCGCGCCC
>CAJTXZ010000029.1 GCA_910583725.1 uncultured Vampirovibrio sp.
CGGTAAAGGAGGAGACGGCTTTGTGATATTGGAGTATAAGAGTGTGCAGTAGGGGGGATGTTTAGTGAATTTTCAAGGGGTGCCATTACAACCTTTTGGGTGCCCCTTGAAAAGAACCCCATAAACACACCATCAAACCAAAAGAATACACGGCAAGCCGGCAGGGCCTGTTTAGACCCAAAATCACAGAGTAAAAACTTAACAAAATTAACATAAATTTGATAAACAATTTCTCAGGAGTGCTTTTTTGTAACCTTTAGCACTCCTTTCTTTATGTAAAGATTGTTAAGAAAGCTGGAAAAGACTATAAATATAGGGTTTTCGGCCAGGCAAGGGTTGAAGCGAGTCTAATATGTTGTGAACCTTAACACTGGCTTGAATTTTGCAATAGATGAAGTATAATAGAAATATAGGGAAAAGCTCCTAGGAGCTGATACATCCTAAAAGCTTTCATTACTTCCCTATCTTACTAAGATGCAAAGCGCTATGATTATTGCTAAAATAATGATTAGCGCTTTTTCAGTGATGCTGAAAATCATCTTTCATCACCTCCTTTTCCGCCGTTTTCTACATTACAAGTCTGTGACGGCAGGTAGGTGCAAATAGGTTCGCTACCCTGCAAATTATACAATTTGCAAGTTTTATTGTAGCACAAATAAAGCAAGATGCAGAGCCTTAATACGGCAGATTTGTGCGCAGTAGAGTAAATTTTGTTTAGTATGCCATTAATCAGGACACCGGCTTGTAAAATAAAGACATAGAGTTATAATAATAAAAGCAGTTGAGCTTTAGGAAAATGGTGGTACACTTCCTAAATTTTAACCTTGACTGTGTGTCTAATTAAAGACTAGCACTATGATGACGACTATTAGTGCTAGCTTTGAATGCGTGAGCCAGGGTGAAACCGAGACAATGCGATTAGCATTGGCGAAGTGCAACTATTGATGACCGCCGTAGGAAGCGCAGTGAAAACGAGCACTACAGGTGGAAAAAGAAGCAAAATAATTTTGCCTTCATAAGCTTATATCACCTCCTAACCTCGGAAATATCCGGATTTACAGTGTGTGCCGGGGTGGAAAATGATTTTGTCAAGGTGCTTAAACTGCCATAAGGATTATACCATATGACGTAATAAAAATGGCAAAATGGTTGAAATATAGGCAAAAAAAGGATACTGCGGGGTGATATTTACAAAGGGTGCAGTAGTGAAAAATACCAGCAGAAAGCGTTTACTTTTTTAAAAGCTCGTAAGGCTCGATGTTTAGGGCGTTTGCGATGACTTAAATCTTGAAAAACTGCTTGTCGTGCTATTTACCCGACTTATTTTATTTTGGCGATGCTAAAATATCTATAATACGACAAACAGAAAGGAGAAGTCATGGAAAATGATGTAAAGAATGTGAAGGAAAACCTGGAAAGTGTTGCAGAGAAGCTCATTAGGGTGCAGTCTAGGCTGACAAAAGAGGTGGATGAATTTTTAGCATTTTTAGAAATAGGGGAAGATTATATAAAAAATACAGCATATAAGATGAGGACAAATGAGGCCTGTAATGCGGGTTTTAACCTTGTACATTATTTTAAAACATTAAAAGAAAAATGTAAGGAGCTTAGGGGTATTGTGGAAGAAGATTATTAGCAACTATGCTTGAAGTTGTACATACAATGCATTGAAATGTAATAATAATATGGTATAATATATTTACAAAGGAGACTATTATGGCAACAACAAGCATCACAATCAGAATGGATGAAAAGCTGAAAAAGCAGGCAGAGGCGCTATTTAATGAAATGGGGCTGAATATGACAACGGCCTTTACAATCTTTACAAAAGCTGTTGTAAGATACAATAAAATCCCTTTTGAAATAACCGCAGAGCCGTTTTTCAATGAAGCCAACCAGGCGCATTTGCACAAAGTTACCAAGGAACTTGAAGCTGGAAATGGGCAAAACCACGAGCTTTTAGAGGATGATAATGCATAAATTCTGGCACAGTGCGGCTTGGGAGGATTATTTATACTGGCAAACACAGGACAAAAAGACACTAAAGCGCATAAACCAGCTGATAAAGGATATTTCAAGGAACGGATATAACAGTATAGGAAAGCCTGAGCCCTTGAGAGGCGACTTGAGCGGCTGGTGGAGCTGCCGCATAGATGCAGTCAACAGGCTGGTTTTTAGGATTAACGACGGCAGAATCGAAATTGCGCAATGCAAAACACATTATGAGGAAAAATAATTACTTTTTTAAAAGCTCGTAGGGCTCGATGTTTAGGGCGTTTGCGATTTTTAAAATTGTGTCTATCGAGGGGGTTCTTTTGCCGGATTCCAGCATATAAATATGATTTTCTATAACATTTATTTGGATACTTAGGTCCAATTGGCGCATGTCTGCAGCATTTCGGTACTTTTTGATATTTTTTGCAATTATGTTTATAAGTTCATCTTTTTTCATTGCCATATGAAAATTTTAATGATAAAATTCGTTTTGTAGTCTTTCATATAGAAAGGATAGATCATGGAAAAAGATGTAAAGAATGTGAAGGAAAACCTAGAAAGTGTTGCAGAGAAGCTCATTAGGGTGCAGTCTAGGCTGACAAAAGAGGTGGATGAATTTTTAGCATTTTTAGAAATAGGGGAAGATTATATAAAAAATACAGCATATAAGATGAGGACAAATGAGGCCTGTAATGCGGGTTTTAACCTTGTACATTATTTTAAAACATTAAAAGAAAAATGTGAAGGATTAAGAGAAATTGTGGAGGAGGGTGAAAATTTATGATTATCATAAAATGTGTGTCGTACGTGGGAATTTTTATTGGAAGGGCTGAAGAGAATTTTGGTTTTTACGGCAGGGGATAGCGTTATAATTATGACAGGGTAAGGGTTTTAAGTGTATTGCACGGGTAAATATAGCTTTATATAAGGGTTTTAGGGGGAGAATCTGCGGATGAAAATTTTCTACCGGCGGAAAGATTTAGTGAAAATAATTGGGACAGAAGGGTTTTAGCCATATTGCACGGTAAGAATAAAGGCAGTACAAAAGATGCCGCCCGTTTAGCAGAAAAATCTGAAAATTTAACGAGTAAAATGCAGACATATTAAGAAAAAAATCAGGCGAATAGTGCTAAATGCTTGATATTACAAGGGTTTGCACACGGGGAAGTACAGCAAAAACGGCTTAGAGCAGGGTATTGCAGGGTTTTATTATACTGTGCAGAGTTATAAAAATATCAAAAAATGTGCCCGAGTTCAATTTTAAAGCATGAAAATACTTCTACCACAAGGCTTTTGGCATATGGCGCGTATAAAACCATATAGGAACATTATCATATTTGCCATCAGGAAATTCCTGTATAAATTTTTCGTCTGCGCCGATTGCCACAATCGGTATGTTTGTAATTTTTGAAACCTCTAAAAGCTTGTTATAGCCTCTTATTATGTCTTCTTTTGTTGTTTCATCGGAAAGGTGGGTGTTTGAGATAAAACCTGAAAACTTCTTCCAGGGCTGCTTATTCAGGCCGGATGAGAACTCAATATATTCTAAAATGCTGTCCTTATCGCGTGTTTCAAACTTTGATGTATTGACAACAAGGTAAATTCTGAGGTCGTTTTCTTTTTCAATGTTGTTTAAAATGTCCAGAATATCAAGCCCTGAGGCGCCATAGCCCACATCTATCACCATATCGCCATTTTTTGAAAGACAGTTTATCTGCTCTGCCGTAACATAACTTCCGGCCTCACCAAGGCCAAAATAGTCTGTTTGCGCTATGACATCAATGCCTTTTTCTTTAAGCTCGCCGATTATCGGGCGAAGACAGTAAGCAGGCTCTACTGTGTCTAAATCAACAAGTGTAATGTCTTTGCCGCATTTAGCGTATTGAAGTGCCCTGTTTATAGCACTTTCGCTTTTGCCGCTTGCATATGCGCCTGTAAAAACCTCAACGATTCTTGAGCAGGCCTTATTATCTTCATTAATGCCCAATTGCCTCTTCCTTGTTGCTTTTTAGTACTTCGTTCATTTTTTCTTCGAATTCTTTAATTTCTTTTTGTGCAGCAGGCAGAATAGATTTAAAAACGCCAATTAATTCAGGGTCAAATTGAGTGCCTGATTTTTCATCTATCAGTTTAAGGGCTTCTTCCGGGCTCAAACCCTGTCTATATGCCCTGTTTGATACCATACTGTCGTATGCGTCAGCAAGGGCTATAATTCTTGAACCTAAGGGAATTTCATCGCCCTTTTTGCCGTAAGGATAACCGTTTCCGTCATAATATTCATGATGATATTTAATGATTTCAATGACATCGTACAGTTGTTTAATATCTTCCAAAATTTTCACAGAATGTTGAACGTGTTTTTTAATTTCCTCATATTCTTCCGGGGTGAGCTTTTGAGTCTTATTCAGGATGTCTTCGGCCACACCTATCATTCCTATATCGTGCAAAAGGCCCGCTAATTCTATTATTCCGGACTGTGACTTATCAAGGTTTAAAAACTCAACCATTTTAGCAGAATAAAATGCAACCCTTCTTGAGCGGCCAAGAGTGAAAGAATCTTTAGCATCAAGGGCTTCAATAATTGCTTTAATAGTGCCTGAAAATAGCTCTTTGAGGTCTTTTATAAGGTTTTCATTATCGATTTTAAGCTGGTAATATTCAAGGCTGCCCTCAACTATATGCAAAAGTTCATCAGGCGAGTATGGTTTTTTAATGTATCTATAGATTCTTGCATAGTTAATGGCGTCAATTAAAATTTTAACATCAGAATAAGCTGTAACCAAAAGGCGCATGGCATCCGGCTGAATGTCATATGAAACTTTTAAAAATTCAACCCCGTCCATATCAGGCATTTTGTGGTCTGAAATTATACACTGAAAACTTTTTTGTTTTAATAATTCAATGGCCTCAAGCGGGGTATTGGCCTTCACTATTTCGTATTTGCCCCTTAGGGTTCTATATAAAAGCTGCAGATTATCCGGTTCATCATCTACAATTAAGACACTGTATTTTTTTATATCGTTCATCTATACCTTAGCCTCAGCAGTTTTAGTATGGTTAACAGGAAGAAGTATTGTAAATGTTGCACCTTGGCCTACTTCGCTTTCCACGGTGATTGCACCGTTATGGTTTTGAATAACACGATAACTTATAGACATTCCAAGGCCAGTTCCCTGTCCTACGGGCTTTGTTGTAAAGAAGGGGTCAAAAACTTTTCCTAAATTTTCTTTTTTAATGCCTTTTCCCGTGTCTTTAAATTTTATCTCTACGTTTTCACCGATTTTCTTAACATCAATATAAACATCACCATTGCCTTCTATTGCAGCTGCAGCATTATCCAAAATATTCATAAATACCTGGTTTATCTGGCCGCCGTAGGCTTCTATTTTTGGCAAATTTTCTTCATAATTTTTATGAATTGTTATTCTGTTTTTATATTTATTGTTAAGAATGTTAAGAGTTGTATCAATTTCTTTAGGAATATCAAACTGGGTCATAACCATTTCTTCCATCCTTGAGAAATTCTTAAGGTCAAGGATTATATTCTTGGTTCTTTCCGTGCCTTCAATACAAGACCTTATCAGTTCTTTGATATCATCTTTTACAAATTCGATATCAATTTCATCCTTAAACTGCTCAATTTCAACCATTTTTTCAGGAGGGATGGAGTTTTCTGCCTCCATATATTTATTAATTAATTCAAATAAATCTTTAGCATACTTATCTAAAATCATTATGTTGCCATAGATAAAATTAATTGGATTATTTATCTCATGGGCAATGCCTGCAACTAATTCGCCAAGGGAGCGCATTTTCTCTGAATGCACCATCATAGCCTGAGCTTCCTTTAGTTCTGAATTTGCCTTTTCAAGCTCCAGCGTTCTTTCTTGCACTTTTTGCTCTAATGAGGTGTACAACTCTAAGAGCTGGGATGCCATATTATTATAGGCTTGGACGAGTTCATTGATTTCACCGAAACGGGTTTCTTTTAGGCGGTAGTTAAAATTTCCGCCGGCAAATTCTTTAACACCTTTTGTGAGTTTAACAAGGGGGCTATTGATTATACGGCTCATCATAGCGCCTGCAAACAAGCCGAAGAACAGAAGTACAAACACAAAAATCTTCATATTTTCAAACATAATATGAATGTTATTGTTTTGGGTTTTTCCCTGAGAGAGACCCACTGTTACAATATAGTGCTCTGTAACGCCTTGAATTTCCTGAACTTCATCATATTTTTTTGCTTCTTCCCTTAATATTTTATCAGCCTCGATAAGGTTTTTGCCTTGCAGCTCTCTTTCTGAGGACCAAATAATTTTATTTGTGCCGCCATCAACAGCATAGGCATAAGATAATACGCCGTTTGTTTCAAGGACTCCTGCTATTTTATTAAGTTTTGTATAGTTTTTTGAACCATCACTTTGCGCGTCAGCAAAGGATTGGAATATTAAAGAGGAAGTAACATAATTAAAACTTCTTATGTTATTAGAGTAATCAGATGAGATATTTTTTACAAATCTTAACACATAGCCGACTGTTAAAATAACAATGGCAGCGATTAAGATACTTATTAAAAAGGCAAAATATGAGCTTATTTTGACCTCTTTTTTAAACAGACTTTTTTTCTTTGTCTCGTTAGCTGCTTTGCTTGTTTTATCCATCTTTTCTTTAAACTCCGGGTTATTAATTTTGATTTATTTTTGGGCCCAAATTTTGGCTTTAATTTAAGATTTTTACTATTATTACTATTTGCAGGCTTTATAAATTTTATTATAAGTTTTCAGGCTGGCATATGTTTAATTATCGCTGCCTACATTTTCTGCCTCTGCCATTGCACGGAAAGAGTATTGAACAAGGGCAATTCTGTCTATGCTTTCAATATTTTTGAATTTTCCTGATATTGAATAGGCTTGTTTGCCTTTATACTCAACCTCTTGAACGCGTATTGGCTGAATTTTACAGTTAATTGTTAAATTATTAGACAAAATTATACTGATATTATACTCTATCTCTTCTTCAAACGGTATTTTTGAAATAAATTTCAACCCTCCGGCTGAGATATCTTCTGTTTCAATTACAGAATCAGGATAATCAACAAAAGAAAGACTGCCATGAAAATCAACCCTTGAATATTCGCGCCTTTGGATATTTTTATAGTTTTCAGGCATCTGAACCGTCAAATTGCTGCCGTCTTTATTTGTGATTTTGGTTGTAAAATATACAAGACCTTCGTTATTTGAGCCGAAAATCTCAACAGAATCACCTTGTGCATAGTCAAGAAGCTCATCCTCAGTTGCAATGGGGAGACTAAATACTATATTTCCTTCTGTAGAATCAACTATATCGCAGATTGTAGAACTTTCAAATTTTTCCGGGATGATTCTAAAGTCTTTTCCGTTTTTTATGATGTTTCGCATTAAACTATCCTTAACAATTGAGTTTTTATCTTATTACAAATTTTATTCTGCAAAAACACCCATTCGGCGGAATTTTGAATATCTGTCTTCTTTTAATTCAGAAGGGGACATATTTTTATATTCATCAAGCGCCTTAATTAAGCTGATTTTCAGGGTTTCTGCCATTTGGTTGATGTCATAATGCGCCCCGCCAACCGGCTCTTTTACAACTTCATCAACAATATTAAATTTTAGTAAATCATCTGCGGTAATTTTTAGGGCATTTGCAGCGGTTTTAGCCTGTGCTGCGTCACGCCACAATATTGAAGCGCAGCCTTCAGGGGAAATTACCGTATAATAAGCATGTTCTAAAATCATCACCTTATTTGCAACAGCAAGTCCTAATGCCCCACCGGAGCAGCCTTCGCCTGTAATTACAGCGATAACGGGAACATCTAATTTTGCCATTTCTTTTAAATTTACAGCAATTGCAATGCCCTGGCCTGTTTCTTCCGCCTTTACACCCGGATATGCGCCCATTGTATCCACAAGGGTGATTATAGGAAGGTTAAACCTTGAAGCATGTTCAAAAAGCCTTAAAGCTTTTCTATAGCCCTGGGGCTGAGGCATACCAAAATTGTATTCAAGATTTTCCTTTGTAGTTTTACCTTTTTGTGTACCCACTATCATTACAGGAGTTCCGTCTATTCTTGCAATTCCGCCTATTATTGCCCTGTCATCACAGCCTTCTCTATCGCCATGAAGTTCGATAAAATCTGTTGTCATAAGATTAATGTAATCTAAAAAATTCGGACGCTGGGGGTGCCTTGCAATTTGCAGTTTTTGATAAGGTTCAAGGTTTTCGTAAAGTTCCTTTTTGTATTCTTCTGTCTGCTTTTCAAGCGTTTCTATTTCTTTATCATAATTCATATTTGTATCCATGCTAATCTTTTTTAATTCTTCAATTTTTTCCTGCATTTTGTATATGGATTTTTCAAATTCTAATATTTGCATACTGCATTGTTCCTTATTTGGTTAAGAATTGCCGGTCTTTGTCCCTTATGGCTCTAAAAATTATTAAACACTATTTTTGGTGTGCATTGAGATAATTTTTGATAATTTATCCTTCATTTCGCCTCTTGAAACGATTAAATCTATCTGGCCGTATTTTAGCAGGTATTCTGCTGTCTGGAAATCTGCAGGGAGCTTTTCTTTTATGGTCTGCTCAATTACCCTTCTTCCTGCAAAGCCAATCCTTGCGCCCTTTTCTGCTATCATAATATCGCCCAATGTGCCAAAACTTGCTGTTACACCGCCAAATGTTGGTTCTGTGAGGACGGTTATATATAAAATTTTTGCTTCATTTAATTTTGCAATTGCACAGCTTGTTTTTGCCATCTGCATAAGGCTTAGGGCTGATTCCTGCATTCTGGCGCCGCCAGAGGCTGTAAATACTATGACAGGGATTTTTAATTCAAGGGCGTCTTCCATAATCCTTGTCACCTTTTCGCCCACAACAGAGCCCATTGAGCCCCCCATATAATCAAAATCCATAACGGCAACAGCGGCCTTTTGCCCGTCAATTTCCCCGATTCCTGTTATGACGGCTTCATCAAGGTTTGACTTTTCTTTTGCTGAAATCTGCCTTTTTGAATAAGGCTGTGTATCAACAAAATTAAGCGGGTCTTTACCTAAAATATTTTGATATCTCTCTTCAAAAGTGCCTTCATCAATGACTAATTTTATTCTTTCCCTTGCGCCTATTCTAAAGTGATAGTCGCAGTTTGGGCATACCATATTATTATTTTCCAAATCTTTTTTAGGAAGCTGGGAGTTACAGTTATAACAAAGACTCCACAGTTTTCCAACCGAATCATCAATATTTACTTCATTTTCCCTTAAAGCCTGCTGCTGTGCTTCTTTTCTTTTATTAAACCAATCTGTGAGAGTCATCTTAATTATTAACCTTCCCGAAGTGTTTAAAAATAAAACTATATAATACTTAAACATTATAATATAACAGAAAATAATTGCAAAATGAGCATTGTTTGTCTATTATTTTAATAGAATATGAAAGGTACAGTTTATAAAATTCATTCTGATTTTTATTATGTAATGCCGGATGGCAAAAAAGGTGCTCATAACCTTATAGAGTGCAAGCTTCGGGAGATATTAAAAAAACAGAAAATAAAAATTGCCGCAGGAGATTTTGCTGAGGTTGAAGATTCTAACGCGATTGTAAAAGTTCTTACAAGGAAGAATCATTGCGCTAAGCCGAATGTTGCAAATTTAGACTTAATGCTTGTCGTATCTGCGATTATGGAGCCTGAATTAAACTTTGTACAATTAAACAGATACTTAATATTTCTTAAATATCATAATATACCGGCACTTCTTTGCTTCAGTAAGGATGATTTAGCTGATGAAGGCGGGCTTAATAAAATTAAGGAGAGGATTAATAAAATTTATAAACCCTTGGGGTATGATATAATATTTACTTCATCAGTCAGCTGTGACGGGCTTTTAGAACTCAGGGAATATATAAAGGGCAAAACTATAGCACTTATGGGACAATCAGGCGTTGGGAAAAGTTCATTATTAAATGCTATGAATCCTGAATTTAATTTAAGGACAAAATCCGTGAGCGGAAGATTAAAAAGAGGCACGCACACAACAAGACACTGTGAAATAATGGAATTTTGTGATTTTAAGATTATAGATACGCCCGGATTTTCAAAATTAACCTTTGATTTTATTTTGCCAAAAGATTTAGGTGGATTGTTTGATGAAATAAGGGCTTTAAGGGACGGGTGCAGGTATTCCGATTGTCTTCATACAGAGGAGAATGACAGTAATGGCAGCAGCAGCGGGTGCAATGTTATAAAAAACCTTTGTGATATTGACATTTCAAGGTATGAAAGTTATTTAGAATTTCTAAATGAGGCAAAGAAATATAAAGAAAAAATTACCTATGAAGGGGTTAAGACTGAGAGCACAACCAAAACGCACAGTAATAAAGAATTTGCAAAGATAAGCAGTAAAAAACGCACTCATTCAAGGAAAAGGACAAAACAAAACACAAAAGAGGCGCTAATAGAAAGTATTTTAGGGGAAGAAGATGATTAGAGAATATAAAAAAATAATTGAGGATAATTTAGAGGCATATTTTGATGAAAGAATAAACATGCCTGAATATAAACTATTCAAAGATGTTTTAGAATCAATGAAATATACAACATGCCTTGGCGGAAAAAGACTGAGGGCAATATTTTGTCTTGAGACAGCAAGAATTTTTTCTAATGATTATACACTTGCAATACCAACAGCGTGCGCAATCGAAATGCTTCATGCGCAAAGTCTTATCCATGATGACCTTCCCTGTATGGATAATGATGATTTAAGGAGGGGAAAACCTTCAAACCACAAGGTTTATGGGGAAGCTATTGCAACCCTTGCAGGGGATGCATTAATCACATTTGCTCAGCAGGTAATTATTGAAAAAACCCCTAAAAATGTGGCAAGCGACAGGATTTTGAGGTTATTATATGAATATTCAATTGCAGCAGGGGCCTTTGGCATTGTCGGAGGGCAGACGGCGGATATTGAGGCAGAGAATTCGAAGGAAAAAATCAGCCTTGAACATTTAAGCTTTATCCATAAATATAAAACTGGCGCACTGTTTAAATTTTCGCTTGCGGCAGGTGCAATTATAGGCGGGGCAGATTACAGACAAATTGAGGCAGTGAAGCTGTTTGGAGAAAAGTTTGGCCTTGCTTTTCAGATTAAGGATGATATTCTTGATTTTACATCAACGAGCGAAATTATGGGCAAAACCACAGGCAAGGATGAAAATTCCAATAAATCAACCTATGTTACAATATTCGGGCTAGATGACGCACAACAAAAATTAACAGGTGCAGTTAATGAATGTTATGGTATACTTAGGGATAATAATATAAAATCAGAAGTGTTAGAACAGATTATTGAAACATTAAAATAGGAATAGGGCAGGAAGAATTGTTTTATAATACGGGATATGAGGTTTTATTTACGGGTGTTGCAAGCGCTTGCATTGCACAAATTTTGAAGGTTATATTCTATTTTTTGACGCACAAAAAGATAAATTTTAAGATTTTTACAACCACAGGCGGTATGCCAAGTTCCCATTCTGCTGGGGTTGTGAGTTTATCTATGTCAGTTGGGCTTGTTGAAGGGTTTTCATCTGTATCTTTTGCCATAGCCTTGGGCTTTGCCCTTGTTGTATTACAGGATGCTGCAGGGCTAAGACGCGCTGCAGGAAAGACTGCTGCTACTTTAAACAGGCTTGTGAGCGAAATTATTGAGCATACGAATGAGACAAAACCATATGAAGTATTGAAGGAACTATTGGGACACACGCCTTTTGAAGTATTTATGGGCTCTTTGCTTGGAATAGCCTGCGCTTTGTGGTTTCATTTTGTGATGCCTGATATAGGGTTTTTATCGTTCTTAAAATAGAATATGGAGGGCTATGGGGCTTGTTAAGGGCCTGTTGAGCTGATAATTTTGAGGCCGGCGGCTTAGGTTTTTTGGCTTGTTTTGCGGGTCTTACTTGATGCATCCGGTATTTAAAATTGTTACAAAGTTAACAATTGTTATTTTGTACATTTTAAAGGTGCAAAAAAGGCTTGCTATCAGAGGACTTTAGGGATAATATCTTGGATTTTATTTGAGTAGTTTTACTCTATTGCAGCATTAATATTCATCGTTTATAATAATGAAAGACTATTTATTTACACACTGCTTAATTTATTTAGATATTTCTAGTAATTATAATATATTTTTACATTCGTCCAATAAATGTTTTCTTTTCATTTCGTGCTCCAGGTATATAAAAATACCGTTCCGATAGGCTTCTGCGCAGCCTGAAGCTGTAAACCGGTATTTTTATATACCTGGAGCACTCCATTGCAAGAAAAAAGTTAAAATTGTTTCTTGTGTAAAATCGTATATAATTACCTTTATTTGTTTAAGAAGGGGAGGAGCAAGGAATATTATGACAAATACCAAAAACATGTTTAGAAATTTTTTTAATAAGGTTTCAAATGATAACCGTATTTTTACACGGGAAGATATTCAAAATATGTCTACAAAGGAATTTATAAAGCATGAAAAGGCTATTGATTATCAAATGATGAATCTTGGGCTTCCGACAAATAGTGAACTTAAGAATAGCGATGATGTTGTATATGTTCATGAGTATTTAAGGGGTGACGGCACTGTTGTAAAAGCGCACTACAGAAGTAAACCGGATGGCATTGAAGCAAATAATTACGGGTATAACAAAGATAAAATAACAGCCGGGGAAGCATTGATATATGGCGCAAGCAGATTAGCCCAACGAGTTTTACCCTTGGCTGATGCCAATTTGCAGGATGGACTAAGGGATTTTATACGTGCACAAAAGGATGACAATGCACATATAATTAATTCCCGCTCTGAAATATCAGATAAGGGTCTAAACAAACTAATGGATGAGATAGGGATTCCAAAAACATCAAAGGGTGTAATATATGACAGCGACTCAAGCTTTTCCAAACAATTGTGGCATTCTAAAGAGATACAGGAATTTTATAGAAATAATTTTGGAAAACTCCTCAATAAAAAAGAGAACTATTCCAAAGATATTGAATTCAAGAAAGACTTGCGACATTTGAAAAAATTGGATAATTATCTTGCAATACAGCATTGCAAGCTATATAATCCACATATAACAAATGACGGTTATTTTAATGGTATAATTGTGGATTTGTATGATTTCAAGTACCGCGACATGAAAACACCAACTGACTCTCCTGTTTATTTAAACAATTGGGGTTATTCAATGCAGAAAAAAGGATATCTTCAAAATTACTTTGTAATGTATTTTATTCATGAAAAAATATACTAAGAAGGAGGATTTATGGAAAAGGATAAGGCTGGTTTATTAATATACATAGGAATTATTTCATTTATAATATTCATAAATCCCTATATTTTCATTAATGCTCTTTGTTTTTTGGCAATGTCAAGCACTCATTACTTAGTTGCTTTTGGCATTCTGCTATTGATTTTTTTGCAGCATATTATATTGCCTGCAATAGCTACAGCCATTGCAATATCAAAAAGCCGAAATAAATATCTTAACGGTTTTTTAAATAATTTTATTCTGCAGACAATTATTTTTATAATTTTGTTAATTTTCTATATGACAACATTTGACTATAACGCATATCCTTATTCTCAAAGTGTTGCAATATTATTAACATCCTTATTTTATTGCTATTTCGGCATATATTTTGTAATAGTTATTAATAAGATGATATGTTTAATTAAAAGGTTGATAAGGAGGCGGGGTTAGGTTTAATGGATTAGTGTATAGGGCTTCCTTGGTTTCTAGGCTCTTTGAAAGACAAACAATATGAATATAAAAATTAATACGGCAATTAAAGGAATTATAGAAAAAAACAAGGATAAGATTGTATGGCTTACGATGATGTTGTCGTTTTTGATTGCTATGTTTGTGTATATACTTATAGTTCTTTTTTCAAGGAATATTAATGCTCTAATTGTAGGCTTATTTGTATTTACTGCACCATTGTTAACTTTTTTAGTATATTTTATCCACACGAAACCGCTTGCCAAGAAGAATATATTCAATTCAACAAAGAACAGTAAATGCTGCAATTTAACCTTATTGCAGCATTTATATTAAATATATTAACAAGCTTAATTTGCTCTTCTTAACATTCCTGTAAGACTTGTACTTTTTGGGGTTTCATCATCTAATTCAGGCAATTCTGGCCTTTTTATATTAAGTTCATTTGAAGTTTCAAAGCTTGTAAGGCCTATATAGCCTTCATTTACCTTATTCAGACCAAAAAGTTTATTAAACAGATTGAATATATTCGCCATATTTTTTCCTTTCATGAATAAAATTTTATGTTAAGGATATTATATTTAAACAAAGGCGCTGCTAAATTAGTATTTTGTTTAAATTCTTATGATAGAATAAAGTATAATGTTTTTTTAAAGATTGTAAACAATGATATGGATGAAAGTATAATTGAAGAATTGATAAACAAGGCGGGTGAAGCTGTATCTAAGCACTACAATGATGAAGAAATAACCGCCATATTAAAGGATGATGATGATTTCGAAAAGCCTGTTGCAATAATGTCTCTTGGAGGATTAAATAAGGATACAGCATTACTTTTGATTCGGCATTTAACCGGGTGCGATGGCAGAATAAGGGAAGCAAGTGCATATAAAATTTCAGAATTTCTAAATGATCCAGAGTATTGCCAGTGGTTTTTAAATGAAGATTGCGCCATTATAATTATCAACGGCATTATGGATATAAACCCAAATGTCAGCAGAAATTTGATTGAGGGGATAAGACATTGTAAAGAAATGCAAACATTAATTTTCCCGAAACTTATACAAAGGATTGAAAATATATTAAAAAAACTTAAAGAAATTTCGGCTTCACCTTTTTTTGAGAATAAATTAAACGACAGAAAAAACCATGCAAAGAACAAGATAGTTTTTAATTTATACTGGGCGCTTGAAGCTTTATATTGCACAGAATTTAACGATTTAGATGATGAAAGACTTATAAATATTCTTGACTTTACATCAGGCTATATTGACTATACAATCAGAGAAAAAAGTGCCAGGATAATTTCAAAGATGAAGAATCCTCCAAATGATTTGTTACATAAATTGAAAAATGATAAAAATTTTTATGTAAAAAATCAGCTTTTATGTTAACATCAAAGGAAGTAGAAATAAAATAGGAACATTTTATGATTTCAGTAAACGATTTAAAAACCGGCTTAACCCTTGAACTAGATAACGGATTATGGTCTGTTGTAGAATTTTTACACGTAAAACCAGGCAAGGGAGCGGCTTTTGTACGTTCAAAGCTTAAAAACGTTGAAACCGGACAAGTTGTTGAAAAAACATTCAGGGCCGGCGAAAAGGTTGCAAAAGCAATGCTTGACAGGCGCGAAATGCAATATTTATATAAAGAAGGCAATGACTATGTAATGATGGACCTTGAAAGCTATGAACAGCTTCCTGTGGCTGAAAGCGCCATCGGAGACGGGGTTAAATATCTAAAAGAAAATATGAATGTTCAAATTCTTATGCATGATGGCAGAATCATAGGTATTGACCTTCCAAACTTTGTTGAATTAGAAGTTGTTGATACACCTCCTGCAGAAAAAGGAAATACAGCTCAAGGCGGCTCAAAACCTGCTACACTTGAAGGCGGCGCTGTTGTTAACGTTCCTTTCTTTATTCAGGTTGGCGACAAACTTAGGATTGATACCAGAACAAATGAATATTTAGACAGGGTTTAAACTATGAATTTTGAATGCGAATATATTGAAAAGCTGGCAAAATTAGTAAACGACAACCAGCTTAGTGAAATCACATTAGAAGACGGCGACAGAGCTATAACTATTAAGAAGGGTGGAGTTGCCCAGCCTGTTATTATGCAGCAGCCAGCTATAGCACCAGCACAGTCCGCTGTGGCGTCTTCAAATACTGAAGCTCCGGCAAAAACAAACGATGCACCAAAGGGCACGCCTATAACATCTCCTATGGTAGGTGCTTTTTATGCGGCACCAAGCCCCGGCTCTGAACCGTATGTAAGAGTAGGAGACACGGTTAAAGCAGGACAGGTGGTTTGTATAGTTGAAGCGATGAAACTTATGAATGAGATTGAGTCAGAGGTTTCAGGCAAAGTGGTTCAAATATGTGTCGAAGACGGACAGAGTGTTGAATACGGCCAAGTCTTAATGTATGTTGAGTAAAAAATATGATTAAAAAAGTCTTAATTGCAAACAGGGGAGAGATAGCTCTTAGAATAATAAGAGCTTGCAAAGAATTGGGAATTGCAACAGTTGCTATATATTCACAAGCAGACAGCGACAGTTTGCATGTTTCTCTGGCTGATGAAGCATACTGCATAGGGCCTGCGCCAAGTGCGAAGAGCTACTTAAGCATACCTGCAATAATTAGTGTTGCCTTAACATCAGGTGCGGATGCAATTCACCCCGGGTATGGTTTTATGTCTGAAAGGGCTGATTTTGTTGATATCTGTGACCAGCACCACATAAAATTTATCGGCCCGTCAGCTGATGCTATGAGAAAAATGGGTGATAAGGCAAGCGCCAGAGAGACAATGATAAAAAACAATGTGCCGGTAACTCCGGGGACAGGTTTAATTAGTAATGTTGATGAGATTAAGGCTTTTGCAAAAGAGGCAGGGTATCCTGTAATAATAAAAGCAACTGCAGGCGGCGGCGGCAAGGGTATGAGGATAGTACATAGTGAGGATGAGGTTGAGGATGCTTTTAACCTATGCCGAAATGAAGCAAAAAATGCCTTTGCAAACCCAGAAGTGTATGTTGAAAAATACGTTATAAACCCAAGACATATTGAGGTTCAAATTTTAGCTGACAGTTTTGGAAATGTTGTGCACCTTGGAGAGAGAGACTGCTCAATTCAAAGGCGACACCAGAAACTTCTTGAAGAGGCTCCAAGCCCTGCAATAAGCGAAGATGTGCGTGCAAAAATGGGCGAAGCGGCAGTAAATGCTGCAAAGGCGATTAATTATGAAGGTGCCGGCACTATTGAATTTTTGCTTGATGAAAATGACCCCTCAGGCAAAAAGAACTGGTATTTTATGGAGATGAACACAAGGGTTCAGGTTGAGCATTGTGTATCTGAAATGATTTCAGGGGTTGATATCGTTAAGGAACAGATAAGGGTTGCATCAGGCCAGAGACTTTCTGTTAAGCAGGAAGATATTGTGCTTAGAGGCCATGCTATAGAATGTAGAATTAACGCTGAGGACCCTGAGAGAGATTTTATTCCCTTTGCAGGCAAAATTGAAGGATATCTTGCACCCGGGGGTTTTGGCGTCAGGATTGATTCGCACGTTTATACGGGATATACAATTCCTCCTTATTATGATTCTATGGTAGGAAAATTAATCTGCTGGGGAGTGGATAGGGAAGATGCCAGAAACCGTGCGCTTCGTGCCTTGAATGAATATATAATCACAGGGATAAAAACAACAATTCCTTTTCATAAAGAAATATTAAGCAACGATGTATTTATTTCGGGCAAATTTGATACAAGCTTTATAGAAAAATATTATTCAAAGGAAGAAATCAAAAAAGCTCTGTCAAAGGAAAATGTTTAATTTCAGCCCCGAGATTGAAAAAATAATTAAAAGCATTGCCGTATGCGCCCAAAAAGACGGCGTTTGCGTATACTTTGTGGGGGGTATGGTACGCGATATCTTGATGGGCATTGATATTAAGGATATTGATATCCTGATTGAAGGCTCTGCCATTGAATTTGCGAATATTTTCTTTGAATATTTCAAAAATGATTTTGATATAAATATAAAATCTATTCATAAAGATTTTGACACAGCAAAGACGGTAATTAACGGCGTTGATATTGATTTTGCCTCCACAAGGGAAGAGGATTATCCCTTTAGCGGATGTCTACCTGTGGTGAAAAATATTGGCTGCCCCATAGATATTGACCTTAAAAGGCGCGATTTTACGATAAATTCTATCGCGGCAAGGATTTTGCTTGAAGGCGGAGAATTAAGATATGAAATCATTGACCCGTTTTTTGGGAAGGATGATATAGGGGCGAAAAGGCTTAAAATTTTGCACAAAAAAAGCTATATTGATGATCCTACAAGAATTTTAAGGGGGATTGATTTTGCTTTAAGGTTTGGGTTTGATTTTTGCGATAATGATAAAGAATTGATAAAAAATTATCTTAAAAACCCTGACAGGAGTGGATTAAGCATTGAAAGAGTAAAATTAACGTTAAGAAAGCTGTTTTCTAGCAGCAAACGGGCAAAAGAAGCCTACGAGCGGATTTTAGAGGATAAGACATATAGAATCTGGCAAGATGAAGCAGATTTTGAATTATCCTGGGGCGAAAGGCTTTATGAATCATTATCTATATTTTCTATTGAAAAACCGTATGAAGCTTATTTGGGTGCAATTTTTGATAATAAAAAATATGAGGAGCGCTTTACTTTAAAGAGGAATGAAGATTTAAATTTTGAGATTTTTAATTTTTTTAAGGATTTTAGCGGGTGCGATTTAGCTATTTATTATGCGGTTCATAATGACAAGAATGCGGTATATTATTATAACAAGTTAAGAAGCATTAAGATAAAAACTACCGGAGATGACATTATAGCTCTTGGCTTTAAACAGGGAAAAATCATCGGAGAGATTTTAGACGAGCTTTTGAAACAAAAAATAAACCATCCGGAAAAATTAAAAGATAAAAATGCCGAGCTTAATTTTGTTATATCAAAATTTAAACCGAAAATATAAATTTTATAAATGGCAATTACATACAATTTTACACTTACTCATTAATGTTTTCTTTTCATTTCAGTCCTTTTGCATAAAGAGCGGAATAAGTTTCACATTATCTGGAAACTTAATTGGATGTGCTCTTTTTTATACATAGAGACTTCCATTACAAGAAAAAACAATATTTTTGCGTAAAATTAGTATGTAATTGCCTTATAAATTTAACAATTCTTTGGGTGTTCAAAGTTTAAAGCCTGAATTTTCAATCATATTCTTCATTTTTTTTGCAGGAAAATATTGAGGGGAAATTTTTAAAAGTTCAATAACAGCTTCATATGCATCTTTGTACCTTTCTTCCATAAGATAAGATTCTACCTCAATATAGTGAATTTCAGGGTCATAATAGCAAATTCTTTTTGCAAGGCTCGCAAATTCATGGATTAGTTCAAAATATCCAAAGACAGAAAGCACGCGGGCTATAAACTTTGGAGTTTCACTGTTTGCCCTTGTGAAAAATTTATATGAATTAATAATTTCATCCGCCCAGTCAAAAAGTTCATTTTCAATAAAAAGGTTTAGATAAAGCTCTAAGAATGCGCGCGTTTGAAAGTATCCGGGGAGTTTTATGTGGGGCTTTTTTTCAATTAAATCAAGAATTATAAATCCCCATTCCGTTGCAGAACAGGGATTTTGAATTTCTTTCCAGATAAGCTTTGTACTTTTTATATTTCCCGTTAAAAGTGATGAGAAACCGGCTTCATACAGCATATCGTTGTTGAGAAATATTTCTTTTGCACGCGCATATTGTTTATTTTCAAAACATAATCTGGCAAAATCAACATCATTTATCACGTGCATGGTTCCATACTACAGGTTGTTTAAGCCGCCAAAACCTGGCATCATCTGGTTTAACATCATATTTTGTATCATCTGTTTAGCAGCTTCGGGGTTTTTAGAGCCTTGAGAGATGACATAGGGCAAATAATTCATATTAGAAGAATTTGAATTAGGATTTCCCATAAGTGCGCTAAGCTGAGCTAATTCGGGGTTATCAAACTGCGCATTCATAGAAGCAAGGCTATATGGATTAAAACCAACCTTAGCTAAAACCCTTACTGCGTTTGCAATTTCAGCATCTGTAGGCTGGGTATTAACAGCACCTGAAGCATCGTTTAAAAGCTTGTAATTTTCAGCATCAGGTATCATATCATTATTGATTCTGTCTTTTTGCTTATCAAGCGCTTTATCCTGAATTTGCTGTTTTACATCATCATGAAGGAATTTTCCTGACTGGATAAATACTGTCATATCATCAAGAGCGGGAGCGTTTTTGTCAACATAATCAGCAGCACACTGCGGCTGGCCATTCAGGCAGGCAACAGCTCTTTTTGCATAATCAACAAGTTTTTGATTTGTTTTTAATTCAATTGCTTTGTTATAGGCAGATTGAGCTTCACCCTTCATTCCAAGCTGTGCATAAGCTAAGCCGTAATAATAATATGCAAGAGAATCTTCTTTTAACTTATTGTTTTTGTCTTTATATTTAGCTCCATCTTCTGAAAGATAGGGAGTTAAATCCTGAATTACACCTGTATAATTTTTATGTTTATACTTTGAAATTGCAGTATAAACAGTGTTTGGAGCTGTGATTGTTTTCTTTTTTACAGGTGCTGCTGCCATAGAAATATTTGTTGTGTAGGCTGTTATAACGGTGAGGGCTAACAGCAATGCAATTTTTTTCATCATTGTCTTACTATCCTTAAATTATGTTCTATACCACTTATTTTATAATTATTTTACACAATATGGCAAGTGCAAATTAACAATTATATTATACCCAAGCTTTCAAAATATATTCTGATATATTTGTATGATTTATTTTTCGGATAAATTATATAAGATTACCTTATTATGACAAAAAATTGTTTAGTATCAGGATTTTTAGTATGAAGATAAAAATTAGAGAAGTTGCAAAAAAGAATAAGGGCTTTAGTTTATACAAGCTTGCAAAAGAATTAAAACTGCCACAGCAGACGGTTTATTCCTGGGCAAACGGAAGAACGCAGCCTTCCTATGAAAATATGGATAAGCTGTGCGATGCACTTGATTGTTCTATCGGTGATTTATTTGAATCTGAACCGGTTCAGCACAAATTAAACCTGAGAAACATTGTTTAATATGCTTTAGTTTGCCGGATAGTATTTTTATGTCATTTATTAATGACAAAATGCCTGTCTTTGTTAATTACACAAGCTAAAAATTCAGTCTTAATGAAACGGTCATGCAAATTACCGCGGGTAACTACATAAATTTTACGCCCGGCCGTTAAATGTTTACTTTTATTCCAGCTCTTTTACAAAAAAACGGAGCCGATATGATTGCCTGTGACAATTTTAGTTTTAGACAGTTTCTTTTTGAAGTTCTTTTTCTAAAATATTTTCTAATATTTTTGAACAGTCTGCAACCATATTCACACAATGAGCCTTTCTTTCCGGTGAGTGAAAATCAAAACCTGATGTTAAGACCCTGCAGCAGGCTGCTTTATGATTTTTCTTAAATTCATCAAGAAATTCTTTTGCAAGAGCGCGGGCTTTTTCTGTTTTCCCCTTGCCGTGGATATAGCCTATAACCATCTGACTGCCAGCTATTGCACCACAAAGGCAACCGGAGCTCATTCCGCCTGAAAAACTTGTTGCAACAGATAATAAATCTTTTGGCACCAGGCCTTGGTCTATTGCAGCTTTAACTACTGATTCAGAGCAGGAATATCCGTTTTTAAAATTTTCAATTGCTTTTTCTTGCAGCATTATATTAATTACTCCTTGTTAATTTTGTCAAATTCGCCGTTAGTTATATTTTGCACCTTTATCTGCACATCTTCAATAAGCTTTCTGTTTATGCCAAGCAAATCGGATATTATGGCAAGAAGGGCTGTTTGAAAACTGATTGTAATTAAAAGACCGCACAAAATTAAAGACTGAACATGGCCTGCGCCATCGCCAAGAAAGAAAAAATACAAATATCTCATCCCAAGAGCAAGACCAAGGATAAGAAAAATTGACGCAAGCAGGGCAAAAAATCTGAAAGGATGATATATTATAAAAAACCTTATCATTGTTTTTGCAGAGCGGAAAATATAGTCAAAATTATTTTTGACAAGCCTTGAGGGTCTTAAATCATTATTAACATTAATCGGCACGCTTAAAATTGCTAGACCTTTTCTCTGCGCCTGAATGATTGATTCCATAGTGTATGTGTAGTTATCAAAAATATTAATTCTTTTTGCAGCTTCTCTATTAAATGCGCGAAAGCCGCTAGGCGCGTCAATAATATCCGCACCGGATAATTTTTTCATAACGAATGAGCCCAGTTTTTGGAGCATTTTTTTAAGCGGGGAAAAGTGTTTAATACTGTTTATGGGCCTTGCCCCAATAACAATATCTGCCTTATTTTCAAGGATTGGCTTTATGAGTTTTGGAATATCTTCAGCAGAATATTGATTATCGGCATCAAGATTTACAATAATATCCGCACCAAGTTTTACGGAATTTTTTAAACCAGCATCAAAAGCGCGTGCAAGGCCAAGATTCTTTGAAAATTCAACTATATGATTAACGCCCGATTTTTTTGCCACATCAACAGTTTTGTCGGTCGAACCATCATTTATGATTAGAATTTCAACCTCATCTATGCCATCAATATTTTTTGGAATTGCTTCAAGTGTTTTTGGAAGAGTTTCTTCTTCATTGAAGCAAGGTATTTGAATTATCAGCTTCATAAAAAAATTATACACTAAACTACATTAAATGGGGGATAATTTTAAAATATACAAAAGTTTTGAAAATTATGGCCGAAAACATTTTTGTAAAAGAAAACTTTTATAACACACCATATAACTTTATTGTCATCCTTGTTAGAGCCATAATGTTTTACATTAGGGCTTTTTATTTTATACTTTTTGAAATTATTATGGCTAATATCTTGTTTTTAGCAAACAGACATAAGCTTTAAAGTTTTTACAATATTAATATATATCTAAATGCACTATATAAACCATGCCGGATTTTATAATATGTGATACCATTAAATGTTAAATAAACCATGGAATTTTGCAGTTTTGACAAAAATAGATGCAGATTTGATAATTTTATTAAGTTTTGTAAATATGAATTTAATATCTGAAATGCTTATGCCACAAGGGTATTGAAAATTTTACAATAATTTTTTAAAAAATATGTATATATTTTGTGCATATACTAGCAAAAAAAATTAATTTCATGTTTTGTATATAAGAAGAAAAACAAAGAGTGAAAAGTAAAAATCCTCCAAAGGTAAACACGATTGGGAGACGCTAAAATGAATAACAACATTAACAACTTCGGGTTTAATCCTGTAAATTTCGGAAACAGACCTGAAAAAGCAAAAAACGAAGATAATAATGCAGCTGAATGCAATTGTCCTAAATGCAGAGAGTGTGACGCAAAAGCTGCAGATGCACTTGCTGCCATAAACAAAACATTGGTAAAAACGCCATATAATTTTGACCCAAAAAATGTTGAGCAAGATGTTCAGGAATTTATGGATTTATACAATGAAGGTCTTGAAAAATGCTGTGATGAATGTCTTATCAACAATTTTGCAGGCAATTATTATCAAGAGCTTATAAATAACGGCGAAAGCCCTGAGCGCGCCGGCGAACTTGCATACATAGCTGCAAGCTGCCTTAATCCTAATATATAAATTTAACATTTGTGTTAAAATTTATAGTTGAATAAATACGTTTTTTGTGTGAAAATTTTGCCTGTAAACTATATAAGTAGAGGCAAAATTTTTTTAATATGCAAAACCTTGTTTATTTTTTATACGGGAAAACATATATCAATATTACAAATGCCTGCACAAATTCGTGCGCCTTCTGTCTTAGAAACGAAAAAGACGACGTTAAGGGCGCTTATATGTGGCTTGAAAATAAAAATGTATCTGCAGAAGATGTTATTAAGCAAATCGAAGAAAAAAAGGCTGATATTAAGGATGAAATAGTATTTTGCGGATACGGCGAGCCGCTAGTAAAATATAATGAAGTGATTAAGGTTGCAAAATATATTAAAAAAAATCTGCCCAATATAAAGATAAGAATTAATACAAACGGACACGGAAATTATATTGCAAAAAAGAATATTGTGCCTGATTTAGCCTCTGTTATTGATTCTATATCAATAAGCCTAAACGCACAGAATGAAAAACTTTATAATAATATTTCAAAACCCTCATTTGACGGCGCATATAACGCGATGCTTGATTTTGCGGCTGAGTGCATAAAAAATAATAAAGATACAACTTTAAGCATTGTATCGGGCTATAAGACAGATTTATATCCTATTGATATTGAGGCATGCGAAAAAATTGCCATCGAAATGGGAGCAAAATTCAGAGTAAGAGAATGGATAGAGAACGGATATTAAAAAGAGGATTTTATGGAAGTCACTAGAGTTTCATCACTTGAAAAAAGACAAGTTCATAAAGATATAATGAACTTGCCCTTACAGCATGATAAGGCTGTTGATGAAGAATTATTAAGACTTTATGATTCATTTCAAAAAAGTGACATTGATTTTGCAAGGGTTGATACTTTTGTAAAAAATAATGAAGCTCAAACCATTACAAGCGCAGTAAAGCAAACCACCAAAGCAAGCAAAAAGCTACCAGGAATATTAAGCAGTATTAAAAACATACTTAAAATAACTAAATAAAGGAAAGGTCTAAAAATGAACGTACTGGACAAAATTATGAAACCAAAATCAGTTGCCGTTATTGGCGCTTCTACAAAGCCAAAAACAATCGGCTCTGAAATTATGCAAAGATTAAGAGATTATAAATTCAATGGCAATATTTACCCTGTAAACCCGAAAGGCGGTATGATAGAAGGCTTTCAGGCTTATACTTCAATCCTTGAAGTGCCCGGAGAGGTTGATTTAGCGGTTATTGTTGTAAATGCAAAATTCGTTCTTCAAACAATTGATGATTGCCATAAAAAAGGTATAAAAGGGCTTTGTATTATCACTGCAGGCTTTAAAGAAACCGGAAAAGAAGGTGCCGAGCTTGAAAAAGCACTTCTTAATAAGGTTAAAGAATATGGCATGAGAGTTGTCGGGCCAAATTGCCTTGGCGTATTGAATACCAATCCTAGCGTTATGATGGATGCGACATTTGCCGAATCTCTTCCTGTTCAGGGCGATATCGGCTTTGTATCACAATCAGGCGCTCTTGGCGGCGGCATTTTAAATATCTTAAAAGACTTAAACCTTGGCTTTGCACAGTTTGTATCAATCGGAAACCAGGCCGATATAAATGCTGAAACAATGCTTGAATACTGGGAAAACGATGATGATGTGAAGCAAATTTTATTATATATGGAATCAATCCAAAACCCTGCAAACTTTAGAAAATTAGCTTCAAGGATTACAAAGAAAAAACCTATTCTTGCCCTTAAAGCAGGCCGTTCAGCTGCAGGCGCAAGCGCTGCTTCATCTCACACAGGCTCACTGGCAGGTGCAGATAAGGCTGCAGCAGCTTTATTAAAACAATCAGGCGTTATACGTGAATTTTCACTTAAAAACCTTTTTGCAAACGCTAAAGCATTCTCAAACTGCCCCATTCCAAGGGGAAACAGGGTTGCAATTATTACAAACTCAGGCGGCCCGGGCATTATGGCAACTGATGCAATTTGTGAAAACGGTATGCAGATGGCAAAAATCACTGATGAAACAAAGGAAAAATTAAGAAGCTTTCTGCCATCAGCTGCAAGTGTTAAAAACCCTATCGATATGATAGCTTCAGCTCCGATTGAACATTACATTCAAACACTTGAAACAGTTATTGCTGATGAAAACGTTGATATGATCATGGTAATTTACTTGCCATTCCTTGGTTTGAAGGATATTGACGTTGCAAAAGCTTTAATGGAAATTAAGGCTAAAAATCCTCAAAAACCAATCGTTGGCGTATTTATGACAACAAGCGATTTCTTTACTAATATTTCAAATATGAAGGTTAATATGCCATTCTATATGTACGCAGAAGAAGCAGCAGAAGCACTTTTAAGGCTTGACGAGCAGCGTCAGTGGATGGAAAAACCGGCTGGAAAAATTCCTTGTTTTGATGTAGATAAGGCCAAAGTTGAAAATATTATAAGAAAATCAATAAATGAAGGCAGGGACCAGCTTACAACCTTAGAATCAATTGATGTATTGCAGGCATACGGTATCAGGGCCTGCAAATACGGGCTTGCCGTGAATGAGGATGAGGCTGCAAACGTTGCAAATAATATCGGCTATCCGGTTGTTATGAAAATGACCTCAAAAACAACATCACACAAGACAGATGTTGGCGGCGTTATTGTTAATATTCAGTCAGAAGAACAGCTTAGAAAAGAATACAAGGGTCTTATTTCAAGGCTGGAAGCTAAAAACCTTTTAGACGGGCTTGAAGGCGTTATTATTCAAGAGATGGTAAAAGGCAGCCGCGAGATGGTTTGCGGCATTGCAACAGACCCGCAATACGGCCCGATGATGATGTTTGGCCTTGGCGGCGTGTTTGTTGAGGTGATGAAGGATGTAACGTTCAGAATTGCACCTTTAACTGATAATGATGCCATCGATATGATTAAATCAGTTAAGGCATATAAGCTTTTAGAAGGCGCACGCGGCACAACACCGGCACAAATAGAGCAAATTCAGGAAACTTTATTAAGATTATCCCAGCTTGTTTCTGATTTTGATTTTATTGATGAATTAGACATTAACCCGCTTCTAATCAGCGAAAAAACCGGCGAAGGCATTGCAGTTGACGGCAGAATAAAGGTTCGCCTTAATGAAGCAAAAATGGCTATAGGCGAAGGCTGCGCCTGCTGTGGTGCAAAAGCCTGCGGCTGCTAGAATTTATTAGCATAATTTAAAAGCCTCCGGATTATCGGAGGCTTTTTTAGTAAACTATTTTACGGACGGGCTAAAGTGGGTTTTAGACTTAAAGTTTCCTGAACGCATAGCATGTTTTACGACATTATGCAGAGTTTTATCACTTTAAGTATGTGCGCGCAATTGCAGAGCTTATGATGTTATTCTTTGCAAATAAGCGGGTGTGTACCTGTCAGAATGGGATTATTCTTCATATTCTACTTCAAGGCGCTGACCTTTTTTGAGCCTGATTTTAACAACTTCTGCGCCTTTATCTTCATTTGAAACAAACATGGAACCTTCACCATACAAAAGCCAGTTTAAATTTACATTAAATTTGTCGTGGAGGATTTCCATTGTTTTTTGCGTTAGGGAATTTTTGCCAGTTATCATATGGCTTAATTGCTGTCGCGACACGCCAAGTTCAGCAGCCAATTCTGTCTGATTTAGCCTAAGTTCTATTAATATTTTTTTTAAAGCTTGACAATATTTCATATTTTGGTAATAATAAATTTACATAAATAAAGTATTACTTAACATTATACAAGCGCTGTGACAAGTAAAAATTGCGCGTGTACATTTTTATGGTACCTTAACCTGCGCTGTAAATCAAAATATTTAGTTTTATTAAGGAAAGGAATACACCCCATGGATATAAATAAAATTGTTGAAATTAAATTAAGTCAAATAGATGAAAATTTAAAGCAAATGCTTGAATTAATGCTTGAAATATATTCACTAAAAGACGCTGTTCAGCATTTATTGTTCTTAAAAGAGGAAGAAGAGCAAAAAGCAAATGCTAAAAACGGTGACATCACAAACTAAATATTAAGAAATTTTAAGCTAATTTTGTTTTAAATAATTAGCATATTCACGGTATTCAAATAATGTTTAAAAAGTCTAAGCCGATAAAAACGCTGCAGGGAATATGGTTAAACCTATATACAGTGCTGTAAACGCCCAAAAAATCACTGTTTTTTAATTATTTGAAGTTCATACCCTAAAAAATCTAAAATTTCCTGCACAGTTTCAAACCTTATCCTCTTTCTTGAAAATAAGACGGAAAGACCGCTCGATGCTGGCATTTTGTAACCTGCGTCATTCATTTTTACGATAAGTTTTCTCATTGAAAGTCCGCACTTTAAGAGAATTATTTGTATTTCTTGTTTGATATTCAACATTATAACAATGCTACCTTTATTTATATCAATTGACAATTTTATAAAAATTTGCTATTCATGTTTTATTATTGCTATATAATAATTAGCAAATATTAAGGAGATTAAATATGCAAAAACACACAAAACCTGAAAATTGCCTGCAATTGCTGTTTAAACAGACAAATTATATCTTTAATAAAATCTGTCAGCTATTACCCAAGAGGGCAAACATTTCGCTTAGACAAATAAATAACAACGCAAACACAATATATAACGTTTTATAAAAATTTTCCTGCAGAGCTGGAAAGAACGGGCCATACATAAAAGTTCTGTAAATACGGCTCACACCAAAATGACAGGGTCACGATAGCGCAGTTTAAAACAATGAGCAAGCAGAAAACAAATAAAATTCATAAAGCTGCACAAACCACAATCCAGCCTAAAAAGCCGACGTTTCTTTCTTTTTGGTTCGTTTTTCTTTCTTTGCGTATGGCGTTTGAATCAAAGAAAGCGTACCGGAGCCAAGGCTGGAGGACAGGCGATGAGCCTGACCGCAATGCCGTTTAAGGCGAGGAACAAGCAGAAAAACGAACAAATCAAGATTTAACGGAATTATTTAAGGAATAAGATATGACAATTATAATGACAAAAACGATAATTAAAAAGATTCTAAAATCAGAATTTGGTTTTAAAAGTCCAGCCTTCTCGCTTGTTGAAATGCTTATGGCATTGCTGGTGGCTTCATTGTTGCTTGCAGCATTAGCTCCTGTAATGACAAAGAAGTTTAGTG
>CAJTXZ010000030.1 GCA_910583725.1 uncultured Vampirovibrio sp.
TTATTCACTTCCTCCAGAGACGGGGTGATACTTCAAATAGGCAAAGAGCCTGTTTGAGGGGGGCGGAGTTACTAAATAAAAATCCAAAGTTATCTGATAATTAGCAAATTTTACGATAAACAATTTCTCGGGAGTGCTTTTTGTAACCTTTAGCACTCCTTTTTTTATGCAGTTTTTGTGCAGATTGTTTTAAGTTTTTAGTGGACATACAAACAGAAATCATGAATAAAACCAGGCAATAAGTCTACAAACTGGATAGAATATTGTAGCCTATCTTGTAAAATAATAAAAATGTTTTATAATAATAAAAGCAGTTGAGCTTTAGGAAAGTGGTGGTACACTTCCTAATTTTTAACCTTGACTGTTTCTATTTTCTAGAAACTAGCACTATGATTGCAAGGATTAGTGCTAGCTTTGAATGCGTAAGCCAGGGTTCCCAATGACGGCGGCGATGAGCCGGCGGAATGGAACTATTGATGACCGCCGTAGGGAGCGCAGTGAAAACGAGCACCACAGGCGGAAAAAGAAGCAAAATAATTTTGCATTCATAGGCAAATCCTCCTTTCTTTGGTAGTTTTCAGATTTATAGTCTGTGCCAAGGAAGTTAGATTATATTTTGTCAAGGTGCTCAACTGCCAAGAGAATTATATCATATGTTTATAAAGCAATGGCTGAAATGATTTAAATATAGGTAAAAAGATGGATTTTGTACAGATTTAAGTTTACAGTATAACGTAGTATTTTTGCGGGCTTAATATATTGTAAAGTTATGTAAAATGGTGATATAATAATGTTTATGGAGAAAGAAGAACTAAAACTTAAACACCTGATAGCGCTTCGCAACAATTATTTTTCAATGATAATGCTTATTTCAAGCGGTGTTGCAGGGCTGTTTTTAGCCAAGCTTGCAATAAGCAAGATGCTATTTCTTATGTTTGTAGGGGCATATTTTGATTGTATTTTTATCAGCAAATTTATATATGTTAATAATGAAATTAAGATGATGTTGGAGGATAAAGAGTAATGGATGCAAATTTTGTAGTTTATGCTTGTGGCATGGTCGTAATTGCAATAATGATGACAAGGATGTTGAATAAGGTAAGCGGCGACAATAAAAAAATGTAGATGAAATACCGTTTAAAAAGTTTATTTTCCGGTGTTTTGCACCGGTTTACTTTTGTAAAATTTTGTTAAGTTCATTAAGGGTTTTGATTAATTTTTTAACAAGTTTTTGTGAATTTATAATATCTTCTTCCTTTTCAATAAAGGCAGGTAAAATTTTTTCCAAGTCTTTTAAATTGCCTAATTTCATTGCCATAGGCTTTTCGTCTATCCAAATATCAAATTTTAATTGCGGCATAATTAACTCCATATCAGTTTAAAAACAATTTCTATAATTTACTATTTTTGGGTGTGTAAGTCTTACTGCAGCTGCTTTTTGCAATAAACCAATGAATTAATGCATTGGGTTTATGCATTGATTTTATTTGTATTATATATGATTATTGTAATAATGCAACAGTTTGATTTAAGGGACTACATAAAACTTAAAAGAACTAGAATGGGTTTTAAATTAAATAAGTTTGCGATTGAGAATGAAATCGACCAAAGCATTTTGAGCCGTCTTGAAAATAAAAAGTTTGATTTAAAATATCCTGTTTTAGAAAAAATAGCACGGGGATTTTCCATGTCGCCCGGTGAATTTTTGCTGGAGTATGAAAATTTTGTTAAAGAGATGGGAAACACTTCCGGCAAGTAGCACTGTACTGCTTAAGTAGCCCGAATGGGTTAATTTTAAGGCTTAAGATATTAATACCTATTGCAAAAGCTGAAAAAACAAGCTACAATATATTTATTCAGGCTGTAAGAATTTTTATGGTTTGAATTTATTTACTAACCAAAGGAGACAAAAAACAATGTACCAAGACGAAACCCTAAAATGTGAAGATTGTGGACAAGATTTTGTGTTCACAGTAGGGGAGCAGGAATTTTACGCTGAAAAGGGATTGGTTAACAAGCCAAAAAGATGCCCTGAATGCAGAAAAGACAGACGCCAAAGAAATTCCAGAAAGAAAATGTATGACGCTGTTTGTTCTGAATGCGGAGCAGAAACCAAAGTTCCTTTCAGACCTATCGAAGGAAAAGAAATTTTTTGCAAAGAATGTTATTTAAAAAGACAGGCAGCTGTTTAAAGATAATATTAAATAATGTATAAACCGCCTTTGATTGTTTCAGAGGCGGTTTTTTAGCCCAATAACCGGATGCACGGGATTGCTTGTCCTTATAGCCTTCTATGTTAACTCTTTAGCGCTATTTTTACCTAAGAAAATTTATGTTACAAATTTGCACAGAAGTGTGTAAAAAAATATAATGGATATGTAGGATTTAAAAGGAATTTCAATGTTTAGAGATAAGGTGCTTACAATGATACTTGCAGGCGGACAGGGAAAGAGGCTGTTTCCCTTGACAAGGGATAGAGCAAAGCCTGCTGTGCCTTTTGGGGGCAGATATCGAATCATTGATTTTGTGTTGAATAATTTTGTAAATTCCGGATTCTATAAAATAAAGGTTTTAACGCAATATAAGTCTGATTCTTTAAATAAGCACATTTCAAGGGGCTGGAATTTATCTGCTTCTGTAGGGCAATATGTAGATTGTGTTCCGGCGCAGATGAGAACCGATGGTAACTGGTATAAAGGCACTGCTGATGCTATTTTTCAAAATATAAACCAGATAACAGACGGTGACTATGCTAATATATTTGTTTTTGGCGGGGACCATATCTATAAAATGGATGTGAGACAGATGCTGGATTATCATATAGAAAAGGACGCCGAGCTTACCATTGCTGCAATCCCTATACCTATAGCGCTTGCCGGCGAGTATGGCATAATCGAGGTGGATGATAATTGGCGCCTCACAGGGTTTATTGAAAAGCCAAAACACACGCCAAAACACATTCCAGGGGTTCCTGATATGTGCCTTGCATCTATGGGAAATTATATATTCAGGTCAAATGTACTTATTGATGAGGTTCAAAAAGATTCTTTGGATGAAAGTTCAAGCCATGATTTTGGAAAAAATATAATTCCAAATATGTTGAATTCCGGCAAAAAAGTATATATTTATGATTTTGCAAAGAATGAATTTCCGGGTATAACGCCCTCAGAGAGAGGCTATTGGCGTGATGTCGGCAATGTGGACAGTTATTTTCAGGCAAATATGGACCTTTTAGATTATGACCCTGAATTAAATCTGTATTCAAAGGATTGGCCTTTGAGGACGTTTAATTATAATTTTCCGCCTGCAAAATTTATCTGGGATGAGGATAAAAGAGTGGGTGTAGCGAAGAATTCGCTTGTTTCAGAAGGATGTATTATAAGCGGGGGCTCGCTTTCAAGGTGTGTATTGTCTCCAAAAGTTAGAATAAACAGCTTTTGCGCGATATCTAATTCTATTCTTCTTGAAAATGTTCAGGTTGGAAGGCATTCAAGGATAAACAGGGCAATAATCGACAAAAATGTGGAAATTCCTCCATATACAGAAATTGGCTTTAACCCTGATGAGGACAGAAAAAGAGGCTTTTTTGTGTCTGACGGCGGAATTACGGTTGTGCCTAAAGATACGATAGTGGGGTAGGTTTGGGGCCATAAAATCCCTGATATTGTCTTGCAAGATTTTGATTTGATGTTGAAAAAGTTATCATATTGTGATAATATGATAACATGATTAAAACCTTCAAAGACAAAGAGACAAAAAGAATTTTTGACGGGCACAATTCGAAAAAGTATGCAAATATACAAAAAGTCATTAAAAGAAAATTAGATATGCTGCATTTTGCCTATAGCGAGAAGGATTTAATGGCTCCTCCATCAAACAGATTTGAACACCTAAGGGGCGATTTGATGGATTTTTGTTCAATCAGAATTAATGACCAGTTTCGAATAATATTTAGATTTGAAGGCGGTCATGTGCATGATGTTGAAATTGTTGATTATCATTAAAGAAAGGATGTATTATGGCTAGATATTACACTCATCCTGGCGAAATCCTGCTGGAAGAATTTGTTAAACCATATAATCTCACTCAAAAAAGACTTTGCGAACTTCTTGGGGTTGGCATTAAAACTATAAGTGAAATTTATAATAAAAAGCGCGGTATAACGCCTGTTATGGCTTTAAAGCTTGCTAATTTATTCTCTACAACCCCCGAATTTTGGTTGAATGCGCAAAATGCTTATGACTTAAGCGTGGCCTATGAAAAGAACAAGGATGAGATTGAAAAAATTAAAAAGATTGCATAGTTTTTGTATGCGTTGTCATTTAATAATAGCATTTTTGTTATCCTATTTAAAAGCCCTCTCTGTGCGGTTTTTAAGATATTTATCAGTATTTAGAATTAAGACTTAAACTTTGTGCCTTGAAAAAATACGCTAAGGGGCCCAAGATAGTATTTTCTGTACATTTTTTCGATTTTTGCTTGTGCCCCAAAAGCTTCTTTTTCAAGTAAATTTTCCTTGTATGCTTTTTCTGTTTCTGTTGAATAGTTTTTTGTTGCATCAATATATTTGTTAATTTTGTCCTGAATTTCTGGTGTTGGCGCGCTTTTTGGCTTGCTTAAGCTTTGTTTATAGCCTTCTTGTACTTGTCTTTTGTAGTATTCCAATAATGCCTTAAAAAACGGTGAATCATGGTTCGCTTGAGCGTATTGCTTTTCAAGTACTATTTTTACATATTCTTCTGCATCTATATGCTCCAAAAGAAAGTTAGATTGTTTGCAATGTTCAAGTTCATGCCTTAAAGAGCCGATAATGCCGCCTTTGTCGTCCTTAAATAAATTTATTGCGGATTCATTAAGGGTGATTGAATTTTCTAGGCAAGCGTGTGTGGCTATTGTGGATGGTGTAGTATCAAATGCTGATAAACCAAGGTTTTCGGTGGTTATTTTTGCCGGTGCAATATCCTGCATATTTAAAAGCTTTACAAGGCCTTCGTAGGCCTGTTTTGCGTATTCTTTTTTATCTGTTATTTTTTCCAAAGATTTAAAAAATTGTCTGTAATCCTTTGGTACTGTGTATCTTCGGATGAATAAAAAGCTTAGAGGAATTAAAAGGGCGATAGTGCCGGCTAAAAAATTATTTGCTGTTGTTTTTTTCTTTTGTTTTAGCCTCGGGTGTTTTTTATCGGAAGGAATGGTGGAATGTGCAGGTATAGCTGCTTTTTGGGCAGGTGCCTTGGCATTTTTATATTGAAAATCTTTAAAAATATTGTTATTTATGTTGTTAATCATATTTTTATAAAACTTCTAAAAGAAAAAAGTGTTGAATTTTTTAGGTTTTGTAACAAAATGTTAATAAAATATGCAGTTTTAAGGGATGATTTTTTGTAAAAATCTGTTAAAATATTAAATTTTGGTCTTTTTATTTTACTATTTGGGTAAATTTTTGTGAAGTTTTTTCATACCAGCCAGGTTTTGTTAATGTTAAGAAAATGTTACAAAATAGTGCCTGTGGGGTATTCTAAAAAGTGTTTATACGTGTAGAAATTTGTCTTTATAAAAATAGGGTTTTTAAGGTTTAGTGTTTGCTATGTGGCTTGCAGGCCTTATGCTGCAATAGTTTTATACGGTTTTACGGTAAAAAGCTTTATGCTGCAAGGGATATAGAGCAATTTGTTTACTGTAGAATTTTCTGAGCCTGTTATTGATGGGGTTGAAAGCTTTTTGTAATATGGGCTATAGCGTTTTTACACGGAGGAAAACCTTAGAGGAGTAAGTGATTCTCTTAACCATATATAATATTCGCCTAAAATATGCAATAGGACTGTGATGCACGTAGTTTCCTCCCGTAAAAATATCATTAATACGGCGTTTCAACTGAAAATGTAAGCTATAAACATTACAAATAAGGGATGAAGGCTATTTAAAAAATGCACGTGCAGGTTATATGCTTCGGGATGGTCTTAAAAACCGGCTCAAACCCTTGCAAACTCAACGAGTTCCACGTTTTCTTCAATGTTAAAGAACAAAGAGCCGCTTTTTTTAAAGTTTTCAGGGTTATCTGATACGTAAAACCTAAATGTTGACGGGGTTTCACGCTGCGGTGCTCTTATATTTAATTCATCTTTTATGGTTTGTATTAAAAATTTTGCGGGGTCTAAAAATTCTATATCGTGTGCGAATTTTTTAAACACAGGTACAAGGTACGGGAAATGTGTGCAGCCCAAAATTACCTTTTTGCAGCCTGCATTCATCATGTAATCCATTTTTTCTTTTATGTATTGAAGACTTGAAACATCATTATAGAGCCTTTTTTCGACGATTTGAACAAAATTTTGACAGGGGATTTCAACAATTTTTGCATATTGATTATATTTTAGAATTTCTCTTGTATAGGCCTGACTTCTAGCTGTCGCTTCGGTTGAAATAACGCCTATGACTGCTTTTTCGTCTTTAAGATACGGCGCTGCCTTTTGAATCAAAGGATAGATTTTGATTTTATCTGAAAATTCTTTTTTTAAATCCTCATAAACCAGGGCAGAGCTTGTATTGCAGGCCATAATAGCAGTACCAACCTTTTTTTTAATGAAAAATTGCATAATTTCTCTTGTGAAGGAGAGGATTTCCGCCTTTGTTTTTGTGCCATAGGGCACGTTTTTGGTGTCGCCAAAATATATGTAATCTTCCCTGATATTGCTTTCTACCAGTGCTTTTAAGACACTTAAGCCTCCTACTCCGGAATCAAACAAACCTATCATTTTTTCTGCCCCCTGTTTTTTAGGTAGTCCATAATGCCCTCTGTGATTGCTTTTGCGATTTCGGTTTGCCTTTTTTGGGTGATTATGGCTTCTCTTTCATTGGCGTTTGAGATAAACCCTATTTCTATTAGAATTGCGGGCGCCTCAGTATGATTTATAACATAAAATTGAGACTTAAACAAACCTCTGTCCCTAGTGCCCCATTTGCCAAAGTTTTTGGCTAAATGCGAGTGCACAGTCTGTGCGTATTCAACGCTATCCCGCTTCCACCAGTGGGTTTCAACCCCGTATATGGCGTTATTTACGCTTGAATTTACGTGAATACTCACAAATAAATCCGGGGCGGTTTCGTTTGAAATATCACATCTTTCCTGCAATGACACGGTTTTATCTTTGTCAAGCGTCATTGTGGTTTTTACTTTTTTTGCCTGGAGATTTTTTTCGACCATCTTTGCTATTGAAAGGGTGATATTTTTTTCATATATACCGTTTCTTGTTGCCCCGACGTCGCTTCCGCCGTGCCCTGCGTCAATTACGACCTTATATAGGTTTGAAATTGAGGGTTCTTTCTTTTCTGCCTTTGAAATAGCCGGCTCTTTTTCATTGTCAGGGTTTTTATCTTCTTTGTTCTCTTCTTTTATTTCTTCTGTGTGTTTTATTATTGCCTGAATGGTTTTTGCATCCGGCGAAGCTTTCAGTTGCACATTTTGAGCGGTTTTTGACGGCAGCACTATCCTTAATTTATCAAGTGCAAGTTTAATTATCTGTACATTTTCATATTGCGTTTTTAGGGTATCAAGCACATTTGGCAGGGCTTGTGAGGCATTATTAAAATCTAGGTAGAGATTATTATTTTCCTGAAATACTGAAAAAGCAACGGGGGTAGTGAAATTAAATTCCATTGTTGTTTTAATCAGGGATTCTTTTTCATTTATTTTTTGGATGGTTTCATCGGTCTTTTTTGTGGATTTCAGGGTGCTTTGGGTTTCTGTAATTTTTGAATTTATGATATCTGATTTTTTTGCAATGAAAACGTTTTGAAAATCAGGCGAAACAACAAGCCTGTAATTTTTTGCCTGAGGTCCTTCAATTACAAGCCTTGCCACGTTTGTTGCGTTTTGTCCTAACTTTATTGTTTCCGTGCCATTTTCAGTTATATTAATGGTTTTGCCCCTCAATTTTTTTGACACAACAGTATCATCAAAGTCAACAACCATTCTATTTGGGTTTTCAAGGTAAAATGCGGGTTTCAGGCTTAAAAAGCCCATACCCTTTATCATCAGGCCCTTTTGGCTTTGCGTCACGGAGTCGATAAAATATTTTGACTGCAGCTTGTATTCTTTTGCATTCTGGTTTTCGTTATTTTTTTCAAAAATGTTGTCAAGCTCACTCTTATTGTCTTTTATAGTAGTATTTACAGGAACTACGTAACTGCTTGTAAGGCTTGCGGTTGCGCCTTCAAAGAAAACTAGTCTGTTTTTATCTTCCGTATCAGAATAAACTATTTGTTCTTTTGAGGTTTTGTTTATGGTTTGGCCAAGGGGTTTAGAGTATTTTACCACTATCAATTTATCGTTTGCAATTACATTAAAATTACCTGTTTTTGCTGAATTTTCGGATGCATAGGTGAATACAACCCTTACAATATTTGGATTTAGTGAGAATTGGGAAATTTTTACGTTTTTAAATATTGAATTTTTCAGCTCATAATTTTTTGATGAGCCTGAAAGTGTTGCATTTGTAATGTCTATATAGGCTCTGTCGGGCTCTTTTAAAAAGCCTTTTGTTATTGTGTTTACGGTGGGGTCTATTTTTTCTTCTTCTGCTTGTGTTTCTTTGCTATCTTGCAAGGTTTCAGGAAGCGGCGCTTTAGCAGCCTTGTCTTCATCGGCTTTTGGGGCTTTCGGCGTGTTTATTGAGGCTATGGGAAGTTTTATTTGCCCTTGAGAGTTTATTAATATTATGTTATCGGAATTATCAAAGCTGAGCCCTGTAATCTTAAGCGGTGTATTAGCCAGAGCAGCGTTTGAATCTATGGCTGATAGGGGCACTAAAAGTGCCGTAAATATTAACAATAAAGCGGTTAGTATGTGTTTCATTATGTGTTTATATAACATAACACAAAAATAATACACCCTAAATGAGATTAGGGCTAGTTTGTGAATATGATATTTATTGAGTTAATTCTTATATTATTTAGCAGGGACCGGAATGAAAAGAAAATATTCAATAAGCGGATGTAAAATTGTATATAAATTGTCTAAATTTCAATATGATGAGCAAATTTTGTTAACAAATATAAATTAAAAAATGTAAATGCTGGTTTTGCCCCTGAAGGCGCGAGGCATGGTTAATTGTAAAAAAAAATTTACGTAAGAGTGCTTGCATGGCATGTTTGCTTGTTATTTACTAATAACAAGCTAAGGCAAAGAAGAGTTTAAAATATCGGAATTACAAGCAGTGAGAATGCAGTTTTAGCTAATTGGAATGAATAGTTTAGGGAAGAATATTGAAAGGAGTGATGGCACAAAATCAAGAAAGCTGAGATAAGGATATTAAAAGAGAGAAGAATATGCCATACAGTTTTCGATTTATTAAAAAGTTAAAAGAGGAATATTAAAAGATTTATTAACATCAAAAAAAGAATTAAAGCAAAGGCTGCTAGACTTTGCGGAGTGGGAGAAAAAGAGAATAATAAGTTAAAATAAGGGCGCCAAAGGCGCCTTTTGTTTTGGCTGTGGGGATTATCTGGGCTTTATAAATTTGATTAGGGTCAACTTGAAAACCTTATAAAATGAGGAATTGGGTGTTTAAAATATGAAGAAAGGTGGGGTGTTTTGAATTAGTTTTTTTTATATTGTTTATTACAGGGGGCTAAAATAAGTAACTAAACAGTGTTTTGATATTATGATACGGAACTTTGTATTAAGCCTGTGGGGTGATTTTTAATATTTACTTAACTTGATTTTGTTTTTTTGTTAAAATATGAACAAAGAAAAAGCAATTAGACAGGAAAAATAGATGAAAAACAAAATTATTCTTTTTTGGGCAATTGTATTAATAGTTATTGCGTCCATTTTTGTAATCTGGAAGAAGCCGACATCGTTAGGGCTTGATTTGGTTGGCGGTTCAAGATTAATGCTTGAAGCGCAAACATCTGAGGCTGTTAAAAAAATAACACCTGAGGTTATGGACAGTTTGCAGTATGCCATTGAAAACCGTGTAAATGCGATGGGTGTAGGTGAAACCGTTGTGCAAAAGGTTGGCGAAAACAGGCTTTTGATTGAAATACCAAATATTACAGACACACAAAAAGCAAAAACTTTCCTTGGCGAGACAGCTGAACTTGAATTTAAAGAACCGGGCGGTGTTAATAAAAACGGCGAGCAGGTTTGGAAATCAACAGGATTAAGCGGTAAGGACCTTAAAAGAGCCTCTGTTGCAACATCTCAGTCTGGTGAATGGATTGTTTCATTAGAATTTAATATGGACGGAGCAAAAAAATTCGGCGACCTCACAAGAAGGCTTGTAGGGCAGCAAATGGCGATATTCTTTAATGGAAAATTATATTCTGCACCAAGAATTAACGAAGAAATAACCGGCGGAAATGCCCAAATAACAGGCGGCGGCAACACAGGCTTTGAATATAAAGAAGCAAAAGAGATGGTTGATTTGTTGAATGCGGGTGCTTTGCCTGTCGGAGCTGCGATTATTGAAGAAAATTCAATCGGGCCGACACTTGGTGCTGACAGTATTCAAAAATCCAAGTTTGCAGGGCTTGTGGGGTTGTCTTTGGTTATGATATTTATGGTTTTATACTACAGACTGCCCGGCGTTGTGGCTTGTATTGCTCTTGTAATATACAGTTTAATTGTGTTTGCAATATTTAAGATAATTCCTGTAACCTTAACTCTTGCAGGTATTGCTGGCTTTATTTTAAGTATAGGAATGGCAGTGGATGCGAATATTCTTATATTTGAGAGAACAAAGGAAGAATTAAAGGCCGGAAGAAGCTTGTTTACGGCGATTAACTCCGGTTTTGACAGAGCATTTACAAGTATTTTTGATTCTAATATGTCAACAATTATAACGTGTGTAATATTATATATCCTTGGAACAAGTATCGTTAAAGGCTTTGCGCTGACTCTTGCAATCGGTGTTCTTGTCAGCATGTTTTCAGCGATTACAGTTACCAAAAACTTTATGCACCTTCTTTTTGGTACAGGTGAATTAAAACATCCTGCTTTATTTGGTCTTAAAAAATCAGATATTCAGGCCGGTTTTAGCGCTACTGAAACTAAGAAAGAAAAAGCAAAGTTTGGTGTATTAGATTAATTTTGAATTTGCCGGCTGTCTTTAATTGATGCTTTAGCTGGCAAAATAAGGAGAAACATATAAAATGGCAAACCCTAATTTGATGAATCAAAAACAAATAATAGATGTTGTAAAATTCAGGTGGCTGTGGCTTTCTATAAGTGCGATTTTTTTAATCCCCTGTATTGCTGCAATAATTTATCTTATGGTAACACAGGCAAACCATGCGCCTGTTAAATTAGGTATTGATTTTACCGGGGGAACAATTCTTCAATATGCAGTAAAAGACGATGTTACTGTTGATGATGTGGGTAAAATCAGGGATGATATGACAAATGAAGGTTTTACTACGCCTATTGTTCAAAACATTAATAATGCCGGCGTTGAGGGACAGAATGAGGGGATTAAGAACATAATTTCCGTAAAAACAGGTTTTATTGATGACAAGACGGGCGAGACAACAAATAAGATTACAAATATTGTGTCAAAATATGTTGATTCGCCGGAGCTTGTGCAGACAACTTCTGTCGGTCCTTCTTTGGGGTCTGAATTATTGAAGAATTCAATGGTCGCATTATTACTTGCATTTCTTGGAATTGTAATTTATATTTCATTAAGGTTTAAGACTGATTATGCCCTTATAACACTGTTATCGCTAGTGCATGATGCGGTTTTTGTAATTGGTGTATTTGCCATTATGTCTATATTTTCTAATGTTTATGTGGATGCCTTGTTTATTACGGCTGTGCTTACTGTTGTCGGGTTTTCAGTGCATGATACCATTGTTGTATTTGACCGTGTGCGCGAAAATAACAGATTCTTGGCTAAAAAATATACATTTAATGAGATTGTGAATGCCAGTGTTAACCAGACACTTGCAAGAAGTATAAACACTTCACTTACAACCCTTTTAACATTGGGTGCATTGTACTTCTTTGGCGGCTCTACCACAAAAGAGTTTATACTTGCTATGATTTTAGGTATTATCGTTGGTACTTATTCAAGTATTTTCTTTGCAAGTGTGCTTTTGGCATGGGATAAGGAAATTAGAGACAAAAAGGCTGCTAAAAGAATTACGGCTAATGCCTAAGGTTTTTTAGATATTGATTTTGTTTTGCCGGTTCCATAATTATTATTAGGGCCGGCAAAACTAGTTTATAAGAGGATTTTTAGATGAAGGAAGTTAAAAAATACCCAACGCTTGCACAGTTTGTCTCAGAAACAAGGGAAAAGGCCGGGTTTTCCCAGGCGGGGCTTGCAAAAAGGTGTAATCTTACAATTGAAGATATTCAAAACATTGAATCCGGGATAGAGTTGTTTTTATCATCAACCGTGAGGCAAAAACTTGCAAAAGGCCTAAAAACAACACTGTCAGAGATTAAACTTTATGAAAAACAGGAAGATTTTCATTTTTCTGATAAACAAAATATTGAGGATTTAAAGGCTTTGATTTTGGAGAATGAGAACAATAAAGGCTTTGCACCGCTCTGTCCTGTTTGTGGCAGTAAGTTAATTACAAGGATTGCAAAATTGTATGATTTAGAAGACAATTTAATGCTTCACCCCAAGGCAAGGTGCACAAAATGCCCGTTTCAGATAACGTAAGACATTTGTTAATAATATTCAATATTAATTTGTAAATTGCAGAAATAATAAATATTGGTAATTTAAGTGCTATGAACGGCATTTTAATATTGGTTTTTGTCTTTAGTGAGTGGATTTTAGTAAAGATAGGTTTAGTGAAAAATATTCAAGCTATTTTTACGCTGTATCCTAGTTCTTTAATTATTTTTAGTGCCGTGGTCAGTTTTGGCTGTTGCTTTCCATTAAACATAGCATACAGGTTGCTTCTTGATATTCCTGTTTTTTTTGAGATGCCTGAAATAGAATCTTTTGCTCTAACTGCATATTCAAGTGCTTTTAAGAATGCATTTATGTCATTATCCTGAAGAAAATTTTCAAAGCCAATGTTAATCCATTCTTTTATATCTTCATCAGTTTTCAGGTCTTTTAGAATATAGTCATTAAATGAGCCTGTATCATTCATTTTTAAGCCTCCATTCTTGTAAAATATTGTGTGCTTTTTCTATATCTTTTGTCTGGGTAGATTTGTCTCCTCCGTTGATTAAAAGTATTATTGTATTTTTGTGTTGCGTATAGTAAATTCTATATCCTTTG
This sequence comes from uncultured Vampirovibrio sp., assembly GCA_910583725.1. Lineage (GTDB taxonomy): Bacteria > Cyanobacteriota > Vampirovibrionia > Gastranaerophilales > Gastranaerophilaceae > MGBC122484. The sequence continues at coordinate 13,248 of CAJTXZ010000030.1, forward strand.
CCAAATGCAAAACGGAGTTCTGAAATATCTTTTGAAATTTTTTTAAAGTCTCCAAAGTTTCCATCTTCAATTCTTAAGATTCTTTGGTTAATACGCTTTCGCGTGATACAGTCAAGAGAATTAAGCCATTCTATGATAGGTGCTTTGTTGTTTGAAGTTTTTATGTATTCAATTTTGTAGCTGGCCATATTGTTATTGTACTGTATGCGGTACAATAATTCAAGCAAAGTCTAAAGATTTCGTGGTACACTAATTCAATGAATATTAAGAAAAGTATACCGAATTGGAAAATGGCTGACAGATTGCTTTTAAGGAAATATAATTTTTGTATGTTTTTTGATTTCAGGCAGGGTACATCAATTGTTGATTTTTTGATGGGGATTTTAATAAGTATAGCTTTTATGCTTGTTGTGGCAAAGTTTGCAATCAAGATGTATTATACTTTGCATTAAATATAAATTAAGTGCTATTTTAAATCAGTATTATGGATGAAGTTAGGGCTTTTTTAAAATAGCTGGTGTCAGGATTTAAGTGTGCATTTTGTATTTAGGGATGGCAGGCATTATGATACAGAACGATATTTGCCGTTGGAGAATGCGGGTTTAATAGTGAATTAGTGAGGACTGGGGCTGGTGTTATAAATATGGGCAGAGTTTACAACTTTACTTAAGCTATTGTGTTTAGAGCTTTTGTTTTGTTTTTTACATATTTAATATAATTTGCATAGTCTTTCTGGTGAAGTGTTCTTCTATCAAATATGCTGTCTTCTGCTTTTTTGAATAAGGTGTTTTGGTTCCAAAAACCTTCATTAGCACAGGATATTTCAATCATTGGCTGATTTTTCTTTTTGGCCACCTCAACAATGCCTGATACCAGCGTTTCGCCCAGGCCTTTGTATCTTCTTTTGCTTGATGTGTGCATTTCTTTTGGTTTTGTTTGAATCATATCAAGAGTCATATATTCCTTTGGTTTCTTGCTAAAAAATAATTGTTGGTCTGTTGTCTGGGCAAGGGAGAGTGTTTTGCCGAATTTATTTTCAAGGCCGTAGAAATGATATTTTTCAAGTGTGCTTGGGTCTTCTTTTGAAAGGCAGGCAGACAAGTTGGTGAATGAGGATGAGATGGCCCTTATATATTTTGCGCCCTCGCCCCATTCTTTTGCAAGCTTTGAGATTTGCCTTGCATCTTTTTTGTTTTTAATATTATATTCTACAAATTTCATTATTGCGTTTTTGCCGTCAGTTTTTCTTACGGTGACGGTTTTAAGCAGGCTTTTTGTAAAATTTATATTATTATTTGTCCGGGTTATTTGCATTTTTTGGTACTTTCTTTTTGTGTATTGATTAATGTCTGTGAAGAAATAAATTTGCTATTTCTAAAGAAAAGTTTGCAATTTGTTACAATTTTGCGGTTTATTTGTAGGAGGCTATATTTTTCAATATAGATTAAGTGCTTTGTGGAAGAATATCAAGAGGGACATGACACTTTGGTGTTAGAAAAGAAGACGGAGTCTATATTCTGGTGTATTTTTTGCATTCAAGAAACCTATAATCTAAGCTGGGTCATAAAGTATATTGAATTTTGGAATGGAAAATTTTGAATATTGTTTACGGTATCATTTTGAGTCAGGCTGTAATTCAGGCTGAATCTTATTCTTTGGCCTAAAACATAATAGTTCAGGCCTACTGTGTATTTTTGGGTAGTATCATTTGATTTTTTCGTGTTTTCATCAAATATATCGTATCGTCCTAAAATTTGCACTTTATCTGTGAGATTATAGGCTACTGTTGTGTAAAAGCCCTGCTGTTTATTTTGATTATATGATTTAGCATTTGACCCGTCTGCGTATGCGTATTCAGCGTTAAGCAAAAGTTTTTTATATTTATATTCAGCACCAAGGCCTGCTACTGTATAGTTTTTATCATTTCTTCCTGTGTTTACTCCTGCACCGATTTTTAGGTTTTTAAATAAGGAGCCTTCTTTATGATTGAAGGGTTTATAGTTTAACCATCCTGCAAATTCCATTCCGTCGGATAAATCCTGCAGATATCTTGTGCTTGAATATCCGCCGATATCATAATCTAATTTGTGAAAGTCTCCTCTAAGTCTTATACCTGTGCTCCTTACATTGCCAAGGTTTGAAGCTATTTGGCTTCTTTCTGTGAACAGGAGGTTATACTGGCTTTTGCCACCCTCCATTCCAATTGGGATTCTTGAATTTCCGATTAATATTTTGTGGTTATCATTCAAATTTCTTTCAAAATAAATGTCTGAGATTTTACCAAGGAATTTATTGTCTAAATCATCTACATCTCTTGTGAATGAGGAGGTTAATCTAAATTTGTTTTTTAATTTGCCATTATCGCCATTCAGGTGCAATTCCCCGCCGCCCCCTATAGAAAACGGGTATGTGAAGTTTGATTTGTCGTCTGAAATTTCAGCATTATATGCGCCTTGAAAATCAAGCACCGGTTTAAATGTGATTTCATCTGTCAGCTTTGCCTCATATGCGGCTGTGATATCCGGTTTTAGGGCTAATATTATTAATAAAAATATGCAGATTTTTTTAATCATTATTGTAATGGCCTGAAAACAGCAGGTGAAGAGGTTTGTTAATATTATCATAAAATTTTAATAAAAAGCAACATTTGATGTATATTTTGGTAAAATTTTGATGGTTTATGATATACTGGTTTTGTACTCTTTAAAGCCTTATATTTAGTGAACTTTTTAAGAGTATGGACAAAACTTTGTACTTTTTTACAAAGAGCGGCTTATTTAACCGCTCTTTTTTAAGGGGAAGAGCTTGAATAAACAATTTAATAAAAAACAGGTAATGGAAACAATTATGCCGGTCATTGAAAATACTGCCATGAGGCATAATTTAATTCCTCTTGAGGTTTCTTTTGAAAAAGAGAATGGGCATTGGTTTTTAAGGATTTTTATATATTCAAATGACCATCCTGTTAATCATAATGATTGCGAACATATGACAAGAGGGCTTGGGGATTTACTTGATGAATTGATACCTTTTAAGTATTATCTTGAGGTCTCATCCCCCGGTTTAGACCGCCGCCTTAAGTCTGATAAAGAATATATAATATTTAAGGGACATAATGTCATTGTTAAGGTAAAAGAACCTGTTGAAGAGGGATATCCCAAAAAATTCAGCGCAAAACTTTTAGATTTTAACGAAGGTTTTGGTATAAAGGTTTTAGCGAACGATACAAAAAAAGAATATACGATAAATGCCGATAATATTTTTTCGGTTCGGTTAGATGATATTAATTTAAAAGGAGAATAATATGATTAAGATTGGAACTGCCCTGTTTGAAGCGGCCGAGCAGCTTGAGAGGGAAAAAGGAATTTCTAAGGATGTTTTAGTATCTTCTCTTTGTGATGCTTTGGTTGCAGGATATAAAAAACATATAAAAGATAAAGATGCAGAAAATGTTGAAGCTATATTGGATGAAACTGCCGGTGAAATAGGCGTATTCAGGACAAAGCTCGTAGTTAATGAAGTTGAAAATCCTGATTTAGAGATTTCACTTGAAGATGCCAAGGAAATTGATGAAGATGTTGAATTAGATGATGAAGTTAAGATTGAAGTAACCCCTGAAAACTTTGGCAGAATTGCAGCACAAAGCGCAAAACAGGTTATAACCCAAAGAATAAGAGAAGCTGAGCGCAAGATGGTGCTTGATGAATTTATGTCTAAAAAAGGCACTTTAATTACAGGTATTGTTCAAAGAAGGGATGAGAGAAATAATGTTATTGTTAATATCGGCAAAACTGACGCTGTAATGCCTTCAAGAGAACAACTTCCCGGAGAATATTATAAGCCCGGTAACAGAATAAGAGTTTTTGTATTAAATGTAAAAGAAACAACAAGACTGCCGCAGGTTATAGTATCCCAGGCGCATTCAGAGATTGTAAGAGAATTATTTGAACTTGAGGTTCCAGAAATTGAGGATGGAATTGTTGAAATTAAGTCTATAGCAAGGGAAGCAGGGTATAGAACAAAGCTTGCTGTTTGGTCGAACGACCCGTCTGTGGATAGTGTTGGTGCCTGCATAGGGCCAAGGGGCTCAAGAATTCAAACCATTGTTGGTGAATTAAAGAACGAAAAGATTGATATTGTAAGATTTTCACCAGACCCTGTTGAATATATTGTAAATGCACTTTCCCCTGCAAGGATTGTGTCTGTTGATATTCTTGCAGATGATGATACAAGAAAAGAAGCGTTTGTTATTGTGCCTGATGATCAATTGTCTCTTGCGATTGGAAGAGAAGGGCAAAATGTAAGGCTTGCACACAGATTAACCGGCTGGAAAATAGATATTAAGAGTGAATCTCAGGCTGCGCAAATGGAAAAACAGGCTCAAAGAGAAGCCGTAGCAGCCCCTGTTGAAGAAAGTGCAGTTGAAGAAACCCAGGCTTCCGATGAAGATGTTAATGATGAAATTCATCAAGAGATAGAGGAAGAATTTAAAGAAATGGTTCAGGAAGATTCTTCTGAAACAGATGATGCAGCCGGCGAAGAGACTGAGGAATTCAGCGAAGAAGCGGCTGAAGAAACCCAGGAATAATATAGCGTGCTGATTTTAAAGGGATAATATTTATGGGAGGCATTTTATGGATGTTGTAATTGTAGGATATGATAAAATGCTTGCCGCCCTTATTTCAGGAGCTAAATTTAAGGGACACAATATTGTTGGTGTCTTTAGGATTGACAGGGTAAGGTATTTGTGGCCTGCCCTGTTTTTTAAGGATATTTTTAATCCTTCAAATGACTTATCATTCATTAAAAGCCATAAACTGTATGATATTAAGGCAGATAGTGTGAAATCTAAGGCGTTTTTGGATGAGATAAGGCGATTAAATCCTGATATTATACTTGTTGGGAGCTGGTCTGAAAAATTTCCGTCTAATGTTATTAATTTCCCAAAGTATGGTGTTGTAAACTGTCATCCATCGCTTCTTCCAAAGCACAGGGGTGCAAATCCTTATTTTTGGGCGATATATTCGGGGGATGAAAAAACGGGTGTAACCTTTCATTTGATGGATGAAAATTTTGATACGGGGAAAATTTTAATGCAGGCTGCTTTTAAGATTGATGAATCGCTTACTGGCGGCGAATTACGGGATAAGGCAGCAAAGGTTAGTGAATTAATGGTTGGCGAATTATTGGAGGATATCAAAAACAATAAGATTATTTCTGTTATTCAGGATGAGGATGAGGCAACATATGACAAGTATCCGTATCCTGATATTGATGTTGTTGATTTTATGGAACCTGCCAAGAAGGTTTATGATAAGGTCCGCGCGCTAAAGCCCTGGGGTTATTGTTCTTGCGTATTGAATGATAAGGTTTATCGGATAGAATCCGTAAGGGTTTTGACGTTCGATGATAATTTTGATGATGGCGGAATTATTCGTGGTGATAGTTTGCTGAATGCTGGTAAAGACTATCGGGGTTATAAGCCGGGGGATGTTATTGAATTTGATTTTAATAAGAGAATGGCTATTGTTAAGTGTATTCATGGCGTGGTTTGGGTTAAGGTTTTTTAGGAAATTTTTGGCTTGATACCGATTTTGGTGTGAGCCTAAAGGTGAGCCGAGGCGCATTGCCTGTTCCCGGTGCGGCGGTTAATGGCAAATATTTTGTGTAGTTTTGTAATAATTTATAAAAATTTGGGCAATGCCGGCAAAAAATTTTATTTATGCGTTTTATATTGATGATACTTTTTTGGGAGAGGGATTGTTATGAAGATTAATTCGGCTGCCAGTTATAATCAGACATTTGGAAAGATTGAGCTTGACAGTGTTTCTGTGCGCAAAAACTCCGGCGGCTTAGAGAATGTTAAGTTTGTCCAATACGAGCCTGATAATAATGTTGATATGTGTCAGATATATGATTTAAAGGCAGACTGGCTAAAAGACAGCAGAGCATTTTATATAGATAATATTGCCGAAAATTTTCAAACCCTTCGGGAATGCGGAAATTTGCCTGATAAGGATGAATTTATTTACGGGCTTGAAAACAGTGCTGGCGAAACCCTTGTTATAGCGGATGTTATTAACCATAACAGAATGGTTGAGGGAGATTTAAGAAAGAGTGCTACGATTAATTTTATTGAGGCAAGGCCTGATTTGCAGTCTGACTACGGGATAAGCGAAGGGGAGTATAGGGGCCTTGGTGAAACTTTGGTATCTGAAATTGTGAAGATTGCAAAGGAAAAAGGAAGCAGGTTTATTGACTTGGAATCCTGCAATGAAGGTTTTTGGACAAAGAGCGGCTTGTTTGATTATAAATATCCTGAGAGCAAAAATTATGATACACCAGACAGGATGCTTCCATCTTCAAAATATGATGATTATATTGACTATGTTGAGGATAAGAAGGCAGAGCATATCGCTAAAACAGCCAAGGGGCTTGATATTAGTGTTTAGGTGCGGGAGACTTTGATGTATGAAGATTGGTTTTAGCGCATTTAACCAAAACTTTAAGCCGGCCTTTGGAAAGATTGAGCTTGGCAGCGTTACTGTTCGAAAAAAAGACAGCGGCCTTGTGGATGTGAAACTTGTTGAATATGAGCCTGATAATAAGGCTGATATTAAGCAGCTAAAGAGGGTGCAGGACAAGTGGGGCGATAAAGCACGGTTTATAAACAGCATTCTTGCTGCCTTTCTTGGCAATAATTCTGACAGTATCTTGGGTCTTGAAAGCAATGACGGCGATACTCTTGTGCTTGCCGATGTCTGCAGCACGCAGTATTATGGGAAGCAAAAGAAATATTGCGGCTCTCCGTGTGTTTATATAGATTTAATTCAGGTTAATCCTGCCCATAAATATCTTCCTGTTAATGAAGATAAGAAGAGGTATAAAGGCCTTGGTGAGGCTATGGTTTCTGAGATTGTACAAATGGCAAAAGATGAGGATACCAAATTTATCAGCATAACATCGGCAAATGAAGGTTTCTGGACAAACAGCGGCCTTTTTGATGTTATAAATCCGGGTATAGAAGGAGTGTCTTTGCCGGATATGTTACTTTCTTCTTCAAAATATGATGATTATATAAAATATGTCGAGGATAAGAAGGCAGAGCATATCGCTAAAACAGCCAAGGGGCTTGATATTAGTGTATAATCATCTTATGTTTTTTAATATTTCAACTGTGGAGTGCGCTTTATTTAGCGTATAAAAATGAATGCCGTCAACATGGTTTTTAGCTAAATCCTCGACCTGCTGGCTTGCCCATTCAATGCCTGCTTTTATAGTGTCTTCTTTTGAATTTTGCCATTTTTCAAAGTGGCACTTGGCTTTATTTGAAAGCTTTATTCCTGATAGATTTATCATCCTTAAAAGGCCGTCATAGCTGATTACAGGTAATATGCCGGCGCAGACAGGAAGGTTAATTTTGTTTTTATCCAAAAGTTCAAGGTAATTATAAAATTTTTCATTTTCAAAGAAAAATTGGGTAAATATTGCGCTTGCACCATTGTTTACCTTTGTTTTCAGGTGTTTTATGTCTTCATTAAGGCTTTCTGATAAGATATGTCCTTCGGGGTATCCTGCAACAGCAATTTCAAAATCTGTTTTGTTTTTTATAAATTCAACAAGTTCGCTTGCGTATTTAAAATCTTTATAGCAAACATCGATATCTTTAGGTTCATCACCCCGAAGTGCTAAAATATTTTCAATTTTGTATTCCCTTATTTCCATCAGGTGATTTTCTATAAAATCTTTGCTTGAGCAAACGCAGGTAAAATGCGGCATAACAATATCATAGCCTAAGTTTTCCTTAATTTCTTTTGTCAGCGCATTAGAATTTTTGCTTGTAGAACCTCCTGCGCCATAGGTGATTGAAATAAGGGAGGGTTTAAAATTTTCATTCAGCTTATCAAGTTCTTTAAAAAGGTTTGTTTTTTTAAGGTCAAAATCAGGGTCTTTCGGGGGAAAAATTTCGATTGAAATTATAGGCTGTTTATTTTGGTCCTTTTTATAGAGGCTGCTTAATTTCATAGGATAGTCCTTTTTGGTTTATATTCCATTAATTTTGTTTTGGAAGCCCAAGTACAAAGAGTATACTTTCTATATTTATATCCGGCTTAAGCTTCATTGCATACATTTTATCAGTGTTTTTGAAATTTTTTATTTTTACGGCATCTTTTTCTGTGGTTATAATGT
>CAJTXZ010000031.1 GCA_910583725.1 uncultured Vampirovibrio sp.
TGGATAGTTTACAAAAACTTCCACCCAACATTCCGAAATTGGCACTTGTTTATGGAGATCATGGGCTTGGTAAATCACAAACGATTCAATGGTGGGCAGATAAAAACGATTCTGTTTATGTTAGAGCAACTCAAGGAATGACAAGCAGATGGCTTTTATCTGAAATGGCAGAAGAGATTGGCGAAGATCCTTATTGGCACACTCAAGAAACATTCAGCTTGATTGAAAACCATTTAAGACAAAATCCTAAAGTAATTATAGTCGATGAGATTGATTATTTAATAGAAAAGCACGCAGTTGAAACCCTGAGAGATTTACACGATAAAACAGGCTGCCCGATTGTTTTGGTTGGAATGGGTTCTGCTGATAAAAAACTCGCAAGATATCCGCATTTAATGGATAGGGTTTACAAACAACTTAAATTTGAACAATTTAATCAAGATGATATTTCAGATATCCTGAGTCAATTAACAGATTTAAGTTTCACAGAAGATGCGATTAATTATCTTGCGACACGCACAAATCAATTCAGGCAATTGGTTAAATTGATTAACAGAATTGAAAATTTATCTCAAACAAATCAAATCGAGGAATTAGACGAATACACATTGAAAGGACTTTTAAATGAAAGGCGGATTTTGACAAGAGCGGAATCGAACGTAGTGAGCGAGCTCGCCCCTGTGAAAAATCTGACGGAATGCAGATTTGCCGGAGGTAAATCGTAATGGAGTGTAAAGATTTTGAACCGTCAATAATCCAAGAGAAGCGAATATTAAGACTTTGCAAAAGGTTGGATAAATTCTCATTTGAGGATATTTCAACAATAGCAGACGATGTTGAAGAATCGGTTTTAGAATTATTGCTTTTAACTTTGGTTAATGAAAAGAAATTAATTAAAAATGGTGGCATATACTTATATAATAAGAAAATTTGTGCAAACAAGAGCTCGCTTAATCAGCCGCAATTTTTACAACACCACTCAAAACAAGATGCAGATTATATGCTGAAAGGATTTTGTGCAGATGTTGAAGCGTTTAAGATGATGGATTTATTTGGGTTTTCAACTCATGTTATGAATAAATATTACACTTATTTTAGAACTTTGATTTATGAACAGCAGTTAAAGGAATTATTAGAGTATTTCAAAAAAACTCCAAAGATGTCGCAAGAGCGAGTTTATATGAATACAAAAGTTTATTTATACCTTTATGACCATAAATTATTTGTATCCAACAAATATCTTGTATCAAAAGATGCAAGAAAACATAGAGAAGAAGAACGTCTTGAGATTAAGAACATTTACTTAAAAAGCTATAGAAAAGTTCAAAGCAGGCCATTTCTCATAAATTCCATTTGCACTTAGCTGAAGAATTGTGGAAGTGGGGAAAAGAATTTAATAAGAGGTATGAAACTTTAAATATATTGCTTAATTTAAAATAAATTATCTTTATACCAATCTTACTGTTATATAATAGATTTATAGAAATTAAAAAATACCTAAAGAAAAATTTTAAAATATTGAATTTATTAATCATAAAATTATAAAGGGAAACAAAATGCCAATATTGACTAATAAAATATGCATACCAGAATTAGGATTGGAAATTGATTTGGATATGAATGCAACTGTTATACACAAAGGTTCTTCGTTTGAAAATTACAATGCAAGAGCATTTTATATCAACGTTATTAAAGAAAATTTAAAAGATTATTATGCAGATGAACTAAATTCAAGAAAGGTTATTAATGCTTGTATAACATTATATCATTTGGCAGATTGGTATATCCCGAATGATAAAAATAATAGAATGGAATTTCAAAAGAAAATACCATTTAATGGAGTATTGGAAAGTATTGCAAATGGAACAAAACATTGCAACAAAGAAAAGAAATATCAAACTGGCAGAAAAGAAGGCTCCTATACATACATAAAGTTGATTGTTGACGATGGAACAAATACCTATAATTTAATAGATATATTAAAAGAAATCGAAAATTTTTGGGATGCCGAATTTAAAGTTTCAAAATATGTATAAATTTCTCATATTTAATTATTTCTCATTTACTAAGGGATTATACCACATGTTACCATTTTCGTTTAATAGAACGCCTTTTGAACACTTTTTGAACGGTATTTGATATGACATTAAACTATAGAATTTCTATTTCCTTCAGCATCAATAAAAAACGCATTCAGAAAATCCGCTTCTGCTCTTAAATTTCTAATAACTGGTGAGAGATTGTATAATTCTTCAATTTCTTGTTGAGTTTTGCAAAAATGATCCGCTACAACAGAAATGTTATAAATGGACTCAGCTTTTCTACACAATAACTTAAACTCTTTGTCAGTAATATTAAATCCGTTAATTTCTTTCATATTCTATCCTCCTTTTGACACATAACACAATATCAATGAAGACAGAAGAAAGCTAGCCCAAAAAGGAAGAAGTTACATTCGGACACAAAGCAAGATAAATGGTCGTTACATTATATCTGTTTCAATAGGATTTTTATTTAAATTTTCTAAGTGACATTTTAAATTATCACTTATTTTTTCAAAAATTTTTAGCAAATAAGGTTGCATTGTAATAAAGTTATATCTTGTTCTTTTGGAAAATTATGATATTGAACCATAAAATTTTTAATTGCGTTGTGTTCTTCTAGTGATAACTTTAAAAACGGATCTTCTTGTATATAATTATGACAAGCTGAGAGATGTATAAAAGAGCAGCCAAATAAATATACATTTCTAGCCCAACCACACATTTTAAGAACATTTTTAAGTAATAAAGTATCCGTGATTGTTCTTTTGCCATCATACCATTTTTCATCATTTAGAGTTTGTTTTACAAACATCATTCTTTTAGCTTGTTCACATGTTAATAAAAACAAAACCCTAACCATTGAATCAAGTTCTTGTCTTAAAATACTAACGCAATTACCATATAATTTATTTTCATACAATAATTTTATCGTTTTTGCATTTTCTTCTGAACGATTTTTTACAATATTACAAAATTTATCTAAATCATCCATATTATACCTAATATAAATTTTGTAATATACCATCTTCTAAATCTTGAATATTATAAACCGTATCCAAAACATCAAAAGTTTCTTCAAGATTGTTTCTTGCACTATTCCAACCGCAACCGTCAGTAAACCAAATAAACGTTACGCCATCTATTGTTGCAACTTCTTGTGTCAAAGTTTTATAACTTCTAGCAGTCTCATTGAGCTTTGAGCCACCACTTGAGTAGAAATTTGTTTCGATTACATAAATTTGATTATCTGTTTTAATTACAAAATCAAAACGTTTTTCCATTTTATCTTGATTAGAAATTGCAGAAAGGTTTACGCCCCACTTTTGTTCAATTTCGTGGATATACATTTCTTTAAAATAGTTTTGACCTTTAACAAACCCGGCTTTTTGAATATAATCTTCGACAAGATTTTCCATCAAATGTCCGCCACGATTTTTGCGACCATTACTGTCTAATCCTGTTTCAACGCCAGTTGCATAGTCAACTAAATTGCTTACAATATGATTTTCCAACAAATCAAACAACTTAGTTTTTCTCATAAACATTTTATAATCATCTATACTGTAGTTTTGTTTTCTAAATGAGAAATTATATTCGCCATCAGCATCTGTAACAGAAATTTCGTTAGAACGAACCGCCAAGAGTAAAGGAATACATTTTAAAGTTTCAGGATATTTAGTGATAATATCTTCAAAATCTTTTTCGATATTTTTTGAACCAACTAGTGAATTTAAAATATTTAATTCAACTTTTATATCGTCAACATTGTTATTTACCTTATCAAAATCTACATAGTAGCAATAATCTGCAATACACGGTCTAAATGTAGATAACCATTCTTTAAAATCTCTAGTCATAATTCCTCACTAAAACTTCTGTAATTTTGCCTCTACCATCTGCATTTGCATTGATTTGGCGAGAAGCAAAAACTTTTTTAATTTCGTAATTTGCATATAATTCATTTACTAATTTGGTATCTGAATTTGAAAGCATAAATTTAATACCCATTGAATCCAATTCATCACAAACCTCGCGCAGTTTGAATTGCATATCAATATCAAATCCGTCTTTTGTATATGAAGTGAAACTTGAAGTTTCGTTCAATGGAACATAAGGTGGGTCAAAATAAACAAAATCACCCTTTTTAACTTCAGTTAAAATTTCTGAAAAATCGGCACATTTAATTTCAGTCTTTTTTAATAGTTCAGAACAATTCAAAAGGTTGTTCTCGTCAATTATACGAGGGTTTTTATAATGCCCAAATGGAACATTAAATTGTCCCTGAGAATTTACTCTATACATTCCGTTAAAACAGGTTCTATTCAAGTAAATAAAACGACTTGCTCTTTCTACATCTGACAATTCTGCATATTTTTCAGTTCTATCAATATTTCGAATTTCTAAAAAATATTCTTTTGAAACTTCGTGCTTGCTTAAATCCTCAATAAGTTCGTAAACATTATCTCTAACTACTGAGTAAAGGTTAATTAATTCTTCGTTCATATCAGAAATATAAGCCTGTTCCGGCTGTAATTCAAAAAATAAAGCACCACCGCCAATGAAAGGCTCAAAATAACGGTTGTATGATTTTGGCATGTTTTTAAGCAATTCAAACATAAGTTGGCGTTTACCGCCAACCCATTTAACGATTGGGTATGTTTCGTTTTTTAATTGTTCTAAAACTACTGCCATGCTTTATCTTTCTTTGAAAATACTTGCTCAAACCTTTTGACAGAAAGGTCTAAGTATTCTTTTTCTAAATCTATTCCAATAAATTTCCTACCTAACTCTAATGCCATTATACCAGTTGTTGAGCTTCCTGTGAATGGGTCAAGAATTATATCGCCTTTGTTAGTTGAGGCAAGGATTATACGTCTTAACAATTCTAAAGGTTTTTGAGTCGGGTGTTTCCCAAAAGCCTTTTCAGAAGGTTTAGGTGTATCAATTCTCCATACGGAACGCATTTGTTTTTCCGGTTTTTTTATAAAATCTTCTTCGTGCCAATCCCCATTTTTTGTTATTTCGTAATTAAATGTATGTTTGGCTTTATTATTCTTTTTTGCCCACAATAAGGTTTCATGACTTGCCGTAAAATATCTGCAACTCATATTTGGTGAAGCATTTGGCTTAAACCAACAAATATCGTTTAGAATTTTAAAACCTGCTTTTTGCAAAGCAAAACCGCAAGTATAGATTGAATGATAGGTTCCAGATATCCAAATTGTTCCGTTAGGCTTTAAAACTCGTTTACAAGCATTAATCCACTTTTGATGGAATTCAAAATCTTCATCTAACCCTTTACTTTTGTCCCATTTACCTTTATTCACAGAAACAACTCTACCAGATTGGCAAGTTATTCCGCCATTAGAAAGCATGTATGGAGGATCCGCAAAAATCATATCAATGGATTCAGAAGTCGCTCTATTTAAAATCTCAATACAATCACCCTGAAATAAAGTTATATCGTCTTTTTCATAAAACTTTTGCATGGGTCAATTATAGTATAAAAATCACAATATTGCTTAAAATATAAAAGTTGTTCATAATCACAAAATTTTTTATAAATCTTTTTTTGTAACAAAACTGCAGTAAATGTATTGTTATGATAAAATTATAATAGTTTAAGAGTAAAATGATGAGCAATTTAGAAAATGAACTTGATATTTTAAATAATCATATTCCTAATTTATTGGAACGGTCAGATTATGAAAAATCTTTGCATAACTGTATTGATAATGCTTTTAAAATACATGAATCAAAAGATTATAAAACCATTGAAAATACAAAAACGGTAACTCATAGTTATTTTTTACTACCTAATCAACAAAATTCTGATTGTGGTTATGAGGATTTAGCAAAAAGAATGCTTTATTCATTGCTCAATTACGTTATTCCAAGAAGTAAAATACAAGCAGCTAATGGACAGCCCGAAGAACATGTTAAACTATTTGAAGAAGCAAAAAAGAAACTTATTGATTATTGGATTTACAAAAAATCCTTACTTGATAAGGGCGAAATAACTCCAGAAGATTTCCGTAGAAGTGGCGAAGAAGGAGAAATTTTATTATTTTTATTGGCAGAACAAATATTGCAGTTACCGCAAGCAATATGTAAAATGAGTCTTAAAACAAGTAATAATATGCCAATGCATGGTAGTGATGGAATCCATATTGGATTAACAGAGGATTTACAAAAACTTGCTTTATATTATGGCGAAGCGAAGGTATATTCAAATTTATCAGATGCTATTAAAAATTGTATTGAAAGTATTGAACCTTACTTAACAAGAAGTGATGACGGCACAGACTTAAATCTATTAAATACCTACTGTGATTTTGGAAATAGTGATTACGAAATTGCTTTAAAAGAAAAATTAAAAAATTATTTTGACCCAGAACATAGAAAAAACAAATTATTTACAGAAGTTAGAGGAATTTGCTTAATAGGTTTCAATGATAACAATATTTATGACTATAACAATATACAAGAAACTGCAAGAAAAGCTACAGAAGCAGCTTCTCAATGGATGCAAAAATTTTCAGAGAAGGTTAATGAACATAAACTGGAAAACATTGTCATAAATGTATTTTTCATTCCAATGTCTAGCGTAGATAAATTCCGAACAACTTTCGCAAAGATAGTGGGAGGCGAAAATTTATGACCACTTTCTTTGATGAATTAAGTTCCGAAATAGCCGCTAGAGAATATTTTAAAAAACATTATCATAACTTATTTATTCTTTCTGCTTGTAAGCAATTAGAAAAAATTCCTAATACAAGATTTATGAGTGTTGAAGAACCAGATTATGGATATTTATTAGAAATTGCAAATGTTTTTGCACAAAGTACGAATGAAGAATTCCATAATATAGCTCAGAGAATTGTTCAATATGTTGTAGAATTTATTGATAATGACTATTACAAACAAGTTGCATATATGGTATTAGAATTGCTTGTAAATAAACAATCGATCAGTCTTGCTCAACGAAAACAAAAATTACCAAAGAATATATATTTCACACAACCTTTTAAATTTACTTTAGAAAATATTAATAGGGATATTGAATACTCATTTCAGGCTACAGAAGATGATATTGTTCATTGTAACAAATTTCAAAAAGAGTTTTGGGACGGGGTTGAAACACTTAATAATATTGTATCAATATCAGCACCTACATCAGCAGGGAAATCATATATTGTAACAAAATGGTTGAAATATAACCTTGAATTAAGTAACACTTCCGAAATTAATGTAGGAATTATAGTACCAACCAGAGCTTTAATAAATCAATTTGAACAGGACTTAAAAAAAGAATTTGAAGTGTATAAGTCAAAAGTTAATATTATATCAATGCCTTTTGCAAAAACAAGTTTAACAAATAAATGCAAAACTATTTATGTGTTTACTCAAGAACGTATGAATATTTTTCTATCAAGAAATAAAAACAAATATTTTAAGGCAGTTTTCGTTGATGAAGCTCATAAAGTTGGTGATAACGAAAGAGGTGTATTGTTACAGAATGTTGTAGATGAAATATTAAGACGAGAAAATAATACTAAAATTGTTTTTGCAGGACCTTTCGTTAAAAATCCCGAAGATGTTTATATAAATGCTAAGAAAATCAAAAGTACTTTACAAACTGTAGATAGAAATTACTTTCATATATGCAGAAGAGCATATGGACCAAAGAAATGGAAAATAAAACTTGAGAACAATAATGCATTAGTGAAAGTTGCAAAAGTTGATTTAATAAAGTCTATAGGTATTCGAGAAGCAGCTTACAAAATATTAGCAAAGTGGGCATATATCATCGGACATAATAATTCAGGAAATCTTATTTATGCAAATGGAGGTGGACAAGCTGAAAAAATAGCAGAGTGTATATATGAGTTAGAATCTAATACATATACTAATAATCAAGAATTAGATGAATTAATAGAATTATGTAAGGTAATTGTTCACCCTGATTTTTTATTAATAAAACTTTTAAAAAAACGTATTGCTTTTCATTATGGTAGTATGCCACAGATTATAAGACAAAAAATTGAAGAACTGTTTAATAGAAAAATATTGAAGTATGTAATTTGCACATCAACACTTCTTGAAGGTATAAATTTATCTTGTAAAAATATTTTTGTCAGAGAGCCTCAAAAAGGACAAAATATTCCAATGTCAGGGGCAGATTTGTTTAATCTTCTTGGTCGGGCAGGTCGTTTAGGAAAAGAATTTTGTGGGAATATTTACTATGTTGATTGGGATATTGCACCTACAGAAAAAGCTGAACAAATAGTGGAAAGAACTACTCATAAGATTATATCAACAAACTTTGAAGCTATTGTAAATTCTTTCAAATCTGACCTTCCTTTAGACAATCAAAATAAAGATAATATAGAAGCAACAGTAGGTTATCTTTTTCAGGAATATTTAAGATCAAATGATATATCACAATGTACGGAAATCAAAACATTATGTTCGGATGAACAAATAAAAGAATTAAATAGTGTACTAGCAGATTATTCAAATAAAATACAAATTCCTATGAATATACTTGAAAATCATCCAACTACATTTCATTATTCAATGCAAAAGCTATTAAATAGATTTTATGAAAAATACAACGAAAATCCAGATGCAATCGATAGCATAGTTCCTGACCTATCAGAAGAAAAAATGTATGATAGTTTAATACCAATATTAAAAAGAATGCAACGATATTTTAATACTGGTCTTGTTGAAGTTACTTATCCTGCCCTTATTGCTACAAGTTGGTTAAGATTTAAAAATATTCCATATATCATACAAAGAAGAATCACTTATAATGAAAAACATAATAAAAAAGAGTCATTTAATACATCTGTGAGAACTGTTTTTAATGACATTGATAATCTTGCAAGATATAAAGTACCAAAACTTTTGTCATGCTATGTTGATATTTTGAATTATTTCTTTAAACAAATAAATAAAGAAATACCAGAAGAACAGAACAAAGATATTGCAATGTTTTTAGAGTATGGTATAAATAAACAAACACAAGCATCCATGATTATTTTGGGATTATCTCGTTCTACTATATTTGAATTAGAAAGCCTTGAGAATGAGGATGGTAATCTAATTTTAAATAATGAAAACATGACAGAAGCTGAAGCTCTACAATGGCTTAATGATAACATTCAGAAAATAGAAGAAAACAGCTTAATTCCAAAACTGTTGATAGATGAAATCCATGATATCCTAGATGCGTATGTTTTATAGTTTGTGTTTTTAAGATTTTCTCAAAATTCACTGTCAATTTTTCTTAATCTCGATGTCAATTTACACTTTTCTTATTTATGTTGCCGAAATAGTCAAACTATCTGTCCAAAATAATCAATCCATGTGTCCTTTTGCATATGTGTTGGGGATTGCGTTCCGTTTTATTTTTGTCCACGTTCTGTTATGCTTTATGTGATTAGCTGCAGAAATAATCCGGATTTGAATTATACCGGCGGCCAGGATAATATTGTACATCTGGAGATGAGTTTGGATAATGTATTAAACTGGGCAGATACAAATAATAAAAGATGTGTCTTTACAACCTCTAATGCGGCCGCATATTATTGCAATGATTATGATGATTTTTCCGCATTAAATCTCATTAATTGGAATGCAGTGAATGCTGATAATTGGCAGCATTGCAGAGAAGAAAAACAGGCAGAATTTTTGATAGAAAACAGTATACCTTGGAGCCTGATTGAAAGAATCGGGGTTAATAGCATTACTGTATATAAAAACGTTAGTGCCGTATTAAATCAGACAAAAGAACATCGTCCAAAGATAGAACTTATGCCACAATGGTATTATTAGGGAAGAATTTATGATTAGCTATAAGACTGGGGATATTTTAAAGGAAGAAACCGAGGCTATAATTAACACCGTAAACTGCGTCGGGGTTATGGGGCGAGGCATTGCCCTGCAGTTTAAGAATGTTTATCCGGATAATTTTAAGGAATACAAAAAAGCCTGTAAAAGAGGGGAAGTTGTTCCCGGTAAAATGTTTATTCATAAGCACAGCTCTCTTATAAACCCCAAATACATTATCAATTTTCCAACCAAACGCCACTGGAAGGGAAAAAGCAACATTAAAGATATCAAGGAAGGCCTTATTGTCCTAAGGAATGAAATTCAAATGCTTGGAATAAAATCTGTTGCTATTCCTCCCTTGGGCTGTGGCCTTGGCGGATTAAGCTGGTGTGAGGTCAAGGGGTTAATTAATGAAATTCTTGGCGGTTTGGAGGATGTCAGCCTTGTAATATTTGAACCGAATGATGGCACAAAACATATAATTAACAACTCAAAAGAAGTGCCAAGGATGACATCAGGCAGGGCGGCGCTCATAGAATTAATGTATTTTATGCAAGAGGCAGGCGAGGGGCTGAAACTAAAATTTGCAAAAGCGCCTTATGGGCCTTATGCGGAAAATCTCCGGCATGTTCTTAATGTTTTAGAGGGGCGTTTTATTGAAGGATACAATGGAGAGGATAGTCCGTATTGCCCAATAATATTGCTTCCTGGAGCTTCTTGTGATGCTAAAGAATTCCTTCATAAAAAAAATGAAGTTTGGCAAAGGTTTAAGAGGGTTTCAGACTTAATTGACGGCTTTGAAACCTCATTTGGTTTAGAATTACTTGCGACTGTACATTGGCTTGTTGCAAGAGAAGGCGCTGATGAACATAATATCATTGAAGCTGTGTATGGCTGGAATGACAAAAAGCGCAAGTTCACTGAAAGACAGATAATTTTAGCCTATGAAACACTTCATACCAAAGGCTGGCTTGCTTTTTCATAAAATACAGGCTTAAAAATTATAAATACGAACCTCATACAGCTTGAAAATCACAAAACCTTTATACGGCGCTTATTTAACCTCAATCCCCATTGCCTCTCTAAAAATCTTGCCCAAACGCGCGAGTTCATTGGCATGAAAGACGGAGCCATGTCCGTGGCAGCGCGCATCGTTGTTTGAGGTCATCCTTAGAACGCATTCATCTATAAATTTATTGTCTTCGCTATTTGTAATCGGGTGTTCCCTTCTTAAAACATTTATAACAGGGCTGCCCTGTCTTTTTTTGTTTTGTCCTTGAATGGGTACCAGAAGCGTATATCCAAGATATGTATCAGCTATTTCTTCTCTTGCTTCCTTATATAAAAGCGGGTCTTTGCCTGAGTATCCTTCGCTTTGATTATTTGGAAGCGAGAAATATCTTTTTTGTGTAATGGCACGTTCTGTATTTATGCCAAAATTTGTACCTAAATCTTGCGCCCATTCTTTGGCTTTATAATCAATATTTCCTCGTACAATCTCATCTTTATATTTTTTAAGTTCAGTATCTATCTTGTTTGCAGTTTCTTCTAATGATTCTGCGACTTCATTGTATCTTCTTGTTGTATTAGCATCTCTTTGTATGTCTTGTGATATTTTCCAATATTCTGACTGCAGAGGGAAATCTTCATCATACCAGCGGTATGCGTATATCTCATTTGTTGTAAAATCATCCGGAAGGCTGATATCATCAATCTTTGCAGGTTTTACATTATAGTCTAATTTGTCTATGGCTTCATCAATAGCGCCACAGCCTCTTTGAGCTTCTCCGGCTGCAGCATTGCCTGCTCTCTCGGCGTTTCTGGTTAAGAGGTTTTGGAAACTTTGGCCAAAAAGCCCTTTTCTGCCGCCTGCATAAATGCCTGCAAGTGCTGCAAGGGCAAGGCCTGCGCCAACTAAGATTTTTTTTGTATTATCGGATTTGTTTTTTTGTTCTGCTGAATCTTTAATATTAGTGTCTTTTTCTTGTTTTTGCGATGTATTTTTTTCAGATGAAATATTTTTCTTTTCTGCCCCGGGTGGTGTTTTGGGCGCCATTTTTGGCTTTTGGCTTGCTATGTTGCCATTTGGCTGCGCTGTTTGCGGATATGGGCTTGTTGTTTGCATAGTGTTTATCGGCATTTTAGTTTCCTTAATTAATTTGTGTTTCTTGATTTAACGATTCTCAATTTAAAAAATTGCGCGTGCCAGGATTATTTTTTAGAATTTGTTACAAAACTTAATATATTCAAAACTATTCCTCTGTTTATAATATTTTACCGTAAAAATATTGCCTAAAAGCCTTAAAAAATGTATCATTTAAACTATAGTGCCAAGAAGGAGAAGTTTCGTTGCTAAACTTGGAATCTTATAAACAAAAAGAAAACAAAATCGTTAAAGTATATGCTGCAATAAAGATTGTAACGATTGTTATGGTAATGCTTGCGGTTACTTTTGTAAACCATATATTAACAAAAGAACATGAATCTGCTAAAAAATATTTAGAACAAAGTGTTTTACAAACCGCTTCAAACCTAAGGGGCAGAATAGCTTCATCTATTAATGAATTAAACGTATTGTCTGCAAAGATAGCAGCAAGCGTTGAACATTATACTGATGAAGAAATATCTAATTTTTTATTGGCTCACATAACTGACTATGATTTTCACAGGCTAACATTTGCCTATCCTGATGGCAGAACTGTCAGATTTCAAAAGGATACAGGAAGGCTGGAGTCTTTAAATTGGTCAAGCGAGGAGCGTTTTCTTAGGGCGATATCAGGCTCTTCTGTTTTTGCTGAAACAAAGCTGAGTGATGATGTTCCGCCAAGATATGTGAATGAATTTGGCGTGCCTGTTCATGGCAGAGATGGCAGAGTAAGCGGTGTTTTAGGAGCGCAGGTGTATGCTGATAATTATATGAAAATTCTTGGCTTTAATAACTATAACAAGCAAGGCTTTTCATATATT
Organism: uncultured Vampirovibrio sp.; assembly: GCA_910583725.1. Classification (GTDB taxonomy): domain Bacteria; phylum Cyanobacteriota; class Vampirovibrionia; order Gastranaerophilales; family Gastranaerophilaceae; genus MGBC122484. The sequence goes on from CAJTXZ010000031.1 coordinate 12,852, forward strand.
ATAGACAGAGATGGAAATTTTTTATTAAAGCCATTAAGGGACAAGAGCACCATAAAAAATTTCTTTAACCTGAATATAAAATTTATTGGCCATACAAAAGAAGAAATTATGGGCATTTTGGCCGAAGATGCTTCCGGTACATTTACATTCAGATATAACGGCCAAAAATATATTGCTTCATTTGCAATGATTGATAATCCTGACCGTTATGTTATGACAATGGTGCCTGTTAATGTCTTAATGCTTCATATTGATAAACTTTTGTCAGGATTGATTATTATTGTTGTGTTTGTGAGCGTTCTTCTTTTGTCGCTTCTTTATTACAGTAATAATCTTTTAAGACATCATGAAAAAATTGTCTATGACATTGCTTTTATTGACAAAGTGACAGATGATGATAATAAGAATAAGTTTGTCATTAAAGCAAGAGAACTTCTTGATAAAAATCCGAATAAAAAATATGCAATGATATGTGTCGAAATTACAAAATTTAAGGCTATTAATGAGCTTTTTGGCGTTGAAAACGCAAACAAAATTTTGAAAGATTTTGCTCTAATAATTAAAAATAATATTTCATCCCGCGGTACTTCAGCAAGAGGCCATGCGGCAACATTTTTAGCTCTTTATGAGTATGATAGGGAAGAGTTTATCACAAAATATTTTGTGGATAAAATTCTTGATGATATTGTTATCTATAATGGCGAATCAATTCAAAAAATTGCAAAAACTGCAGGTGTTCTTTTAAATACAAAACTGTCACTTTCATTTGGAATATATTTAATAAATGATAGGGCTGATTCGATTGAGCAGATGTGCGAAAGGGCAAACATAGCAAGACGAAGCATTGGCGATGATATAAAGACTGTCTGCAAGTTTTATGATGATAAGCTAAGAGCACAAATTTTGCAGGAAAAAAATATAGAAGATGAGATGCACCAAGCATTAGCTAATAATAATTTTCATATGTATCTGCAGCCAAAGTTTGACCTTCAAACAAAAGAGCTTGCCGGGGCTGAGGCGCTTGTTAGATGGATTCATCCGACCAAGGGCTTAATTCCTCCTATGCATTTTATTCCTCTTTTTGAAAAGAACGGTTTTGTGACAGAATTAGACAAGTGCGTGTGGAAACAGGCATGCGAGTTTTTGTCATTAAGAAAAAAGGAGGGCGCAAAGCTATTTCCTATCTCTGTAAATGTTTCAAGAATTCATATGGAGGATGATAAATTTATTGATGAACTCATACTTTTAACAAGAAAATACGGAATTGACCCTAAATATCTGGAATTAGAATTAACAGAAACTGCTTGTTTTAATAATGAAAAACGGTTTGAAAAAACTGTTGCCACATTAAAAGAGCTTGGTTTTGTTGTTTCAATGGATGATTTTGGAACAGGATACTCATCTCTTAACATGTTAAGAAATCTTCCGATTGATGTTTTAAAGCTTGATAGGGGCTTTATTAAAGATACAATACAAGATACTAAGGGACAGATTGTAACAAAAAGTATAATAGAAATGGCAAACAAGCTTCATATGCTGACTGTTGCTGAGGGTATTGAAACAGAAGAACAGGCAGAATTTTTAAGAAGCATAGGCTGTAAAATAGCGCAAGGCTTTTTGTATGGTAAACCTGTTGATACCAACAGTTTTATGGAGCTTTTTATGAATAAGCCGCAAGCTGATATGCAGGCATAAAACTTTTATAATAAGATTAAACCCGACAGATATGACGGCTTGAGCCTGATTTCTGCTGGGTTTAGTGTAATAATCGGATAGAAAGTTTTGGAGCAGACTCTAAGCCAAACCCTCCTTTTTATTATTTCTGACTTGTTTAAGGCGGGTGTTTTATGGCGCGGTATTTGTGGACGCACTATTTACAGCTTGCCGGCATGATGTTTTTTAAGGAGGTTTGTACTTTTGGGCGGGGATTGAAATGAATTAAAGAACCTGTGGGAAACCAGACATTTTGCAGGAAAACAAATGATTTAAAGATCCTGAAACAAGTTCAGGATGACGAGGAGTGTGAAGTGCAGAGATAAAACAAGTTTGGGATGACGACTGGACATTGGGATGTGAAGTGTGAAGTAAAGAATTGAAACAAGTTCAGGATGACGGAAAATTCCGCTAAATATAGAATTTATGTAAAATAAGTTCCCCCAGAGCGGTTTTTGCATTTGGTTATATGCAATATGGTATAATTTAATTTATGAATGATAAAATCTGCGCTGTTTATATTTTAACAAATTATAAAAAATCAACATTTTATATTGGGGTGACCAGCGATTTAAAGAAAAGAATTTTTGAGCATAAGAATAAAATAATGAAAGATTCTTTTACAGCAAGATACAACCTTGATAAACTAATATATTATGAATTAACAGAGTCTATTGAAGCTGCATTAAATAGAGAAAAACAATTAAAAAGATGGCACAGGGAATGGAAAATTAATCTAATCAGACAAATGAACCCCGAATTTAACGACTTGGGCAATTCTTTATGATAGGCATCTCTCCATTTCGCTAAGTTATTATTTTATATAGACTTAATGACCTATCCGGCAATTCCTCCCGCCATCCCAAGCTCGTTTCAGTTCTGTATTTCGCAATTTTAATCCCTCGTCATCCTGAACTTGTTTCAGGATCTTAAAATCTTATCAATGTCCGCACAAAAACATTAAAATAAATAAAACATCACCACTTTTATTTAAACAACTCATATAATTCCACCTTTAGGGCTTTTGAGATTTTATATGCCATGCTTATGCTTGGAATACGCCTCCCGTGTTCAAGATGAGAGATGTAAATTTCATCAGATTCCACCATTAAGGATAATTTAAGCTGGCTAAGACCGGCTTTTGTTCTGTATTTAGCAATATTTTTGCCAATTTTTACCTTAATTTTATCTAAATCATTTAAATCATTTGCCATATCTAAATTTTAGTGCTAATTTTGAGATGTTAGCCCTATCTGTGTGGTAAAGTATGAATGAAACAAGGAGCCTTTTTTATGAAAGCAAGTTATGCAAAAATGCAGGAGATGACGGAGGATATCCTTGCGGCTTCCACTATTCTTTTAGATTATATTAAAAATTCAGATGATGGCGAGGTTATAAAAATCAGGCCGATTGTAAAATCAATGGTAATTATATACAATTTTACCCTTGCCCATTAAATGTTTTCTTTCCATTTCAGTCCCTATGTATAAAAAAGAGCGGGATAAGTTTCACATTATCTGGAAACTTATTTAGAACGCTCTTTTTTATACATAGGGACTTCCATTACAAGAAAAAATGAAAATCAACATTTTTGCGTAAAATTGTATATAATTACCTAAATCAATATTTAAAAATTCAGACATTTTATGTCTTGAAATGTTAAAATTAACAAGCTTGGCGGATGAGTGCAAAAACTTTGAGTAATCTTAAAAAGCAGGATACTATTAACCTGGCAATTGTCACTAAAATAGCAATTTTATATAATTGACCCCATTGGCTGCAAGAAAAAGGGACATAAAATATCTTTTCTGCATTGAAATTTAAAACTTTTAATATTATAATAAGTTTTAAATTCACTTGGAGAAGAAATGGAAATAGACCAGAGTCTCTTATTTAATTCGTTTTTAATCATATTTTTACTTTTTGCGAACGGTTTTTTTGTGGCGTCTGAGTTTGCGCTCGTTTCTGTTCGAAGGACAAGGCTTTCCCAACTTTCAAAGGAAGGTAACAAAGATGCCGATATGGCAATAAATTCGGTTGATCATATGGACAGATCAATCGCTGCAACTCAATTAGGCATTACGATTGCAAGTATCGGCCTTGGATGGGTGGGCGAGGCTACTTTAGTCAGGTTTATAGAGCCTGTTTTTCATTTTCTGCCGGAGGCTCTAAGAGGTGTTGCAACACATTCTTTGGCTGTGTCTATTGCATTTGCTCTTATAACATTAATGCATGTTATTATAGGCGAATTAATGCCTAAATCTATCGCCCTTCAATACACTGAAAAGACTGCCCTTGTTGTTGCAAAGCCTATGTATATTGCAAGTAAAATCTTCGCGCCGTTTATTTTTATATTAAACGGGGTTGGAAACTTTTTGCTTTCATTGTTAAAAATTCCCCCGGCGCATGCAAGCCACCTTGTTCATTCTGTTGAAGAGTTGGATATGATTATAAATGAATCGCACAAAGAGGGTGTTTTAAACGATACTGAAAAAGAGATTTTATCAAACGTATTTAAGTTTTCTGATATTCAGGCAAAGCAGGTAATGGTGCCAAGGCCTGATATGGTATGTCTTCCTATTGATATTGACCCTTCTGAATTAAACAAAATAATCCTTGAAACGCAGTATACAAGATATCCTGTATATGGGGAAGATTTAGATCATATTGTGGGCATTCTTCATATAAAAGATATTTTTCCTTTAATAGTATCGGGCGCAGAAATTAAACTTTTGGAGCTTGTAAGAAAACCTATGCTTGTGCCTGAAACTTTAACGATTGATAATTTGATGCTTGAATTTAAAAAGAAAAAATCGCAAATGGCCTTTGTGATTGATGAATTCGGCTGTGTTTCAGGGCTTGTTACTTTGGAGGATATTCTGGAGGAAATCTTTGGCGAAGTGCAGGATGAATTTGACGAAGAAGAAGCAAATATTAGACAAATATACGATGATGAATACATAGCAAATGCTATGATGAGAATAGATGAATTTAATGAATACTTCTCTCTTGATGATAATAATGAAGAGGTGGAAGATGAAGATATTGAAACCATTGGCGGGCTTGTTGTAAAAAACCTAGGACACATTGCAAACGAAGGCGATTGTGTGCAGATAGATAACTTTGAATTCAGGGTTGTTGAAGTCGATAATGCCAGGATTGTAAAGTTAAAGATTAAAAAGCTTGAGCCGCCTGAAGATTCATCTGATAGAGACAAAACACCTCTGGAAAATTAAGGAGCTAATTTTATGGAAATATTTTTGATAATTCTTATTCTTTTAATTTTAGGAATAACTATTGGTTTGTTTATAAATGTTGCCTGGGTTGCTTTGGGCCTTATTTTGTATTTTGCGCCGACAATTGCTGCTGCATATAAAAAACATGAACACACTTTGTGGATATTTCTATTAAACCTTCTTTTCGGCTGGAGTGTAATCGGCTGGCTTGTTTCCCTTCTTTGGGCTTTAGATTTTGATAAAGTCGTTATGGATTTTATTGAATACAGAAAAGAAAAGGCTAATAAAACTACAGCCTCATCAGATTCATCAAGCAGTGCTTCATCAGATAATTCGACTGATACTACAAGTGAAGATATTATCGAGGGTGAAGTTGTGAATAATGATGACAATGCTGATAATAACAATGTTTCGTAAGAAATGTTAAGTTTTGCTTCATTTTAGCTCTATGTATGGCAAATAAAAATATTCAGGGGTTTTTATACTATAACTTTATAAAAAGGATATTATGGTATGAAAATAACTTCTGATTATTCAAAAACACCAGTTTTAAAGGACTTTGCGCCAAGTTTTAAGGGTGTAAATATGGTGCAAATTTCTAAAAAAGCTTTTAAAAACCCTGAAAATGCTCACGCTGTCATAGATGATTTTTGCGATACTTTCGTAAAAGAAATGGAAAAATATCCTCATAAAAGCAGAGGTTTTTTAGACAAAATAATTCGGAAGTTTACAAAGGCCGCAGATGCATTTTTGTATCTTGAAACCCCGGCATATATTGACAAGGTGGATGTTCTAAAAGAAAATAAACTCGATGGCTGGCCTTTGAGTATATTATCCCAGAAAACGGGTATTCCGATAAAAAATGCGATTGATGATGATTATCACTCGTTTTTTATTCTAACAAATGCTGATGGAAGAAAGGCTGATAAGTATTATAATTCCCGTTCCCAGTCTAAAAAGGCAGTAAAAACTGTCCAGCAAGAGATATATCAAAAGGAAATTACAAGTCAGGAGCAGGCACAATTGTATTATGATATGAGAATGTTACAAATATTGGATGAGGGAATGGAAAATTTAATTAAAGGCGTGCCGCAAAAAGGGTTTAAGGTTGAAACTCTCGACGATGCTAAGGCGCTTGTTCAAAAAATTATGTCAGATATTGAATAATTTTGTTATTTTTCCTTATTTTACGCTGCTGCGCTAAAATGTTTCATTCTGTAGTTGTGAATAAAATGAAAAACTTCTGGCTTTAAGGAAAACCTATGGGAAAGCTTGATTTTATTTATATGACCTTCCAGTGCAATAAAAAAAGCCAAAACAACCTTTGTGTAAAATTGTATAATTGCCGGAGTTTTTTGCAAAAATGTTTGCATTTGGCTTGAGCGGGCTTAATCAGCCAAAAAACATATAACCCGCTCAATTTCTGATAAATCTTTTTCGACAAATTCCAAGGTAAAACCATATTTTTGGCCAATTTCTGCTACTTTTTCCGCCTGGTTTATGCCAAGCTCAAAAAGCACATAGCCGGGTGTTTTCAGGTGTTTTTTAGCGTCTTTTAATATCTTATCGTAAAATTCAATTCCATCTTTATCTTTGGCAAAAAGGGCAAGGTGCGGCTCAAAATTTTTAACTTCATCCTGCAAGTTGTTTTTGTCTGAAAGGGGTATATAGGGCGGGTTTGAAACTATGATGTCAAATTTATCATTTTCACGCAGGCCTGAAAAAATGTCTGATTTTCTAAATATAACGCGCCTTTGGGCACCAAGGCTTTCCATATTTTTAATGGCGGTTTGAAGCGCATCTGTTGAGATATCAACCCCCATAATTTCAATATCTTTGTCAAAGACCAAAAGTTTTGATATTTCAATACCAACACACCCACTGCCTGCCCCAATATCAAGAATAGTAAGGGTTTCAGCTTGCTTTGTATCTTTATTTACCATTTTGTTTTTATCAGGCTCTTTTAGATTTCTTTGGGATATTGTGTCTTTTGTTTTGCTTTCAGTATCTAATTTTACTTTGTTTTGTGTAATTTCAGTCTGTTTAAAGCCTTGTATCCTTTTTGCAATTTTCACAGCGCTTTGAACCAAAAGTTCCGTTTCAGGCCTTGGGATTAAAACATTTTCATTAACAAAAAACTTATCGCCCATAAAATATGCAAAGCCAAGTATATGCTGAATTGGCGCCTTTGTTTGAGCCCTTTTTTTAGCAACATCCCATATTTTATCCTCATTTTGAATTTTTTTGCCGGATAAAATGTTTTCAATGGTCATACCTGAAACCTCGCATACAATGAGGTTTGCTTCGGCTTTGGCCTCGCTTTTTTCAATGCCGTTTTCTATTAAATATTTTTCAATCTTCTTTATCATCTTTCGGCTCTATTATATCCATAATCCAGTTTCTTAAATCAAGCCTTGAGGCATTTTCAGTGTTTTGCATAGTAACATTATGCGCGCGCGCTATTTTTTCATAGTAATACAACTGTTTTTTGGTAGGTTTCATTTTAGACATTTTATAGTCTTGTGCTTTTTTTCTAAGTTCTTTTGCCTTGGCCTTTTGCGCCTCTATTATTGGCTTTTGGGCTTCCTTATATTTTAATTCCTCAAATATACTTTCTGTATAAATTTTAAACTCACGGAAAAATTCGTCATTATTAAGATATTCTAATATAAATTCAAAATGCGGGTTATCAATATCCCTGTAATAAGCCTCTTCCTCGATAAATTTGTCTAAAATATCGGCTGTGCTTAGGTTTGAATACTTTTTTATGAAGGATTTCAGATAGCTTAAAAGCTGTGATTTTTGTCTTGGTGTCAAATATAAGAACAGGCTTTGCTTTGCGTAATATATGTTCATAAAACTTTACAAATCATTGATGTTGAATTTATTTTTTATGTGGATAAATTTTAAAAATGCGCCCCTCACAGGATTTGAGGCAGCATTATTTGCCGCACTGTGTTTTTTAGAGGCTTCTTCATCCTTCAAAATAGTTTTTTCAAGCTTTTTTTCATCAATAAAACGTATTTTTTCTTCTTTATCCATACCTTATTTTACCATTATTTATATATAAATAAAACCAAAAAGGCGAAAAATATTGCCTGCTTATTTTAAGTGTGCTATTTATTGCTCACTTGCAATGTAAAATTTTGTATTCTTTGTGTGACGCCGTTTTTAAAGGTTTTTGTTATTTTATGCGGATATTTTAATAGCAGTACATTGGCTATTATCCTTGTCAGGCTTTGTTTTATGTGTAGTTGTGCGGTGTAGAGGCTTTTTATTTTATATTTGGCATTAATTATAAAAAAATGGGCGCCAAAGGTTACTAAAAGCGCCCCGAGAAATTGTTTATCGTAAGATTTTTACTGTACTCAAATGAAGCTGTAGTATTGGTTTTATTCTTTATGAGAATCATTTTTCATATGCCATCGGTGTTTAATTCGGGTTACCCGCCAAGACAGCCCCAGAGACGGATTTTTCTAATCCAAATACTCAATCTTAATATACCCGTTAGCACCCTTGCCTCCTTTACCA
>CAJTXZ010000032.1 GCA_910583725.1 uncultured Vampirovibrio sp.
TTTGTCATAGACGGGCAAAAGCTGCTTGGATATTGCTATTGTGTTTGGATAAAGCCTTGTGCCGCTTCCGCCGGCTAAAATTATACCTTTCAAAATGTTCTCCTTTTTTTAAGATTTTGCCCTTAATGGTGAAGTTGGTGTTATAAATTTTATCATTTTGAAGGCTGTTTAACAAATATTTTGCCGCATTTATTAGTATATTTCTGTTTAGATACTCAGGCGAGTTTTTGTTTTTTCTGATATATTCTTGTATTCGGCGTTTTTTGTGTTTGGCTTAAAGGCTGGGTTTAGTGATTTTAATTATTGAACCTGAAAGTTAGAATGTTAATATTTCTTAAAAAATATCAGCGAACTCGGATAATTTTTTTGATAAAATTTTTTATCTTTTTTGCAATAGGTTTTGGGGCTTTTATTTTATATTTATCAAGGATTAATTTTCTTTCATATTCTCTTGATTCATCTATGGCTGAAATGCCGTCAGTGTAATAGTTTGATATAATTTCTTTTATGTGGTGAAACTTGCATTTTTTTTGTTTAAACAAAAGCCATTTTTCTAAATCAGCACTGATTTTATAGGTTTCATCATATAATCCGTATTTATTGAATAATTCTTTTCTGATAAAGGTTGACTGATGGCTAATACAGCTGTTGTGCCAAAATTCTGAATTTAGCTTGTCTGGAAATATTGGTTTGTATTCAACGCTGTCAATTGTGTGATATATACTGTCACAGTATATTATGTCTTTGTTTCTTAATATAAAAGAATATTTTTTGAATATTTTTTCAAGCGATACGGCCTCATAAAAAGAATCCCCGGCATTCATAAAAATAAGCCATCGGCCGTTTGATACCTTAATTCCTTTATTCATAGCATCATACACCCCGTTATCTTTTTCTGAGAACAGTATATCTATTCTGTCTTTATATTTGTTTATGATGTTTAATGTCTCTTCGTTTGAGCCGCCATCGACAACTATCCATTCAAAATCTTGAAAGGTTTGCGCCAGAATACTTTTTAGAGTTCTTTCAATATTTTTTTCATTATAGTTTACTGTTATTATTGATATTAGGGGTTCTTTTTTTTGCAACATTGTAAGCCTGAAAAAATTATTCTAATTGATTATCCTTAATATCGCATTAAATGTCAAGAATTGCCCCTCTTAGAAAAGCTATAGAGAGCTTAAGAGGGGCAATTTCTAAATGTGCTTCCAGAGAGTTTGGGCCTATTCTGCTGCTCCTAATTTATTTATCGGTATACTTAGTGCCGATAAGATGAATGAGCCCAGAAGCGCGCTCCAGAAGCCTTCTACTGTAAAACCGGGGGTCAGGTGCCCTGCCAGCATAAACAAAAGCGCATTGATTACAAGGCTGAAAAGCCCCAATGTTACTACGTTAATGGGCAGAGTGATAAGGTATACAAGCGGTTTTAAAACTGCATTAATCAGCCCTATTATTATGACGGCTATTAATGCGGATTGCAGCCCGGTGATACTTATTCCCGGGATAAGCCATGCGATAAAAAGTATCACAAGCGAATACAAAAACCATCTTAAAAGCGTATACAGCATACTTCCACATCCTTTCTTTCATATTTATTTTTTCAGATTTTTTTAAAAATTTAATTGCCCGAAAGTATAATATTTTTTTTGGATAAAATCATCACTAAAATTATGTGTGTTTTTATAATTAGTTGTTTTGCCTTTGAAAAAAGTATTTTTTAAGGCGGGTTTTTAATATTTTAAAATTTATGGTAAAATTTTTATAACAAGGATTTTATGATATGGCTATATTGAAGATTTTAAAATACGGAGACCCTGTTTTAAGGCAAAAATCAAAAGAAGTTTCAAAGATTTCAAAGAAAATCCGAACTCTTATTGAAAATATGCTAGATACTATGTATGCGGCAAACGGGGTAGGGCTTGCGGCACCTCAGGTTGGAGAAAATTTAAGAATTTTTGTAATTGATGTATCTGCCGAGAATGAGCCATACCGGCCCTTAGTGTTTGTAAACCCTAAAATTATAAAAAAAGAGGGTGCAATTTGTGTTAAAGAAGGGTGCTTAAGTTTTCCTGAGGCATATACTAATGTCAGAAGGTATTCTGAGGTCCGGGTGAAGGCGCTTGATATAAATGGGAAACCTTTTGTGATGGATGCTAGGGGTGGAGAACTTTTAGCATATGCGATTCAGCATGAGAATGACCATCTTGACGGGATTTTATTTATTGATCATTCAAGAAATATTTTTGAAACAACCGAAATACTGAAAAAATATAATCTTCCGCAGATTGAGGATGATAAACTGTTAAATGAAGAAGAATTAGAAAAAATGATTCTCGAACGTGAAAAAGAAAATCCAAAACCGGCTGAGGATAATAAGGAAGAAGCTGATGGCAATTAAGGTTGTATTTTTTGCAAGCCCTGATATTGCAATTCCTTCGTTTGAGAGACTTATTGAATCTTCCGATTTTGATGTGAAAGCGCTTGTAACTCAGCCTGCTAAACCCTCTAAGCGCGGCAAAAAAATATGTGATTCTAATATTAAAAAACTGGCTTTAGCCAATGATGTTGAAGTTTTGGAGCCTGTAAAATTATCAAAAGAACCTGAAATAATTGAAAAATTGCGCTCTTATGATGTTGATTTTTTTGTAACATTTGCCTTCGGGCAGATTTTAAGCCAGGAAGTGCTTGATATACCTAAGTTTCACACCATAAACCTTCATGCCAGCCTTTTGCCAAAATACAGAGGGGCAAATCCTATATGTGCTGCTTTGCTTTCAGGAGATTTATACACCGGAATTACAACAATGATAACTGTTTTAGAACTTGATGCCGGTGATATTTGTTTATCTGAGCAGATTGAACTTAATAACGATACTGATTTTACTACTCTGTCAGGTGAAATAGCCCAAAAATCGCCCGAGCTCATTGTTAAAACTCTTAAAGGTTTGTATGAAAATACACTAAAACCTGTGCCACAGGACGAATCTGCTGCCACATTTACAAAGAAATTGCAAAAAAGCGATAAGGAACTATCTTTTGATGTTACGGCATATAGCCTTCATAATAAGGTTCGGGCAATGTGCGGTGTAAACACGTGCCATTTTTTATATAATGAAAAGATTGTAAAGGTGATAAAAACTTCTCTTTGCAAGGATGAAAGCCCTAAAACGTATAGGCCGGGCGAAATAATTTCTGTTGAAAAAGATGGTATAAAAGTGATGTGCGGTGATTGTGCTGTTGTAATAAAAACGGTGAAGCCTGAGGGAAAACCTGAAATGGCCGCTTATGCCTGGTCTTTAGGGTCTAAAATTAAATGCGGGGATATAATTGGATGTTAAATTCTAATGTGAATACCAGAGGAATAAGGGGCGCAACTGTTGTATTAGCTAATACGCCTGAAGATATTGAAAATGCAACAGTGGAATTAACAAATGAGATGATTTCAAGGAATTCTATCAAGGTTGAAGATATTGCTTTTGCTGTGTTTACGCTAACTAAAGACTTGAATGCGGCTTTTCCTGCAAAATATGCGCGTCTTCGGTGCGGTTTTGATATGGTTCCTATGATGTGCTATCAGGAATTGGATGTGCCAAATTCAATACAGATGTGCCTTCGAGCTTTGTTTGTTGTAAATACAAATGCATCCCAAGATGAAATTAAACATGTATATCTTAAGGGTGCAAAGGCTTTAAGGATGGACCTGGAACGTGATACTGCAAAATAGCGCAATACTTTAAAATAATGATTGGAAAGCAATATGTCAGAAATTATTAAAAAGGAATTAATAGAATATCCATATTTAACAGAGCCTTTAAGGGTAATAACCTTTGAGAGCGGGCACACGCTTGTGCTTGCAAAAAAGGATAGTCCCATGGTGAATGTAAGCACCTGGGTAAAAACAGGCTCTGTTAATGAAAATGCTGATAACAACGGTGTTTCACATTTTCTTGAGCATTTAATGTTTAAGGGTACAACCAAATATAAAGCGGGCGAATTTGACTGTATGCTTGAAAGGAAGGGTGGAATTACCAATGCTGCAACAAGCAAAGATTATACTTTTTATTATGTTGCAATCCCGAAGAGGCACTTGAAGCTTGCTCTTCATATGCATGCTGATATGATGATTGACCCTGTTTTTCCTGACTATGAAATAGGTAAAGCTTTTGATATTAAAGGAAAAAAACCTGAGGATGGCCGCGAAAGGTGCGTGGTTATTGAAGAAATCAGTATGTGTGAAGACAGAAGCTGGCGAAAGGTTTATGATAAATTAAATGATACTATGTATCAAAGACACCCTTATAAAAGAACTGTGATAGGCACTAGGGAAATTATTGCAGGAATCAACCGTGATGATATTCTTTCCTATTATCAAAATTATTATGTGCCGTCAAATATGACAACAATTATAACAGGCAAATTTGATGACGATGAGGTTATAAAGCTTGTGCAGGAAGAGTTTAAGTTTAAGAATAGTATTCCAAAGAAGCTTTTGGTGCCGGATGATAGAACGCCAGAGACGGTAATTGCTTTGCCAAAAACTGTTGAAAACAAGGCCGAGGTGCAGACCGGGTATATTATGTTCGGTTTTCTTGCAGACGTTCCCCATAACTTAAAAGAAACCATAGCCCTTGATTTGATTTCAATAATTCTAGGGGAAGGAAAAAGTTCAAGATTATACCGCAGATTTATAGAAAAACCTGAAAAACCGCATTATTACCAGCTTGAAACATCTCATTGCCAAAACAAGGATGGAGATAATTTTTATATCGATGCAAATTTTGATTGTGAATTTAAGGATGAAGTTATTGCCGAGATTTGCTCTGCATTGGATGAATTTACAGATATTTCGGATGAAGAATTAAACAAGGCAAAAAAACGCTTGAAGGTAAATTTTGCTGAAACTGCTGAAACTGTGTCTGAAATTTCAGAAACCATAGGGCATTATGCTACCGTGATGGGAGACATTTCGCTGGCAAATAAATATTTAAAAACGCTTGATGACATAGACAGGTGTTATCTTGAAGAGGTTGTTTCAAAGTATTTAACCAATGATAAATGCTCTGTAAGTATTTTAATGCCTGAGTCGTAGCTGTTTATAATTGTACCCTTTTTAATGTTTTTTAAGGAGATTGTGATGAAATTAATCCAAAAGGATGGAATTAAAATATTATTTAAAAATAATCAAAATACCCCAAGGGGTGCTGTATGCCTTTATTTTTCAATTGACAAGCCTGAAAAATATGCCGGGGTTTATACGCTTTTTTCAAAACTTCTTTTGATGGGTACAAAAACGCGTACTGCAGAGGATTTGGCTGATATTATTGAGGGAAGCGGTATTGAGCTTTCTGTTAAATGCAAACAGGACTATATCAAGGTGTCTGCTTTATTCTTAAATGAAGACTTCAACCTTGCAATGGAGATTTTAGCTGATATCCTTCAAAATTCTACTTTTGATGAATTTGAAAAAGAGGTGTTTAAATTAAAGGGTGAAATTGCCTCTGATTTGGATTCTCCGCAGGTGAAGGCTTCTGACGCCTTTATTGACGGCATTTTTGACGGGCATTATTATGGTAATTCATATTCAAAAATACTCCTTGATATTGATAAAATTAAAAAGCAGGATGTTATTGATGTATTAGGGCAACTTAATGATTCAAGGAAGGTTATTTCAATTGCCGGCGATTTTTCTGATGAAGAGGAAGTTAGTAAATACTTTACAGAAAATTTTGGCTTTATGCACTCAAAAGAAACTTGTTCTAAAATAGAAGATGTTTCAAGATATATCGGTCTTGATGGCAATGATAGAATTGTTAAGATTGTAAAGAATGATGCAAAACAGGCGCAGATATTTCAGGGCTTTATTGTCGGGCTTCAAAATACGGAAGATTATCCAAAGATGGCAATTTTAAATAATCTTCTGGGCTCATCCGGCTTATCTTCAAGACTTTTTGTCGAATTAAGGGATAAACAGGGGCTTGCATATACGGTAAGAAGTTCACTTGAACCATTAAGACATTCATCTGTATTTTATTTTTATATAGGAACAGAACCCAAAAATATTCAGAAATCATTGGATGGATTTAAGGCTGAAATACAGAGGCTTATTGATTGCCCGCCTAATGAGGTTGAATTATCCGGTGCCAAGGAAAACATTATGGGCAGGCTTGAATATTTTTCGCAAACAAATATGCAGATAGCGTCTATGGCAGGCTATGACTATATTATGGGCCTTGGACTTGATTATGAAGAAAAATATAAAGAAAAACTAAACCTAGTAACTAGTAATGATGTTTCGGATATGGCAAAAAAATATCTTTTTAACCCAAGCATGATATCAATTTTAGCACCGGAAGAATTTTTGAAGGATTAAAGCATTATTTTTTGCGGTCTTATTTGTCTATGGCTATTGTGTTGACATTATTTACATAAGATGTTTTTGTATAAGGATTTTATTTTTGTTATAAATTAAGACATTATTTGCATATTTTTTGCATGTAAATTAAAATTAAAGTATATCTTTGATTTTTTACGGATGAAGTTATTTTGAATACGGATATTAAAAATATAAACAGAGAAATAGATAAGTTTAAGAAAAACGGTGAAATTCAAAAGGCAATTGAGTTTTGCCAGACCATTCTTTTAAAAGAACCAAACAGGTATGATTTGCATATCAGACTTGGCGATTTATATATGGATTGGCACCTTGATGTTTATCAGGCAAAACAATATATTGATGAAGCTATAACCCAGTATCAACGGGCCTCAGAAGCCTTGATTGATAATGGCGAAATTTATTATAAGATTGGTTTTGCTTTTTATCATAAGGGTGAATTAGACAGAGCAATAAATTATTTTAATCTTGCAATAAAAAACGGTGCAAATAAGTCTCAGTGCTATTTTATGCTTGCAAACTGTTTAAAGAAGAAAGATAGATATACGGATGCTTTGGCTGAGGCTAATAATGCCCTTAAGTATACATTTTTTAAATCTTCAAGGATACATTACCTTAAACACAGGCTTTTAAAGGTGTTATTCTTTTCATCATTTAAAACAAAATTTCAAAGCAATATAGAGCTTTTGCTTGCTTATTTGTTTTTGCCCTTTGATAAGGAAGCGAAGAAGGATTTTCTGCAAAAGTTAAAAATTATTGTAATCTTTCCTGACCTTGTAAAAGCGTTCTATTTATCTAAAATTAAAGATTACGATGCTGCTATACAGTATTATGTAAAGATGGTGGATAAACTTCCCGGTTTTACGCCACTTTATTGTCTTTTAGGGGATATTTACCGTGCAATAGGAAAACATGAAGAAGCGATAATAGAATATAAGATGGCAAGATGGATTGATTCATTATGTTTTTCTGCATATTCCGGGCTTGTTCAAGCATATGAAGAGATGGGTGACTATGATAATGCAATAAGCACCTATTTAAAATTTATTTCAATTCACCCAAATAATGCTATTTTGCACAGTAATATTGCCAATTTATATTTTATGAAAGGCGAATATGACAAGGCCGTGTCACATTATCAAAGTGCCATAACACTTAATCCGAAACAGGATTGGACAAGTATTGTGGCGCAAACCTTAGGATACGTACAGCAGAATGTTATAAAAAATACTGATGCTGCAATTGAGGCTTTTCAAACCGCATATCTTTTAACACCTAAAGAAATAGATATTTATATAAGCCTTGGAAGCGCATTCTATGATAAGGAAGATTATAAGAATGCATTAATAATTTACAGACGCGCGCTTGAATTAGAGCCGAATAATGCCAAAATTCATTGTAATCTAGGGTATTTATATTGGGGCATGGGCGAATTAACCGAAGCCATAAAAGAATACGAGCTTTCAATTAAGTATGATAAAAAATATGCAATAGCTCACAATAACCTTGGTGTTATTTATCTTGATGATTTAGCGCATATTCAAAAAGCAATTGATTGTTTTAAGGCTGCAATTGAGGCTAATCCAAACTATGCACTTGCATATTATAATCTTGCAAGGTCCTTATCTATTAAGGGAGAGAAGGTTGAGGCTGCAAAATTTTTCCAAATTGCCTATGATATAAACGGCATAACAAATGAAATCGACCCTATGGAAATTCAGGAAAGGTTAAATAACCTTTTTGAATAAAGTTTTTTGCTAGCAGTGCAGAGGATTTATGAAGCCATGGCCTTTTTGATGTTAGCCGGTAAGTTAATTTAAAATTATTTAATATATTGTAAAGTTTTGTGTATGTCTATATGGGTTTTTATATTTAAAAGAATAATGCAAAGTCTGCCAATTTTAGTTATGGTGTCTATTGTCAGCTTCTTTTTAATAAGGCTTTCGCCGGTTGATCCTTTGGCTGAACTTAAATTAAACCCATCAATTTCAAAAGAAACTCTTGAACATGAAAAACAAAGGCTTGGACTTGATAAACCGGTGTATGTTCAATATGTATATTGGGCAAAGAATTTTATAAAAGGCGATATGGGGATATCTACAACCGGCGAGAAGGTTTCAGCTAAAATAAAAGAAAGGCTTTTAAATACACTTCTTTTGTCTTTCAGCGTACTGTTTTGGACATGGGCAATAGGAATTCCCATTGGCGTTATTGCGGCATTAAACTATAGAAGTATTTATGACAGGCTTTTGACATTGTTTTCATCCATCGGAATGGCAATACCGTCGTTTTTCTTTGCAATTTTGCTTTTGATATTTGCCCAAAAAACAGGCTGGTTTCCTATCGGGGGGCTTACAAGCTCCAGCTTTTATTCTATGACAATTTTTGAAAGGTTTTTTGATATTTTGCATCATTTATTTTTGCCCACAGTTGTTTTGACGACAATTTCTCTTGCAAGTCTTTCAAGGCAAATGAGGGCAAACCTTTTAGATGTGCTTGACAGTGACTATGTTAAATTTGCAAGGGCCAGAGGACTTAAAGAAAACAAAGTTATCATAAAACATGCTCTAAGAAATGCGGTTAATCCGCTTGTTACGCTTTTAGGCTTTGAATTTGCCGGGTTGTTATCGGGTGCAGCGTTAACTGAGTATGTTTTTCAATACCCTGGGCTTGGCAGATTGATACTGGAAGCTGTTTTAAAATCAGACATAAATCTTGTTATGGCAAGTTTGATGATAGGTTCATTTATGCTTGTTTTAGGGAATATTCTTGCTGATATCTTATTAAAATTAACTGACCCAAGGGTGAAGGTGGGGTAGGTTTATGAATAAGTATAAGATATTGTTCTTTGAATATGTTTACTATCTTGCTTGTGAAAGCAATGAGGTGTGCTTATGATAAAATTATTTGACGTATTTTTGAATAATCACCCTGAATTAAAGCGTTTTTTGAAGGATAAAATAAGCGTTGCAGCGCTTCTTGTTCTTATTGTCTTATACGCAGGAATATTGTTTGCAGATTTTTTTGCTGTTTATAATAAGGATTACTCCAACAGAAAACTATCCTATGCACCGCCATCAAATGTTTATTTTATTGATAAGGACGGCAAATTAACTAAACCCTATACCTACAATTGGAAAAGGGAATTTAATAAAGAGACGTTGAATATTGAATATAAGCAGGATAGAAGTCAAAAATATTACTTAAAATTTTTTAAAAAAGGATTTAAATATAAGTTCTTGGGGCTCATTCCCTCTTCAAGACATTTTGTAGGGCTTGATAACGGCGGTGAATTATACCTCCTTGGGCTTGATATAAATGGCAGAGACAATTTTTCAAGAATTTTATACGGCGGGCAGATTTCACTAACTATCGGGTTTCTTGCGCTTTTTATATCATTTCCTATAGGGCTTTTATACGGCGGAGTTTCCGGGTATCTCGGGGGGATTATTGATGGCATTATGATGCGCTTTGCCGAGGCTATTATGTCTATACCAAGTTTTTACCTTTTGATTATCCTTGCTGCCATTTTGCCATCCGGCATGACATCGGCACAAAGGTTTGCTCTTATTACAGTCATTTTGGCGCTTATTGGCTGGGCGGGTTTTGCAAGGGTGGTAAGGGGCATGGTTTTATCCATTAAAACGCAGGATTATGTTAAGGCTGCTGTTGTATCCGGTGCTTCAAGAATAAGGATAATCATAAAACACATTTTGCCGCAGACATCAAGCTATGTGATAATTGCCGTTGCGCTTTCTATTCCAAGCTATATTCTTGCAGAATCAGGTTTAAGCTTTTTGGGTCTTGGCATTCAGCAGCCGGATGCAAGCTGGGGTAATATGCTGAAAGAGGCACAGGAGTTTGCAAATATTATATACCGCCCCTGGCTTTTAACACCCGGCTTTTTGATTTTTATCGCAGTATTATCCTATAACCTGATAGGCGATACCATAAGGGATATACTTGACCCTAAAAGCAAGATATCAGGGTAAAGCTTAAAATTATATAAAACAAATTGCAAGACACAAAATTTATGAATTCAAAATTTCTTTCATTGTTTCATTGAGCGTAATTCTTGCGGTTCTTTGTGGCGCAGCAAAGGATGTTCCGCAAATTTGATGTCTTTTTAAAAACGGAATCATATACCCGCATTCATCTGTGGTAATAACATCACTCGTATACATTGGGTCGAATGCTTTCGCATATTTGTTATCACCCGTGCAAACTATTTTATCTCCGTATTTTTCAATAATTTTATCATATTCTTCTTTGTCAATACCTTCGCCTATATCTAAATCAGGATATTTTTCCATTATTTCCTCAAGTTCTCGAGACTCTTTGCTACTTATAAGACAATCTTCCGGTTTTTTACCCTGAAGGGGCTCAAACCATGTATTTTTATAAGATATGTCAACACCGGGTTTTCCTGTGATATTTACACCATTTTTCAATACTTGTACGTTAAAATCTCCTGTTTCATAATGCTTGCAAAATGGACGAGACGACGAATAATACGACAATTGGCCATTTTGATTTAATGCACCCACAAAATCTACTCCATCAATGCCATACCAATATACGATGTCTTCACCCTTTGAACTATTTCCAGCAGCAACTACTACCCTGACACCGTCATCTGTTATTTTTTGAATTAGTGGTATTATTTCATCCTGCAGCATTTTTTCTTCCCCTTCATAATTAAAAAGTAGTTGTTTAGCTGCAGGATATGATTTTTTCACTAGCTCATTGACTTCGTTTGTTGAATTAAAGCTTTTTGCTCCTCCTACACACAGGTTTATTGCATCAATTTTTTTGCCGCCTTCCATTGCTTTTAATATTTTTTTCAACCCTCTAATCACCTTTGGGGCATATGGAGAACCAAAATAAGATACATTAATGCATTCTGTATTACAAAGAGGATTGTTTCTCTCAATAATTTTATCAGTATATTGTCCATGTGCAAATATTTCATCATCAAACATATCTATCACAACCACATTTTTTGGCTTGATATTTTTTTCCTTAACAAGTTCACCCGTTTCATCTAAAACCCTGACAAGAATTGTACCATCCGGGTTATCTTTTTTTCTTATAACCGTATACATTTTACCACTGCTGGGATTAATCCATTGTGTCCACTTTTTTACCATATCGGCATCATTAGATGATAATAATTTTATATCCTCAGAATACTTTGCCACAGGTTTTTCCAATGGAGCACCCTTGATTCCTTTTAAGGCGGCAAGGTTCATAGCTCTTGCCTCTTTACCCTCTTTTGTTGCAAAAAATTTTTCAAGATAAGTATTAGCAAGAGGATTTTCCTTGCTGCTTGGCTGCACACCTAGTTTTTTAAGTTGCATTATCATATTTTTTCCATATTCGACAGCTTTTTGCGCTTTTATTTCACTTATCATTTATTTTGCTATCCATTTCTTTCTAGAGTTAGCATTGCCTTAAATCTAAAATTGAAAATTTTTAAGGACTTGCGTCCCGCATAATTATTTTTCTATAAATATAAAAACAATTCGCAATAAAAAATTGCTCTGTAAATATTTTTATCAGGCAAGATTAAAATATTTATGTTATCCTTATAATAAAATCTTGTGGAGTTTTTATGGCTGATTATACTAATTTTATCGACTTTGAATATTCTCTCCTTATAAGGATTGCAGCATCTATATTTTTTGCTTTTCTTCTTGGGGTAGAAAGGGAGGTTACAGGAAAGTTTGCCGGGCTTCGCACGCATATTCTCGTAAGTGTCGGTGCTTGTGTGTTTACGCTGCTTTCTTTGTATGGCTTTAAAATGCATATAACAGAAGGAATTTCGGGTGTGAATGACCCTGCAAGGATTGCAGCGCAAATAATTACAGGTATTGGTTTTATAGGTGCGGGAACAGTTATGCGTCATGGAAATAATATTTTTGGCATAACAACTGCTGCTACATTGTGGGTGTGTGCTGCAATAGGTATGGCATGCGGGACTGGCATGTTTGATATAGCGGCAAGTGCATCTATATTTTCTCTTGTGGTTCTCGTTTTAATCAGGCGTTTTGAAAGACGGTTTTTATCAAGCAAGACTTATGAATCAAAAACTCTTGAATTAAAACTTTCCGCACCGGTTTCATATTTAAATGAAATGGCAGAATTAGTTGATAAAAATTTTAATAAAATACAAAAAATTGAAAGAAAAATAACAAATAATGATAAAGGCAGCTATATTGTAATAAAGTTAAGGGTGATATCAGACTGTCCCATCCCTGATGTTAACAATGTTTTTAAGGACAAAGATTTTATAGAAAAGGTTGAAATTCAGGAAATCTATGAGTAATATTGGCTCAATTCCTTAAAAATATCTACATTGTGTTATGCTTTGATGTTTCAAGTGTTCTAAAATGCGCTTAAGCTAATAAGATTCTAATTAAATTTATTATACTTAACAAAATTTTTAAGCATGCTGTACTAAAATTTTTTCTTGTGTTATTGTTTAATTGTTATAAAACTTAATTGGGGAAAAATGAGAGTCCACGAATTAGCAAAAGAATTAGGCGTAACCGCCAAAGAATTAATGGAAAATGTAAAAGACAGGCTTGAAATTGTCTTTAAGTCGCACAGTGCCACTGTTTCACAGGGAAATATAGATAAAATTCGTGAACTTTATGATAAGCATACTGCTAAGAAGGCGAAACCAAAGGCTTTTGTTGTAAAAAAAGTAAAGTCAGAAAAAAGTGATGATGAAGAAAACAAGCCGTCAGAAAAAGCGCCCATTGAAAGGCCTTTAATGTCAAGGGTTGTGAAAACAAATACTGAAAAACCAAAGCCTCCTGTGGTTGAAAAGCCAAAAGAAAAATCAAGGCTTGAGATTGTAAGGCCTGCGCCAAAACCAACACAAAAACCGCAAGAAAAGCCTAAGATGCCTCAGGCACAGGAGACAAGTGCCTATCCGCCAGAGCATGTTATTAAAAACATTGCTTCCCTAACACGTAAAAATTTTGGAAAGCCGGTTGAGCCCCAGAAAGATCTGCAGAAAGAAAAAGAGCCTGAAAAACAAATGCGCTCTGCAAGAAAGCCTGCAGATGATAAAAAACGCCCTGTTGATGATAAAAGACGTCCGCAAAAAGGTTCTCTTGGCGCTCAGAAAGGCAAGCCAAACGAGGCAGCCGCACCTAAGACTCCAATAAAACGGCATATTATTTCGCCTGATGTTTACGCAAATCAGGATTTTCGCAATAAGAAAAAAAAGAAAGAGCGAACATATAATAACAGAGAGGAAGAACAGGAAAGAATCAGTCTTGAAAAAACTGTTCAAAATAAGCATAAAAAACATGTGCAGGAAGAGGCTAAAGAAATTGAGGTTACACAGGTGGTAATCAATCGTCCAATGACTGTGGGAGAACTTTCAGATAAGATTAAAAAGACTCCTGCTGAGATTATAAAGTTTTTGATGATGCAAAAAATAATGGTTACGGTTAATTCCCCAATTGATATTGAGACTGCTAAGAAAGTCGCTCTCAATTTTGATATTGAGCCTCTTGATGAGGATATTGAAGCATTTATTCAAGAGGAAACTGAAAAAGAAGAAAAAAATAAGATTCTTCTTGAGGCTGATGAAAAATCTTTGATAAAAAGAGCGCCTGTTGTTACTATTATGGGCCATGTTGACCATGGTAAAACAACACTTCTTGATAGTATCCGCGCTTCAAAGCATAAAATTGTCTCAACCGAGGTTGGCGGAATAACCCAGAGTATTGGTGCATATACGGTTTGGCAGGGTGATAAAAAGATTGTATTTATTGATACACCCGGCCATGAGGCATTTACACAGATGCGTGCAAGGGGTGCAAAGTCAACAGATATAGCTATTTTGGTTGTTGCAGCGGATGATGGTGTTATGCCGCAGACAATTGAAGCTATAAACCATGCAAAATCTGCCAATGTTCCTATAATTGTTGCCGTTAACAAGATGGATAAGCCGGATGCTGATCCTGACAAGGTTTTACAGCAAATGACAGAATACGGACTTGTGCCTGAAGCATGGGGCGGAGATACTATTTGTGTCAAGGTTTCAGCACTTCAAGGCAAAGGTATAGATGAATTGCTTGAATATATTCTTCTTGTAGCTGAAATGCAGGAATTGAAGGCAGTTAAGGATTGCCCCGGCATGGGTGTTATTATCGAGGCTAACCTTGATAAGGGCAAAGGCCCAGTTGCCACTATGCTTGTACAAAACGGTATTCTTAAAGTAGGCGATTCTATTGTTGCGGGAACTGTTGGCGGCAAAGTAAGAGCACTTTTGGATGATTCCGGACAAAGGGTGAAAAGTGCCGGACCTTCTACACCTGTTGAAATCTTGGGGCTAAACGAAGTGCCGCAGGCCGGTGATTCCTTTGAAGTTGTTGCCAATGAAAAAACAATGAAACAAATTGTTAATGAGAGAAAGCAAACAGAGAGAACGAACAGGCTTGAAGCAATGGCGGTTTCCCATGTTAAGAAAGATACTCTTGTTAATGATGAAATTAAGAATCTGAATTTAATAATTAAAGCAAGTACAAATGGTTCTGCAGAGGCTGTTTCGCAAGCTATTCAAAATGTTAAATCAAGCAAGGTTGTGCCGAAAATTATGCATGTTGCTGTTGGCGATATATCTGAGGCTGATGTCATGCTTGCTTCTGCCAGTGATGCCATAATACTTGGATTTAGCGTAAAAGAAGATGCTAATGCGCTTGCAGCTGCTGAACGCGAGTATGTACAGATTAAAAAATATGATATTATCTATCAGGTTTTAGAAGATGTAGAGAAAACGATGCTTTCGCTGCTTGAGCCCGAAATTCAGGAAGTAGAGCTTGGCAAAGCCGAAGTGCGTCAGATATTTACATTTGGTAAAACCGGCAAAATTGCAGGCTGCTATGTAACTGAGGGCAAAATTGTGCGTTCAAAAACCGCTGTTGTTAAAAGAGGCGGTGTTGAAATATACAAGGGCGAAATCAACCAGCTTAAGAGATTTAAGGATGATGTAAAAGAGGTGGCGCAAGGTTTTGAGTGCGGTATTTCATTCTCTAAATTCAACGATCTTCAAGAGGGCGATATCATTGAGGTTTCCACTACAAAAGAGGTTGAAAGAAGCTCGCTAGTTTAAAAATTGTGCGCTTTTGAGCTAAAAGTGTGTAAAAATATGCTGTATCGCTGTGTAACAGCGTATTTGCACAAATGTTAGGCGCTAAAGTGTACAATATAATTGGTTTATAGAAGTTTGATAGGACTAAAAGCATTATGACACTTAGGAATGAGCGGGTAAGAAAAGCCCTGATGCGCGAAATATCTGATATTTTGCTTAGAGAAGTTAAAGACCCCAAAATTTCGGGTATTGTTTCTATTACAGATGTAGAAGTTTCTCATGACAATTCATTTGCAAAGGTTTTTTATAGTGTTCTAGGGGATGAAGATACCCGAAAACACACATCTGAGGCACTTTTAAAACTTACACCCAGGATTCGCTATGAGGTTGGCAAAAGAATCAGGCTGAGACTCACGCCAGAGTTGCGTTTTGTCCTTGATGAGTCCTTGGAGAGGGGCATGCGCGTTACGGATTTAATTGATAAAATTTCCAGGGGTGAAATTTGAAAAAAGACCATGCCAAATTAGGCGTTAATTTTGATACCCCAAAGACCCTTGATTCTATTGAAGCAGAGGGTGCTCCACATCTAAAAGCTGCCAAAATAGAGCCTTTTTGCTTTTTGAATGTCTTTAAACCCAAGGGTATTACCTCTTTTGACGTTATCTATAAATTGAGAAAAATTTTAGGTATTAAAAAAATAGGTCACTCAGGTACCTTAGATCCGCTTGCAGAGGGTGTTATGCAGGTTGCCGTTGGAAGGGCTTCAAGACTTTTAGATTATTTGGGGTCTGATAAAAAATATATTGCAAAAATTAAATTTGGTTATATTTCTGAAACCGGTGATACTGAGGGCGATATCAGCTTTGTTAACGTCCCAAACTTTACTTATGATGAGCTTTTATCTGCACTGAATTCTATGATTGGCCAAATAGAGCAGACTCCACCTTTATTCAGCGCTGTAAAAGTAGGCGGGAAGAAGCTTTGTGACCTTGCAAGAAAAAGTATAAAAAATACCAAAACCTCAAAAAAATACATTATTGAAAAAGCATATGATGAGCCTCAAAATATTTCCTCTCCTGCTATTGAGGGTGATTGCCCGCGTGTAAACCAAACAATGGAGGCGAACTTCCCGCTTCAAAAAAATGAAAAAGCTTGTCAAGACTCTCTTTTGGCTGTAGAAAATAAATCTTTACAAGATTGTCAAAATTTCTATAATTTAAATAAAAAATCATTAGAAAATCAAAATTTATTAGCCTCTCCTAACAAATTTTTAGATATTAAAATTCCTAAACGAAATGTTACAATTTATGACGCAAAAATATTAAGTTATGTAACAATTTCTGAATCTTCTGATAAAAATTTATTTGATAAGTGTTCTTCTGAAAATGTACAAAAAAAATTAAAAAATTCTCAGGCGCAAATTTCTGAGGTTGAAATAGAAATTTTTTGCTCAAAAGGCACTTATATACGGTCTTTTGCAGTTGATTTGGCGGCAAAACTCAACACTGGTGCATATTTAACCTCACTTGTGCGCACGCAAGCAGGGAATTTCACGCTTGAAAATTCTATAAAAATCGAGGATGCTGATTTATCCAAAAATGCCATAAGCCCTCTTAATGCCTTGAATTTGCCGATTTATAATTTAAATGAAGAGCAATACAAAAAGGTGCTAAACGGTGTGTCTGTTGAGTGTTCGCCTCATGGGCCGGAAATGGCAAATATTACATTTAAAGATTTACACAAATTTGAGGCATGCTCTCAAAATGCGCACCAGAGCTTAAAAAGCTCCTGTCCTTGTGGTATAATTTTTGCACTAGTTTATCAAAATACTCTTGTTTCAATCGGCATTTTGGTAGATAATAAAATTGTTATAAAAAAAGTTTTTAAGTAGCTGAAATGCTTATTAATACGTCATTACAGGAGCTTTTATGGGAATTTTTATAAGAACGCTGATTGTCACCTTGTTGTTTTGTGGAGGATATTTTTTGTGGAGTTATTTTGCAAAAGAGGGCTACAGCCCTGAGCTTCAAATTACGGAAGACGCTAAAAACGTTGTGGTGCAAGACTCTGAAACTGATGTGAAAAATGGCAATGCGCCTCAAAAACAGGATATTGATTCTAAGGGCCTTCAGGAGCTTACTATTCCATTTTTATCTAACGAGGGAACTATTCAGTATGTGAAGAGAAAAGCTAAGCATAAAACGCTTTACAGCGCGCTTGCATTGCTTTTAAAGGGGCCTAGCGAGGAAGAAAAAAAGCTTGGGATTTTTACTGAAATTCCTGAGGGTACAAAATTAATTTCCGTAAAGAAGAATGAGGCTGAAAACTCAATCATAATCAACCTTACAAGGGAATTTGGAGATGGCGGCGGAACCCAGTCTGTGCTTGCAAGACTTAATCAAATTGTGCAAACTGCAGATTTATATGGCGGGAAACTTCCTGTTTATCTGTATTTAGATGGTAAAAAAGCTCAAGACCTTGGCGGCGAGGGTATTTACATAGAACAGCCCATAAATAAGCACTAAAATTTTTTCATGCGTGCAGTTTTTTGATTCTTTAATCCTTGGAATGCCTTGTCTTGCTTGGATTTTAGTTTTTTTACGTATAAAACCCTTGCGCTATCTTCTTTTTAAGCATATGGGGTACTGTAAATTGCCTTATATTGCTAATTTTACGTGTGGGCTAAAATATTTCTAAAGTCTATGCCTGCCAAAATTTATGCGCCAGGATGCCTTATACATGAAATTACCATATCTTTTTGACAAAGTTAACATAAAAAAGGGCAAAAACCTTTCCGCCGCTTTTTAAGAGCTATATGAATTGTTTAAGATTTTACAGGATTCAAAAAATATTACCCACATGACTAATACATATGGAGGAGATTGTTGTGTAATATAATAGTGCAATTAAGAATAACTGAAAGGAGGCATTTTAAGAGCTTTAATTCAGCAATGTTAAAATTAAATAAGCATATGCTTTTGTAAACCACGCTGCATTAAAAATGTCAAATACAAGGCAGGCAAGGCGTTTTAGAAAAGCATATTACTTTGGCTTATATATTTTAAAAGCAATTGAAAATTAAAAAAGCTTGAAAAATGAAGGTTTGCCCGTTTTTTGTATGTAATTTTTGAAGCATAATTTCAAAAACCGCAGACAAGGCGGCAAAAATAAGATTTAACCTTTAAAAACAGCAAAACTCTTTTTTATAAATATGTGCTTTTTACTGTATATTGAGGCATTTAAGGCGTCGCTTGTTTATATTTTGCGCCAAAAAAGAGTCTTTTTTTACAAAGTTTCCCTATTAATTTTAAGTGCTACCAGTTTTAAAAAACGGCAGCATGATACTTCGCATTCCAAAGATAAAATTTGTAATCTGCGAAAAAGATGGAAAACTTTGTATTTTGCTGTCTAAAAATCAGACACTGGCTAAGTTTGAGGCAAATTTTAAGCAAAATTTGTAAAATTTTAATCATTTAGCCCTTTTTTAAAAAAATAAAAAATTCTGATTTCACAAGCTTTTTTGCCATAATATTTGAAAATTTAATTCTCTTTAAAATCTTTACAATTTGACTAAACTTGAAATCGAGATGAAATATGATAATATTATTGGTAAGTTTATAGTTGTTTTATCGTAAATAAAGGTTACAAGGTATTTTAAATGAATGAAATTGTTTTTGTGTGCGCAATTGCGCTCGCTGCGCTGTTTTTGCGCAAAAAACCATTGTTTCCTAACCGTTTAAAAGGACGGATGTGGGAAAAACCGCCTTGGCATGCTTCTTTATTAAGGGGCGCAAAAAGGCTCAGGGGTGCGTTTTCACTTGTG
>CAJTXZ010000033.1 GCA_910583725.1 uncultured Vampirovibrio sp.
CCATCCAAAGGTGGCAATGGTTCTAATGGGAAGATATTCTTAGAGTGGTGGGAGTAAGAGCATTTGTGCTTGGGCTCTTGTGCGGCTTGGGAGTACATGTTAATTAGCCTAAACAAGGCTTGATGGCATGATATAAAAGTATATCAACAGGTCTTAATAAAATTTACGATAAACAACTTTTCTGGGACGCTTTTTTGTAACCTTTAAGCGTCCCTTTTTCTATCTGGTTTTTTATAATGGGAATATAAATTTTAGTGCCCCGGCATAATGCATATAATTTTTATTGTATTAAATACACTTAATTCTATTATTTTTGCGGACGGGAAGTGGGTATAATAATTGTAAAAATTACACCAATTAAAATTTTTGCTGACAGTCATTTTGATAATTTTTCCGCATTTAACGTGCATATAGCCAAAAAGCTTGCTATAAACAGAATACAGTCATTACAATTTTAAATACCGTAAACATATACCCTCTTGAGAATGGAGGTTTTGTCTGCCGAAGCTTACTGCAGGCCTTTTTAAACTTTTAAGCACGTGCAAATGCACTGTTATAGGTATTATACAGAATTTTATTTTTTATAAACCCGCACCATTAGAGTATTTGAAGCGTTAATTTTATGGTTTTTTGCGGCAAAACGCTTCCTTATGGCTCACAACAAGCGTTTTAACCGTGCAATAGGTTGAAAACCCCAATTCATAAGCTTTTTTGCCGTATATTAATCAGCGTCTCCGGATTGCGATATAAAAAATCAGTCATACGGGGCTTTTTGCCCTCTTGTACCGTGTAAACCCGGAAAATGCATACAGGACAAGGGTTTTTAAGACGAAACTTGCAAAAAGCTTTCAGGCGAATAACTATAAACTCTTGCAGCACAAGCCTTTCACCCGTGCAAAATCCTTAAAATCAAAGCTCTGCAAGGATATACGCCCACTACTCTTATAAGAACATAAAATAAAATCTACACGCACGAAAATTGCCTAAAACCCTTATCCCATCTGGCTTTTAGCCCGAAACTATATTTTCATAGGTTTTAAAGTGTAATTTTGCTATATTTTTTAGTTCATTTTTGCCGTATTTTTTTACAAATTTTTTGCCCTGCTCTAAAACCAGATTTGACGCGCCTTTTGGCAGATTGAGTTCATATTTTTCAGATAAATTTGAGATTTTTTTCACAAATTCTGCCCTCGCTAAAACGCTCGCGCTAGCCACCGCAATGTCGCTCTCTGCCTTGGTTTGCTGGATTACCTGAATATTTTTACCCCTTTCTTTCAGGGCATTTTTTATCACGGCCTCATCGGCAAATTTGTCTGAAATAGCTGTGCCGCAAGGCTTTTTAGCCAGTATATTCTCTAAAACCGTGCAGTGGCCCCACGCAAGGAGCCTGTTTAAATTTTGAAATTTTGAATAAAGTTCATTATATTTATTTGGCCCAATCGCAATGATATCAAAGGTTCCAGCCTCTTTTATTAAATTTTCAAGCTCTAATATTTTTTTATCATTTAATTTTTTACTATCGGCTACACCTGCCTTCTTTAGGGCATTTGCAGCCTTTTCATCCAGCAAAACCCCAGCTATCACTAGCGGACCGAAAAAATCTCCCTTCCCGGACTCATCTATTCCTATATGAGGATACGGAGCAATTTGCCCCCCCGTAAGGCTTTTGGGTATCTCAAACAGTTCTGTTGCAGGCATATAGCCGCTTTCAAAGTATTTTGACACAATCTCTGCAGTTTTATTTCCCTGAATTACAAGCTTTCCGCTTGTGTAAAAAGATGCCGTAAAACCCGCGCCCTGAGCGCGAAAGAACATATATTGGGGTGTTGAAAATTTGGCATTTTCATCCTTGAAAATCTGTTTAAATTTTTCAACCTCCACCGGCAAAAATTTTGAAGTATATGTATTCATTTTAAAATTATAGCTTAAAAATTTTTCTTAACATCTTGAAAATATTTTGTTTTTAGAATATATTAAGTTTGTAACGGCAATTTTTCAAGAAAAATGCCCAAAATGCTGATTTTTCACTGCTTTGGAAGAATCATACAGCAGAAAAATCTCATTCAAAACCATTGTTTTAAGATTTTGATATGAACACCGTAAAACACTTGCCCGGCAGGCATTTTGAAAATTTTTACAAATTTCAAAAACAAATTACAAAATCCTAAAACCATTGCAACTACTAACTTTCAGACCAAAAACCATAAAAAGATAAAAACACCTCTAAAAATAATTACAAAACTTAATAAAACTTTACATATGGCGGGTGTCGCCAAGTGGTTAAGGCCCCGGATTGTGGTTCCGGTACTCGTGGGTTCGAACCCCATCACCCGCCCCACTAATTTTAAGACCTCACAAAGAGGTCTTTTTTGCAGTTATATCAATGCTTTCCAGAGTTCGAACAGAGCAATTAAATATTATTAGATATTTGACTTATTTTATCCATGACTTATATAATAAAAATGCGACAGCACCGCCGAAGCAATGAGTCGCTTAGTAATATTATTATATCATATTTATTATAATTTACAACCCCAACACATAAGAAAGAAGATGATGAATTCACAAACAATTATAGAACAATTATCGTTACCACCAGAATTAGAAGCTGATATAAATAATTTTCTTAGCATCGTATCATTTTATAAAATAGCCCCTTATGTAAATTTTCTTAAAGAAAATCCCGATATGTATGAATATTTGGAAAGAAAAATTGGTGTTAAAAATAAATGGGAAGCTGCCATATATCTTTTCAGATACAATGTTAAACTTTCAATTGCATTGTATCCACATATTTTTTTGTTAGAAACAATATTAAAAACACGGATAAATACAAGATTGACAGAACGCTATACTGATTATTGGTTTCGTGATGAATTTTTATTATTAACAATTAATAAAATTGATAACGTCAATGACCTTTCTTTGTATAATAAATACAAAAATTGCGAGTTTACAAAAGATATTTCAAAAAATTTGGAAGAAGACTTGCAACTTATTAACGATCAACTAAAAGAATTAGGTAAAGATTATTCAAGCAACACAAAGCTGCGTAATAAAATTACGCATATAAAAAGATGTTGCGGATTATATCTAGAAAGCAAAAAAGCATTATCAGAAAATCCAAGACTTAACTGCATAGAGTTTGTTGAAAATAAGACAACTTTGGGTTATTGGCTAGCAATATTAAAAATAAGTACACTTTGGGAAAATGATGTGCAATTAATTAAAATTTTTCCAAATTTACCAAATAATTATTCTAAAAGTGAACTGTTAAATAAACTCGAGAATATTAGAATATTAAGAAATAAAATTGCTCATCATTGCAGAATAATAGGTCTGAATCAAATTAAAGAGAACATATCTCTTAAAACAATATTTGATGACATTAGGCAAATATTTGAGTTTTTAGGAATTAATAGTAATAGCCAGTTTGATATTATGGAATTAAAATGCAATAAACATTCTAGTTGCAGTCAAAGGTCTTTTGAAATTTTATATAATGAACTAGAAGAAATCCATGTTAAAGAAATTAAGATAAAATCACCCGATTTTGAAACAATTGTAATAGAAATGCAAGATGTAAATTCTTCATACTGTAAAAAAATAGGATATAATAATAAAGAAAGAATTTTTCAAGTAGAGTTCAATGGTGGCGAAATATATCAATATTTTAAAGTTCCTATATTTTTGTATGAACAATTATGTAAATCTGAATCTAAGGGCAAATTCTTCATTAAGAAAATAAGAGATAATTTTAATTATAAAAGAATTTTTTAAGTTTATATTGCTATAATTTTTTAACCTAAAAAATTTTAATCTCACCTTCCAACAATAATACTTCTTTTGTAGTAAAGACAGGGAATAAAATATCATTAAAAAGTTCGTGCAACGACCCATCACCCGCCCCACTTAAACAAATTTGCACCTTCGGGCGCTTTTTGTTAGGAATAATGCGTGCTTTATGGGTTCTAGCATTATTATTTATTGAAAATAAATTTGTTTGTATATAATTGCATTTTTCTTGCCAAATTTGCTATATTTTTATCTTGACCATACATTAGCCAATCATTGTAAAATATGGATATAAAATATGAGTTATTTTTATTTGGCTTTGTTGTAAAAATTGTTATCGGATAATAATCTGTTTGAAATTGTGCAATGCACAATTTCAGCTTTTGTTCATATTTACTTTCTAATGTAATTAATGCGGGAATGGGAATATCATCTTTTTTTAATAACAGACAAATAACATCACATACTTTTTCTAATTTATTGCCATTTTCTAAAAATAATTCTTCAATATAATTACCATTAGAAAATATTTTAGGTTTAATTTTTGCATTTTTTACAGTTTCAGAATTAATTTTGTGTTTACGAATAACGGTCTTTTCTTTGTTCCATTCTTTATAATATGTTTCAACTCCTGTAATAATTAATTCAAGTTCTTTATATATTTGCTTATCACCATATATGTATATATCACCTGGTTTTAAATCTTTTTTCCAAGATAATTCCTTAGAATTTTTCTGGATAATTTTAATTGGAGTTAATTTTATACTATTTAAATTGAGAATTAAATCACTTATCTGCTTAACCTTTTTTTGTTGTTTTTCTAAAATAAGGTTTCTAAAAGAAAGATTTTGTACAATATGTTTTACGAAGTTTTCTTTTGAAATGCACATAACAACTCTACTGGTTAAATCTTTTTCCCGCGGAAATAAACACCATAATAAATTTTTGCATTTATCCTCATTAAGTTCGTCAGAATGATTAATACCAAAGTCAAAAAATACTGGTACTGTGCTATTTATCCAAGTTCTGGGAAATATTTCTTCAATCCAAGTAGCCTCTGCATATGATTTATATTCTTTTGATTTCTTTAACCCACCCTTATTTTTATTAAAACGTTTGTAATCATTTTCTAAACGTGTTCCATCAACAACCCAAATCATGTTTTTGTAAAATTTTTCTCTGGCAATGCGCTCTTCCGGCTTTATAGAAGAATGTTGAAATTCAATTATTAAATTATTTGGTGTTTTTACATCAGCAATATGTTTTTCGTCACTTGTATTGTCATACATAATACGTTCTTGCCAATTATCAGAAAAACTGTTTTTCCAGTTTCTGTGCCACAGTGTTTCATTTTCCCACCAATTGTCACATTCAGCCTCAGATTTATGTGCCCAATGATGAATATTTATATTACCGCATTTTGCTACTACATTATTCCCGCAAACAGGACAAATTGCACCTTGAAACCCTTTAGTAGCTTCAATTCTTTCATTATTAAAAACGGCATACTTCATTAGTAAAAATTATATCATATTCATTAATTTCTTGATAATATATCATGGCTGCAGTTTTTATAATGACTGTTTAGCAAAAATAGCATAATCATTTTCTAGCCTTAGCTCACTTATGCCACCTTTTACAAATTTGTTCTTTGGCTTTTTGTTATGAATAGAGGGGTTTTTGGGATTTGATTTTAAAATATTCAGATGGATAGCTTGATAAGCTTTTCTTCAAGCTTTGAAATTTCATCAAAATTCTTATATTTTAAGGCAGAATACATTCTTTTTTTCTTTATCACAGTCTTAATGCATTTCATATCGGGGCAGATATACATGCTCCGTCCTAAAATTTTAGATGTTGGATTTATATAAAGTTTACCATTCGATAGAGTTATTTTAATAAATTCTTCTCTCACTGCAGTTTTGCCGCAGCCTTGGCATTTTCTGTTTATGATTTTTTGCATTTATGATGTTAAAATCCTATACAAATTGTATTTACTAGAAATTTATCTTATAATATTATAAAAACAAAAAACAATGAAAGAGATGACCGAAAAAGATTATAGTCATTTAGAGAGCGTGGTCTACATGCTCGATAAAATGTTTGAAATAAATGCAATAGCCAGTCAGGCAATTGGTGTTGAAGATTTAATCATCAAAATGTCTGATTTAATATCTTCTGCAATAAAAAACCATCAAATCTCGTTTTATTTATTTGAAAACAACGTTTTTAAAAGCGTTTTAACAAATCAAAATTCAAGGCTTGATGAGTATTTTGAATACGAAAATGAAGCCTTTTGGTCAATTATGAGCAAGGGCGATATCATAAAAACCACAAATGAAAATCATCAGCAGATATTTTCATCCTTCTGGCAGAATAACGGACTTGTAGACCTTGAAACACAATATATAAGGGTATTTTTTGACAAAGAGAAAAATATGCCTGTGTGCCTGTGCTTTATTGGCAAAAATGATGATGGCACGGCAGAAATCAGCCCTGAAAACTTAAAATTCTTAACAAAAGTTTTTGAATATATGGAGCCTGTCATTGTAAAGCTTCTGTATAGAAGAGCGCAGGATAATAAAATCATTGAACTGCAAAAATCTTTATACAACATTTCAATCCTTTACAATATTTCACAAGCAGTTAACTTCATTGATGACCTCAAAAGGCTTCTGCAGATAATTTTAAGCAAGGCACTTACAACGCTTGAAGCAGAAAAAGGCTCTCTTATGCTTTATGACTACACTTCAAACTCCTTGCAAGTAAAGGTTGTATACGGCCTTAATGATAAAAGGGTTGAAGAAAATATAAACAACGGCCTTATTCAATGCTCGCAAATTAAAGCAGGAGAAGGTGTTGCCGGTACAGTATTCCTTGAAAAGAAGGCTATAATTACAAATTTAGGCTCTAATGACCCGAGGTTTGTAAAAAAAGATGCGCTCACAAATACGCAGTCGCTTCTTTGTGTGCCCCTGATAGCAAAAGGCGAAGCTATTGGCGTAATCAATATTTCAAACAAAAAGAATAATAAACTGTTTAATCAAAAAGATTTAGAGTTTATGACATCCCTCTCAAACCAGGCCGCAATTGCAATAGACAACGCAAAACTTTACGAGCTTGCAACAAAAGACGGGCTTACAAAATTATATATAAGCAGACATTTTTATACCCTTCTTGAAAATGAAATAAGAAGATGTTCAAGGTATAAGCACAAAATGTCTCTTTTAATGATGGATATTGATAATTTTAAGAGAATAAATGACACATACGGCCACTTAATTGGCGACCAGATTTTAAGAGAATTATCAAACGAAATATCCCAAACCGTCAGAAAAATCGACATTCCGGCAAGATACGGCGGGGAGGAATTTATTGTAATCCTTCCTGAAACCACAAAAGAAGATGCTGTAATTATCGCGGAAAGATTAAGGCTAAACGTTTCAAGAATAAGGGTAAAGGCCAAAGAAGGCGTGTTTATATCCCCCACAATAAGCTCCGGCATATGCCAATACCCGATGGATGGCGAGGATGCTAAAACCCTTATAAACAGTGCCGATACAGCCTTATATTTTTCAAAAAACAACGGCAAAAATATTGTATCAATCTATCACAAAGAAGGTTCTGTCCTTGTTCAAAGAGAAGAAGATAAGGGATAAGTTTGCTTTAATTAAACGAGCTTACAAATAAAGCTTTTAACCATTAAAACATTTTTGGGCTGTATCCTAAATTATTAAACAAAGCACCTCCAGAGGCTGTTATTCCTTATGATAATTTGCTAACATTAAAGGCAAATGCCTGTATCAGACTACAAATGATGCACAGTATAATCCGTCCCAAGGAAGTCTGGAAATATTTGGCACCCTAATAGGAATATTTTCATTTTTTTAATATAATTTTTGTATGATAAAAAGGTATTCAAGAGAAGAAATCTCTAAAATTTGGGAATTAGACAGTAAATTTTCATATTATTTAAAGGTAGAACTTGCAGTAATAGAGGCTTATTACAGGCTAGGTGAAGTTCCGAAGGCAGCATATGAGCACATCCTAAAAACCGCAAATTTTACGGTGGATAGGATTGATGAAATTGAAAAAACCGTAAACCACGATGTAATCGCATTTTTAACCTGCGTAAATGAATATGTCGGCGAAAAATATTCAGGATACATTCACAAAGGGCTTACAAGCTCTGATGTAATTGATACAGCCTTTGCACTTCAAATCAAAGACTCTGCCGATATCATCTTAAAAGATTTAGATATAATCTTAAATACCATTAAAACCCTCGCCATGAAACACAAAGACACCATATGCATAGGCCGTTCCCACGGTATCGGGGCAGAGGTTATAACCTTTGGTTTTAAATTATTAAACTGGTATGATATGTTTGAAAGGGCAAAAAAAAGGATAGAATATGCGCTTTCGGATATTCTAAGAGGGCAGATTTCAGGCCCTGTAGGCACGTATTCAAACATTGAGCCAGAGGTTGAAAAGATTACCTGTGAAATCTTAGGACTTAAGCCTGCTAAAATAAGTACGCAAATAATAGCAAGAGACGCCCACTGCGCTTTCATTTCAGCATTATCTATCTTAGGTTCTGTTATTGAAAATTCTGCTGTTGAAATAAGACATCTTCAAAGATGGGAAGTGGCCGAGGTTGAAGAAGGATTTAAAAAAGGCCAAAAAGGCTCATCTGCTATGCCACATAAAAAAAACCCGATTGCAAGTGAGAATTTATCAGGCCTTGCAAGGGTACTAAGGGCAAACAGCGTTGCCAGTATGGAAAATATTACCCTCTGGCATGAAAGAGACATCTCGCATTCAAGCGTTGAAAGGATAATTTTCCCGGATTCTACAATTTTAGCCGATTATATGCTTACAAGGCTGAATAATGTATTAGAAAATCTTGTAATAAAGCCTGATAATATGCTCAAGAATATCGGCAAATACGGCGATATTATTTTCTCTCAAAGCTGCCTCTTAAAATTAGTAGAAAAAGGCATGACAAGAGAAGCTTCTTATGAAATTGTTCAAAAAGAAGCGCTTGATGCCTTTAACAATAACGGCAATTTTAAGCAAAATATGAAAAAACATTTAGCCGATGATGAAATGGCCGAGTGCTTTAATTATCAAAAATATTTAAAAAATATTGATAAAATTTTTGAAAGGTTTGTATAGAGCAGCACAAACCAACAGTCATTTTTGATTTTAGCGTCTTTAATTTATACAGAAAAATTTCCGTAAATTATTAAATTATGTAAAAATTTTAATTTGCCGTTCAAAAATTTCTATTTCAGGTTTTGTATAATTACTTAGGTGAATTGATTGTGTTGATTTTTTAACATTGAGGATATTTTAAATAAATGCGGATTTATGGTATACAAATGCCTGCCCATACATATAACGCAGGAAATTTAAAGACTAAAATAAAGAAAAATACAAACCGGGTTGCGCAGTCTCCTATAATACTAGATACGGCAAGCAAAACATTCAATCAGGCCTCAATGTATATGCCAAATAACATCTCATTTAAAAGAAGGCTTGAAGAGCATAGAAGCTGGGGCGCAAAGATAGACCCAAAAACTAAAGAAGTGTTTTTTAAAATTTTCACATTCCCTGATGCAAAAGAGGTGTCTGTAAAAATTTTGGATAGAAATAATCCTGAAAAATTTCAGCTGTATCCTTTAGAAAATAAGGGTGAAGGCGTTTTTCAAACAAAGGATAAACTTTCGTCCAATAAAGCCAAAGCGGGCGATAAATATTCTTTTGTGATAAAAAAAGCAGATGATACAACAATTGAAGTAAAAGACCCCTATGCATACAGGCAGGGCAATAGAACAAAAGAAGAGTTTTTAAATTATTCAATATTGTATGATCATTCTGCTTTTCAATGGAAAAATCAAACTGAATGGCTGAAAAATCCTAACAGAATAGTGAAAAATCCTAAAAAGGGGCAAAAAGGCATAAAAGATGCAAGTATTTATGAAATACAGATAGATACTTATACAAAAGAAGGCACATTTAATGCAGCTAAAAAGAAATTTAAACACGCTAAGGACACGGGTTTTAATACAGTAGAAATAATGCCCTGCGAAAATACATATAACTACAATTGGGGATATGACGGCGTTGACAAGTTTGCCCCGCAAGAGCACAGGGGCGGGCCTGATGGATTAAAGGAATTAATAGACTATGCCCATGGTCTTAATTTAAACGTGATTCTTGATTTTGTTCCAAACCATATCGGCCCGGATGGCTTAGAGCTTGATATAACAGGACCGTACACGGCAGGGAAGAATGATTTTGGCTATAAATTTAATTTTGAAGGCAAAAATTCTAAATATGTAAGAGATTATATTGTAAATGCAGCAATCAACTGGTTTGACAATTATAATGTTGATGGCATCAGGTTTGATATGACAAAATATATGGAATCTGATTTTACAATGAAGGAGATTGCCGCTGAGATTAGTTATCATTTTCCGGATAAAATAATAACAGCTGAAGATAGCAGGGAGCATGTTAATGCCAATGAATACGACTATTGGCTTGATAGTAACGAACTCCATGATAAGCGCGTTACAATGCCGCTGACACCGGATGAAACCCTGGCAAGCCAAGGTGAAGAAGAACACTGCGCGTTTATTGATAAAATTGATGAAGCAATTATAGATTTTAACAATGGTTTTGATACCCATCACGGTTTAATCAGAAATTTGGGCTATGACAGCGAATGGGATTTTGCATACCATCACAGCCTTGATAATGCAATCCATACCCATGATGGTGCAAGTTATAATCAGGAAAACGAATCCCAAGAAAAATGCAGAAGCGCATTTGCTTCATTAATAAACGCAATATATCAGGGCCAAAATACCGTAAAGTATGTTACAAGCCATGATGAAACCGGAAACATTGACGGCACAAGGCCTGTAATTAAATATCTTATACCAAAGCTTAACCTTGAAGATAATACGATTTTGGATGACAAAGACATAAAGAGAGCAGAGGAATTTGCACAGCTTAAAAATACATCGTTTGAAATAGCAAAAAATGTTGTTCTTCATCAAAAAATAAATCTCGCTGTTGAAAAACTGGCCATAATGCTTATGGAAGGAAAGCTTGATTCATATAAATACAACACATATGACGCGTTTTATAATGATATTCTTCAAAATTTAGGAATAAACAAGGAATCAGAACTAACCTATAAAAAGCTTTCAAGGTGTTTTGAAAAAAGCGCAATGCAGCAAAGAATGGCACAAGCACTAACATATGCAATCCCCGGTCCCAAGCTTGTTTTTATGGGGGATGAAAACCTTGATTTAACGCCATTTAGATTTTTCAGGCAATTTATGGAGCCTGAATATGAAGAATACTTAAAGGTTGAAAAAGGCTACGAACCGGCAATGGCAGCGCTTGAAGCTTCAAAACTTGGAAATATTAACTATTCAAATAATACAAAAGCAAGAATGGATGGCTTTAGAGAGTTTACAAAAGATTTAAACACAATTATGAAAAACAACCCTGCAATGACAAAAGGGCATCTTGTCTTAACCAATGAGGGCCAAAGGGATGTTGTAATACATGATGATGCCATAGCCTTTCACACTAAGGATGAAGAATCCGGCAATGAAATTTTTGTTGTATCAAACTTTAAAGATAATGATTATCCGATGATTGCCGATAACTGGTATTATATGCCATTTCCAGAGGGCGAATGGGTTGAAATATTAAACACCGATGATGAAAAATACACAGGAAGCGGTGAATATCTTAATAAAAACCGCGTAATTAAAGGATTTGGCATATCTGATGAAGAACATAAAAAACCCATAAGATTAAAAGGATTTTCAACCATTTACTTTAAAAGGGTTGATACAAATGTAAAATAATACCAGCCAACATATAAAGATAAAAAACAAAAAAGCTGCCAAGCATATTTATATTTGCGCGCCGGCGACACTGTCTTGTAATATTTCTTTTGGCATATGGCAAAAAATTTTTATTTAAATTAACATTGTTAGTATGTTTAAGAAGGAACAAAATTTAACCGAAGGAAGTATACCAAAAACTTTGGTATTATTTGCCCTGCCGTTTGTTGTTGCAAACCTACTTCAAGCCTTATACGGCGCGTGCGATTTAATAATCATAGGACATTTTACAAAAGAAAGCGCTGCTATTTCATCCGTTGCAATAGGTGCTCAGGTTATGCACCTTGTAATGTCTTTTATAATAGGATTTAGCTCTGGCACCACAGTATTAATAGGCCATGCTTTCGGTGCTGAAAAATTTGATGAAATACAAAAAATTGCAAATACTGTGCTCATATTTTTCAGCATTCTTGCCATCACTGTGCTTTTAGCAATGTTTTGTTTCTCGCCAAATCTTATACATATTATGCAAACCCCATCGGAAGCCTATATTGAGGCTGTTAATTATGTTAAAATTTGCTCATTTGGAATAATATTTATTTTTATGTTTAATGCCGTCTCATCAATATTAAGAGGGGTGGGAAATTCAATGGTGCCTATGATGTTTGTTGCAATAGGCGGAGGGGTCAATATAATCCTTGATTTAATTTTTATAGGACTGCTAAATTTCGGCGTAAAAGGTGCAGCCATTGCAACTGTTATTTCACAAGGCATTTGCACGCTTGGTTTAGTTTTATATGTAAAAATGAACAAATTTTCATTCGAACTTAAGTTTAGAAAGGCAAGGTTTTATTTTGAAAAGATTAAGAATATTATAAAACTCGGGCTGCCATTGTCTTTTCAGGATTCAATGGTGCAGATGTCTTTTATAATATTATTATCTCTTGCAAATAAAATGGGAGTGGATTCTTCTGCAGGGTATGGAAGTGCAAACAGACTGAACGGGTTTACCATGCTTCCTGCCTTCTCCTTTGCAATGGCATTGACACCGATTGTCGCACAAAATATGGGAGCAAAAAAGCGTCTTAGAGCAAAATATACACTATACACTGCAATTAGCTATACATTTGTTTTCGGGCTTATTTGTCTTATCTGGCAGCAGACAAACCCCGAAAGTGCCGTTAGAATCTTTACATCAGATGCTGATGTAATTAGAGAGGGAGCATCGTACTTAAAATCTTTCAGCTTTGACTTAATCATTGTGCCTTTTGTGTTCTGTACAAACGCTTTCTTTACAGGCTGCGGGCACACGTGGTTTTCAATGGCAAACAATCTTCTTGCAGCACTTTTAATAAGAGTGCCTCTGGCATTTATCATCACTACAGTATTTGGAAAAACCCTGTTTAATTTAGGAATAGCAGCACCCGTTGCCTCAATTTGCTCTGTTATTGTGGCACTTATATACCTAAAATCCGGCTATTGGAGAAAAGGACAAAATTTTACATAGCTAAATTAAGACAATCTTTTACACGTTTAATTGAAATATAATTTTGCCCAACAGAGATTCCTGCATCCAAACTAGCTTCATAAAACCTAATATTTTTAGCAAAAAACATGCTTTTTAGGTTTTTATTACTATGAGTACTTTGTTTTTTAAAACCTAAAAATCAGGATGGCCGAATGAACAACGACTTAACAATGTCAAACTTTATGAATAATATTCCAAATGCAAAGCCTTATACAGGTATAACACCATCTTCTCCTAAGGCTGGTAGCAACATAGGGGACAAAGGGAATACAAATTATGACATTAGACAAAACGTTCAAAATAACACAGATATTGTAAAGCCCGCTGATACACAAACCCAAAATATTAATACAGCAAAACAGCAAACTCCAGTCCTGCAAACTGCCGCAGAAAATACCATATCCCAAGGCCCTATAGTCGATACTGTCGAATTAAGCAAGACTCTTAAAAAGGCACAAAAGAAAAACGGTATCGCAGAAAAACTTTATGACAAGGCTAAAAACATCACAGGTCTTGGTTTGGGCTCAAAAAATGTACAAAAGATAATTGATGAAACAGTAAAAGGAACAAAGACAGAAAAAGATGCCGACAAGGCCATAAAAGATTACAGGGAATCACAGGAAAAATTTGCACAAACAACAGGCGACACTGTTTCAATCCTTGCAGCAGGCGGAACATTCTTTGGTCTAAAAAAAGCTGCGGCTTATGGCCATGCGATGCTTTCAATAAATGAGGAACATTATGCAAAAAGCACGGTTAATAGACTTGTTGATGGTATGAATACATTA
Organism: uncultured Vampirovibrio sp.; assembly: GCA_910583725.1. Classification (GTDB taxonomy): domain Bacteria; phylum Cyanobacteriota; class Vampirovibrionia; order Gastranaerophilales; family Gastranaerophilaceae; genus MGBC122484. The sequence continues at coordinate 13,986 of CAJTXZ010000033.1, forward strand.
TCCCAGCATTTTCTTAAAAAAGATTTGATTAAAAATACTCCGGCAAAACTTACAGCAAAAGCGAAGGATTTACTTGGCAGCAATAAAAAGATGGCTGTCGCTGCAGCAATTATAGCGGCACTTGCAGGCGGAATGTCAAAAAACCTTATCTTAAAACTTGACAAAATAGGAACAAAACAATACAAACTTGATAAAGAAGAAAGGAAAGAACTTTCAAGAAGCGAAAGACAAAAAGAAGAAAAGGCGCTAAAGAAGGCAAAGAAAAAAGATAAGCGCAAAAATTTCTGGTCTGGCGCGCTTAATGGCGCCTTAATGCCTTTGATGACACTACATGCAGCAGTTGGTGCACCTTTATACCTGGGCGCCAATGCACTCTCAAGGTATTTTATTGGCGAAAAGAATGATGAAGAGAAGAAAAGCTTAAAAGGCTTTAAAGATGGTATTCTAAAAAATCCGATTCCATTAATTGCAAGTGCTGCATTAACTGCCATTCCATTAATAAAAATGGGCAAGGCAAGCAAGATATATGTTAAAAATGCAGCGATTGTTGCTGAAAATTTAACCAAAAACAAACTTACAGTGCCCGATTTTGGAGATGCAATATATACACAGCTTGAAAAAATATTGCTTGGAGATGAATCCATAAATAATATTATCGGCTGGAGAAGCAATTTAAGTGACGAAGCAAAAGTTTTGGCGCTAACAAATGAAAACATATTTGCCGTTAAGTTTAAACAAATACAGGAAGATAGCTATGATCCTATTACAGCAATACTGAAAGAAAGCTGTCCGCCATCAAGAACTATGGATCAGGCACAGTCAATTATTGAAAAAACATTCGGCAATCAATACAGTGTTGAAAAATGCCTTGGTGTAGGTACCATTGCTGAATCATACCTTGCAAAGGATAATAATACCGGAGCTGAAGTATGTATTAAAATGCTAAAAGACGGCATTACAAAAGAAAAAGTTGAGGCTGATGAACAAAAATTCATAGAAATTGTTAAAAAGACGCTTAAAGAAAGAAATGCAAGCGAAGATGAAATTAATTATATGGTAAGGAATGTCGAAAGCATTGCAAATGGCGTATTGCAGGAAGTTGATTTTAATAATGAAATGGAAGCAGCCAAAAAACTTGCTAAATACACTAAGGTTGCAAATGTTGTAAAACCAATAATGGTTAAAGACGGCCTTTATGTTATGGAAAAGGCCAATGGTATCAGTCTGGATTCATTGACAAAACTAAACGAACTCTTCACAAAACAAAAGATTGCGCAGGAAAGGGTTGCAAAACATCCTGATAACCAAAAATTTAAAGAAAGACTGGACGATATCAACAAAAAAATTGAGGAAGTTAAGGCAAAAACGCCTGCCTTTGGCGATATCAGCCTTGATAAAAAGACAGCAAAAAGGCTTATTGCAGAATACAGAAAAGTTCTTGTTGAACAATTTAACAAGACAAATAAAAATGGAAAGACAATTCATGCTGATATTCATCAGGGCAACATCTTTATAGATGTAGAAGCACTAAAAGCAGGCAAGGGCAAGATATTTACATTGATTGATACGGGAAATACAATTGACCAGACTATGGAACAAGCCGTAAGAAGCTTGAATCTGACAAGCTATATAAACAATGCGGATGTTATAAATCTTTCTAGATTTGTACTTGAAGATGCAGCGCTTCCTGTGGGCTTAAGCAAAGAAGAAGCATTGCAAAAGGTACAAAAAAGCCTTAATGAAATATTCTTTGACAACAAAACAAAGATTAATGGTATGAGCAATGAGGAATTTACCATAATAAGCAATTATATTTTAAAACAACACGGCATAATACCATCAGACACGCAAGGCAACTTATATAAGGCTCAGCAATCTGCCGATAATTCGCTTAACAAACTATTAGAAATGCTTTTCAGCGATGCACAGGTTAAAATGACAGGGATTCGGGATGATATGTGGTCTGCTATGGAATTAGACAAAAAGGCTGCAGATGCAGCAGCAAAAGCCAATCTTGGAAAAAGCATTCTTGTGGCAACAGATGTTGGTAAAGAACAATTTGCACATTGGGCAAAATACAATATTATGCAAAAATCCCAAGAAAAGAAAAATCTTAGATTGCTTTCACCAATTGAAAGACGCAAAATCAGAAGAAGCGAAAGTGCGCCCGCTAAAAACAGCGTAGAGGCCTTGACTTACAAATATAAGCAGAAATCACAAAATATTGAAGGCTTAGAAGAAGGATTATTTAGCAGATTTGTCAGCTAATCATTTTCAAATAAGGGTTTCGACGTTTTTAAACTGCATATCATAAAGCGTTCTGTAGCGGCCGTTTTGAACTTTCATAAGTTCACTATGACATCCTGTTTCAACAATTGTGCCATTTTCTATAACAATTATCCTATCAGCTTTTTGAATGGTGGAAAGCCTATGTGCGATAATAAAAACGGTTTTATCCTTCATTAAATTAGCCATTGCTTTCTGCACCATTGCCTCGGATTCATTATCAAGTGCAGATGTTGCTTCATCCAAAATTACGATGGGTGCATTTTTTAAGATTGCACGGGCTATTGCGACCCTTTGCCTTTCGCCGCCCGAAAGCCTTAAACCTCTCTCGCCAACCATAGTATTAATTCCATCCGGCAAATTTTTTATAACATCAAAGAGATTAGCCGAATTAACGGCCTCAAAAACCTCTTCATCGCTGACATCTTGCTTTGCCAACAAAATATTTTCTTTAATACTTGCGCAAAATAAGAAATTATCCTGAAAAACCACTGAAATATTATTTCTCAAAGATTTTAGGGTGAAATTTTTAATATCAACACCATCAATTGTTATTTTGCCTGATTTTATATCATAAAAACGCGGCAAAAGGCTTACAAGTGTTGTCTTACCGCCGCCGGAATTTCCCACCATTGCAACTGTCTCGCCCTTTTTAACCTCTAAATCAACCTCCTTTAATACAGGCTTATTTTTATTATATTCAAACACAACATCATTAAATTTGATGGAATTGTTCAAACCTCTTAATATTACAGGATTTTTGGCTTCTTTTATTTCACTTTTCAAATCAAATAGTTCAAACACCCTTCCTAATGCAACAAAGATTTTCTGTACACTCGTCATCGTGTTCCCAAGCGTTTTAACGGGTTTATATAACAAAAGAAGCGAGGCAATAAATGAAGCGAATGCACCAGTTGTTATCTCGCTTGAATTAACCAAAAATGTTCCATACCACAAAACCGTTGCAACACCAAGCGATGCAATTAAATGCATTAAAGGAGACATCCAGGCAGTTCTTTTTGTTAGAGACATATTTATATTAAACGCCTTTTGAATCTCTTCATTAAACTTATCTTTTTGTCTTTGTTGAATTGAAAATGAAGCTATAACCTTGTTGCCGCCATGCGTTTGGTTTATATGTCCTACAATATTACCGTTAATTACCATATTTTTATTTGATGCATCCTTTATTCTTTTTCTTAAAAGAAAAACAGGGATAAATGCAGCACAAAGCACCAAGACACCTATTATTGCAAGCTTTATTGAGCTGTAGAGCATAACAGCAATCAGCCCTATTGCCCCAAAAAAGCTTGTTAATATGGTTTTTAGCTGTTCGATTATGCCGTTTGATGCAATATTAGGGTCATTTATATACCTTGAAACAACTATGCCGGAAGAATTCTCATCAAAAAATTTCGGATGCATATGTACAAGCCGTTCATATAAATCACTTTTAATATTGTTTGTGATTTTTCTGCTCACCCAAGATGAAATATAAGAATTTAAATACCTTAAAACCCCCTGAAAAGCCGCAAACAAGACAACCCCGAAAGGCAGGATATATGTCATCTCAAGGCCCGTTAAAGCAAAAATACAGCCAAATATTTCAACCTTAAAATCATCTCCGCCAATTGCACAATCAATATACGGTTTTATTACAAAAGCACTAATGCCATCTAAAAGCCCCAATGGAATTGCAATAACAAAACTTATAACAATTCTGTTAATATAAGGCTTAATGTATGGAAACATTCTTTCTATAAGCAAGATGTAATCAAACGAATTCTGCGCCGTTGTTTTCTTTAATTTCATTTATTATTCCAAACCAAATATAATATCTGATTTTAGCAAAAACATATAAAAGAAATCTTCTGGCTTTAAATTATTTTAAATATCACATCAAAACATATATCTGCTTCAAAAGCAAAAGTTTAAAGTTTAGCTGTGAGGGCAAATTTCCTAAAACAACTTCGCCCTCACAGCCTTAACTGCAGCTTGTATTCTGTCATTGACT
>CAJTXZ010000034.1 GCA_910583725.1 uncultured Vampirovibrio sp.
TCTCATTAAACTTTTTTGTCATTACAGGAGCTAATGCTGCAAGTAACAATGAAGCCACCAATAATGCCATAAGCATTTCGACTAGGGAGAAGGCAGGTTTGCGGCTAAGTAGATAGTTTGAGAGTATTTTATTGCTTTTATTTATATTTTCGTTGTTGCGCATTTTAGGCAAATTTTCTGGTGAAACAGACATTTTACGGAAAAACAAAAGTTTTTGGCGCAAGCAGTCAGATAAATTAAGCGTGAACGATGAGAATTGGGATGTATAGCAAGAGGCCTGGAAGAACAGGCTTGTATTTGTGTGCGAAGCATTGAAGTTATGTTTTGACATAAAATTTCCCTTTTGAATGATACTTTACATGAAAATATTACATTATAATTCCATAAAATGCAATTATAAATAAGAATTTTATAAAAAATCTTATTTTAAATAAGTCAAGAAAATTTTTTTTATGTCTAGAATTTAAATAGGTTACTTGGGTAATAGAAATAAAACCAGTGTTTATTTAGGCTTTAGATGAATTGAAGGCAATATGTGTAAAAATAATAAGTTAGTCGTTACAAAAGATTTAAAAATTCGTTTAGGACAAAAAATTAAATATTTCAGGAAAAAACTCTCTCTTTCGCAGGAGCAGCTTGCCGAGATGGTGAATATGGAGACAAAAAGCCTTTCAAGGATTGAATCCGGGCATAATTATCCAATGTATGAAAATCTTGTTTTGATATCATCCGCACTTGGGGTAGAGCCTTGGCAGTTGTATTTTACAGAGGATTCTAAGGACATTGATATGATGAAGGAAGAGATTGAGCTTGCGCTTCAAAAAGATAAGGATAAAATTCCTGCGCTTTATCAGTATTTATTAATGCTAAAATAGGCATAAGATGGGGCTTTTTAGCTTTTTAATAATGTTGTGGACTGTAAAATTATAAAAAAGCTTTGTTATGCTGCGTTTGTATAATTTTTTTACGCATTTTATTACAAAACTTAATATTTTATATCAAATATGTATTAATCCAATAAGAAATTTTTCATTTTTGAAATTACAAAATCTTTTGCACCCTTTTGGCTTTCAAAAATATTAGTTGAATCATTTGAAGCTTTTTTGTAGAATTCCTTATCCGATAAGAGTTTTCTTAGCGCCTCTTCAAATTCTTTTTTAGAGTTAACTATTTTTGCAGCATTTGTTTTGCATAAAAGTGCATAAATGTCTTTAAAATTTTTAACAGAAGGGCCGGATATAACTGGCTTAGAATAAATTACGGCTTCAAGCGGATTGTGGCCGCCCGTGTTGTTGAAACTTCCTCCTATGAAGGCGATGTCTGCAATTGAATACATTCTTGATAATTCGCCAAGTGTATCAAGAAGAATTACATCATTTTCTTTGAAATTGTCATTATTTGACCTTTTGCCATATTTAAAATCACCCATTAAGTCTATAATTGACGAGATTCTATCCAAATGCCTCGGGGCAAGGATGAGTTTTAGATAAGGAAAATCATATCGGAGGTTTTTAAAGGTCTCTAGGACTATTTCATCTTCGCCTTTATGAGTACTTCCTGCAATTAATATTTTTTCTTCGCCTTTGTCAAAATTTAGGGGTGTAGGGTTTTTCTTTATGTCGAATTTCAGATTTTTCATAACCTCTGTTTTATTTGAGGAAGCGCCAATTTTAATGAATTTTTCTTTATCATCTTCGCTTTGTGTATAAATACCTGTATAGCAACTTAATATATGCTTAAAGAACCAGCCAAAGTATTTGTAGGTTTTAAAAGAATCGTCTGAAATTCTTCCGTTGATTAGAAGGAGAGGTATGTTTTTCTTTTTTGCATATGCTGCAAAAAAGGGCCACAGTTCAGTTTCTGCCATTAAAATTAAGTCAGGCCTGTTGTTTTTGAAGAATTGTCTTACGGAAAACGGGAAATCAAAGGGAAAATATGTGATTGTATCTGCAATTTCAGAGTATTTTTTCTTTGCAATATCCTGGCCTGTTTTCGTGCCTGTTGTGATTAAGATTTTACAGTCTTTAAACGTTTCATATGAAAGCTTTATAAGGTTTTCAAGGGCAATAACTTCGCCTACAGAAACGCCGTGAAACATTATTGTTTTTTGAGTAGTGCCGATGTTTTTAGTATGTTTTTCAAAGCCTGCTTTTGTAAAAAAACCTTGTGTTGATTTTTTACTTAGTTTTCTTATGAGAAAATATATTGGAGTAAAGACAACAAGGAATAATATGCTAAATATATCAAGGATAAAGAATATAATGTCCATTATGATTCCTCATCACTGTTATTAAGACTTTTTGTATAGTTAAGATAGTCTTTAAGTGCGTCTTTCCAGTGTCTTGTTTGTATGCTATTTTCTAAAACACTGTAGGCTGGCCTTTTTGCCGGTCTTGGAAAATCTTTTGTTGTGCAGGGTTTTAAATTTACGTTTAATTTTTCTATATCAAATATTTCTTTTGCAAAGTTGTACCAGGTTGTTTCGCCTTCACCTGTTATATGATAAATTCCAAAGGGTTTGTTTAAAAGCCTTAGTATTCCAAGAGCTAAATCAACCGTATATGTGGGGCTTCCTGTCTGGTCATTCACTACTTTTATTTCTTCTTTGTCTTTGAGGCTTAGCATAGTTTTTACAAAATGGCTTCCAGTAAAACCGTTCAGGCCGCCATACAGCCAGCTTGTTCTTACTATGTAGAATTTATCAGTGTTTGCCCTTACGGCTTCTTCGCCTTTTAGTTTTGATAGGCCGTAGTTATTTATCGGGTTTGTTTTGTCATTTGGCAGGTATGGAGAATTTTTAGTGCCGTCAAATACATAGTCTGTTGAAATATGCATTAAGATTGCGCCTGTTTCTTTTGAGATTTTAGCGATGTTTTTAGCGCCTTCAAAGTTTACCCTAAGGGCTTTGTCGTAATCTTCTTCTGCTTTGTCGACATTTGTATAGGCAGCCAGATTTACTATTAATTGCGGGTTTATTTGTTTTATGATTTGCCTTGCGCTGTCGTAATCTGTGATATCAAGTTCTTTGCTGCCAAAACCTTTTGTGAATATTCCGGCATCTTCAAAAATCGGGCATAAATCCTGCCCGAGCATTCCTTTTGCGCCGGTTACAACTGCTTTCATTTTGCGCTCCCAAGCTTGCTTTCGATATTTTTCATCCATTCTGTATTGTTTAAGTACCAGTTTATTGTGGCCTCAATTCCTTTTTCAAATGTATAGTTTGGCTCAAACCCAAGTTCTCTTTTTATTTTATCATTTGAAATGGCGTATCTTCTATCATGGCCGAGTCTGTCCTCGACAAATTCTATACTTGTTTCATCTTTGCCTAATTTTTCAAGAACAATTTTTGTGATTTCAAGGTTTGTTTTTTCGTTGTGCCCTCCAACGTTATAAACTTCGCCGATTTTTCCTTTGTGAAGTGCTAAATCTATTGCTCTGCAATGATCTTCAACGTATAACCAGTCTCTAACATTTTTGCCATCTCCATATACAGGCACTTTTTGATTTTTTAAGAGTTTAGAGATAAAGAATGGTATTAATTTTTCAGGGTATTGATAAGGGCCGAAATTATTTGAACATCTTGTAATCACAACAGGAAGGCCGTAGGTTTTATGATATGCCATAACAAACATATCAGCACTTGCTTTTGAGGCTGAATAAGGGCTGTTTGGATTTATGGGTGTTGTTTCATAAAAATAGCCTTCTTTTATGCTGCCGTATACTTCATCGGTTGAAATTTGGACGTATCTTTCAACCTTATTGATTTTGGCGCAGTTTAGGAGGTTTACGGTTCCGCCCACGTTTGTTTCAACAAATATGTTCGGTGAAACAATTGAGCGGTCAACATGGCTTTCTGCGGCAAAATTTATTATGGCATCACAGTCTTTTGTGAGGTCTAAAACAAGCTCTTTATCAGATATATCGCCTTTTATGAACGTATAGTTTTTGTTGTTTTCTACGTTTTTTAGATTTTCTAAGTTGCCAGCGTATGTTAATAGGTCAAGGTTTATGATTTTGTAATCATATTTATTTAACATATAGTTTATAAAGTTACTGCCGATGAAGCCTGCTCCGCCTGTTACTAAAATCTTCAAAATAAATCCTCCCTTGCTAAATTTGATAAATACGGATGTTTTTTATCCTTTTCACTTAAAACCGGCTCAAAATCAATACCCCACTCTATGTTTAAGGTTGGGTCATTGTACATTATTCCCCTTTCAGAGGCTTTGTTATACTCGCCTCCTGTTATTTTATATGTAATTTCAGCTTCATCAGAAAGTGTAACAAAACCGTGGGCAAAGCCTTTCGGGATATACAAAGAATGCTTGTTTTCTTCATTCAGGTCAAAGAGCTGATATTTTTTGAATGTTTTTGAATTTTGTCTTAAATCTACAGCACAGTCAAGAATTTTGCCTTTTGTGCATCTTATTAATTTTCCTTGTGCATATGGCTTTGTCTGGAAATGAAGTCCTCTTAGGACGTTTTTCGTTGATTTAGAGTTGTTTTCCTGAATAAAATCAATGTCAATTCCGTTTTTTGAAAAGTCTGATTTTTTGTAGCTTTCAAAGAAATATCCTCTGTTGTCTCCAAAAACTTCGTTTTCAATTAAGATTAAATCTTCTATTTTTGTTTTATGAAATTTAAATGGCATATGTTTTCTCCCACAAGACAGGTAAAAATTGTTAAAACTTATTATTTGACAAGATTCTTCCTGTATTAAAATTGTATAATATTACAGGTTTTGAAGCAACAATGTAAATATGTTAATATTGGTTTATGAGTTTAGTTTCTGTTGTAATACCTGTTTTCAACGTTGAAAAATATGTTAGAGAGTGTGTTATTTCATTCTTAAATCAAAGTTTTAAAGACTTTGAGCTTATTTTTGTGGATGATGCTTCAAGCGATAAAACAGTCGACATCATAAAATCTTTTGATGATGAGAGGATTAGAATATTTTCTATAGAGAAATCATCCGCTGCAAATGCAAGAAATTTCGGCCTTTCAAAGACTAATGGCAAATGGATTATATTTTTCGACGGGGATGATTTTTGCAATAATAAGTTTCTTGAAAAAATGCATAATAAGGCGGAAGAATTTGACTGTGATATGGTTATTTGCGCTTCGGCTGAATATATTGAGAAAAAGAAAAAAATTTCAAGGCATAGAATAGCTCATACCCTAAAAAACATCGATGATAAATATCAAAATTCTGCAAACAGCCTGCATGAAATTAGCAACAACTCACTTCTTGAATTTGTTGAACCATGGAATAAAATTTATAAAAAAGAGTTTTTGATAGAGAATAATATAAAATTTCCGCCTGTTTTGTGTGCTGAGGACACCCCGTTTTCTTATAAGGCGCTTTTATGTGCAAAGAAAATCAGCTTTGTAAAGGAGGAGCTTGTTTTTATAAGGAGAAGAAAGTCTTCGCTTTCATTCAGCACAAATAAAAACTGGATTAATTATTTTTATGCCTACGAAGAATCAGATAAGATTGTATTTGAATATCCACATTTTGATGAAATTAAAGAAGCTTATTTTGAGAGGAAAATTGATACTTTCTCTTATTTTTACAAAAAGGCGGGAATTTTAAACAAAATTCCCTACCTCATAAAAACATTTAAAGTTATTAATAATGCAAATGAAACTATCGGCAAAAATAAATATAGTTTGTTTAGCATTATATTTTAATGTTATTTATTTTCCATATCTTTTTGCTGCATTCTAATGGCATCAAATATTGTGCCTGATTCGGTTTGAGCCCTTGGCAGATAGTTGCTGGTATTTGTTTTTTCTGTGTTATTTATTTTATTTTGCGGAAGTTCTTTTGAATCTTTTGAATTTGTCTTTAAGGGCATACTTAAAGGCGTTATGGTTTCTTTATCTGTTTTTGTTTCAATTGCAGGCGTTTCAGCTTTTTCTTGCGTTTTTTCTTTAGGTTTAATGTCTGCGGTTTCTTTTAATGGTTTTATTGTTTGTTTGGTTTCTTGTTTTTGAATAAGAACTGCAGGAATTGCGGTGTCTTGGGGTTTAATTTCTTTCATTTCAATATTTTTTGCTGATACAAATGAAGAAGTGAATAATATTGCAAGCGACAAGCTTAAAATTTTACTATGGTTTATATTCATAATTAGCCCTTTCTTAATTTATGAAATTTTATTTTGTATAACTAAAATATTTCAAATTTCATGAAAATTTTCAAAAATTGTTACAAACTTAACAAAAAGGGTATGTGTTTTTGCAAGCTGTTTAAAAGTATTGATATAACTTTATTTACGGGGTATTTTTTGTACATTTTATGTAGGTAATTTTACTCTATTGCAAAGTTTAAATTTGAATCTAAAATAATAATATAAATTGAATTTATAAATTCGTTTGTATTGCTAAACCCACACTACTTTATAGAAGGAGAAAATGAGTTATGTCTTTTAACATACCCAACACTTTTGTTGCGGGAACAAAAGCAAGGGCAGATGAGGTAAATGAAAATTTTACATCAGTACAAAATGAGATTAATAAAAGTAATCAAAATCTCGCACAAGTCAAGGAAGATTTAGACTATATCAAAACAGAAATGCTGGATGATTTTATTGTAGAGGCAAGAATGTTGTACAAAACAGGTAAATCAAAGTTTTGTATTAACTGTGCAAACCTGTCCTCTGATAATAAGACACCGGATGTATTGAAGGCTCAAGATACTGCACTGGGCTTTAAGGTTGGGGGTGAATTTTCAAATTTAACCATAACGAATGCTTATGGCGATTCTAAGACGTTTCAATATCTTGATGAAGTTGATATTCAAGGGTATGCAGATGGCGGCTACAATGTTTTTCTTACCCTTGAAGGCAATATTGAATTATTCAATGCAAGGATATTCAGAATGCCGAATGAGCCCAAGGGTGTTCTTATAAACGATGTTTGGTTAAAGACATTTGAACCATGGGCTTGTTATAAATTCAGTGGAATTTCATGGGCAGAATATGAAGGCGTTCCTTTGGGTAATGTCACAATCGCCGGGAATAAAATTACAAAGATTGAAAATTCTGAATTCAACAGTCAATATCTTGATTCAGACTGTCGATTTTTAACACAAAGAGGCAGAGAAAATATTTCAAAACGCTTTGAATCAGAATGGTTTGATGTTGTACCCAAGGGCACCTATACCTTTGAGCATAATTTAAATCTTGACCCTGTAAGGTGCAGAGCAAGAATCATTGCAAAGGTGAAGGAAAATTTTGGAAATTATAATGCCGGTGATATTGTTGAATGCCTGTATTCTAACTATTCAGGCAATGAACCCAATAATGAGATTGGCTGCGTTTTAAAATATAATACAAATTCAATAACGTTAGGGGTTGGAAACAGCTTGTATCATTGCTGTAATGATTTTGGTGCAAACGGTTACAGCTTTTTGTTGAGGTCTAACGTTGAATATAAGGTTATTGTAACGCAGGATGTTAATTAGCATTTATATTGTAAACACTACTGCAAAAGACAAGAAAGATAAGGAGAAAAAATGGTTAAAGACGCATTAATTAAAAGGATGAAAAATTATTTAAACAATATGGCTCTTCCTGCTGTATTGTATGCTGAAAAATTAATTGGAGGCGGTTTTGGACAAACCAAAAAGCGAGTTGCGGTTGATTTTATTATAGAAAGACTGCCGATATTTTTGTATCCGTTCAAAGGAACAATTAAGGCGATTATTCTTGATTTGTTTGATTTTGTCATCGAATCTGCCGTAAAAAAACTTCAGTTAATTCAGGAAAAGCTTCCTCAAGCATTGTAGTGTTATACGGGGAGTGTTTACGGGTAAACCTCCCCCTTATTTTATTAAAATTGTCAGGAGGAAATATATATGAATGGATTAAAAAGGATTATCATACATTGGACGGCAGGAACTTATACTCCAAACAATGTGGAGAAGGAGCATTATCATTTTTTGATTGAATATATAAAGGAGCCAAAGGAAATAGCTGTTATTCGCAATGGAAAATTCAAGCCAGAGGATAATTTAAACTGCTATGATGGTAAATATGCAGCTCACGCAGGAGGCGGAAATACCGGCAGCATAGGTGTTGCAATTTGTGCAATGCTTGGTTTTAAGGATTATCGGCATATTGGGAATTATCCGATAAAGCCAATTCAAATGGAGGTTTGCTATGAGCTTTGCGCTAAACTATGCAAAGAATATCAAATACCAGTTAAAAGAGACAATATTATGACACATTATGAATTTGGCAGGAAAAATCCTCAAACATCAAGTAAGGGAAAACCAGATATTATGTATTTGGCGTCAAATCCTTCTTTGCCTTCAAATAAAATCGGTGATTTTATAAGAGGTAAAATACTTTGGTATTACAAAAAATTAGAGGCAGAAGCGGAAGGTTTAAGCCAATATGTTTGTTAGAACTCCATAAATTTTACAATTCTTTTAACTGAATTTAACTTAACGTCATCGGGCGAAGCTAAGAATTTATTTAGTTTGTCGCCCTTTTTCTTTAAAATGCTTTTTTGATGTGAAAATGCATTAAATGTGTATTTTCCATGGTAATTTCCAAGCCCTGAGAAGCCGACTCCGCCAAATGGCAGGTAATTATTTGCCGTGTGAAACATTGTTTCATTTACACATCCGCCTCCAAATGAGAGCGTATTTAAAAATTTGTTTATATTGTTTTCATCGTTTGAAAAAATGTATGCAGCAAGTGGTTTTTCCATTGTTTTTAAGGTTTTAATTGTATCAAATATGTTATCATAAGTTAAAATTGGTAAAATCGGGCCAAATATTTCATTTTGCATAGCAAAGGATTCGAATGATTTTATATCAAGCAGTGTTGGTGCAACATAAAGGCCACATTCGTCAAACTCGCCGCCAAATATTATATTTTCAACTTCAATTTCTAATATTTCTTTTAATTTTGCAAATTGTCTTTCGTTTACTATTCTGCCAAAATTTTTGCTCTCCTGCGGCAAGGGGCCTGTAATTTCTTTAAATGCGCTTTTAATTTCTTCAATAAAATATTCTTTAATATCCTGGTGCACAAGAACATAATCGGGTGCAACACAGGTTTGTCCTGAATTTAGCAGTTTGCCTCTTGCGATACTTTTTGCAGCATTAGTTACGTTTGCATTTTTATCTATAACAACAGGACTTTTGCCTCCAAGTTCAAGCGTTATGGGGGTTAAATATTTGCTTGCAGCTTCCATCACCTTTTTGCCTGTGGCTGTACTTCCTGTAAAAAAGATATGGTCATATCTTTTACTTAATAAATCAAAGTGCAGAATGCTTTTTGGTTTTAGTACATAAATGTATTCTCTTGGGAAGATACTGTTTATCATCTCCATTAAAATTTTTGTTGTATACAAGGTGTCGCTTGATGGCTTTAAAATAATAGTGTTTCCTGCAGCAATTGCCCCAATCATCGGTAATAGCGATAATTGAAATGGATAGTTAAAGGGTGATATGATTAGAACACTCCCAAGAGGCTCTTTTATTATAAAACTTTCTGCGCCTTCAAGGGTTGAATTTAAATAGAAAGGTGTTTTTACCTTCTTCATTTCCGCCCATTTTTTAACATTTTTGATTGCAAAATTTAAGTCGTCTAAAACCGGCATGATTTCTGTCATATAGACTTCAAGTTCCGGTTTTCTTAAATCTTTGTACAAAGCATCAATAATTTTTTCTTTGTAGTTAATTATGGTAGATTTTAAAATTTTTAATTTATCTATACGAAAGTCAATTTCAAGCGTCGCGCCTGATTTAAAATAACTTTTTTGTTCTTCTAATATTTCATCTAATTTAATAACCATACAAAAATTTTAGTTTGCAGCTAATATTTTTTCATTGGCCAAACGGGTAATAAATTAAATTTGGTAATTATATACAATTTTAGACTGTTTCGTTAGATGTTTTCTTTTTATTCCGTGTCATATGTATAAAAATGAGCGGTTTATGAATTTAGGCTCCAAGAGAAACCTATCGGAACACTTATTTCTAAGCACATTATTTTAGAATGCTATTAACTCATTAAAGATTTTGATTGAAAAGCTGTCTGTCATTCCTGAAATAAAGTCTACAATTGACATTTTATAGTCTTCTATAGAATTTATATCATAAATGATTTTGCTTATGAATTTTTTAGACTGTCGGTATTCTTGATTTTCAATACTTGCATACTTTAAGAGCCATTCTCTAAAATGCTCACATAAAAGAGGATAAAATTTTTCATCACACTCAAGTTTATTAATTGTGTTTGAATTATCATAATAACTTAAAAGCCTGTTAAATATAGTGTTTATTATTAAATTTGCATAGTCTTCAAAGGTTTTTAACCTCGGATGCGAGTATATGTTTTGATAATTGAATTTTTTTATTGTTCTCATTATCTCAAAATACTCTTTTGAAAAACACAGACCCTTATCCGGGTTTGAATTTTTACATAAATCTATAATAAATAAATGCACAAGGCTTGTTGTATTTATGTCTTTTAATTTTTTGTGGCCGTATAAATCTTTTATGATTTCTTCTAATTCAAGTTTTTGCTCTTCTTCTAATATTTTTTTTGATAGAGCATCTTCAATGTCGCGCCCCAAGTATGCTATTTTATCTGAAATTTTTACAACACAGCCTTCGAATGTGTAGCTTTGATATTGATTAGCCGACATGATTGTCTCTAAATCAATAAATTCATCCCTTGGCTTTAATGCTCTTTCATCCACCTCGCCGCAGTGACATATAATGCCATCCCTTACGGCATATGAAAGATTCAAGTTTCGTTCAAACCCTTCATAATCAGGCATGGTTTCGATTTTATCAATAAATCTCAGGCTGTTTTTTTCATGCCAAAAACTATTTAAAAGTCCGTTGTCTTTCACTATTTTGTTTAAAATTTTTTCGCCCGTGTGCCCAAATGGCGAGTGTCCTAAATCATGCCCTGTTGCTATTGCACGAACAAGCCAGGGGTTTAAGCCTAAAAACTCGGAAATTGTCTCTGCGACTGATGCAACATGATTAACATGCTCTATTCTTGTGCATATGTGGTCATTATTGGTGTTAAAAAATACCTGTGTTTTATGTTTAAGCCTTCTGTATGCATTTGAATATAAAATTCTGTGGTAGTCTCTTTCAAAAGGGTGCCTTATATCTTCATCTTTTCTATATAAATCTTCAAGTCTTGATGTGGCATTTTTGTATTTAAGGTTTTCTTTAAACATACCAAAATCTTTGAAGGTTTTTTCAAAAGCAGCTACGGTCATAATTATTAACTCTCTTTATACCATTCAACGTTTCTTGTAACATACATTATGATTATGATTGTAGCAAACAATCCAAAACTTCCTGCAAGGAGTGAAAGTTCTTTTAAATTTACTGTTATATACAGATATATATAAATCGCAGTTAAAATACCTGCAATAGCAAGAGGAAATTTTTTATCTTCTTTGCGCACAAGTACAAAATATGTATAAAAACTTATTAAAGAAATCGTCATAATTGAAGCAATTAAATAAGAAAACCCAAAATTGATAAATTCTGACATTGAAAGCAACAGAAGATAAAATACAAGCATTGAAACACCAATTAAGCTGTATTGAAAAGGATGAATATGCTTATTGGTTTTGTTTATGATTTCATATACAAAGAATGCAAGGAAGGTAAGTGCTATAAATAAAAATCCGTATTTTATACATCTGTCTGTCATTCTGTAATTATCAACTGTATCAATAAAATTTACAGTGTATTTTGAAAGGTTGCCATATTCTTCACTGCTATTAATTGGAAGGGCTGAGGCAGCCTCCGGCACAGACCAGAAAACCGTATAGCCATCCTTTGAATTTTTATGTTCAACAGGTGAAAAATCTCCTGTAAATTCCGCTTCACTCCAATTTGTTTTTAGATGTGTCTGGTGAAACGAGCCTCCTGCAGCAAAAGAAAGTTCCCCTGTGCCTCTTAGTGAATATTCAATTTCATATGGTATAACGGCTTCATCTTTAATAAAGACATTGCATTGATATGAAGAACAATCGGTTAGTTCCTTATTGTTAAATTTTACTTTTGGCTTGCTAATAAAACCTTTTCTGTCTGAAACTTTAAATGATAAAATTGCCTTGGTATTTTTTAAGGATTTAATTTTAAATTCGCCTTTTTGTTTTATTTTGGCGGTGTAAACAGGGATTTTGTATATGCTTTTTTGCTTTAATTCGCCTTTAACATCTGCATTTGTATCTATGCTATCAGCATAGAGGTAGGCATCAATTGTATCAGTTGTTTGTGCGGTATTTATTGTATGTTTTTTATTTTTTGTGTTGTCATAAGCTGCAGGCGTTATTTTTTGTTGATAGATTAATTTTGGAAGTTCTATTATCTGCGCATCACCCCAGGTTTTTGAAATGCTTTCTGAAACTTCTTTTTTAAAATTTTCTCTTTCCTTAACAACTGAGCTTATACAAGCTAAAAGTATTGAAAGTATTATTAAAAAGCCTATTATCGTAAAAATTTTTGTCATTGTATTTTTTGGTGCAGCGATTTTTTGATTCATAATAAAAGCCTTATTTATAATGCTTATGTATAATAACATAAAATTGTACCGAATGGCCAAATATTTGTTGCTGCTCTATTGAGAGTATTTTGTCTTATCGTGGGGCTTGCATAAGTGTTTGTGCTAAATTTAACCAATGTCGCTGTATCGTACTTGTTTCGGTATTAAAATTGTCGGCATACCAGCCGTGGATTTATTTTACAATTTTTTGCGGGTCATTCTTTTTGACAAATTGAATTTCATATCCTAATATCCCCGCTATATCATTCATTTCTTCATAACTTACGGTGCCGTTTTTTAGCCTTGTAGAAAAAGAATTTCTTGGATAAATTTTATTTCTTAATTCTGCAAGTTTTTCTAAAACCTTTGTGATAGAGGTTCCTTCGTTTACTGTTAAAATTTTCAATATTCTCCGGCATTCCATTTAATAATTGTATTTCATATTGACATTTTGTTAATTTCTGATAATCTTATTTATTATAATAAATAAATATTAATTATATTAAATATAATGTTTACACTTTTTACAATCACCCAAGGAGGTAATATGTCATATTTTATTAAACAGTTAAAAGGTGAACTTTTTTCTGCTTTTTCCCTCGTTGAAATGCTCATGGCGCTTCTCGTTGCTTCACTGCTCTTGGCAGCGTTAGCGCCTGTAATGACAAAAAGGTTTGGTGAGAATGTTAGTGTATCAGGTACAGGAGGAAGCGGAGTAAGAAGTGATTATCAAAGAGCATTTTATAAAGATACTGAATGGACTGTTCCTAATGGAGTAAACGCTGTACATATTACCGCAATAGGTGGCGGAGGTTCTGGAGGCGGAGCCACTTATGGTTTCAAGGAAGTGACGGCAAATGAATCTGATTGGATTGTTCCGGATAATGTTACAAAGATAAGGGTGTTTATGACAGGCGCTGGAGGCTCCGGAGCTAGTGGAGGGCAGGAAATTTCATGGCAATATGCTGATATTCCAGCCTTAAATAATGCAGAGGGGCAAATTTTAACAGCAGGTACTCACGCTTTTGTGGACATTATAATTCCTCCTGATGACTATAAAGCTCCTGAGCTTCATCATTATTGTACCGTTTCTGGAGTATCGAAATGGGTATTTTCATCCGATGGTGCAACGGAAATATATCCTAATAGCCATATATCAAAAGTTGGCGGTAATGGCAATGTCAATATTACCCTGAATAAAGTAACTGCATGCGGTGCGGGGGGTGGTAATGCTGGGTATACGGTTTCTTATGGTGGTTTTGGGGGAAGTGGCGGGTATATTAATGAAACAAATATAAATTATACAGCACTGGCAAATAATATTTCATTCGGAATCGGTGCGCCTGGTACAAATGGAGGTACTGTTTTTTCTGGTGCTCAATCTGGAACCAAGTATGCTGTCGCAGGCACAGGGGGAAGCGGTTTTAATGGCCAAAATGGCACAAACGGTACTCAGGGCGTATCTACATTAACCTATACGGGTAGTGGTCAGGGTGTTGGAGGCGGCGGCGGAGGCGGTGGTGCAACTGGCGCAAAAAATGGTGGCAACGTTATATTTAGTATTTCTGGCGGCGGAGGAGGAGGTGGCGGTGTTCATGGGACATCTAGCACTGGTTATTCCCATGAAGCAACTGGCGGAACTGGCGGGTCAGGCGGAGGCACTTCGCCTGGTTTGGGCGGCGGGGGTGCTATTTTGGGTGTAGGTAAAAGGATATCTGGCAAGGGGGCGAGTGGATATGTGACAGGAATGGATGGAATATACGATGGAGTGTATAATTCTTCCGGAGGAGGTGGTGGCGGAGGCATTGGCGGTATTGGTGGTGGCAATGACAATCTGGATTCTATTTTTGGTGCGAATAATTGTAATACGGGCCGTCCCGGCGCTGTTCATTTATGGTATTCTGTGCCAACTATTGCCAATGGTTTGAAATGTCCTTATAAGGATAAGGCCAATTCGGGCGGCGGAGGCGGAGCAGGGCAAATATGGATAGGAGAAATAGATGTTAGGGGCGGACAGTCTAAAATAAGTTTTAACATAGGAGAGGGAGGCAAAAGAAGGACTACCTATAGCTCAGGCGGAGATAGCGGTAATGGGGGAAGTACATCAATTACGGTGGACGGTGTTACATATAGTGTATCTGGAGGAAAAGGTGGTGTGTATGAAACCGATAATACTTATATTGAAAATTCAGGCGGACTTGGAGGCGGAGTAAAAAAGAATAATTTTTCGCCCTCTGCAAGATATGTAAACTGGTTAAATATACCAGAAGATGGAGGACTAAGTGGCGAAAAAGGAAATAGCACGACTGACGGTGCAGGTGGTGGCAGAGGAGGAAATACACGCAAAAAAGACGGGACCTTGGCGCTTGGAGGAGAGGCAGTTGGTTCGCACTCTGATGGCATTGATGCTCTATCTGGTAATTATGGTGCCGGCGGTTCGGGTGGAGGCGGAGTAACAGAATATGGCGGAACGCCTGGATATGGAGGAAAGGGTGCAAATGGATACATATATATTGAATGGGGTAATGCAAACGGGGGTGGAGGTTCTTCTGGTCAAGTAATTAAGCGGAAGAATGTATGGGTGAGTGCAGGAACAAAGATAAAGATAAAAATTGGAAAGGGTGGAATTGCCAAAGATGTTCTTACAACACTAAATGGTGTTAATGGATTTTTCGGTCAAAAAGGAGATAACGGAGAGGATAGCTATGTTATTACAACAGAAGGAGAAGCAATAAGAGCCAAGGGCGGATTAGGAGGCTATCCAGCAGGAACAAATCATGGCAAGGGAGGAAACTGTGATACTTGTGAAGACAAACTAAATTACTCCAACAAAGGAGAAGATGGTACGGATAATTATGGGGGAGCTGGAGGAAACATAACAGAAGAATTATTTCCTTTAATAAATTCATTATTAAATAACGGATTAGATGGCCTTGGCGGATGTGGGGGAAATATGGTATTGGGCACGTGTGCTAATTCTTCAAATACTCCTTTCGGAAAGAATGCCGCCAAAATTGGTGGCGGCGGTGGCGGGGGAAGTGTAAAAAATAATAGTGCGTACAAAGGAGGAAACGGAGGTGATGGCATGGTTGTGATTGAGTGGACTAATTAAATTTGGTGGGTGATTTATTGTAATAGCTATTATTACATTTGGTTATTTAAAGTATGCCATCTCTGCTTTTCTATGGCTTTATCTGTTCTTTGAATTTATGAGTGTCACGAATAGGGCCATCCCTGCGGCAGCCTAAGGCTCGTTCGGTTTCACCAAGTCAGGTACCGAGGGTGTGACCATTATCTAAGCTTCGCAAGGCTCAGCTAAGATAATTAGGCCTTCGGACTAACGTTTAACTCTCACTAAGGGCTCCTTTTGGAAATCAAAGATTTCCATCCCCAAGGGGATGACGCTATCTGTAGTGTTCATACTTCGCACACAACTAGGGCCTCGTCGCAACAGAACGGTTCTCGCCCTATCGGTCAGGCGCCTTAACCCCGCCATCT
>CAJTXZ010000035.1 GCA_910583725.1 uncultured Vampirovibrio sp.
TAAATACTACACAACCATAATTGCTACCTGCTCCTCCACCTCCGCCAGCACCAACGGTTGTAATCGTAAAATTCCTGATACCATTAGGAACATCCCATTCGCCATCACCAGGATCTGTTAAATAAACAACCTTCTTTGTAGGTTCTCCTGGATTAGGAACAACTCCTTCAAAATTAACAGTCTCACTAAACTTCTTTGTCATTACAGGAGCTAATGCTGCAAGCAACAACGAAGCAACCAACAATGCCATAAGCATTTCAACGAGGGAGAAAGCACAAGTATTATTCCTGCAGTTTTTAGCTTGAAACTTTGATATAGCTTTTAAAATATCCAAAAACCCTTTAAAATTTAGAGCATTGCAAATTAAGGGCAATGCCCTTTTAAGATGAACAACTTTCTTCATAAAATATTATCCTATTAGATTACCCATATGTCTATATATAGACACCTTGATTTTATTTTAACATTAGAATTCTATACATGCAACATGTTAATTTTAAAAATGCTGATATAATCATTAAAACTCTGGCAAAGGTTATAAAAGAAGAAAGGGAAAAACAAGGCAAATCCCAACGTCTTTTGGCAGATGAATGCTCGTTTCAGAGGTCTTTATTGTCGCGCCTTGAGAACGGGACAAACGAGCCAAAGCTTGTCTCTATTTGGACAATCGCCGAAGCCCTTCGTATGAAACCTTCGCGCTTGATTAACCTCGTTGAAAAGGAGCTGCCAAAGGATTTTACCTTGATAGAAAATGAGCTTTGCTATTGATGACGGGGGTTTTGACTTTTATATTTTTGCAGGTACAGTTTTTGTTTATAGTTATCCGCTAAAATTTCCATTGGACAAAGGTTACACATAATGATTATCGTAAAATCTTTGTTAATAGCCTGTTTAAGGCTGATTATAAACTTAAAAATACTATAAACAGGCGATATATACCGTAACCAAATCTTAAAATAGGTGCTGTATAGGCTTTTTACCCTACAGTTGATAGAATAAACCGTGCCGCAGGTAAAAATTTTGTGCAGCTGCCTGTAATTATCCTGAAACCCGCGCCCTTACTTCATTATCAACCGCAAAAATTTCATCCAGCGTCGGGTTTTTTATAACATTGTGCCTGTTTATCTCTTTTTCAACAGCCTTAAATATATCCCCCATGCCGATTTCGCCCCTTAAAAATTTATATACCGCAGCCTCGTTTGCTGCATTTAATACTACAGGCATTGTGCCGCCTGTTTTTCCGACCTCGAATGCCAGGCTGAGGCAGGGAAACTTGTCATAATTCGGCTTTTCAAAAGTTAACTTTTGCCCAAAGAAGCTAAAACTGCCGGTTTTTATGCCATATTCACGGCAAGGCCAAGTCAGGGCGTATTGTATCGGGATGTGCATAGAGGGAAAGCCAAGCTGGGCAATGATTGAGCCGTCAACAAACTCAACTGCCGAGTGTACAACGCTTTCAGGGTGCACCACCACTTCAATTTTTTCATACGGCAGGTTAAATAAATGGTGCGCCTCAATCACCTCTAAGCCTTTATTCATAAGGGTTGCAGAGTCAATTGTAATCTTTTTTCCCATATTCCAATTAGGGTGCTTTAGGGCGTCAAGCGCTGTAGAATTAAGTATTTCAGCCTTGTCTTTATGCAGAAAAGGCCCGCCGGAGGCTGTTATAATGACTTTATCTATAATATCAAACCTGCCGTTTGAGCTTTGAAGAATGGCGGAATGCTCGCTATCCACAGGCAAAATCTTTGCGCCGCTTTGCTTTGCGGCAGCCGTTACGATATCCCCCGCCATTACAAGGGTTTCTTTGTTTGCAAGGGCAATATTTGTACCGTTTTCAATTGCCTTTAATGTGGGCTTTAGCCCCGCATAGCCCGATGTTCCTGTTAGCATAATGTCTAAAGACTTGTCATCAGCTAATTCTATGAGCCCTTCATCCCCTGAAAATACCTCTATATCAGGAAAAATGGATTTTATTTTTTTGGCATCGGCCGGACTTATTGTGCAGACTTTTTTTGGGTGAAATTTTTTAATCTGACTGATAAAAAGCTCAATGTTCCTTCCTGCGGACATTCCGACGATTTTAAAGAGCTCCTTATTTTGCAGGTTTTCAACAACCTCCAGTGTCTGGGTGCCAATAGAGCCTGTAGAGCCAAGTATAGTAAGGTTTTTAGTTGTTGTGTGCATCAAAATCTTTCTTTATAAAGTCGCAAATTTCAGTCAGCCTTTTGTCTTCCATTGCGTCAATTAATTCCTGAATATCCTTAATTTTTTTAAGGGCAAAACCGGTTTCGGCCAAAAGGACGCAATCGTTGCACAGCCTGTATTTGCCGTATTGGATACTGCCGGCGAGGCACTTATTCTGGCCGCAGGCAGAACAGTCAAAAAATTCATTTACAACATCAGGGTTTTCGTCGATGTCGTCTTTTACCATTTGTTCAGCCACAGCCTGCATTTCTGCGATTATTTTTTCATTTTCATCCATAAGATTAATCTTAGCACAAAAATTCAGACAGAATAAGGTTTGAAACTAAAATCCCCTGAAGCGTCAGCCTGTAGCCGGTTTTGGTTTTTTCAATGTGTCCTGATTGAATAAAATTTGTTAAGATTTCTTCATATTTTTCATTAAAATCAATGGAAAATTTTTCGTTAATTTTCTTAACATTTATCCCTTCTCTTTTTCTAAACCCCAGAAAAATTGTCTCATCAAGCCTTTCTTCGGGTGTTAATATGCTTAAATCCTTTGTTATGAGCGGGTTTTCCATATATTCTTTAAAATTTTTCGTATTTTGATATCTTGTATTATTTAAAAACCCTGCAGCGGATATGCCAAAACCGTAATATTGCCCGTCATTCCAGTAGTTTAGGTTGTGTTTTGAATAATATTTTTCTGTTTTTGCAAAGTTTGAAATTTCATAAAGTGAAAATTCAGGCTCCAAAAAATTAACCGCAAATTCGTACATATCTGCCTGAATATCGTCATTTGGCAAGTGTTTTGGCGGTTTTTTATAAAACAGTGTATTTTCTTCAATCTTCAAACCATACAGCGAAATATGCGCTAAATCAAGGCTTTTAGCCTCTTTTAGTGTTTCTTCCCAATAAGTAAAATCTCCTTGTGCTGCAATACTTTGTGGCAATTTACAGCCGCCATTACCGGCTAAAACGCTTGATTTTGCGTTCATTTTTTGCCCTGGCAGGCCGTAAATTAAGTCTATGCTTATGTTTTCAAAGCCAATATCCTGCGCTAAAAATATTATATCTTTAGCCTTTTTTGCCGTGTGCAGCCTGCCGATTGATTTTAAAATATCATCGTCAAAGCTTTGAACCCCGATACTGAGCCTGTTTACACCCATTTTATAAAGGGCTGATAAAAGGTTAATATCTGCACTCTCCGGGTTTATTTCAACTGTGATTTCAGGCGTATATATTGATATATCAAGGCTTTTAGGGATATCATCACATGTAAAAGCGTTGTTTTGAGCTGTTTTTTGGGGATTGTAATCTGTATAATCCTTTGATAATGGGTTTTTTAGATGTGCGGAAGCTTGAAATCCTTTATTTGAGCCGGGCTTAGTCTGCTTTTCAAAATTAAAGAGCGATAAAATTTTTTCAAAATGTTTAATTTCAAGGAGCGATGGCGTGCCGCCCCCGATGTACAAGGTTTTTAGGGGTGTGTCATCGTAAAAATATTTGATTTCTTTTGTTAATTTTTTTATATAATCATCGATAAAATTTAGCGCCCCAAAGGATGTAAACGCGCAGTAGCTGCACTTTTTGCGGCAAAATGGTATATGAATGTAGGCTGATTTTGCACCTGAATTTGTAAATTGCTTCTTTAACTGTTTTTCGGCTTTTGGGGGTGTTATATTTTGCATTTTAATATTATAATAAGAAAATGGAAAATTTTTCAAAAAATATGATGTTTGCTGAAATATGCGCACAGCCAGGGGTTTTTGGGCATCTTATCCAAAAATATATTAATGACGGAAAAATTTTAATGGATTTCCCTTTGAAATTTTCTGAAATTAAATTTGTGGCATCGGGCTCTTCCTACAACTGTGCGCGCCTTGGCCAAAAATTTTTTGAAAATGTTGCAAAAATAAAGGCTTCGTTTGAATATTCATCAGAATTTAATTCAAACCCCGAAAGGCCTATAGATAGTGATGTTTTGTACTTTTTTATAAGCCAGTCCGGCAAAACCCATGATACGAAATGTGCCCTTGATTTAGTGAAAAGCAAGGGCGGGCGCACATTTGCGCTTGTTAACAATAATGATTCATACATTTATAACACTTGCGAATTTAAGATGGATATTGAAGCCGGGGTTGAAAAATCAATTGCTGCAACAAAATCTTTTACCGGGGGTGTTTTGTGTTTATGGCTTATAGCCTTGTATATCGCTCAAAACAAGGGTTTTGACGTTTCTCAACATCTTTTTTTACTAAAAAATGTTGAGGCAGATATTGATTTTGTTATTAAAAATGTAAAAAATATTGATGAGGCAGCAAGTCTTTTATCCGGGCTGAAAGCCTTTCCTGTTGTGGGTTATGGCTATAATTATGTTATTGCAAAAGAGGGCGCTCTTAAAATTAAAGAAACCTCTTATATAGACGTAAACGCTTATCCCACAGGCGAATTCCTCCATGGTCACACGGCGATATTAAATGAAAATAGTGTTATACTTGAGGTTTTTACCAGCTCTATGGGCGGGTTTGAGGCAAAAACTCTTGATAAGATAAAAAGGGATTACAGTCCTAAAATTGTTGCTATCACTGACATTGAGCCCGACTGTGAAAAATTTTTAAACTGCGGGGAGGGCTTAAAACCTTATAAACACGCATTTTTGACTGTTCAATTTAAAAAATTTGACGATGAAATATTAAGAATCCTTGCTTTAATTGTTGTACTGCAGCTTTTAGCCTTAAATATTGCACAAAAGCTAGGCAGGAACGTGGATAAGCCCATTGGCTTGAATAAGGTTGTGGGGGAAGGTTGACATTATATTCAATAGTGTGAAACAATATCTATGACTGCTTTTTGAATGATTTATTGTGCTAACATCCCTTATGCGATAGGCTTTTTAGACGTGCGATATGGTTTTTGTATTTAAAATGCGCGTTTGGCGTGTGTTTTCAGGAATTTTAAATCAAAATAAGTTCAATATGCACTCTAAAAATATCCACGCGCACAGTTTGCTTATCCTAAAAAGTTTGTCGCACAAGGATTTTGACGCATATTTTGTGTACAAATAGTTTTATAACAGGGCTTTTGGAGGTTGAAATATCTTAAAAACCTTATATCGCAAGGTTTTATGGTATTTTTTGGTGTAATAAGGCTAAAATCCTTGTCATAACTTGTTTTGAAACGTGCAAAAGTGATGTAAAACGCTTACAACGAGGTTTTATGACATACGAAAAAATATATGCAATTTCAATAATGTTTTTAAAAGTGTGCAATGTATCTGCACGCCTGGGTATGCGCCGGTTTAATTGCAGTAAAAACCTTATAAATAAAGGGCTTTCAAGATGTTTATTTCTTAAAACCCTTTATATTGCTGCTTTTTGTACGTGAAAAACCTGTTAACACCTGTTATGTATGGTTTTTAACCGATTTTTTGATTATAAATACCAAACAAGCTATTTTGGCGCAGGAAAAATTTTTGCACGTAATCAGCTCATTAATGAGATTACGTTTTGCAGTAAATCTTTATAGCTTGAAATTAGTTTGTTTGAGAGCTCCATTTGCATTTTTGCCTGCTGATAATAGGAGATATTGCCCTTGAAATCTACGTTTGAGAGCTCTAAGAGGCCGCTTCTTACCTCTCCGCGGCCCATTACGGGTTTTCCGGATTCTTCTGTTTCAACAAACTGCCCAGGTTTATACTCAAAAAGCCCTTCCTGATTGTGAAAATTCATAATTGAGAGTTTGTATAATGGTGTTAAATCCTTGCCATTATTGGCTTTTCCGTATAAAATGCCGTCTTCTTTTATTTCGTATTCGTCATATTTTCCAAGGTATTTGCCGTTATCCGGGTCAATCCAAAGCTTGATTTCCGTTGTGGGGATTGACAAAGCGCCCCCTTCGGCTAAATTTTTATCAAAATCTTCCTGGCTTAAAGACTTTGTGCCGCTTACGATTTCGCCTTTGTCGTTCATAATGTAGCCCTGCACTTTTGAGCCGTCTGTGGCCTTATAGACGCCTTCTGAGTCAAATTTAAACTCGCCAAGCCTTGTATAGGCAAGTTTTCCCTCGTCATTTCTAATTACAAAATAGCCGGTGCCTTCTAAAAACACGTTTTCATCAGATGTTCCGGGTGTCGCTTTTCCTTGAAATGTTTTTTTCATGTAACAATCGCTGTATGTGCTGTCCAAGAAGGTTTTGAAGGTAATTTTATTCTCTCTGTAGCCTGGTGTATACAGGTTTACCATATTTTCACTAACGGCGTCCATCCAGCTTTTAGTGGCTTTTTGGGTGTTTAGTGCGTTTACATATGAATCATTCATTGTTTTTCTCCTTGTTGTTTTGCCCGTTTTCCCTTTGTTTATTGCCTTTATAGCCTCTGTAGCTTATGTTTGCATATGGAATATTGGCGTCGTCAAATCTTTGTTTCAGGTATGGAATATTGTTTTTTAGGTATTCTTCAACTATTCTATCGCCCGGAATGAAGCGGGCGTCTACTTTTCCCTCTTCCGAGAGTTTTAAAATCACAGTTACATTGTTGTCAAAATCAAGTCTTACAGCCTTTTTGGTTTCACTTGCCTTTAAAAGCAGGCTGGATAAGGTTTTTGAAACTTCAATACTTTTATAATTCGAGCCGTCAATCACGGTTCCATCATCTGAAACTGTATAATTTGCAAGCCCTGACTGGTTTATCAGGTTTATAAAAAACATCGCATCGGCTTTATCTATATTTACGGTTTCAAGATTTATATTTTCTGAAAATTCCATATCGGCTAGAATATTTTCAATGTTATAAGCGTCGTAATCCTCTTCCTGTGCGCTTTTTAGGATTTTTTCAAACTCGCCCTTAAATGAAACACTACTGTAAGATGCTTCTGTATATTGACTTTGAGACTTATCAGCGAGCGCAGAATAAGTAAGTGCGCCCTTTAAGCTGCCATTTGTAAATTCTTTTGTATTTTGGAATGCTTTGTCTTCTATGTTCAATGATTTTTTTCCTTATTTTTCATAAGCATTTCTTCAATTTCCGCTTCATAAGCGGCTTCGCGGCTTCTCATAAAATGTTTTTGCGAGCCTATTTCGTTTAAGTTTTTTAGTTCGCGCATTTTTTCTTCGTATAAAAATTCTTCTTTTTTGTGCTCTTTGTGCTTTTCTAAAACATTTACTTCTTTTTCCCTCTGGCGGAGGGTTTCTTCTTCTTTGTGAAGAATGTTAAGCGCATTTTGTTTTTGAACCTCTAGTTTTTCGCCTTCTTCGTAAAGATGTTTTAAGAATTTGTCAAAACCATCATACATTCTGGGGTCTGATTTTCGCATATTTATTCTTGTATCCTGAATATTTTGATTATTTTGTGCTATCAGGCCTTCAATTCTAAACACTTCTTCCTGGCATTTTTGAACAACCTGAAGCTGCTCGTCTCTTTTGTTTATCCTGATTTCCAGGAATTGTTGAAGTCTGTATTTAAAAGGCATACCAAAATATCTTTAAAGACACATTTTTACATTAAATTATACGGTTTTTTATGTATTTACTTTAATGTTTTTCTAAATAAAGTCAAAAAATCATATGTTTGAAGTAGGGGAATAAAATTTTAAAATTTGCTAGTTAGTACTTTTTGTTAACTTTTATTACAATTTATTTTTCAGATATAAAGTTTTTTCTTTAATATGCCGTAATAAAAATTATAAGCACGAAGGTTGATATTAAAAATTGCGGTTTTTGCATTTTTTTTGAGCAAGTTGTAATTTTTGGTTAGAGCAGTTGAAATTTTAAGGATACCTTTAGAATTTATTGACAAGAAAATGGTTTCAAGGTGCTTTATGATGTGCTAAAGGGAATGGCTAAATAAATTCCCAAAATATGGCATATTGCACACAGAGTGCAGATTTGCCTCAAGGTATGATTATTATAAAGAAATGAGGTTAAATGTTTGAAGCTATGAGTTTAATAGTTTTTGCGGGTATTTTTTATCTGCTTTTAATTGCTGTACCTTCGTTAATTGAAAAAATGTCAGATCCTGAATTTAAAACTTCATATCTAAAATATTTATCTAAAACAGACCTGCATTCATATGGTAAATCATACTTTTAGCCATAAGAATTATTTTAAATTCAAACTGCCCAAGACACACAATACCGGTGCCTTCATAATCGGAGGCACTGCCGGTATTAGGTTATACTGCTTTAAAAACAGGTTTTAGCCTGCGCTGATTATATTTTAATAAAAACTGCTATTTATATTGAAATTTTTAAGCCTTGGTTTAAAATTTTGGTATGAAGATTGCAGTTTTTTTCTTATCTTTAGTATATATTATTTTAGCAATGTTCCCTATGGCGTGTGCGTTTAACTATGTTGAGGATGAGGAAGAACTTTTTTGCGATGAAATTTTTATTGAGGATGAGAGTCTAAAACTCAATATAGGAAAGGCTTTACCCGAAACATATAAAAAAACTTACGAAGCGCCTAAGACAAAACTTGAATACAAAAAAGGCAGTGTATCAATATTTTCAGGTTCATCAAAAAGCTTGAATGATTATATGGTGGAAGATTATAAGGCAACTACTGGTGCTGTTTTAAACCCTGAGGGAAGACTTTCTATAGCAGGCGGAATGGAAGTGGTGCACCAAAATCCTGATGCCAGTATAAATTCAAGAAAGCTATACTTAACTCCAAGCCTCAAACTTGGTAATGATGTTTCATTAACCTTTGCAAATAAATTCAGCCAGACATCAAATACTTATGAAAACGAGGTGGGGCTTAAATATTCGCCTAAAGTTTTTAAGCAGGGCAGCTTTGGTATAACAGCAGGAACCGTTTTTGATGAAGAGAGTATAAAATCGCAGAAGTTAAAATTTACAACGGATTTGTTTTTGTTTTGAGTTTGAAAAAAAGTAGGCTTATGTCTATAAAAGCCGTATTTAAAAGGCTATTAGACAAGATAGAATGAGATATAGTATAGTAGTAGCTGTAGGGCTAGCATTTAAAGCTATCCTCCGTCACAGACGAACTCGAAGAAATTTGACGGAAAGGAGGGCTAAAACCTATGGTTGATAAAATAATAATGCATTATCCATACTTGTAATAGCATTAAATCTAAAACTGTAGGGTGCGAAGAAAGCCTTTAACATCCGAGCTAAAGTTTGTTGAAGGCTTCGCCCTACTGTTATATTATTTACCACATTTCCTTGTTTGTCAAGGTATGCGGCCTGTTTGCTTTTTTATAAGTTTATATTGGGCTATATTCAGCGAGGTCTTGAAATACTGTATAATCAAGGTTTTAGAAATTCATGGGGGTCTATTTTCATAACGTCCGCTATTTTGCACAAAACTTTTATGCTTGGGAAATTTTTTCCTTGCTCTATTTTTGATATATAATCTGTGCTTAATCCTGCTTTTAGGGCTAATTGCACCTGTGTGAGCCCTGCTTTTTTTCTGCATAGCTTAAGTTTTTTTATGATTCTTCGAACGATTTTACTAGGAGTATTTATACCAGCCATATCTTTATTTTAGTGGTAAATATAATTATATGGCTTGCAAATGCGAGCGTTTGATAAAATTAGTATAATAATGCCTTAAGTATTTGAGGCATGGTCTGGAGGAATTTATGAATACTGAAAAACTTATGGAAGCAAGGCTTGAGGCTATGGATTTAGACATTAAACAAATACTGGAGCTTGTTTTGAGCGTGCATGCTGAAAGAGAATTTGTTTCCCGCCTTTTATATATGAACGAAAAGAAAAAACAGGGCGGTAAAAAAGCCGGGCACAGAAATTTTTCGCGCAAATAGGTTTTAATAATTTTTTGTCTGGCTAAAAAATGTTTCATCTAAAAAGGATTGGTTTAAAATGCTGGTGGTATTTGATTTTTTAAACACGGCATGATTTATTCTTAATTTTAGAAGTACGGCGTTTTGTTTCGGGTCGTTTATCTTAAATTTATATTGGGCGATTTTTTCCGGTTTTTATTGCCCTTAAGAAGCCACGGTGCTATCATTGTTTTAGGCAAAACGGTTTTGTACTTAATAGTTGAATTGCTGTGGGCAGAACCCTTTGGTGGTGATTTTGATTACATTTAAAGAAGCATTTAATAAAATTTTAAATACCGAAACTGCGCCTTTGCTTGCGAAGCTTGAAAGAAAAAGGATAATTGCACTGTGCATTTTATTTTTGTTTGAACTATTTCTTTTGTTTTACTTTAATAAAATGTGTTTATTTATTTGGAATTCAAAAGAAACAGACGTTTGGGTCCGCATTTTTTCAATCGGGCTTTTTGCTTTGTTCTATCTCTTATTTTTTATGCTTGGTATTCTCCAAAGTGTGCGGACCGCTTTTTGTGCATACATTAAAAAGCATTCAAAAAAGATTGTTTCAAATCTTATAACGGCATTTAATAATTCTTCTTCTTCCATCAGAAGGTTTTCTGATACATCTTTAAATGCAAGACAGGCTTCGGATGATTTTTATTCTGGCAGCTATAAAGATATTCCATATACTATTGCTGAGAATGTCGGAAGCGATGGTGTATCTTTTTTAATTTTAAAAATAAATACTGCAAAGAAACTCAAAGATGTTGTTATTATTGAATCAACGGAAGAGCCGGAAAAACACTTGTTTGCTTTAATAATTGGCCTGATTACATTTTTTATTGCTGTTGCTTGCATGCCGCTATTTCCTTTCATGTTTTTTCTGCCTCCCTATATTCTCGCTTTATTTTGTATCAGCCTTATTATATATTCGCTGCTTGTTGTATATTCTGTTGAGAAAACAAGGCTTGTAGATACTATTTTAAAGATGATTCCATTTGCTTCTTTTATTAAACTTTTGCTTCCGCCGGCCTTTGGCTCTTCGGGTAAAAACAAATCGGTTGAGAGGCTTCAATCTAAGTCTTTCTATAAAATCAAAAAATCTCCTGATGAAAATTTTTGTATAAAGCTTGCAAACAGTGATATTTACACATATTTTGCCCAAATTGCCAGAGTATTTGATGCCCATTTTATCAAATGCACATTTTCTGACGATGCTGTTATGCTTTGTGTATATTACAATAAGGACGCTTTTGAGATTTGCACTTTGTTTAATTCTGTTTATGATTGCAAAAATTACAGAAACTTTTTTGAAGAGATAAGCGTTCTTTTAAAATTTATAGATTATCTTCAAAATTCAAATGAGTTTGGAGGATATTTTAAATTTTGTTAACTTTTGTAAAGTGAATCAAAATGCAAGTTTAATATTATTTTGCAGACTTCCTGCGTATGCTTTTAAAATTGTTTTAGCGGTCTATTAATTTTACATCATTACAAATTTTTTTAAGCAAAACACCCCAAGTTTAAGGTTTTTTAGCATATAAACTTTTTTGATATATTGGTCATAAAAATCTTAAGATGACGACCAAAAAATATTCAATATAAGTCTGCGTATTTAAATTCAAAGTTTTCTAAAAGCTTTGATGGCGGAATATCAAGCGCATTGGCAATTTTTATAAGGGTTGTAAATTTTAAATCCACAAGGCCGTTTTCAACGCGGCTTAATGTGGCAGATGTGATTAAGCACTCATTAAAGGCAAAACTGTTTAAGGATTTGTTCTTTTCAAGCCTTAGCTTTTTTATTCTTTTGCCTATTAGTTTTAAAAGTTTTTTGTCCTGCTGTTGCATACATGTAATTCTAGTGCTATTATGAGATTATACCATTACACACATGTAACACTAACTGGCTAATATTCAATAAACGTATATATTTAAGCCAAATTATTAAGGAGAATTAATATGCATAAAAACAGACCTAAAAAACTTTTATGTAAAGCTTTGTGTATAAAATTCCATAAATTTTACAGTTTTTTTATGAGTAATTGTGCAATAAAATCAAACCTTTGTATTAAAAATTTTCAGGGGTACGAAGAAAAACCTGCCTTCTCCCTCATTGAAATGCTCATGGCACTTCTCGTTGCTTCTCTATTACTGGCCGCGTTAGCGCCAGTAATGACAAAAAGATTCAACGAGAATGTTAATGTTACAGGAAGTATGGGAGCAAGTAATACTACTCAAAAAACATATGAAATAGAATTTAATTCAGATGAATGTTCTGACATAAAAATAGATAGTACAGATAATAGTGAATATTGTGAAGGAGAATTTGAAGTACCAAGAACATTCAAAGGAGGATACATTAAAGCAACAGTTATATCAGCAGGAGGTGGAGGAGGAATAGCACCAACAGCTGGATATACTGAATACACTACAGCAGGAAGTACTAACACATTCACTGTACCATCAATGACAGGAAACATAGAAGCTACTCTTATCTCTGGAGGAGCTGGAGGAGGTGCTGGGGGACAAGCAAGAGTTAATCATACGTTTGTAACCAATGGCAATGGGGGTGTTACGCAGAATGCTACTAACTTATTGACAGTCAAAGCAAATGGCTTACCAGACTGGACCCCTCCTGATATAGCAAAGGGTAAATATTTTCTTGTAACTGCCTGTGGCGGCGGTGGCGGAGGTGGCGGTTATTCAGTGCTTTCAGGTGGCGGTGGTGGCTCAGGAGGCTATTTTGTTGATAGAGTTGGACCAAGTGTTGCGCCAACCAGTGGTGTGTTATCCATCCGTCTTGGCGGCGGTGGCGGTCGAGGTGCTTCTGATGATGCAAACAATGCCGGGAACGGGCATAAATGGGATGGCGGTGGAGGTGGTTCTGCTACAAGTCAAGTAACACTGGCAGGAAATAATGATGGAACTGGTGCCCGAGGTGGTTCTTGCGCAAATAATAGGGATGCCTCTGGTGGAAGTGGTGGAATTAACGGCGGCAATGCCGGACAAAGTTGTTCAGGGGGTTGCTATGGCTATCATGAGGGGGTATCAATAGCTGGTGGAAGTGGCATAGGAGGTGCAGGTGGCGCTGCGGATACGCAACCAACGGGTAGTGTAAATCCTTCCTCTGGTGCTGGTGGTGGTGGCGGCGGAGATTTTCAAGGTGGCGGTGGTGGCGGAGGCACAGGTGGTGCTGGTGGTGGGGGTGGTGCCATAACAGCATTTACTTCTTATACTAATATTAAAAATTTGGTTGCTCCAGGTGGTGGCGGCGGAGGTGGTGGCGGTGGCGGAGTAGCCTCAAATGGTTCATTTAACGCAATTGGTGGTGGCGGAGGTGGTGGCGGAGGCCGAGGCGGCGGTGTTGGGGGCCGAGGTATTCATGGTAACGGTCTTGCTGGCGGTGGAGGCTCTGGCGGAGCTTCCGGTAGTGGCGTTACTGGCGGTCAAGTTTCAACAGTGTTTGGCAGTAATTATTGTAATGGAGGCAATCAACAAGCTGACGGCAAAGACGGCGCTATGCGTATATCATATCTATCCTATGGCCCTGGTGGCTCCGGGGGCGGGGGTGCAAGCATTGCTCCATTGCGTCCTGTAAAGGTAAATGGTGGAAGTACATTAAGTATAATTCTTGGAAAAGGTGGTACTGGTGGTACACCTGGGCAAATAAATTCATCAGGCACAATTGTAGCTCCTGTTCGTGGTAGTCATACAGGAATGTCAACATATTTAAGAGATTCATCAGGGAATAATTTATTACATGCATATGGCGGGGATAAATGGTGTCCGTTATCAGGTGATGCATCCGGACAGATATATTCTTGGGGACAAAGTCCATTTTACGGACATCCAGGTGCTATATACAATGGGCTGGATGATGGGACCTTGTTAACCAAGGCTAACTTCTCAAACACCGGAGGTAAATCCGCAAACAATGGCACTACCCTTGGAAATATAACCTACCCTAACGGCTCCACCGGAGGAGATGGCGGCACTGTTACTACCCCATTCACAGGAACCTGTACCCCAGGAGCTGGAGGTACTTCATCTTCTCCTAATGGGAAGAATGCATCTGGTTATGGATGCGGTGGAGGTGGAGGATATGGATTAGCTAATGGAGGATCTGGTT
>CAJTXZ010000036.1 GCA_910583725.1 uncultured Vampirovibrio sp.
CGCCTCCTTCTCATATACTCTGTACACTCTTGTCCCGGGCGTTTCCGCTCCGCTTACTTTTAATACCACGCGTGCTGTGATACGCAATTAAAACCTGGACAAAACGGCGAAAATTCTGCATATAACTTCATCTTATCAATCATACTGCTGGCGCCATCCTTATGGGCTCAGCCGTATAAACACTAAATAGGCTTTTTTTGCGCCCATTGCGGGCAAAACATCCTCCTTTATTATAAATCCTATCTTTTATACCCCAATTGTTTTTTCTATCGCATTGGGTTTTTTATGGCTTTACTTTACGAATTGATTTGTATCAAATCATTTACATTATATTCATGGGATGGTAATCCATGCTACAATATTTGTCAAGGGCGCACGATTTCCCTTGGACATTTCTGGAATTTTCAATAAATTTCAGTAAAAAACTACAAAATACAGGAATTTTGAAATGGATGAACTAAAACTAACCATACAAGAGGCTCAGGAAACACTTTTATTAAGTCAGTCGTCGGTATATTCGTGGATTGACAAGGGCAAACTTCGTTCAATAGAAACCCCTGGTGGCAAGCTTATTGTAATTTCCAGAAAGGAAGCTGATGAAATCAAAAATTTTAATCTGAAGTCACGCAGAAACAAGGTTTCAAGGCAATTGCAACAAAAGAATTCAGAGGAAACGGCTTTCCAGGAAGCTCCTGTAATAAATGCGGAAGTTCTGGAAAGCGAAAGCAAAAATGATACTCAAAATCCTGCTTCTGACATTACTTTACAGCTTATTTCAAGGATAGAAGAATTAGCTCTTGAAGCTGGCCGTTTTAAACAGTTGGAAATTCTTAGAAATGAAGAGAAAGAAAATGTAAAGTTCTGGCAAGAAAAATATCATGAGTTGAATGCTGATCTTAAAAAGAAGGATGCCGAGATAAGTGAACTTAAGGCTGAAATTCGCTTTTTGAAAGAAAAAAGCACTAAATCTCTATTTAACATTTTCAAAGGCCACTAAAAAGATCTTAAACTCTCTAATCCCTTACTGTTTCTGAGAAAACCCCAATTTAATAATTTTTCAAAAAATGATTATAAATTTTATCGATTTTTTCTTTAATTTCAGAAATTTGTCCTCTTATATTTATGACGCTATCTCTTGCAGCAAAGCGATTTTCGGCTTCTGCTATGATTTCTCTGTGTTTTTTTTCTAGTATTTCCGGTGTAACAAAGATTCTAAATTGCATAAAACAGAGCAAAACCAGCATTATAACTGGAGAATACTGAATCATTACATCTAAATTTTCCATTATTTTCCATTCCTTTCCACCAAATTATGAACTTTTATGAACTAATATTAAGTTTTACAAACTTTTTTATCACACAACCGGGAAATAGTATTCTACGAGGTAACTTGCGGCATCAAAAGGATGTCCCAAAAATTTAAATTCACGATTTTGCAGAATTTTTTGATAAACCGGTAAATCCAGTATTGACGAGCCTTCCCGGTACTTTAAATTGTCAATATTATAAAGCAGTTTTTCGCATTTAGGGTCAATATACAGTCTGTACCTGCCATTCTGGCTTTTTACAAGGCAGTTGAATGCGTTAATTCTATTTTTGATAGGGGGGTTAAACCGCCTGATTTCAATGTCTACAGCCCTATAGCCTAAATTTGAAAGCGAACGGCGCATAAGTATGTAATTGGTGTATTCGCTTGTGCAAGAACGGTTATCGCCAGATGCGTCGCCGTTAATAATGATTCTGCCGGCGTGATGAGGATATCTGTGTGCAAATTCGGCGCAAGCCTGCACCGTTGTAGTGTTTTCAAGAACAATTTCATCGAAAAAGTAGGCCCTGTCGGCATCTTTAAAGGCTAAAATCCAGCACATCGGGTCTACGTTAAAATCACAGGATATATGAAGCGGTAAAGCCCTGTGGTATAAGATTTTGCGTACATTTTTTTCATCAAAATTTTTTACAACCAAATTATTTGAAAAATCGCCGAAACGCCCTAGCACATTGCTTTTATAGTAATTTTCATCGTAAATATTTTTCATATTTTCCAGATAAGTTTTTGGCAAGAAAATATTTTCAGTTGAAGGCGCCTGAATTAGCCTGAAATTGGGCAATTTAGACTCTACAAAAGTCTTATATATCCATCCCTTGTGGTTTTCGGGGTTAGTATGGCCGAAAAGCCTGTATTTAAAGGCTTTCCAGCCCGGGCGAATTTGCTGACGCATGCGGCCAAGAAGCATTTTGAACGTATCGTGAGGTATATCGCTCATTTCCTCCACCTCGACAAAGCCCAAATTCAGTGATTTCAGCTTGTTTGGCTCATCAAAGTGTCGAAACAGCACCACAGAGCCATTTTTGAATTCTATTTTTTGTTCGCTTTTGTGAAAAAAATAATCCTTGCCAAGCACCATTCCAAAATTTTCCAGATGTTCAAAATAGCTTGAAAGCGTTGTGTCACGCACAAGAGAGTATGTTTGCGCGCCAACAAGGCCCACTATACCTGGAAATTTTAAAGCAAGAAGTATCCCAAGCAAAGACCCTGCCCAGGTTTTCCCGGAGCCAAAACCCCCTTGATAAACGCACACGTCCATTTCAAGGTCATGCGGAACTTCCAGAAATTTTTTTTGACTTTTTAATAAGGTGTAATTCATTGTTTAGCCTCCATTTTCAGCTTTCTGCACGCTTGAAACCCTGTCGTTTAAGTACAATTGGACGTTTTCGACTCCAATTTCACCAAGCGCAAGTTTAAAACACTCTTCCCAATTGATTTTTGAGGAAAGCTTCCCAACGTTTGCGAACTCTGCCAAGAGTTTTACGAGTTCTCGTTGTCTGTTTTTCCTTTCCATAGAGGCTTTTCGGTCGCTATAGCGATATATATAATCCCCAAAACGTACATCATCAGTGATATTTAACATCCTAAGTTCGCCAGAAATCCGGCATAACAGGCTTTCTGTGCCAAATCTGAAATTTGCCACCGTATCAGCAGTCTTTTGCACAACCGGCACAATGATTTTGCGGTTTATTACGTCTAAAAACATATTCAGACGTGCACTTTGCCCGTTTGCAGTCAGGCTGACCTCCGTCGCTGTGTGGTTTTGCACGTCAAGCCCGCCTGTCATTGTCCTGAAAATCCCTGTGGCACCTTCGATTGACGACTTAAAATACCTTATAAAGTCGAAACCGCAAAGGGCTTGGCTGAAATTTAGCGGTGTAGGCATTTGCGGCAATAGCGCTGAGTCGTACTCTATGATTTTGCCGGGTTTTACACTTTGCTCTCCCCTAAAAGCCCCTTTTGGAGCTAAATATGGCGGATTTACAATGAGCGAATATGCCTTAAGCTGTGTGTTTAAGATGTTATTAGCCGCCCTGTTTAGGTCAATAGCAGCCACCAGCGGGCTTATTCCCCTTCCTGTAAATGGATTATTTATGATATTTCCATATATAAAGGGGCAATTCAGGTATGGATTATCTTCAAACCTAATTACAAAGCGCCTTTCCGCGATTACAACGAGTTGATTTTCCCTAATGGCACCGTTTTCATCTTTTATGTTGCCCCAAAACTCAAGTATTTCAAGCTTTTCTGTGCTGACATCCTCTAAATGCAGGCGGGACGCGGCGATAGCCCTTAGCTCCTCTTTAATTTCAGGCGTTAAAAGATTGTTGTTTTTATCCTCTAAAACCTCGCTGACAGGGCATTTTGAGCGATAAATTTTGGCTGCTTTTTCAAAATC
Organism: uncultured Vampirovibrio sp.; assembly: GCA_910583725.1. GTDB lineage: Bacteria > Cyanobacteriota > Vampirovibrionia > Gastranaerophilales > Gastranaerophilaceae > MGBC122484. The sequence goes on from CAJTXZ010000036.1 coordinate 3,726, forward strand.
ATTTTCTGTGTCAAACACAAAGTCAACTGGGGAAATGGTTTTCAGGGTTGGCCCGTCGTAAACCAGTTTGTCCGTTGGCATAAAGGCAATTTTATCATCCTTTGAATATGCTTTCCGCACTTTTTTATAAACCTTCTCCCAGCCAATAAAGACAATGCTTTCCCCGCATTCTACCAGGTCATTTACAATGTTTTCAAGCTTTTCCGCGATTTTCATATTTTCAAGCGCCGAAACCAGCATAGTTTTTTGCTTTTGGGCATTTTCAGTAAATTTTAAATCCCTCGGAAAAACGTCAAACAGGCCCTCCGGGTGAGATGAAAGGCTCTCTAATATATGTGCCTTAAGGGTTTGCGCCTGTTCATAGATATCCGGAAGTCTGCAGTAATTCTCTTTTTGCCGTGAAACCCTGTAAATATAGTCCTTTAAGGTATTTATATCAGCCAATTGGCTTGCCCTCTCGTTGTTTAGGGTGTCAAATAACCTTGAAATCCTATCCGGTAAGGCATCTAAAGTATTTTTATCCATAGAAAAATTTCCTTTCTAAATCTTGTCCGGGTCTAAACCCTTGATTATAGGGATTATTGGCCTATTTTCTTCTATTTTTGGCTCATCTTCCTGCGCTGCAAAATCCCTTTCCAGCTGCCTTGTGATACCTTCAAGTGCCCTAAGGGCAAGTGCTGCGTTCATTGGCGCGCTATTATCATCCAAAGACGCAGCCCAATCAAGCAGTTTCAGGTAATTTAAGATTATAAAACCCTTGCATACCTCCAAGTGGGCTGCTTTCTTCTCGCATAGGGCTTTTAGCTCCCTTTGTGTTTTCGGGCTTTCAAGTAAATTCTGTATAATCATTGCGGCAGTGCGCTTTGGATATCCTGCAGCCGCCATAGAGGCTTGTATGTCAAGGGTTTTTACGTATTCTTCCAAAAACTTTCGCTGCTTTCGCTTGCTATCGCTTTCTGTCACTGCGTTTCCTCCTTTCTGTACCAATTAAAATTGTTACAATTCTTAATATTTCGTCCAAAAAACCAGAATGCATGGTATTATTATTTTGTTGTTAATGCTTCGGCTAGTATGCGAATGGGGTGGAAACACCCCTTTTTATTGCTCGAGCGTCTCCCCGACCTGGTAAATACGGGCAGTTGGCAGATTAGCCGGGGTTAACACTTTTATTAACACAACAGGGCCCTTATAATGCGCTTTATGGTACTTATTTGGCCCTGTTATTGTATGTTTTTGCAGGCTCAACAAGCGTTTTACAATTCATTTTGGCCTTAAAACAGGGCTGAGCCGGGATTTTTAAAGAACTCAATCTACCCGGCCTTTTATGATTTTTTATTGTATCTTAGGATTTTTTGAAAACATAACTTTGGGAGCCTATTTCAAAATCCTGTTATATAAAGCATATTGCCCTGTATCCTTGCTACAAGAAATATAATGATAAGATATATTATGTAAGGAATTTCACTGAAAACAGAGTTTTCACAAATGGCCCGAAACCCTTACATTATCATTATTTTAAGCCCTCGTCAGGACTTATAAAAGGCCGTTTTGAAGCTGGTAATTTATAGCGGGTTCGTTCTTTATGAACTCTGCTGTTGACATTTTGGCTATTTCATCCCGTGAAAATATCTTCCGAAGCGGTTCTTTAACCTTTGAACCCTTTAGAGGCCCCGTAATTAAACGCCCTTTAGCAATTTCATTGCTCTGATTCAAGAGTTTGAGCGCATCTTGGGCGCCGTTGTCGCCAGAATCCTTGGCGTGCCTAAGTATTGCCGTTTTTTCAAGCTCCAGAACAACCTCTTCAATATTTCTTAAATCATCCTCATCAAGCTCTATATCAAGGTTTTTGAGGTAATTTAAAAGACATTCACGCGTTTTTAAAAACGCACTTTGATTGATATCAAAGGATTTTGAGGCAGGTATAGCGTTAAAATTACTTGATGGCAAGGGGTTTGGCCCCGCTTGGGGGGCTGATGCCTTGTTAACAGCCTTAAAGTTTGCTGTCATTTGTTTTTTTATTGATTCTCCGGTGTTTTTATCAATAATACCGGCTGAAACCAAAGCATCAGCGTATTTTAGGTGTTCATCAAGGTTTAAAATGCATTCTGCGTGAGCTTCTTGCCCATTTACAGTATTGTATACCTGTGAAGCACCATTTGTATCCGGCGCCGGATTCACAATACCTGAAAGGATTTGAGCCATTAATAGCGCCTGAATAGGATTTATAAAGCCGCTTTGCGCATTTGGAATTTGATTATTCGCCTTCGCTAGAGGGTTTTGAGCAAAATTATTCATATTAAATCCTCCATTATGCAATGTTGGCCTTGATTACAGCGAGTGCTGAGGGGTTTAAGGTAAGTGCCCCAAAGGTATACAGCCCGCGAATAAGCGAATCGAAGGAATTTTGGGCCCTTAAAGTCTCAATTTTTTTGATTTGCGATGCAAAGGTGATGGCTTGCTTTGTACCGGCCAAAATAGTGTAGCCACCTGCATCTTTGCCTACATTATTGCTCACAAAGACATCCAGCCCTGCGATTCTACCTATTGAACCATCTGTAACCGTTGTGTCGCCTAAATTAGCGGTGTTTGTAAATTCGCTTGAAAGCAGCAAAAGTTCTTCAACATCCGGATGAATCACAACCCAGCCCTTGGTTTGGGGCCCAATGGCACCCGAATTTTTCAGGGTTTTGGCAAGTGATACAAATTTCGCGTAAACCGTTGTCTTACTTAGGGTTTCAAGCTTTGTATCAGAGCCTGTTACATTTGTAGCAGCTGCATTTTTATATTCATTAAAAAGATAGGTGTCAATTGCTGATTCTACGGCAGTTTTGGCCTTTGTAATAATCGCATCCATAATCCCCACGTTGCTTTGCGCCTGGTCAATATCAGGTACATTAAAGCCAAAATACACGCTCTGATTGAGTTTTAGCGATACTTTTTTACTTGGAGCAACCCCATAGCCTTCTATAGAGCCGGTGTACGCCCCTACAGTTACCTCTTGCGGCGTTATAATGTTAATTTGGGAGACACCCTTGTCTGCATCCGCCTGGTAATCGCGGTTTACGCACTGCAGCATAACGCAAGTCTTATCGAGACCGGCATTGAGCTTTTTGCTCCAAATTTCGCCCTTAAAGGCGCTGTAATCAAGCTTTTCGTCTGTTGTATCCGTCATAGTCTTTCCTTTCTTAATAAAAATTTACAATTGTGCATCCGGAAACGGATTAAAAATGCTCCAGATTTCAATACTTTTAGGCTGATTATCAACTATAGTCTCGTTTATAAGGATAGCTTCACGTTGAAAGCCAAGTTTTGTCAGAAAATTAGGCATATAATGATTGTCAAAATAGCATTCTGCCTTAATTTTGTAGATATTCATAGTGCAAAATACCTGATTTAACAGCTTTTTTGCGGTGTTTAGGGCAGGTTTTCCAAATACGGCCTTGTCAAAACAAATTGACGCTGAGGCAGTGTGGATACGGTTTTTGGCGGGTATAATATCGTACAAATAGCAAAAACCCTGAACTTTACGATTTTTATCGTCCAAAAATAGCCAAAAATAAGGAATGTGGATTTGAATAATCTCGTATATCCTTTCCATATAAGGCTTTCGGGCATTTAAATATTCATCGTCAAACAACTTATGGCGATTTTTAATCATCAGGTTAAAAACGGCTAAAAAGCTTGTAAAATCGAGGTTTTGAAAATTTTTTTGATTAAGTGTAAAAATTTGCATATTGAAAAATTCCAAAAAATTTTGTATAATTTAAATCGCATTTTAAAGGAGTTTACAATGGACGACAAAGAATTGATTTTGGGCCAGTACCAAACCTATAGCCAGGCTAAGGAAAAGTACATTGACAGGCACTTTCAGACCAATCGTTTCTATTTGGTTTTGAATTTTGTGCTATTGTTTGTGGCGTATTTGTTTATTTCGCTGACGCCTTCATACATTCCTGTCCTTCTTACAAGCGGATTTGGGATGGTTATTGCGGTGCTGTGGTGGTTAAACATTGATTCATACCAGTTTTGGATTAAGATTAAGTATTCAAAAGTGCTTGAATATCTTGAAACAAAATTGCCCGAAAGACCTTTCAACAAAGAGTTTGAGGAATTCAAGGAAGCTAAAAGGCAAAAGAAAGCGACTGTTTTTGCTGATTTCCAAAAAGGTATGACAGCGCTTATGTTTTTGACATTTTTGCTCACCTTTGCTTACTATTTGATTCAGTTTTTAACTGTGCCAAAGGGTATGTAGAATGCTTTGATAGCCGAATCGCGCGCTATCATTGCGTTTAAAGAATTAGGTGTCTGCGCTTGAATTTATTACAGAGGCTTACTTAAGGCTTATAAAAGGCTCGCTTTCCACGGAACGCGGGCTTTTTTGGCGTAAATTGGCAAGCGCCTGGATGTACATCGTGTTCCAAAAACCAAACTTCGGATAAGAAGGATTAGCCTTGACTTTGAGGCATGCGCCATACACTAAAAGGTGCTCTGCATAAGGCATTGGGATGACTGAAATGTCAGATGCCTTCTCTAGCGCCGGTTTAAACTCTCCATCCTCACCGCAGGCATAATTTGTGCTGTAGTAAACTACGGTGTAAACCCTGTCATAGTCTGCCTTTTCAAATATTATGCGGTCTCTTATGATTGAATAGTAATTCCCTAAAAGCTTGCCCAGTACTAGTTTATAGCCTTCTGTGGTATACAAAAGTCTTTCGCCCTTATGGAAAACGGCCTTAATCATCCCTTCAAACGGCATAGCATAGCTACATAGGCCAGCTACTGCGTCTATAAACGTTGTCCTTTCTAGGAATGGCCATTCGTATGAGGCTAAAATCTCGTTGTTTGTACGGTTTATGGCATCTAGGATTTTTGTGTGCTCGCTTTTGTAAATAGCGTCAAAGCTTTGCACAGTGCGGTAATTCAGCTCCAAAAGTACTTTGTTAAAAATCTCAAAAAAGTTCATTCTTCCTCTTCCTCATTAAAATTTTCAAAAATTATCGGGCGCAAATCGCCGTCTGCAAGGGACTCATAGTACCCCACACAAAATTGGTCACCGTCTAAACAAGGGGCGGCTGCTGTCTTTTTAGAGTTTTTATCTTCTAAAACCTCGAATTTATCCACATTTTCATCCTTTCTTTTTAATAAACCCTTGATATAGAGCCATTTCAGGCGTCAGTGGCCCGTAAAATCCTCTAAAACAGGGTGTTAGTCCTCAAAAACAATTCCCTTAAACTCAAAACCAATAATAGCAAGGTCTTGACCTTCTTTATTACCCTCAAAGTGCAGCTGCACGGCTTTATTAGCTTCAAAAATATCCAGTTTCAGACTTTCTTGAATCACGTCCGACCAGATTGCACCACCCGCATCAGCGCTACCAGACCAGTTTGTGGCGCTATGGGCACCTGTATCATCTTCCCACACAAGAACGTTAGGCAAATCAAGATGCACGTTTTCAGGCAGCGTGGCACTTTCAGTCACATAATCGGTGCTGATGTAAAAGTCAAAATTGTTCTCACAAGTGCCATCGCAGACTATTTCAAAGTCATCTATTATCTTTGTAGTAGTTGGTTTTGAAAAGTTAAAAAATGGGGTGGAAAACTTGAATTTGATTGGTTTTTGACTAAATGTATTCCCTTTATTTTCAACAAAAATCCTCCCGCCATCTTCAGGCGAAATAGTATAAATTTCCCCGAAAACGCACGCAGCGGAACTGATTTCAAAAGGTATTACCCTGATAAACCATCCATCAAGCTCCCAATCGTATATCCACACCTCTCTTTGGCCCGCAGCGCCTTGAATTGGCGGAAAAATCCAAATTTGATTTTTTAATTCCAAACACAACAAAATGGTCTCGCCAATGCGCGTCAAATCAAGCCTTTCAAACAATTTTGCAATATTTTGCGCGCGGTTTGTACTCATCACAATCTGCGCCAATTCCCCTACGTAAGAGAGGCTGAAAAGCCCGCACTCATTAAAAAAATACTGTTTGTTATTGCATGTTAAAACAGATAGCGCCCCGGCAGCTCCTTTGTCTGCAAACTTAGTAATGGCAAAGGTTTCCGGGTCATTTCCCGTAAGCAAAAAGACCTCATACTTTTTATAAATCGCAAGAGACCCGGAATACTCTTTCAGGGCAAGGATTTTCGCCGTACTAGAGTGAAAATTTGAAATATAGCCTGCATCATGCTCTGTTGCCCAGTCGTTATAGGTTCCAAGCGCTGAATAGTACAGTGTATTTCCGGCTGAAATCCACAGCCTGCCTGCATATTGGCAAACCGCAACAGGCGTATTCCCGCTCAGTCTTGCAGTTTGGGTATCTACAAAACCCAAAATATCAGCCTTTTTTGTAGCATTTATGTTATAATAAATCCCGTCAATCGCACTCCCTGTGTACTTTATAGGCAAAATCACAACGCCGTCCAAAAAATACTCAAACGCAAACGCCGCAATTTCCCTCCCAAAATCATACGCGGGCTTCAGCACCCCGATTGACGCGTCAAAATGCAAAATCCTGCCGTCAGAAAGCGCCAGAAGAAAGTTTTTGGTCCCCTTAGGATACTCAATGAGGCAAACAGGAGAAACGAGCCTTGGCTGGCCTTCTGCGGGCGCATTTTGAAACTCGCAGGCACCATCTAAATTCTGCACGCTATAAAGCGCTAAATCAGCTGCTGCCACTGTATTTGAAACCTCATGGTCATCTGAATTAAAATTGATAAATCCCTCTAAATCATTATCAGAAGGCGTATTAAGGCTGCCCTCTGTACTGTAATTCTCTCCAAAAGACGCGTCGTGTATACTTTTTGGCGCAATATCACTTTTCAAAGGTGCAATTTTTTCCTTAAGGCTCAAAACAGGCTGATTGCCCTTTTGCCTTATTATACCTTGATTTTTATACGGTTCAATGTTGTAAGCCTCGGCCCAATAAGTCTTTTGGCTGTCAGAGCCAAGCTTAACCGGCGTAAACTGCGTGTTTAGGCCACCCGCAAGATTATAATAAAAATTTTTCACACGCTACCCCTTCCTTTGTCCTTTTTTAGCTGTGCTTGGCGGTTTTCAGACTTTCTACGCTTTGAATAGTGCCTTTTTGTGCGCTTTGCAGCCCTTTTTACCACAATAATTTTTGTGCTCATATAAAGCATAACCGCCCCCATTCTGCTGTTGGTGCGGGTTTTAGTGTAAATTCTTGCAAAATGATTTTGCACTGTGCGCACGGAAATGCCCATCGTATCGGCAATCAGCCTGTCTCTTAAACCCATGGATGCAAGTGATAAAACCTGTTCCTGCTTGACTGTAAGTTCCATTCAATCCCCCAATTCCTGATTAGACCTTATAATAGCCTCCCGCCAAAATGCCTCAGCAGGGCGCTTTTTGAATGTTTTTAGGTAAAGGGGCATAATCTGCCCCCGTTTTTTGAGTAGTGTGAGTGTGTTTTTCAAAACAACTTTTTCATACGTCCTAAATGCTTGCAAGAAGGCTTTTTTGCCATTCTCAGTAACATTTTTTAAAGAACTTTTGGTTTAATTTGCGCTTAAAGGCTGAAATGTAGATACAGTAAGCTTTTAGAATATTTTGTAATTTATACATTACAAAAATACAATAAATTCAGCTTTTTTCAGCGCTAAGCTAAGCCCTATGGGCTTTTACGGATTTTTTACATAGTCTTAATTCCCGCTGGTTTTCCTTTTCTAATGCCTTTAGACATTTAGCTGCCCCGTCATAAAAAGGCCCGCGCAGAAAGCCAAAACAGGCTTTTTGCATATCATTTCGGCATTACGATTGCAATACAGATTTAAACTATTTTTACTATACCAAAATAATTTTATTTGTACAGAGAGTAAAAATACTCAAATAAAAATACAAAAAAATTGGCCTCAAAACTTTGCACAGAGTGCTTATTTGGCATATTAAATTTGCACACTTTTAAAAAATATTTACAATACTTTACAATATTTTCTTATGTTTTTTTGTGGAATTTTACTAAAGAAATTTCTCTTTCTTCGAAGGCAAAAATTAAAAATTCGCTTATATGCGGCTTTTCTAGAGTGCACTTACTGTGCGGCTTTTAAGCTTCTTTACAAAACTTTACTAAAATTTCTAAAAAATTCTAACAAATTCCACATTTTTTTGCCGTGAAATTATTCCCTGATAATAGCTCTAACATTGGCTTTGCAAGGATTTTAACATTTTTTTAAGGGTTTAGCTTCTGAAGTTTTCCACTCTGCCATATTATGATGCGCTTTTTTGAAACAAACTAGAAGCAAAAAGCATATCCCATAGGCATTTTAAGCAACATAAACAAAATCTGCCCGGCCTTTTCTAATTCAATTTTCAATGTGCGATTTATTTGCCTTTATTACGTTTTATTCTTCAGGGCCTGTTAAAAATTTGCCTTTACAATGTCTAAATCCTCGTCTTTATCTAGTATTTCGGGGACAATTTCATTATAAATTCTATCTTCATCGATTTTATAACGTTCCAAAAAACTTTGTGAATCATCGGCCAAAACCTTTGTATTACAAGGGTTTTCAGAATTTATTAAGTTTTGTAAAGCGCCGGGTGTATTTTCAAAATTATTTTTTAGAATATGCTGAAACTCAACAATATTGTACTTTTCAACCAAAAATTTAGCCATTTTAGACCTTGAAAGCCAAAATGCCGGTATTTCTTGAAGCCATTGTTTTGCTTGGTTTTCAGTGCATTCATATGGGTTAAACGCGTTCGTTTTGGCCTTTTTTTGCTCATCGAGCATTTTCTTTGTCTCATCTGCATTTGGCACCATCTTACCTGCCATTTGTTCATTTCTGCAGGCTTTTTGACCCCTTTTATAAAACTTAAAAGAAAAATTCTCGTTGTTTTTTCTTTTTTCTTTATTTTTTGTTAGTGGGACATTTTGACCCCCTTTATGAGAGACATTTTGACCTACAGCGGCGGACATTTTGACCAGTTCAAAAAATTTTTTTCCAAAAACATAATGATTAACGCGTTTGGTCTCATAATCAATCAGGCCAGCGTTTTTCAGCTCTCTTACCGCCCTTTGTGCTGATTTTTCGCTTATTCCAAGCTTTTTTGCCACCGTTTGCTGGGAAGGAAACATAGAATCATTCTCGGGATTAAAATGGCTGCAAAGCGCCCACAGAAAGAGTTTTGCGGTTGGTGTTAAATCAAGTTCACCAAGAATTCCTTCGGTATACAGAAGTTTTGTCAGCTCAAACTGCGTGATATTAAGCCTTATGACATTTTTATGCGCCTCAAACTGTGTATTTGCGGGCATTTTAGCGTATCTTGCAATTTTTGAAGCGGGACAATCCTGTTCAACATTACCTCCAAAATCGCTCTCTAACGCGGCGTTTAAGTTTTTTTTCATTATAATCTCCTTAAGTAGTGTGAAGTTTTGTGTAGTATGATGATTGTGTAGTTTAGCGGGTAAAAGCTTCTCCTGCAAGGCTTTCCTGGCTTTTTTAGGGTTTTTCGGCCACCATTTTGATTATTGCTTTCTGTCTGATGCTGCAGCTTTATATGGTGTGACTGTGGCCCCGGCGGCAGTATAGGCTTTATAGGCGCTTTTATAGGCGTTTGGGCCTGATGAGCGCTGCGCGCGCTGTATAAAGTTTGGCTTGTTTTTTTGTATGAAAGTTTCGTCTTTTCTGCAGTATACTTGTCTTACGGCCTTATTGATGATGGTTGTTGCGCCTCAGGGAGCGGCTATCACCCCTTTTTATAAGGGTGGGGCTCTGCAATACAACCTCCAAAGACACTGCCAATGGCCATTTTGCGCGTTTTTGTTTCCGGTATTGACTTTTTTCTAGGCTCTATGCGCGTTTGTGGTTGCTGCGCTCTCCTTGTCTCTCCTTGTCTCTCCTTGTCTCTCCTTGTGCCGGGCCTTGTACATACTGATTAGACGTGTATACCCCTAAGAGGTATACACACAGTCTGCCTCCTTGGCTCTTCATTGGGCTTGTTTTGGCTGTTCCCCGGCTATTCTACCTTTCGGCCTGTGAGTGCTTCGTTTTCGAGGCACTTTTTCTTTTTAATTTCCCCACCTTCCTGT
>CAJTXZ010000037.1 GCA_910583725.1 uncultured Vampirovibrio sp.
AGTCAATGACAGAATACAAGCTGCAGTTAAGGCTGTGAGGGCGAAGTTGTTTTAGTTGAGGGATATAAAATAACTAATAGATTGTTATTTCTTTTTGCAAATTGTGAATATATCAATATTAAAAAGTTTGATTTTTTTAAGCTTTCCAAAAGATTTTACATAAGTTAACATCTCTAAAATGTGAGGGATACCTTGTCTTTTTGTACATACACCTGTTTTGTCAATTGAAACCTTATAATTTTTTGGTCTTTTATACATTATATCAACCAAAACAGAGCTATCATCAATATCGCAGGGTTCTTTTTCACTCTGCAGATTCTTCACTGTATGTTGTTTTGGAGTTATCTCCAATAATTGTTTTAACTTTAAATTAAAAGCATCTTTTGAATTCTCTTTATAAAAAATATCCTGTTCCTCTTTGGCAATTTCTTTAGAATAATGGTCAGCATTTAGAATCGAGAATGCTTTTTCTTTTAATTCTAACTCATTTTTACAATAGCCTGATGTCTTTGTAATAAAATCAAGCTGTCCCAAAGTGTTGTCCAAAGACAAAAAAGGCACATTATGCGTAACAGCATCAACTGCAACAGTATATCCAGGCATTGGATAAGAATCTACGATTAAATCACAGGCGCAAAGATAAAACTGATAATCTTTTTCATAATCTATACACCCTATCAAATGAACTCTTTCGAGAATCGATTTATCAAAATTCCTCCATGGAACGCTATCTTTCTTTGGGCCAATACAATAAAGAATTGAATTCTGATTTTTATTTAAAATTTCAGTAAAAGAATTTTTTAAATCATATTTTCCAATAGGAAAATATTTTGAACCTCCGCCAATTGTTAAAACAATCTTTTTATCGAGTGGAATATTAAGCTTTTTTCTTGCCTCTTCTTTTGAAACTATTTTTACTTTATCATCAAGCGGAATGCCTAAAAAATATGGGTTATTAACTAACCTCTTTGGCTTTGTAATACTTGTAACACCTTTTAAATCAGCTACGATATCTGCAATACTTTTGCCTATCCAAAACATATGATCAGCATGGTTATATAAAATAACAGGTCTTGTGAATTTCTTCGTCCCAAAGGCAATCGTTGCAATCGGGTCATCCATATGTGTGTGCAAAATTATATATTCGTAATGAGAAGCAATCTCCCTTAGTTTTAAAGCCTTCTCTATCTGAGTATCGTCAATGTTAAAAACAATAAAGTCGCCATTTTTTTCTTTAACATTGGTTCTCAATAATTCAGGCATATCTTCAACATTTTGATTTAAAAGAACAACAGAATGCATTTGAGAAGGGTCTGCCTGGCCTATCCACCTTTCAACAACTCTCGTATGGCCGCTTACATTATAGCAGGTTGTCATAACATGTAAAAAGCTATTTGACTTATATTCCACATTGCAGGAGGAAATATCGTATTGTTCAGCCAAATCTGTATAAAATTTTTCCAGCTGCGTAGAATAGAAATAGCCCGTTCCATTATAAGCAGCAAATGAAAGTGCTCCTTGTGCTATGCTTAATTTCTGCATTTCATCTTTACAATTGTCAAGTTTTGCAAGCATATTTTCAAACTTTTTTTGCTTTTTCTTAAGTTTTGGATAGTAAAATTCAAATTTATTCATATATTTTCCATTATCTTCCATATTATGGTTTTATATAAGGGTCTAAATGTTGTCTAATTAAAATTTTTTATATTAAAAATGTTATCTACTTCCACACAGCCATTATTTACACACTTTAATAAGTTGTCCATATTCATTTCTTTAACATTTTTATTTGAGCTACATTTTAATTTTCTTTTTAAATCCCTGCGCACATATGTCATATGGTGCATTTGGATAGAACAGAAAAAATGCACTTTATATTTTTGCAAACATGTCGGGGGGGGGGGGACAAAAGTGCGCGTTGGATCGCTAAAACATATACCACAAGACAGTTTTTGCAGCTTTAGCCTTGTAAAGAGCCCTATTTTTGCAAAAAATGGAACGGCATAATCTGATAAGTTTATGCGTCTTAATTTTGGAGATGTACCATAACATACAATTGGACAAAAAGAATACGCTATATTATTTGTAGCTATATATTCTTTGGCTTTTATAAATTGTTCCTTTATATAAAACTCATCTGTGTCCATGCACATAAAATAATTGCAGCCTGCTTTTTTTGCATATTTAAGGCCGAGGTTTCTTTTCTTGACCTCATTTTTTCCAGGTTTAATCTTATAATTTGGTTCAAAATAAATAATTTCATCAATAAAACCTTTACTTTTGAGTTCATGCAGTTGATTATACAAATTCATATTTTCATATGTGCCATCCCATGATTTAATTTGATATACGACATTAATATAATCAACCGCATTCCGTATAGCCTTAATTGATGATTCGAGCAATTCTTCGCCATCAAATACAGAATATGAAATACCCCATTTTAAAGATTTTAAGTGATTTTCTGCTATTTTTTTTAAATTTTTATTACGCCACTCTTGTCTGACTGTCTTTTTGAAGATAAAAAGGGCGAGAAATTTTATTATATTTTTTTGTACTTCGTATTTAAAAAGCATATTTACTCCTGGTCTTTTTGCAGATTAAGAAGCTTTCAAGGGGGATATTATATAAAGTGATACAGTCTTTACTCATCTACACCCCAAAATTTAAGCTCATTTTCCCCTGTATTTGGAATTTTTCTTTTGTAAAAATCGTAACTTTTTGCAAGATGCCCCAAATCCAGGGCTCTAAAGCCTTCTTTTGTTAAATCTGAAGCCCAGACTTTGGCTGCAGGGCCAGCCATAAGTATAATAAGGGTATTTTTATCAAGTGCAAGAAGTTTATGTAAGGTTTCATCATAGGTTGAAAATGCATTTTTATTAGGCACAAAAACGTAATTTTCTTCAAGGGAATTGTCAAAAATGTTAAATTTCAGATTATCAAAAGCATTTTTGCAACAAACGATTGCGATTTTCTTATCATGCCAAATTTGTCTGAAATCTTCAAAATATTTATCTTTTGATGAATCATTATAATCAAACAGCCAAGATAAGCCTGTAGAACAATATTGGGTATCCCACGTTATATATTTTAGAAGGCTTTTTCTGAGCTTTGGAATCTCATAAATATCAAAATGTCTACAAAATCCATTTTTTTCGTATAAATTTGAATAATTAAAATAATGATGGTTGATTCCTGCAACAAGATTTTGCTGTTTGTTTGAAACAATCTCTTTTAATCTTTCTGCAAGTTTCTTTTCATATTTTTGAAAAGGAATATCCTTGCCTTCCATAATTAAAATTTCGCCATCGCCAAACCTTGCTATGCTATAATTTGTATTTTGAAGCATTTCAACGGTTTCTAAAACGGAATAAATCTTTGGGCGAACAATCTTGTCGTTTGGGGTTCTAAAGATTATTTCATTATATAAATCTTCGTATGTAAGCAGAGAAGTATTTGCCAAAGTATCTTTAAGGCTGAATTTTGACAAGTAATTAAGATTTTTTAAAAGCAGCACGAACCTTTTTATCATTATCATCCTTTGTATTGATTTAGAACATTTACCACATATTCTGCCTCTTTATCTTCAAGTACAGGAGAAATCGGAATAGATATTATTTCATTATGAATCTTTTCTGTTACAAGGTAACTTTGATTTGCCCATTCTTTATATGCCCCTTGTTTGTGAGGCGGAGTGGGATAGTGAATATTTGTCTGTATGCCTTTATTTTCAAGATATTCTTGTAATTTTGTTCTATTTTTTGTTCTTATTGCAAAGATGTGCCAAACATGGGCATCTTCATCATAAGTTTCAGGCAAAATAATTTCAGGATTTTTAATGTTTTGCCTGTAAAATTTAGCAATTTCACGCCTTTGCTTGTTGTCTTTATCTAAGAATGGCAGTTTTACATCCAAAATTGCCGCCTGAATTTCATCAAGCCTTGAGTTTATACCCTTGTATATATGATGATATTTATAATCCGAGCCGTAATTTGCAATTGCGCGAATACGCTTAGCCAGCTTTTCATCATTTGTTGTAACACATCCGCCATCTCCAAGCGCACCAAGATTTTTGCCCGGATAAAAAGAAAAACCTGCCGCGTCACCTAAATTTCCCGTCCTTTTGCCATCATATATTGCACCATGGGCCTGTGCAGCATCTTCAATTATTTTAAGGTTATATTTTTTTGCAATCTCAGAAATACTTTTTGTTTGAACGGCCTGCCCGTAAAGATGCACAAGCATTACAGCCTTTGTTTCGGATGTGATTTTTTCTTCGATTTTTTTTGGGTCAATATTATATGTTTCAATATCAGGCTCAACTAAAACTGGAACACAGCCGTTTTCAGAAATAGCCAAAATACTTGCAATGTAAGTATTTGCAGGAACTATGATTTCATCACCAGGCTTAAAATCATATCCTCTAATAATTAAATTTAAGGCATCAAGCCCGTTTGCACAGCTTATACAATGCTTTACACCGATATATTCAGCAAAATGCCTTTCAAAAAGTTTGTTTTGCTCTCCTAAAATATACCATCCGGAATCAAGTACATTTTTTATTCTCTCATCAATTTCTTTTCGAAATCTTTCATTTATTTTGTGCAAATCTAAAAATTTAATCATACCTTTATTTGAACATTTTTACACACAAAATGCAAGCTTGTGAACTTTGACGGTTATAAAGTTTTATGAACAAAATTATCCCAATAAGATTAGCATGCCGGCTTTAAAAAAACAGCCTGCATTAAATTTAATTATATTGATTCAAAAAACTGCGCACCGTTTTTAATAAAAAATTCATATCATCATCCGATAATTCATAAAACATTGGCAGCCTAACCAAAGTATCAGCAATTTTGTCTGTAATAGGCATTTCATAAGGAGTTCTGCCATATTTTAAACCAGCAGGCGATGAATGCAGCGGAATATAATGAAATACAGGATTTATATTCTTTTGTTTCATATAATCTATAAAATCCGTTCTCTTTCTTAGATTTTCAAAGACAATATAATACATATGGGCATTGTGTTTGCAATAATCAGGAATAAACGGCCTTTCTATTGACACATCATAAGATTTCAAAAAATTATCATACTTATTCCATATCTTAAGCCTTTTTTCATTTATTTCATCCATATGTTCAAGCTGGGAGTATAAAAATGCCGAAACCATATCGGAAGGCAAAAAACTTGAGCCTATATCTACCCATGTATATTTATCAACCTCGCCCCTAAAAAATTTTGAGCGGTTTGTGCCCTTTTCTCTAATAATCTCCGAACGCTCAATTAGTTTATCATTATTAATAGTAATTGCACCACCTTCGCCAGAAATTATGTTTTTTGTTTCATGAAAACTAAATGCCCCTAAATCGCCGATTGTACCGAGCGGCTTGTCTTTATAAAAACTGCCAAGAGCCTGCGCAGCGTCTTCGATTAAAATTAAATTGTGTTTATTGCATATATCTTTTATTTTATCCATTTCACAAGCAACACCTGCATAATGCACAACGCAAACTGCTTTTGTCTTTTTAGTTATGGCTTTTTCTATTAAATCTTCATTAATATTCTTTGTATCTTCTTTAATATCGACAAATACTGGAATTCCGCCTCTTAGTACAAACGCATTAGCAGTGGAGACAAATGTAAAAGACGGCATAATGATTTCATCGCCTGGCTTAATGTCTGCTAAAATTGCACACATTTCAAGTGCCGCCGTGCAGGAATGTGTCAAAAGAACCTTTTTGCATCCAAGTTTTTCCTCTAAAAATTTGTGACACCTTTGTGTATAAAGCCCGTCACCTCGCAAAATACCTTTATTTATGGCATCTTGAATGTATTGAAGTTCTTTGTCTATAATAAATGGTTTGTTGAATGGAATATTGTTCATATATTGTTCTTTCTAATGCAAAAGTTAAACCTAAATATTGTAAAAATTTGTGAAAAATCTTAATTATCTTCTGGGAACATCAAGCAATATTCATTTGGAGTTTTTCTATTCCATTTTATACAGGTTTTAACAAGTTTCGCAGGCAAACCTGCATAAATAGAATTTTCCTTCTCAAATTTTCCCGATACAAGAGCTCTATATCCTATAATTGAATTTTTTGGAATATAAGAATTTTTTAATATGACTGCCTCAAATCCAATCCAGACATGATCCGAAATTGTCAAGGCTGAAGCGTTATTGATCAATTTGCCATTCTTTATAATAGAATGTCCATCTGTATTAAATACTCTTGTATCATATGAAAACATGCAATCTTTTCCTATTTTTACTGATGAATTAAAATCGCAGGTTTGAATAAGGGTTTTCCAAAAACTGGTATTGGGTCCTATAGTGACTTCACCATCTTGACAGTTTTCAAAAATTTGAATTCTTAAAGAATCAATAATTGTAACGTTTTCTTCAAGTTTAATGCTATTATTATTACCTACAATGCTTATGGCTAAATGACCGCGATTATCTAAAGTGTCTATAAATATTTTGTTGTTGTCCCCTTTGATATTGATATCAATGATTTTTGATATGTTTTGCTTTTTTATGAAAATTTCATTCGATTTGCCTTCTATCTTTCCTTGAAAATATTCTTTATGTTCAATTTTATTACCATTATGAACGATTATTTTTTTCTTTCTTCTAAATAATTTCATTTGTTTTTCCTTAATTATTTTTATACAACTGCATATAAAACAGTTTCATCAGAAAAACATTGGTTGTGATGTCTTATGTATAATTTGTAATTGGGATTGATTGACTTTATATATTGTGGCAGAGTTATCAAATCTTCATTTTTATGATAGCAGCAAATTGCAAGTTGGGGCTTATTATCCTTTATTAATTTTCTTGCACCTTTTAGCATTTCAAGCTCGCTGCCTTCAATATCGGCTTTCAGAAAAATTTTACCCCTCCCCCCCGACCAAATTTTGTAATCATCTATAGCATCAACATCAATCTTTGTATTTCCATTGTCTGATATCTTCGAAGCTGTAGTGTTTTCTGCATCAAAATACAAAGATGTTTTATGGCTCCAAACACCTTTGTTAATTACTTTTATTTTTTCATTTCCAAAATGGTTTTTCTTTAATTCTTCAACATTTTTAGAATCAGCCTCAAAAGCATATATTGTTTTATATTTGCCATTTGTCTGTTTTATAAATTCTGTGATTGTATCGCCATTATAAGCGCCGCAATCAATAAATGTATCAACATTTGAAAGTTTTATTACTTCATCAAAATATTGTAGCTTCGTATAATGTTCAATTAATTCTTTTAAATCACCGCCCAATTTTGTCTTTAAATATGCGATAAATATTTGCTTAGATTCTTTATCATCAAGCCAGTTGTATGTTTGGTAGAATAAATCTTTATTATTTTCAAAATAATTTTTATCAAACTTTTTGCCGTCATAGAAATAGAGTACTCTGTCAGCTCTTGCAAAAATATTCGTTTTCATGACTTCCATGTATTTGGTATAATTATAAAAACCGATAATAACATCGAAATTATTGTAATTGTTTAATACATAGGTTTTTGAATAAACATTTTTGTCATCAATCTTTTGATTTGGAATATAATATTCATCATCCACAAAAAATGCTTCCACATCTTTTCCTAAAGATGTAACAAGATTATATTTTCTTCTTGCCGTGGCCTGTGCACCGTAAATGAAGATTTTATTATTGGTATTTTTTAAATAGTCGAGATTATCTTCATATAAATTAGATAAGCCATCTAATTCTAAGTTACATTTTTCAAGTGTATGCATATTATCTCCAATTTTATTTTTATAATTTTATCCAATTTTTTTCCATTGAAGCCTTGTGGGCATTTTCGAATAATTTTAATCCTTCAAGTGTTTTGTCTATCGAAAGAATATAATCTGAACTGAATTTCCCATACAGTTTAAAATCAGACAAGGCCTTATATAAATCAACATAATAATTTGCAAAAGCCTCTATAAACCCAATTGGATGACCTGCTTTAAAACGGTTGTATCTGCTAAGCAGACCGATATTTGTATCATTGCTTCTGTCATAATTTATAAGAACTCCGTCATTTTTTGCAATTTTTAATATTTCAGGCTCCATCTGATACCATTCTGCACTGGCATTGGTGCCGTAAATCCTTATTTTTAGACCATTTCTATTGCCCAATGCTGACTTTGAATACCACATATTTACAGACAAATTGTTTGTGTATTTAACAAGACATTTTACATCATCAACTATGTCCTTAAAAAATCCATATGAGTTTTCTTCTGCAGTAATTTGCAATGGTGTTTCTTCGGTTAAAAATGCAATCATATTATGTAAATGCGTGCCCAAATCTAAAGAAATTGTGGGTATTTTATAATCATGCAATCTCCACTTTTGTACCACAGGCTTTGAGCCGTCGTTTTTCAACCTGATATAGCCTTCCTGCGGCATTTCTATATTTATACTGATTATTTTCCCTAAATATTCTTCTTTGATTTTTTGCTTAAGCACCCTTAACATTGGATAACCGGTGTAATTGTATGTAACTGCAAGAAATTGATTATTCTTTTTTGCTGTTTCAATAATATTTTTACCGGCTTCATAAGATGTGGCAAGTGATTTTTCGCAAATAACACTATATCCAGCATTGAGGCAATTAATAACAATTTCTTCGTGTAAATCAGTGGATACAAGAACAATAATAACATCAACATTGTTCTTTTCTTTTATAAGCAGTTCTTTATAGTTAGAATAAACGTGTGATTTATCAATGTTATATTCTTCTGCGGTTTTTTGGTTTACATCTTCGTTTCTACTAAAAGCGCCGCTAACCAATACAAATTTACTGTCCATCTGGCTTGCTATTTTATGCGTTATGCCAATAGCAGAATTAATATTGCCGCCGATAAATGCCATTCTATATATTTTTTTCATTGATATTCTCCACATCAACCGAAATTAGGTCATTCAAATAAGGAATAGTTTTTTGCATTTCTTCATCAGAATCAAAATAAATAAATGCAATCCCTGCTTTGTATAACTTTTCATTTTCAATAATATCTCCAGGTTTCCACCACTGCATTGTTTCTTTTATATTGTTTTTTATCTTGTCATCTATGTTGACCTTTTTTAATACACCGGTTTTGTTTCCCATAATACAGTGTCTTACAATGTTGTGTTTAATAGGCATTTGCTTAACCTTTCCCATATCAAGACCCATTTCGGCTTTTACGATGAGCTCGGGGTAATTAATGCCTGTTGCAAGTTCTACAAATTTTATATATAAATCTCCAGGTGCACGTCTTGTAATCTCAAGAATTATAGGGGTGTTGTTTTTGTCAAGAATAAATTGAAGATGCAATATCCCATCTGTTAAGTTCAAATGAGAAACAATTTTCTCACAATCTTCAATTAGTTGCTCAATAGCACTTTTTGCAACTCCAGATGTGGTTGACGCCCCAGAAACAAGATATTCATTAATGTTA
Organism: uncultured Vampirovibrio sp.; assembly: GCA_910583725.1. Lineage (GTDB taxonomy): Bacteria > Cyanobacteriota > Vampirovibrionia > Gastranaerophilales > Gastranaerophilaceae > MGBC122484. The sequence goes on from CAJTXZ010000037.1 coordinate 9,465, forward strand.
TGCTGTTCATTATCAACAAAATAAAAAACAATTTTTTTGTTTTGAACTAAAGTTGTAAAGCCATGATTTGAGCCCTGGATGAATTCTTCAGCAAGAATATAATTTTGTCTTGTTTTTTCAAAAGCAATTTTGCAGGCAGGCAAAAGTTCGTCTGTTGTATAACATTTTGTCATTCCGTGCCCTGTGGTTAAGTCTACAGCTTTAATCATTATTGGAAAAGTTAAATTTTTTGTTATTAATTCAATATCCTCTAAGCAAGTACAGATAAGACTCTTAGGTGTTTTAATGCCTAGCTTTTTTGCGAGTGCGCGATATTTATCTTTTATATGAATTGTTTCAGAAATTTCAGGTAAATCATGTCCTTTGAAACCAAGCTTTTCAGATACCCAAGAAGCAGTAAGTAAAGAAAAATCATGGCAGCCCGAAACAACACCACAAACGCCTTCTTTTTCGGCTATTTTTAAAACACCTTCCCTATCTGAATAGTCGCATTTAATTGATTTATCTGCATATTTATGACCAAGTCCTTGCAAATTCCCGCTTAAAGTTATAGTGTAATAGCCAAGATTTTGTGCAGCTTTAATTAATGGTATTTCAGAATAAGAACCGTTTAAAATTAGTACTTTTTTATTATTATCCATTAATTTTCTCCCTGCTTTTCATATAGTTTATTGCTTCTTTGCCTGTGTTAAATATCAAATCCAAAACACTTACTTCATGTTGAAAGGGTGGATATAACTGCACATATTCAGGATAGTCTGAATAATCCATCCAAGTTAATTTTATATTGGCTTCTTTAAATAATCTTTCATCTATATAATCTTTTGCCGCAGGGCCTGAAATATATTCGCTACCATTTACTTTTTGAACTAAATCAACAAGGCGTTCGGTCTTGCCATCTATTAGGCCATAGTCTTTATCAAAAGATATCTTAGTTTTTATTCCCAGTATTTCATTAATTGCTTTTATGAATTTATAATTAATGTTGCATAAATAATCTTCATTTACGCTTGTTCTATAGAGTTCCTCAAAAATTGCTTTATAATCTTTAAAATATGGAGCTTTTGAATAGTTATTAACCAAACTATTCCAATGCTTTTTACTCCAGCGTTTATCAGTTATTTTTGTTTTGCTAATTTTGCGTTCTTCTGCAATAGCGCCTTTTGTCTCACATGGTATTGTAAGCCAAATGACTCCCATTTGGGATTTTATCTTATTTCTATTTCTCCAGTCATTTTTTGTATATTGCATTTCATCGTAAAAAATAAACTCGTCAACCGACGCTATAATATCGAAATAACCCTTCCAAGGAATATAATTTGATTGCAATATGGCAACTTTTTTATTTTGCATCAAATACCTCCTCTAGTTGCTTGAAAATAATATCCTCGTCCAAGTACATCTTAGCCCTTGAATAATTGTCATTATATTCAATAAAATCAGAAAAAGTTAAATCTGGAATACTTATAGTATCATATATTGGCATTTGGTCATTTTTCATACATTTATAAGTTGTAACATCACTTCTTATAAATACTTTTGTCCCTATCGCGAGGGAAACTGTTGTATTTCCAAGACCCTGCTGACGATTTTGGTTTAGTATCAAAATATCATTTTGTATCAGGTGTTTTAAATACTCGTCTGGTGAGATGAAACTATCAAGATATTCAAATTTATCACCAAAAATCTCTGTTCCTTTCTTAATTATTTCATTTTTGACGCCTAAATCACCATAAGACAAAATCGTGGTAATTTTAATATTTTCATCCTTGAATTTAGATAAAATATCCAGCATTTCAAGAGTTGATTTGTCACTTGAATTATTGATTTGAATTTTTGTATAATTTTTGTTTGGTTTTTCAATGCCTTCAATCATTTTTAAGCCAATAGGCGGAATAAGATATACGGGATAAAAATTTTTATTCATAATATCATATTTTTCAAGAACTGCGTTTTTGTCTTTGTCGGTTATATACCCCTTAAAATTCTGCCTCACATAATCATTAATTTTGTCTCTTTTGGCATTGTATAAATCTCCGCCCCAAATTCCCCAATAAGATTTTTTTAACAACTTTTTATTTTTATAAAGAAATTCCACAAGTTCATTATCAAATAATGAATGGCAAATAATTTTTTCGGGTTTTGAAAAGTTCAAGCCTTTTAAGCTTTTTATTTCAACTACATTGCTGCCTTCGGGAAACGGAAAATTCTCAAAAAATCTTTTACATAAAAATAGGTGTTCGCTTTGTTCAAAATTTTTATTAATAAAATCAACAAAAGGTTTATTGAATTTGTCATTAAACATAATATGTACATATTTGGCTGCGTTAATTTTTTTATTGATTAAATATTTATTTTTCCTTTTTAAAACCCCAATTCTTATAGCCTGTTTTAAATCTTTGATAAAATATTTTAATTGCGACTTTATTGAAAGCATTGAATTAATAATACCTTTTCTTTTTTTAAAATAATGTTTGAGCTCAAATAATTGGTTGAAATTTTTTACATTACAGTTTTCTTTTGAAGCTTTAATATTCAAAAACGCGCGATATGATAGCAATAATAGCTCTGGATATTCTTCATTGTAATATTTATACATATTAATAAATAACCATACATTTAGTAAATTCTGATCTATTGTTGAGCTTCCTTGCCATATGCCTTCATTGGTTATTCTGTAAACAGCCGTGTAATTTGTACAAAAATAACATTTGCCTTCTTTTAGGTGAATTAAGTTTCTAAAGCTATCTCCTCTAAAACTTTTTTCACACGATGGATTTTCTAAAACCAGCATTTTTTCTGGTACATTGTTTTTAAAAATAACATTTCTGAATACTGTTGCACCAGTCCAGCCTAAAATTGCTTTATTATTTAAAAAATCTTGAAAGTCATAAGATCTATTCTGTTTGATATAAGTATACGGGCTTTGAACATTATTTTCAAGCTTATAAGCATTTGTTGCATATATTGTATAATCAAGATTTTTTTCGAGAAAATCCAATGATTTTTGAACAAAATTTTCATCTATCCAATAATCGTCAGGGTCTAATACACAAAAATAATCCGTTTTGGTGATTTGGTATGCTCTTAAAACATTTTTGTACAATCCTTGATTTTCATCTGATGTTAAAAGCGTAATTTTGTTTGGATGATTATTTTGATATTCTTGAATTATTTCAATAGTACCGTCCTTTGAACAATCATCTGCAATTATAATTTGATAATCATAAGCAGTTATTTGCATAAAAATTGAATCAAGGGTTTCTTTTATATATTTTGCCTTATTGTATGAAGGAACAATGACTGTAAGTTTATTGTCGTGATTATTATCCAAAGAGCCTGCAATTTCTATGTTCACCTTCCCACCACCTTCTCGTTATCTTTAATATCTTTTGTAACAATTGAGCC
>CAJTXZ010000038.1 GCA_910583725.1 uncultured Vampirovibrio sp.
TAACTCCTTGTATAATACTGAATCTAATTATATTCCTTAACCCTTTATTTGTCAAAAGGTTTTTTTGTTTCGTGTTAGATTATCAATAACCTTGTTTCTACATTTTCATTATACACCATCCTTTTTGATTTGTCAAGAGGTTTTTAAAATATTTTTTAGGTTTTTTATAACCTTGCTGTCGCTGAGCGTTTTATACCTTATATATAAAAAAGACCCTCCCGACAGCTACACCGAAGTGTAACTGTCGAGAGGTTTTCTCTACATTGTGAGTTCAGCAGAAGGCTTACTGAACTTCATAACTGTCTTTTCTATTTTTGCAATACTGCCGTTCTCGTCCTTAACAATATCCGCAACATCATCTTTTGTGCCTGATACAAAACAATCAAGCAGACTTTCAATATAGTCAGTTTCCGTCAAAGCCTTTATAAATAGCGGATTAGGCTGTTCTTCTGCCGACTTCGGAGCGTATTCTGTACGCCAGTCTTTAAGCAGATGAAGATAATCACAAAGGACTCTGAAAGTGTGATTTTTCTTTGCGTTTTCCTGTTCCCGTCGTATCTTGGCAATAACGCTGTCCTTGCTTGGCTTGTATTCGCCATATTGCTTGTCATAGCTTATGCCAAAATCGTGTGCAATCTTTTCTGCCGCTTCTTTCGGGTTATTTTTGTTCTTGCTAAGGGATTTTGAGTGGGAAACTCATTGTCTGACCTCCTTTTGGACATAAAAAAAGCAGTCAAGTGTTTTTGATACTTGACTGCTATGTACGGGACGGAATTAACCGCCCCCATTAAAGTGATAATTCACTTCGGAGGTATAATAGTTGTCGATAGTAACGGCAGCATTATACAGGACTGTTTTCAGATAGGACTTGATATTACGCACTTTGCTTGGATTTTCTTTCAGACAGGAGAAGATATACTCGATGTGCATAGAATTGAGCTTCAGAATACGGCTCTTGACAAGCTCGGTCGGAACTTTATCCTTTCCGATATTCTGCGTTTCCGCTTCTGAGCATACACATTCAAGCATTATATCGACAATTTCATCAAGCTGTGCCTTGTTGTATTGGTCAACGATTAGGTCGTATTCGATATTTTCAAGAATGATTGCTCTGTATCCGTCAATCTTATCAATCCCATCAGGCAGGATAGATTGATTGATATTAAAAAGCTCTTTATTTTCTTTTTCTTTATTTGATTTCTCTTTACTTAATTGTGCCGAGGACATCTGTTTGGGTTTTACCCGTTCGGATTTATTCCGTTTAGGTTCGTCGAAATGGCGTGGCTTCATTCTTATATCGTAGAACACTTCGCCGTAAGTTCCATTTTTTCGCCGTTCTCGGTATCGGGTGATATATCCTGTTGCTTCAAGCTCCTTTATGATAGAAGCGATAGTATCGGAACATTCACGGTTGATTTTCGATAAACCTGAGATTGTCATATCCCATTTTTCAGGGAGCGATAATATTTGGGAGAGTAAACCTCTGGCTTTAAGAGAAAGCCGCATATCTCTTAAATGGTAATTTGACATTACCGTGTATCCGTCTGCTGTTTCAACTCTGCAATACGCCATCAGAATTCAATCTCCAGCACGAGAATATCGTTATCTCCGATTTCTCCAAACTTTTCTTCAAAAAAGGTATTGACAAATTCGTCAAGATGTGCTTCATACATTGCCGCTTCGATTTCATCGGCAATTCTGCCCATTTCCTCGACCTCGGCACGGAGCTTGTCATACTCACGCTTTGTCTTAATGAATTCAGCCGTGCTTGCACCCTTAATAGTACGGGGATAGACGAATGTTCTATACTCCTTAGCGTCAAGCTCCGCTTTCAGATTTGTAACCTTATTCCTGAGTTCTGCACCGAAGAAAAAAATCTTGAAAAAGGTCTTGACATTTTCCTCAGTTTGTGCTTCGGTTTTTTCTGAAAAATATTTCAGAAAAGACTTGACATCTGTCAGCTTTTGTGCTATGAACCCCTCGAAAAAATTTTCAGAGAAGGGGTTGACAAATCTGTCATTCTGTGATAAGGGAGAACCCTTGAAATTTCTTTCAGAAAAGGTATTGACATTTCTGTCGTTCTGTGATATGGGACTTCCGATTGCTTTACTGTTCTTCATAATAATTCCGCCTTTCTTAATGTTGGTTTGAGCTTATCATATATTCAGGGAATAGAAAAACCCCGTATCTAACGGTTTAACCGTCGGATACGGGGTAATCTTTTTATTTACCAAGTTCAAGGCTCATCACGAGAGTTATATCTTCCCACTGATTTTGCCTTAAATACTTGCCGTTAGCCTTCTGATAGGCTCTTGCCATTTCATAGGTTATCGGAAAATCCCATTGTATAGCGATTTTCTGATTAATCCCTATTACTAATAGCTGCCTGTGTTGCCGATAGTCTGAGTATAAATTTTCGTAAGGTAGAGCGTTGAACACCGAAAATTTTGGCTATTTGGGATTTTGATACACCTTTGGCAAGTAAATTCTGTATACGTTTCTGATTTTTGCTAAGTTTAAGCTTTTTTGATTCTGCAGAAAAAGGACGACCGAGTTTTTTCCCTGATGCTTTGATATTAGCAAGCGATGATTTCGTGCGTTGGCTAATTAAATTTCTCTCAATTTCAGCAGCTAAGCCAAACGCAAATGCCAAAACTTTTGATTGTATGTCGTTACCGAGCCTGTAATTCTCTTTAATCGTCCAAACTTGGCAGTTTTTGTTTAAGCAGGTTTCTAAAATCCGCATAACTTCCAATAAAGACCTGCCTAATCGGGAGATTTCGCAAGAAATTAAAATGTCATTTTCCTGTAAATTGTCTAACAAAGTGCCCAGTTTGCGGTTTTTTAATGCCTTTCGGGAGGATATTTTTTCTTCCACCCACTCATCAATTTTCAATCCCTGATTTTTTGCAAACTGTTCAATCTCAAAATGTTGATGTTCAAGGGTTTGTTTGTTGGAACTCACCCGAATATAACCAATAACGGCCATAATAAAATCCTCCAAAATACTGTTAAAAACTGGTCATTTTAATAGAACGTTAAAATTGCGTAAATTTTTTGCAATTTTATATTTTTCATTAAAGCAAATAAAAACAAATAAAATCAGTGTTTTATTTTAAATTCAAAGCTTTCAACAACATCCTAAAAAAATAAATTTTCCATACTGGCACTAATCGTTGGTTTAGTTACAGTAAGATTAGATAGAATTTATGTAAACAAATAAGCATATCAAAGTGAAAGGCTTAGCAATGGCAATAGTAGATGTAATTAAATATAATGGTGAGGCAGATGTTTTTGCTTGGAAATACCCAAATGAAGAACTAGGCTCATGGACACAGCTTGTTGTAAGCGAATCGCAAGAGGCTATTCTGATAAAAGGCGGTAAGGTACTTGATGTTTTTGGCGGTGGACGTCATACACTTGATACAGCCAATGTTCCGTTTCTAAAAAAGCTAATCAATTTGCCATTTGGTAAAAAGAGTCCTTTTACTGCAGAAATTTGGTTTATTAACAAAGGGTATAACCTTGATATAAAATGGGGAACTCCCGCTCCCATTCAGATACAAGACCCCAAACACGGCATATTTATACCAGTTCGTGCAAATGGCATATTTAGCATCCGTATAAGCAATTCCAAAAAATTTTTTATTAAACTGGTTGCGACAATGCCAACATTTGATAAGGTTAAAATCAGCGACTACTTCAGAGGTGTTTATGTTACAAAAGTCAAAGATGCCATTTCCAACTATTTTATTAAAGAAAAAATCAGTTTTTTAGAAATAAATACTTATATGGACGAATTGTCTGAAACCTTAAAAGAAGCCATATACCCAATTATGGATGATTATGGCGTTGAGCTTGTTTCATTTTATGTAAATGATATTAGCGTTCCCGAAGATGATATTGGGGTTAAGACATTAAAAAGTGCTCTTGCCAAACGCGCTGAAATGGAAATTATTGGCTATAATTACCAGCAAGAACGTTCTTTTGATGCCCTCGAAGGCGCTGCAAAAAATCCAAATTCTTCTTCTGCATCACTTATGGGAGCAGGAATGGGAATAGGTATGGGGGTAAGCGTCGGGTCTGGCTTAGGTGATGTTTTCGGCAATATGGCCAAAGAAATAAACATTACCTCTCCTGATACAGCCACAAAAGAATGCCCTAATTGTCATGCTCATATTCCGCAAACACAAAGATTTTGCAGCAATTGCGGATTTAATACAGAAAACAAACAAGAGCTCCCCAATGTTGAAAAAAAGCAATGCCAGAAATGTAATACTCTTGTTAGCAATACAAGTAAGTTTTGCCCCAAATGTGGTGAAAAATTATAAGGAGTTAAGTTTATGAATAGACGCAATGCAATATCAATCTGCGGTATTATCACTTTTATTGCCACAATTATTCTCTCAAAAATGTGTATTGATGATTGGAGCGGATTAACAAAGTGGGCATTTGGCACTATACTTGGGTCTGAAATTGTATTTTTTAGCGGATTACTTTTCGCTGAATATATTTCACAAAAAACAGAGCAGATTATTACCCGTGTTGCTCTTTATGTGTTACTTTCTGCATATATGCTCATTAATGTAGCTGTTTCTGTTGTGTTTATCACTTCTTACAAAGATGAAAATACGTCTTTTGTGAACACAGAAGTTATTATACACGCTCTTTTGTTTATCGCCATTATAGTATTTTTGACAGCAGGAAGAAGCATATACAAATCTAATCGGAAAACAATGGCTAATTTAGCCAATGCGGAAGCAATGATTGGGAGATTAAACAAACTGGCCGCTTTGGACAAATGTTTGGCTTATCGCTCTGCGTTGAATAAAATTAGTGACGAGTTACGTTTTTCCGATATTTCATCGCCTGTTTTGGAAGATATGGAAATTAATAAAGCTATTTCGGTTATTGAACTTGAAATAGTGAATGATACAGAAACTTCTGAAAAGGTTATTAAAGATGCCCTAATTAACCTTAAGAGTTTAGTTGCGCAAAGAAATATCACCATAAGCATGGCCAAAAAAGGAAATATTTAGTGTATTGTTTATAAAAGGTGAGGAATGAAATGATGGATTTTTTGTCTTTGATAATAGGATTATTTCTTTTTGCTTCATTTTTGAGCATAATATATATTTCAATATTTTGGGTAATCGGCGGAATAAAAGATTTGATAATCGGCGAAAAGGAAGAAGAAACTGAGAAAGAGGATAGTTTCTCAGTAAAATTTGTCAGATTCTCTTTTCTATTTTTCGGTATGCTTATGGTTGGTGCTGCTTTTTCAGAAGAAAAATGGGGACAGTGCATATTCGGAGGCGTTATTTTTTTAATGGCGTATAAAAGCATTAAAGAAAAATGTGATTCTGAGGGAAAATTATCAGGTTTGATTCTTCTGCTTCTTTTGGGGATAATCATAGTTATTGGTGCTTTTTCAGAAGAAGAATTTGGGCTGGCCATATTAGGAGGCGTTCTTGTTCTGATGGGAATCAAATTGATAGGAAAAAAAGACACCAAGAAACAAGAGGATGCTTATTCTTCTCAATCAGCAAATGAGTATAATGTAGATGCAAGCGAAGAAAATGAAAAAGTTGAAAAGCCAAAGGAAAGAACAACCATCAGATGTCCAAGCTGCAATGCCTTAAATACCGTTATTGTTGGTGAGGTCTGTTACTGTGAATTTTGCGGCAACCCTATTAAAGAAAGTAAATAAGGAGGATAGTAGTATGAAAAAATATATTTTTGTTTTGATTTTTGGGTTTGGAATTGTTTTACACGGTCAAACAGTCTATGCGCAAGCAGTTGATAAAAACATTCTTGCCAATCAAGAACTGATGGGAACAATCACTCCAGAACAAGTGGAAAAATATATTGCCAACGGTGGGGATGTTAATGCCAGAGACAATAAATATGGTGTGACGGTGTTGATGGCTGTGGCTATAGCTGGTCAAAATCCTGAAGTCATCGAAGCTCTTTTAAAACACGGTGCAAATATCGAAGCAAAAAATAAAGATGGTGTGACGGTGTTGATGGCTGTGGCTATAGCTGGTCAAAATCCTGAAGTCATCGAAGCTCTTTTAAAACACGGTGCAAATATCGAAGCAAAAAATAAAGATGGTGTGACGGCGTTGATGGGGGCTGTTCAAAACAACAAAAATCCTGAAATCATTGAAACTCTTTTAAAACACGGCGCAAATATTGAAGCAAGGGATATAGATGGTGTGACGGTGTTAATGCATGCTGCTAAATTCAACCAAAATCCCGAAATCATCGAAACACTTTTAAGACATGGTGCCAATATTGAAGCAAGGGCTAAAGAGGGCATAACGGCGTTGATGCTTGCTGCGGTAAACAACGAAAATCCTGAAATTATTGAAGCTCTTTTAAAACACGGTGCAAATATTGAAGCCAAAAATAAAGATGGTGCGACGGCGTTGATGGTTGCTGCTGCAAACAACCAAAATCCTGAAGTCATCGAAGCTCTTTTAAAACACGGTGCAAATATCGAAGCAAGAGATATAGATGGTGTGACAGCGTTGATGTATGCTGCGGCAAACAACCAACATCCTGAAATTATTGAAACACTTTTAAGACACGGCGCGAATATTGAAGCAAAAAATAAAGATGGTGTGACGGCGTTGATGGGGGCTGTTCAAAACAACAAAAATCCTGAAATCATTGAAACTCTTTTAAAACACGGTGCAAATATTAAAACAAAAAATAAAGATGGTGTGACAGCATTGATGTATGCTGCAGCAAACAACCAACATCCTGAAATTATTGAAACACTTATTAAACACGGAGCTAATGTAAACGCTAAAGCAGAGGCAGAAGAGGTAAAGGGTTGGACACCTTTAATAATGGCTGCTGTATCTAACCCAAATTCCGAAGTTATTGAAACACTTTTAAGACACGGTGCCAATATTGAAGCAAAGATTGAAGGTGGTGTAACGGTGTTGATGTTTGCAGCTGTGAACAACCAAAATCCTGAAATTATTGATGCTCTTTTAAAACACGGCGCAAATATTGAAGCAAAGACTGAAGATGGTGAGACGGCGTTGATGGTTGCTGCTGCAAACAACCAAAATCCTGAAGTCATCGGAACTCTAATTGATAATGGCGCAATTATTCGGGATGGAAACCAGTTGTTAGAATTGTTAGATGAAAATGAAAACATTGAAAAAAATCAAGATTATTGGGACTTGCGGGATAGAATATACGACGAAATCAACAGATAAAGGCTGTTACAATTTAATATTTCAACAAAGGGACTAAACATGGATATAGAACAATTAGAAAAACTTAATGAATTAAAGAAAAAAGGGGTGTTAACAGAGGAGGAATTTGATAAGCAACTTGCCATTTACTTAAATTCTGATGACAAAAAGAAAATTGCAAAATCAACTGAGGAGGAAAAAACGCAAAAGGAATCAATTGGGTCTTCGATTATTGTGTGGATTATCTTGGGAATAGCTGCATATATCTATGTCGATAAAATGTTTGTGGAATCAATTACCTGTACAGAGAAGGCCACAGCCGAACAATGTGAATGTGTTAAGCGAGCAATTGCAAATGATGTTGGGTTTTTAGATAAGGTCAGAATATTATTTACTGGGGCATCTGCTGAGGAACTTTCAACTTATGCCCCTGGTAGTCAATTACTTTGTGCTTTTAGATAAAGATGAAGGGACTATGCTTGCCTTGAAACCCTGAAGACCCGCTAACAAAAATTTAGATTTTAGAAAGGATTATAATATGAAAAAACTTGTTTTTTGTATAGTATTTGTTTTATTAGCGGTGAGTGCTTGCGATATAAAATTAAGTTCAACAATTAGCGTTTCTGATTTGTTGTCACCGACAAATAAAATTGTGTTGTCTGATTTAATGTTTGAAGTATCGAGTTGCTCTGAAACTGATTTGCAAAAGGTAATTGAGGAAATAAACCGTAAAAATATCTCTGCCAAATATAACAAATGTCAGAGTGACGGATTCAGCGACTATGCCGTATTCTCAATACCTCTGACAATTGTAAAAAATAAAGACGGCATACAAAAGGAAAATGTTGTTTATTTATCGGTTAATGACAAAAAAGTTTATCTTCATACATCTAGCGCGATAGATTGGTTGCTCTTGTCTGATGAGGGCAAATCGAAAATCAAAGAAATTTCTTTTAATTTGGTTAATGACACCGAACAGCCTATAAAAGTAAATTTGCAATATGTTTTTGTTGATGGTAAACCGATATTATCGCAAGCTATTGAATTAGCGCAATATAGCAAAACAAATATTCAACTTTCAGATGTGGCAGTTAAACAAGTTGAAACACCGAATACAACTTTTCAAATTATGGAGTTTGAATAAGACTTTATAATCTTTTGAATAGTTGACAACCAGATTTAACATTATAAAAGAAAGGAACTAAACATGGATATAGAACAATTAGCAAAACTTAATGAATTAAAGGAAAAAGGGTTGTTAACAGCGGAAGAATTTAATAAGCAAAAAAAAGCCTTGTTAAATCCCGAATCAGCCAATAAAGCTCCCGTTAAAAATAAAAAGGGTGTAAATTGGAAAAATTTAGGAAAATCATTTATAATTACATTATTTTGGTTTTTGGGGGTTATATTCATTACAAGTATTATAACTGATGTCACAATTACAAAAGACTCAACTATTACAGAAGACAAAGCTATAAAAGGATTTACTAATCTTCTATATTTTTTATCAGCCATAGGGTTCACTATTATTGCCTCAAAGTTAGAAACCAAAAAATATAAAAATTATTGTCCTGCTTGGGAAATATTTATAGGTGTTTGGGCTCTTAGGGAGCTTGGGGTCTGGATAGCTGTTTATGAATTTCTGCAAATTAAGCAAGGGAATGCTACTCTAAAAGAAAAGACCAAAGCGCCAAAATCAATAATGCGTAATGAAGAAGTTGAAAAACCAAAGGAAAGAACAACAGTCAGATGTTCAAGCTGCAATGCCTTAAATACGGTTATTGTTGGTGAGGTCTGTTACTGTGAATTTTGCGGCAACCCTATTAAAGAAAGTAAATAAGGAGACTAATCTATGAAGAAAATTTTGACAATATTTGCCTTCCTTGTTCCTGTAATAGCCAATGCCAGCTGTTATAACATCAGCGATGATGACCTTAAAAACAAGTGTCTGGCAATAACAGAAAACAGAGAATCGTATTGTTACAATATCCGTAATGATGACGATAAGAACTTTTGCTTAGCGAAAATCCGCAACCAGCGAAGCTATTGCTACAACATCAAAAACCAAGACCAAAAAAATTATTGCCTTGCGCTAGTAAAGTAAGCAAGCGGTGGTAACAAAAGGTAACGCTATCATTCCGATAAGAAATTATACCCCTTAACCTTTTGCCAGCTGATACAACAAGCAACGGCTGACACCATAT
>CAJTXZ010000039.1 GCA_910583725.1 uncultured Vampirovibrio sp.
CCCATTAGTTCCACCCCATTCAATATACACATACCCGTTAGCACCTTTGCCTCCATGGCCCGGCAGGCCATAATTTGTTACACCTCCACCGCCCCCGCCACCGGCGCCATAATTGTTTTCCTGCGCATCCGTGCCGGCGCTTTGTGCAGCCCCGCCTGAGCCTCCGATTAATTCTTCACCATCTTTTGAGTAGGAAATGCCGCCTGCGCCGCCTTTAGCGCCGGAAGCCACAATATTGCCCTGACTGCCAGCCTTGCCGCCTATTATATTTTCATCCAAGTTTAGCCAGTTTAAATATTTAGACCCGCTTGCTAGACTGTTTTTGTATAGTCCACCCCCAAGGCCTCCTGAATTTGCTATATATGTATTATTCGTTTCATATACCCCGCCTTTTCCGCCGGAAACAGAGTATGTATTGCTATTTACTGCAATGCTTGTAGGGAGCCCGTCATTACCATTTTTGCTGTATGCATTTGTTTTAGCTCCGCCGGCTCCAATATTGACAGTTAGTGTTTGCCCTGGTAGGACATCTATTTCACCAAGCCATATCTGGCCTGCACCCCCGCCTCCGCCGCTATTAGTCAGAAGATTGTATTTACATTTTATTGCATTAGATTTTTCAGCCCAAGACAGGCGTATTGCACCGGGTTTTCCATGTGAGCCACCATTGCCGCCATTGCAGTAATTATCTCCAAACACTGTTGCAACCTCGCCTCCGCCTACAATGGTAACATAAGTATTTTGCTTTCCGCTTTCGCCCCCTTTTGCGCCTCCTCCGCCCCCGCCGCCATTGTATGTGCTTCCTGCAACAGAAGCCCATAGGCACCCCTGTCCTGCCATACCTGCACCTGCACCTGCACCGCCGGTATCGGGATGTTCACACTGGCTATAACCTGAAGCAGAGCCGCCCCCGCCTCCATCAGGTCCGCCACCGCCTCCACCTCCTCCACCATAATCACCGCAAGCCCCGGAGCATCCGCCTCCGCCACCGCCAGAAGCTATAAATAATGTTGTGGCACCTTGAGCTATAAGTGCAGGGCCTCCGCCTCCCCCACCTCCTCCATCACACCTAGTACCCCCGCCTCCGCCATTTCCACCTCCGTGGAATCCGCCCCTGCCTCCATTTCCACCATAACCAGTTTTGTATCCGCCATAAGAATAAGGCGTGCCGCTTCCATCAGCCCCGGCAGAGGTTGAGCCGCTTGCATTTGCGCCAGGGCCACCCATTCCTGAACTGTATCCGGGTGCTGTGGCAGTGCTTCCATTTCCACCACCGGCTGTGGCATACCCGGGCACACGCACAAGATATCCATCTTTTAGGGTTGCACTGCCAGATAAATATCCGCCAGAGCCTCCGCTGCCACCCCACATACCGCCCCCGCCGCCACCTGCCCCGCATCCTACTATTGATACACTAAGAGAATCAATATTGGTTTCCCAAGTGTATCCGCCAGCTTCGCATTTGCTGTCAAGTTCCGGCTTGCCGCTGTTTTTATTTAAAATCAAATCAGCGATAGTTTGATTTGCGTATTCACCACCAGCATTACCATTCTTATAATCATAGTTTCCTGCATTCAATGACGCCATATGCCAGGCTGTAGAATGTCCTCCAGACGCTCCCCCACCACCACCGCCTATCATAAACACCCTAATCTTTTTAACATCCTTCGGTATAGTAAAACTCCCGGATGCAGTAAAAGTCTTATTGCCATATAAAGCATTTCCGCCAGATCCTCCTCCACCCATCATAGTAAGAGTTATCTTGCTTGCATCAGATGGTATATTAAATTCCTGTGTCTCTGAACTATCTGTTATAACACTATACACAGAACTCTTCTCATAATTAGCTGCCTCACTCATCACCTTAATATCAGGGTCTTTAAACCTCTTTGTCATTACTGGCGCTAACGCTGCCATAAGAAGTGAAGCAACAAGCAATGCCATAAGCATTTCAACGAGAGAGAAAGCTGATTTCTTCAAAAGGCTCCTGCGGGTGTCAAAATTTGTTATACGACTTACGCTTTTTATTTCTACAAGGGAGAAGGCTTGGGTTTGTGCTGCATTTTTGCCCGGCGGGCAGGAAGTTAAAACTTTAGCCAGCCAGGGGACAGATTTCCTTTTTTTATTTTTGGATTGCCAAAAAAACCGCCATTCAGGGCGCGGGTGCCATGCATTGAAGAATGCATGAAAAATTGAAACATTTTTCATAATGATTTGTAACCTTTTTTAAGATAAACAACAAAACTTTTTTGAAAATAACAAATTCTCTAAACTCATAATATATTATTTTATTTTTTTGTCAAGAAAAGGGTTCAGGGTAAGATGTAAATTATGCCTGACAGGCACCATATAAGAATTACGGCAGGAGAAGATTTTTTTAAGAAAAATATGCTTTTAAAAGGTAGCGTAAAATCAAAGATTTTATTTTTCAGGGCAGGTTTTAAAATATTGGTTTTCCTTTCTTTGTTGTTTTTATCCAAGCTCCGCTTTAAAATGGCGGGGCTTTTTATTTGTTTATAAAAATATATAAAAATATTAAAAAGTTTTAAATATACAAAAGATTATTTTTGCTTTTTTATAAAAAGTGCGGTAAATTTCAAATAAATTTTAGTATCGATTTTATAAATATTACTGAAACCCGCTCATAATAAAAAGTTTGCCAGTCTAGATGATTAGCAAACATTTAATAAACACGAGGATATTAAGAGAGAGTAAAATAATTCTTTTTTTAAAGTCTGAAAGCGCCTTTTAATTAAGGATTACAGAGCTTTTTTTGATTTTTTTGTTCTTCCTGATTTAAAATTTAATTCCCTTACATTTTAATAAAGTATTTAGCTTTTAAAAAATTGCCTGAAAATGGCAGTAATGTTAAGAAATGTTAACATATATTTAATGACAGTACGGTGTTTTAAATTTCAGATACAGGTGGCAGGGGTGTTTAGCTTTAAAAAAAGATTGAATGCCGGAATCAGGCAAAAGAAAATGGCCTAAAAATTTAAACCATGCCGGAATTTCAATGTATTTTGGCATATTTTATAAAAAATTTGTATTTTAAATGCTTAAAAATAAATTTTTCAAGACAAAAGACCCATAAGGAAAGGGGCAGAAAAAAATAAGCAAAGAAAAAACCGGTCGAAACCGGTTAAATTTACCACATATTAGAGAGAGGAATTAGAGAGAAAACTTTTTTCATAACCATTGGGTTATCGTTTCTATACTTATATAATTCCCCGGTTTATTTTTTTATAACAAAAAATTCTAAAAATTTAATTTTTCTTAACAATATAAAAACGAATATTTTTTTGATAATATAATTTTTGTTATGAATATGGAATTTTTATACGGGAAAATTCACAGGGCAACAGTAACCGATGCAAATTTAGAATACATAGGCTCTATTACCCTTGATAAAAATTTGATGGATGCATCCGGCATTTTGCCAAATCAAAAGGTTGAAATTTTGGATGTAAATAATGGCGAGAGGTTTTGTACATACGTTATTGAAGGGAAAAAAGACACAGGCACGGTATGTTTAAACGGAGCCGCTGCAAGGAAGGTGCAAAAGGGCGACAAAGTAATTATTGTGGCCTATGCCTCAATGACAATCGATGAGTATAAGAATTTCAAAGCCAAAATTGTCCATGTTGATGAAAATAATAAAATTATCCCCGCTTAGGCGGCTTTTTATGTGGCGGAATATGATTTGCAACGGGCGGTTTTTTGTGTATTGGCTTCATATGAGGTTTATGGTTTTTATAATGAACCGGCCTGAAACCCGGCCTTACTATTACTGAGGGCCTGTAATAGTTTGTGTATAATTCGTTTGAAATACTAAAGCTTACATTCGGGGTAGAGTAGCTGAATGAGATTCCGGGTGTAGAATAAGAATAATTTGTATTGCTGCAGTAGGTTGTACAATTTGTGCCCTCGCACACTGTGCGCGAAGGAGAACAGGGGTTTGGACATGGAGAATTGCAATAGGCTGATGCTTTTAGTGAAACGCCTGTCAACATAAATGCTATGGCAAAAAGGCCAAAAAACATTTTAAATTTATTTAGCGTGAATCTTTTCATAAATCCTTGCCTCCAAACTGTTTACATACCTTAAAACGATTTATTAAAACAAAAGTTCATTTTTTACTTAAGACAATTAACCATTCTTAAACAATTTTAATAATTTGGGAAATTTATTTTAAGCGAATCCCCCGTATTGGCTTTTTTAGGTTTATTTAGTAAAATAACTGGGTATAAACTTAAGATATATCAATGTTTTAATGCTGTTTAAAGTATATATCCCTGTATTCAATTAAATAGTCAATAGCCTCTTCTATTTCACAGGGCTCATTGGTTTTCGGGTTTATATAAAGGCTCATCAGGATATAGGCCACATAAAAAATTTCTTCAAGCGTTCTTTTTCTTGTGCGCCTTTTACAGGTCTTGTTGTCAATAGTCAGGCCCCAGCCTGCATAGAATGGCATGCCGAAGGTATGAACTTCTTTTTTTAGCATAAGTGCTTCAAAGCCAAGCTGGGAGGTTGCCACATACACCTTATCAACAGATTCAATGAGGCTTATGGGGTTAATTTCATGGGTTATTTTGTAAATATTTGAACTATCATTTATATCCTTATAATAAGTAAGCGGTTTTATAGAATTTACACCCATACTATCAGGGTGTGTCTTTATTATTATGTCACAGTACGGGTTTTCAGCCATTGCAGCATTCAACATAACACTGAACGTATTTTTGTCAGCCATGCCTTTTAAAATTGAATAATCGTTATAGCTTTGATCAACAACAAGAACCTTGTTTCCGCCTGCTGTGCCTGCATTTATAGCGCAAACGGGCTGGAAATTATATTTTGAAATTTTATTTTTAAGAATTTTATCTATCAGATTTTTTACCCTCAATAATTCCTCCTTTGGAACCTCAAAATCAGAATTAAGTATGGCTTCCATTCTGCTTTGCCTTGTGGCGTCAAAATAAAATGTTAAGTCATCAATGATATAGGACGCTGCATACTGATAAAAAATTTCATCAGAAGGAAGGGTTTTAGCATAGGTTACGATTGATGTTAAAAAACCGTTTTCAGCAAAGATTATTCTTTTGTTCTTATCCATTGCCGAGGTTATTTTTTCTATTGTAATATCTTTTGGCATCATGCCCCAAATATAATTATTATCACGGTTTGCGCCTATGGCGCTGGTTCTGTTCTTTGGGGCGAAGCGAAGAATATAGTTTTGAAATTTTTCTTTTTCTTTCTTTAAATCAAATGGGTTATTTTTGTATTTTTTATACGCCAAATTTTGATAAAATTCCATCATAGCCTCATTTTGAGGAGGAAGGGTGTAAATTTTATCAACATTCTTTTCATACAACTTGAGTCTTATTTTTCTAAGCCTTTCAGGATGTATATCATCAGGCATTTTTTTGAAGCGTCCTCTTTCTTAGTTCACAAAAAACCGAGTGTTTTTGTATTTCATTGAAATATTTTACTGTGCAGGTTCTTTTTCTTTTCAGCGATTGAATTTTCTCTTTATATAGAAGGTTTTGAAACAGTATTGTTTGAAATTTATCAAACAGACAATCAAACTCTTCATTGGTTATATTTTTAGATGTACACCTTTTATAAAATGATGAAATTATTAAATCATCAACAATTTCAATGTATTCTGCTTTTTTAATATTAGCTGTGTTTAATTTTTTTATAAAAATTTCAGCGCCCAATATGAAGGATTCTGCCATTTTTGCTGTATTTAGTTTTGATTTACCATCCCTTCTTAAAAGATAATGATAATAAACATCATCAACCATTTCCAGGGTTTTATTTTTAAGAATGACATCAAGCGAAAATACAGGATCTTCAAAGGTTAAAATGTTTTCATCAAAGAAAAGACTATTTTCTTTTAAAAAATCTTTTCTATAAATTGCAGAATAAAATTCCCTTAAAAAATTAAATTTATTTTGCTTTATTCCTTCATTAAGTTGGGATTTTTCCCCGGTTCTATCAAAAACTCCATACATTTTTATAAGCCCTCCCTTTATAACCTCAGCGCCTGATGTTTTAGCTTTGGTGTAAAGGGAATGGTAGAAGGAGGAATCAATGTAGT
>CAJTXZ010000040.1 GCA_910583725.1 uncultured Vampirovibrio sp.
TCGCTCTGTCTTTCAGCTTCACCCTGGCTCACGCAATTCAGTCCAGTGTCGGGCTGTCTGCCGCTTCATCAGCGCCAGTTCGCCCTCACATCCTTAAGACTCGTTCGGTCTTATTGGGCGCGTCGCGCCGCAATTCGACTCTCACTAAGATTTTAGATGAACAACTTTTCGGGTATTGATTTTTGTAACCTTTTCAATACCCTTTTCTTTAAATTGGTCTTTTAGTGGAGTACAGAACCTGGCGCGCTGCTTGGCTTTGATAAAATATGTCGTACATAATGATAGTTTATACAACTTTCTTAACTTTTTTGCCAATTGGCTTCTGTGTACTTATAATATCTGTGGATACGTATAAATATTTTTTAGAAATCTCGGGAATAAAAATTGAAAAGCGCGTCAAAGCAAAATTCTGATAATGATATTTGTTTATTGTTTGCTTGGTTTGATAATCAGCTAAAAAGCGCTGTATCAGAATGCATTAATACTTTTTGGGAAAACAAGTTTGAACTGGAGGTGCAATCTTTAACAACAAATTCTACCGTTAAGGATGATTTTGCATCAAAGGGCGAGATTTATTTTACGGCAGAGCTTTCTTTATGTCCGCCGCAAAATGCTTATATACGAATATCATCAGATTTTGTCAGGGTATTGTTTCATGAATATTTTGGCTCTAATATGCCTGTATTTAAGCTGCAGGATTTATCCGAACTTGAAATAAAAATATTAAATTCATTTTGCGAATTTTTAAACAATGAGATAAAAAGTTTTATAATTCCGCATCAGGAAATCCCTAAAGAAAAACTTAGGAACAAGAGGGTTTTTAATATAACAATTTTAATAGGTAAAAACAGTGAGAAAATCGGCAAAGTAGTATTAACACTGCCAGAAAACTGTCTGAGGGTAGAAAAGCTTGCAGTAAAACAAAATTTCTCTATTGACGATTTTCTTGAAACCACTACCTATGTGAACATTCTTGTGGGTACATCAAAACTTGCCCTGAATGACTTAAAAACACTGTGTGAGGGGGATATAATTCTCCTTGAAAACAGCAATGTAAATTTTATGGAAATTAAGTCAGCAAATATAAGAAAAGGTTTCAAGGTAAATCCTGAGCCTTCTTTGATGTTTGACCTGGATGATGATGAAGAAGATTTAGGAGCAGATATGACAGATGAAAAAAATATATGGGACGGCATACAAATCGAGGTCGGGGCAGAATTTGACAAGGTCAAGATGACACTTGGAGAACTGAAACAAATCTCAGAAGGTCTTGTGATTGAGCTTGGGCCTGTATTTAACAATAAGGTGTCACTTCTTGTTGAAAACAAGGTTGTGGCAAGGGGCGAACTTATTATCATAAATGACAAATACGGTGTAAAAATAGATGAAATAATATCTTCTGGCTCAAAAGAACAGGAAGAAACTATAGAAGATACACCCATAAATCAACAACCTGCCCAAACGCAAACACATGAAGCGGTGCAAAATCCTAATCCGCAGCCAAAGCCTGTTCAAAATCCTGCCCCAAATACTGCCAAAAAAACGGCAAGCAAGCCAAAAGACGAAGATGAAGAAGATGAGGATGAAGAAGAATTTGATTATTCTGACTTTGAAGAAGAAGATAATTAGATAAAGGATGTAAAGTTTAAATATAAGGGGGTTTGTAAATGCTTAATTACATAATTGCTTTTAGCTTATACACACTTGCAATGATAGGAATATTTTTTATTGCATTTGTTGTCTACAAAAAAACAATAAATTTTAACGGGCCAAGGCAAAACGAGGGTATGAAAATTGAAGATATGTTAAGGCTTTCACAAAGAAAAAGCCTCTATATTATCAATGTTCAAAATGAAAGATTCTTAATAGCATCAGATCTTGAAAATACAACATTTCTTGCAAAGCTTGCGCCAAGGCAAATTTCACCCCAAAATGAGCAGACACCTGAACAGGCACAGCCTCAGTCTATGTCTCCGTTAATGCAGACACTTGCACAGGCATTAAATAATCAGACAGCTAAAACATCAAATATGGAAAAAAATATTTTATCTTCTTTTTATCATCCAAAAAAGGCCAATAATACAACGATTGAGCCAAAGGTTGAAGTAAAAAAACCCCATGAGGAAGAATCTGAAAAGTTGGAAAAGTATATTAAAGAATTAGAAGCACTTAATAGTGCAATAGACTCTATTGAAAATAAACCCCCAAAAAAGGAAGAGGAAGAATATTCAAATGCCGTTGATATAAAATCAAGGAATGCGATTATGAAGAATATATTAAAAGAACTGGAGCATACTACAAAGAGGACAAATATATAATGGATGTTGCACTTAAAGACCTGAATCCTGTCATACAGCTTTTAATGGTGATGTCATTATTTTCTCTTTTGCCATTCTTCTTTTGCTGCATGACATCTTTCTTAAGGTTTGTAATAGTTTTTTCTATGCTAAAAACGGCAATGGGAACGCAATCTGTTCCTCCGGCGATTGTTTTAATAGGCCTTGCCTTAATAATGACCTTATACACTATGTCTCCTGTGTTTCAGAGTATGTATGATGCAGGAAGAGTACCTTATGAAAAAAACGGTGACATCGTTTTAACCCTTCAAAAAGGCTCGGAGCCCTTAAAAGAATTTATGCTAAAACAGACAAGGCAGGAAGATTTAGCATTCTTTGTTGAAAAAACCCGCGTAACAATGCCTGAAACACCCGAAGAATTAACCCTTTGGGAAGTAGCACCTGCATACATCATCAGTGAATTAAAAACATCCTTTGAGGTGGGGTTCATAATATTTATACCATTCATAGTGCTGGACCTTGTTGTTGCAAATATTCTTCTTGCACTTGGTATGTTTATGTTATCGCCAACCATTGTATCTTTGCCGTTTAAACTATTAATATTTATAGCGGTTGATGGGTGGAGCCTTATTGTTCGAGGACTTGTGGAGAGTTTTAACTAATGGAATTATTAACAGAATACCTTGCAAAAGGTTTTGTCACAATGCTTACCATATCCTTGCCTTGTGTATTAGTGGCAGCAGGTGTGGGCCTTGTCGTGGGCATTTTACAGGCTGTAACCCAGGTGCAGGAGCAGACAATAGCAGCAGCACCTAAAATTGTGTCCGTATTTTTAACAATAATAGTTCTTGGAATGTTATATATAAGCCTTTTAACGGATTATTTCAGGGAAGGAACCAATCTCGCATTCAACGTAATTACGCGCTCTGCCAATTATGTACTTCCTGAGGATTATTATTTTCACTCAAAGCCTTTTGCCTCTGAAATGCAGGATACAATAAAAGGTAAAAGTGGTGAAATCGACACAATTATGAAACATCCTGGAAAAATTCCCTGGTCAGAAAACCAGTTTAAGGATAAATACACACCACGGTCAAAAGGGGCAGACCCAAGACCGAATTTCATTGAAACTAATAAAATGCTTGGAAGGTAATTATGTATAAAAAAATCTCATCTTTATTTATATGTTTGATAATACCTGTATGTTTTTTGATGTCAAAACTTGAAAGCATTGCAGAGCCTGCGGTTAATGCCCCTCATACGCCGGCTATTCCTGCTATTCAAGGTACTCCTGCGGCTTCTGATACACAGGCCGAAGTTAAACCGGGTGCAGACTTAAACGCTGATACACGGCCCAAAGATAGTAATGACAGCACGAAAGAAGAAATTCCTGTGCTAGATAACGCTGACATTCCACTAAATGTAACAAATGAAACTACGCCAAGAGAAGGAAAAGAAAAAAATCCTCCGCGCGTTGTAGCACCTGCCCTGCAATATCTAAGAGAAGATTATCCATCTGCATTCCTCTCTAAGGAGGATTACAGCATAAAACTAAACACCACAACCAGATACAAATTAAGGTGCTCTGATGAAATAACAGCAGTGGCAGTAGGGGATAGCGCAAACATCATAGTTAAAGAAAATGATGAACCTGATGAAGAAAAAATGCTGTATGAACTTGCCGCCCCAAAGGATGTAATTGTAAAAACAAGGTATGAAACCTACTCATATATGCAAATTTACACAGAAAATTCTGACATACCAACCACAGTCTTGCTTTCCATTAATTCAAAAAATGACGTGCCAAGCCTTATAACCTTTGGCAATTGCTCAATGTATGAAGATTTATTTTAGGAGCCCTGAATGGACTTATTTTTGGCACAATTTGCTAAATTATTTCCCGAGATTAATCTTGCGCTTGGCGCCGGAATAATGATATTTTCACGCTTTTTAGGGCTTATGCAGTTTGCCCCCGGTTTTAATAGAAAAGAGATGCCAACCATTGCAAGACTTTCTTTTTCCTTGATGATTACAATTATAACAGCATCAGTTATAAAGGTTCAGCCTTTTCCTGAACATTCTTCAATGCTTCTTTGCATACTCTTAAATTATCTGTTTGGCGCCCTTATCGGCTATATTGCAAACTGCGTCATAGCAACAATTACAGCTGCAGGTGATATGATTAACACGCAAATGGGTCTATCCTCTGCTATGGTTTTAGACCCCACAACAAGGGCTCAAACTTCAATAATAGGAAATCTTTTCACCCTTGTTGGCGTTATTATATTTATGTCAATAGGCGGGCTGTACTGGCTTATAGACGCTTTTATAAGAAGTTTTGAAATTTTTCCGATGTATGGAGTTGCAATTCCATTAGAAAAAATCATTAACCTTGATTACCTTGTTTTAATCACCTCAAACATACTTGTTGTCGGAATGCAGATAGCTGCTCCTGTCTTACTTGCAACGCTCGGACAGGATATAATTCTTGGCACCATTTCAAAAACAGCCCCACAGGTAAACGTTTTTCAGATGAGCTTTTTATTTAAACCGGTTATGGGAGCACTTATCCTAACTTGGATTCTTCCTATGCTCATAAACGTCATAACAGACTATATAAGCTCATTTTCAAATATATTTTAACGCGCTGTGCTATTTATAGGCTTAACAGTCTTATATAATGCTCCAGTTGCTTGCTCCTCGCGCTCTGTTGTATTACTTGGCGGTGCTGTGGCAGAGCCGCATTACAGCCCCGGCTCACACAAATTTTTGTGCTGGCATGCTTATGGATTTACCATTTAGGGCTTATTTTTGATTTTAGTGAATTTTTATAATACTTCCATGGCGCGTATTGTCAAAGATTTGTTTTGTATCACAAAATTAATCTAACCGCAAAGAAAAGGGTATTGAAAAGGTTACAAAAATCAATACCCTGAAAAGTTGTTCA
>CAJTXZ010000041.1 GCA_910583725.1 uncultured Vampirovibrio sp.
CAACGGGATAGATCATCCAATGTCCATAACGCTGGATGTGGTGAAAGCATTCCATGGAAACGGAGATACAGGAGCTTGCGGAACGCACAGCGGAAAAGCTGAAGAAGCTGACCGAGGAAGAATTTGCCGAGCTTGTGTTTTTGCCTGCTGAAGATATGGAATAATGGAACGCCGGGGAATGGCAGCTTATACAGTGCTATTCCCCGGCACTTTTATATTTTCATAATCAATCTTGAAAACAAATTTTTTGATATACCATATTTGTAACTTGAGGTCATTTCTATTATGCCGTATAATCAAAAATGTACTAATAAGCAACCAAATTTTAAATAAATTATGTTTTATTGGAGGATACAAAAATTGAAAAAAATAGTAATTATAGAAGATGATACAGATATTTGTAATATGATAACAAAATTTCTGTCAGACCACAGTTACGAAGTATGTTCTGCCACTAATGGCAAAGAGGGAGTAGACTTATGCCAAAATTTTTTTCCAGACCTTATCATTTTAGACTTAATGCTTCCAATTTTAAGCGGCGATAATGTAATAAAACAATTAAGAACATTCACAGATATTCCTATCATTGTTGTGTCTGCAAAAACGATGGTACAATCCAAAATAGAGTTGCTACGTTTAGGTGCAGATGACTATATGACAAAACCTTTTAACCTCTTTGAGTTACTTGCAAGAATTGAGGCTAATTTAAAAAGAAGTGTACCTGCTTCCTCAAAAGAAGATATTCATTTAAAATACAAGGAGATTGAAATTGAAAACTGTACTGTATATATAAAAGGAACTATTGTGCAATTTACATCAACAGAATTAGCAATTTTAATACTTTTGTTACAGCACTCACAAAAGATTTTTTCAAAGCAAAATCTTTATGAATCTATCTGGCAGGAAGAATATGCCTATGATAATGATACAATTAACACGCATATTAGTAATATTCGTAAAAAAATAAAAAAGTTTACTGATACAGAATATATAGAAACAGTGTGGGGAATTGGATATAAATTGAATTAATTTTCATTCCTTTAGATTTTTTTTAGATTTGAAATATAAACTAACATGGAAAGGAGTTGATAAAATGTCAGAAATTATATGTCAGACAACAGAACTTTGTAAAAATTACAAAAATTTCCATGTATTGCAAAATGTAAACCTCTCTATCAACCGTGGCGAAATATACGGACTGATTGGTGAAAACGGGGCGGGAAAATCTACCCTAATTCGTATATTAACAGGATTAGCTTTTCAAAGCAGCGGTGTGGTTTCTTTGTTCGGAAAAATAGAGAATCTACGATATGAACGTGCCAAAATTGGTTGCACTGTTGAAATGCCTGCATTGTACAAAGATATGACTGCGAAGCAAAATTTAGAAATACAGCGGGTACAGCGAGGAATACCAGAAAAAAAATGTATTTCCAAGACATTAGAACTTGTGGGACTCAACAATACAAAAAAGAAGAAAGTAAATGACTTTTCTTTGGGAATGAAACAGCGATTAGCATTAGCTATTGCCCTATTGGGCGAGCCGGAATTTTTAATATTAGATGAACCTGTCAATGGCTTAGATCCAACAGGAATTATTGAGCTTAGGGAATTGCTCAAAAAATTAGCAAAAGAAAATCATGTGACAATTTTAATTTCAAGCCATATTTTGAGTGAGTTAAACCAACTGGCAACTTGCTATGGTTTTTTACATCATGGAAAACTGCTCAAACAAATTACGGCAACTGAGTTAAGCGAGGAATGCAAGCGGCATATCAAGCTGAAAACAGATGATACAAAAAAAACCGTCACTGTCTTGGAAGAACAACTAAAAATCAAAACCTTTTCTATATATCCAGACAATTTTATAAGGGTATATGAGAAACTGGACGAAACACATACGATTTCAAAAGCACTTTCTTCTAATGGGATTGTGGTTGAAGAAATATCTGTACAGGGAGAAGAATTAGAAACGTATTTTGAAAATCTAATAGGAGGTAAAAAATATGTTTAACCAGTTAAAGTCTGAATTTCTCAAATTGAAATATTCCAAGTTGTTTATAGCAGTCCCGCTTCTTCTTTTTGCAGGATTGATTTTATACGGAAGTTTTAGCCTGTCCGCAGGGGGAACACAGCTATTTGTTTCAGAGGGCGATGAAGAAACAAATGCTGCCATACAAGGCATTATTGGTTTTTTTGCATTTACATTTGAAAACATTGATACTCCTAAATTTAGCGAAATTATGCAATCCTGTCTATCCTGCAATGTGTTTCTCTGGATTGTTGCCCTCATTTTAACCATACAATTTTTCTGTTATGATTACTCTGTTGGCACAATTAAGCTGCCCATTGCTCATGGAATAAGCAGAGTAAAAGTTTACTTTGCGAAAGTTATTGTTATAGTTTTATATAATGCAATCTGCTATTTTCTATTCAATGTTATTACGCTATGTTTTACTTGCATACAGATTGGATATACCCCCAATATAACTGAACTGACACAATATTTAGGTTATATCGGATTGAATTTTTTAGTAATGATTTCCTTCATTTTACTTTGCATTAATATATGTATCTGTTTGAAAAATACTGGTATCATCGCAACGGTCATGTGTTTATTCACTTTAGGTGGTGCAGTAATTTATACTGGAATATGGCAGAATTTTCACAGCCACATAATACTAAAATATTTAGTCTGGCTCAATCCATTATACTATTGGATGAATATGGGAACTTTTCGACTTGAATATGGACTGGTCAATGAAATAATTGTATATTTTGTTTTCGGTTTACTATTTTTGCTACCCCTGTCTGTTATATTTATTAAAAAACAGGAGTTTAAATAATTATTCTGAAACTGCTAACTTATTGGAAATATTTTAAAATTTACCGAAGGAGAGAATATTAATGATTTATTTATTATTGGTTTTATTAAATATAATATTGATGTTTTCTCTTTTTTCATGGAAACGCCAAATTTGTGAAATAACAAAACAGATTAGCGAAAACAGAAAACTACGAATTTCCTTGTCAAATAAGCATATAGAGAAATTAGCAGGTATAATCAACGAAAACAACGATTTGGAACGGAGAGCAAAATTACAGATTTTGCAGGAAAAAGAACAGTTAAAACAATCTATTGCAAATATCAGCCATGATTTAAGAACACCTTTAACATCAATACAGGGATATTTAGTACTTTTAAAAAGTTGTCAAAATAAAGAAGAACAGGAACACTATTTTTCTATCATTCAAGCAAAGGCAGACTATTTAACCGAACTATTACAAATATTTTATGATTTGTCATTGATAGATAGTGAGGATTATATTTTAGAAGTTGAAAAATTGGATATAAATAGAATTGTAACTGACTGTCTAATTGATAAATATAGTGAACTAAAAAAACTGACACCTACTGTTAAAACAGAAAATGCCCCTGTATGGATAACTGGAAACACGGTTGCCTGCAAAAGAATTATTGAAAATCTAATCACAAACGCAATACGATATTCAAATGATTATGTAGAAATTGTGATAGACGCAAATGGTATTTTTACAGTGAAAAATACTACATCAGAATTAAAGAACATTGATATTAATATGCTCTTTCAAAAATTTTATACAGTAGATGCATCACGTTCAAATGGAAATACAGGTTTAGGGTTATACATTGTAAAAGAGTTATTAAACAAAATAGATGGTGGTATAGAGGAAATTAGTTACAAAAATAATATATTAACAATTTCGATTTATTTTAATCTTTGTTATTAAACTTACATCCAAAAAGTGATTTTTAAAAATACATATTATTTTATTAAACCGAGGTGATCCTATGGGAAAATACTAGTGCTGACACTAGATGAACAGGAAGAAAAAGCGATTGACAAAATCATATCGGCAATAGCTGACCATATTTCACTTGAAACCGTACAGACTATTCCTGTTCCTGTTTCGGGAATGTTTTTTCCGGGACTGGAAATAAGGCAAAGCCAACACAGAGTAATTCAAGACGGGAAAGAAGTCAACCTTACCCGCCTTGAATACAGCACCCTTGTATTCCTTGCTTCCAATCCCGGCATTGTCCTTACACAGACACAGATTTTTGAAGCTGTTTGGAACATGGATAGCGATAGCTGCCATTCAAGCGTTGTCAACGTGATTTGCAACCTGCGGAAAAAGATAGAGCCGGACAGCAAGAACCCGGTCTATATTAAAACCGTTTTAGGTGTCGGCTATAAATTCAATGGGTAAATGCCGGGGAATGATGATTGAAAGACTGTCATTCCCCGGTGTCTTTTTCTGCCCTTGTAGACGCTTAGAAGCCCTTTTCCGGGCGTTAATGGGTATTTCCCTGCCTATGGCTCCATAACGCCCCGGAAACGCCCTTAAAACGTCTTACACGCCCGCCCTAACTGTCCGCATTACCTCTCTGTCTGTTTCTCCCGTTCCGGCTGCTTCGCCTGCCGCAAAATACTGTCTACGTTCTGCTTGATTGTGTCGTACTGCTTCACTTTCTTTTTCAGTTTCCCGTACTCTTGATATAACTTGTCTTTTTTCTCCGCAAGCTCCTTGTACTCCGTATGCAGTTTCTTGAAATCGGGCAGCTTCCCGCCGTTCTTCGCCGCCTGCAACGTCTTAGCGGCGGCTTCGTGAATGATAATGCTGCTCTCATTGCCCCGCAGGAACTTTTCTTTGTCCTTTGCCTTTTTGTACTGCATATAGACCGCCTTTGTCTGTTGGTATGCGGATATGTTTTTCATCAAAAGGGATATGTCGGACAGCCGCTTTTCCAAGCCTTTCAGCGTGGCGGCGGTATTTTCGCTTTCCGTATGCACTTCATCAAGAACCGCCTGCAACTGCTCATACTCTGAAATGTCATGCTCCGTTAGGAAATTCAAAGT
>CAJTXZ010000042.1 GCA_910583725.1 uncultured Vampirovibrio sp.
CTACCTCCTTTTAGCCGCCGCTTTTAACAGTGATACCGCGTCATTTCATTAGAAGCCAAAAAGAAACGGCGGTTTTGATTTCTCAAAAACCGCCGTTTATAAGAGCATAAGAAAACACCTACTGAACGACGGTTTTTTTCTTTTGCCGTCGTGCGGCAGATAAATTTTGTTATTAAAGAAAGAGCCGATAACAGCAGCTCAAAAGTTTTGCTTGTTATCGGCTCTGCGTCTGTGCGTCTGGCTCTTTGATAACGTATATATTGCTCAATTTTACGTTAATTAAAATTTCCTGTTTGCATTTAGGACAGTAAAGAGGAAACTTTTTAAGTTCTGTATCTTCGCGTATTTTGATACGGGTTTTATTGTGACATATAGGGCATAGCAACCATTCCATATGTTTCATGGTTGCACCCCCTTATCTATACAAGGTATTAGTTTTTTCTTTTCCCATGCTTTATTTTTGAAATACAGTAAACCAACTATTGCAGGTAATATCGGAGAAATTGCTTGCCCGATATATACGCCAGAAAATCCCATATCAACCACAAAAGTTAACAACCAACCTACAGGAAGTCGGACAAATACTGCGTCCAAAAGAGCGTTTATCATAGCGATATTTGCTGAACCAATACCAATAGCGAAAGAATCGAATGTATACATAATTGCATAAATCAGACTGTTAATTCCACAACATATCCTTAGATACAATATTCCATCTTTAATGACTTCTGAACTTTCTGGCTCAAATAATGTGATGATTTGCTTCGCAAATAATTGTATGGTTACAATTACGATAAAAGTAATAACCACATTCAAAAGCAGTCCGATTTTTGTTGTCTTTTTTACGCGCTCTATATCATTTGAACCCATATTTTGTCCTGCCATAGCAGTTACAGCCTGTCCGATTGCCCAACAAGGCATACCGGCAAATGTATTGATTTTAAGTCCAACACCAGATGCAGCGGCAACTGATACACCAAAATTGTTGAGCATACCTGTAATCACAAGATAAGAAATATTGACGACTACCATTTGAATAGCGGTAGGCAAACCAACTTTTAGAATAACTAACAATTTATCCGATTTTATAATAAAGTGCTTTGGCTTAAAATCAAAGATAAAGTGTGTCCTTTTTAAGTGAATAATTGAAACCATAAGAGAAATTGCCTGTGCAAATATCGTAGCATAAGCTGCACCCGCAGTTCCCATGCCAAGCAGCCCTACTAAAATCAAGTCCAGAACAATATTTATAATCGTTGCAATCGTTATGAAGTAAAGTGGACTTTTAGAATCTCCAAAACCTTTCATAATAGAGCATATAGCGTTAAACCCAAATACAAATATAGTGCCGTAGCAAATGATTTTCATATATTCGCAGGCTTCTTGCATGGAAGCCATAGGAACATTCAGAACATGAAAAAGGGGATTATACACACACAATCCTATTATTGTAACTATAAGTGAAGCAACAAAGGATATTACACATAATGTTCCTGCAGTTTCGACTTGTGCCTGTTTGTCATCAGCTCCTTTATATTGTGCAATTAAAACAGTACCGCCCATAGTAACGCCGATACAAATAGAATTGATAATAAAACTTATCATTGACGCATTGCTAATCGCGGCAAGTCCTGTTTCGCCGACAACATTTCCAACAACAAGCATATCAACAACACTGTAAAAGGACTGCAGCAAGTTTGCTAACAGTAAAGGAAGCGCAAACATAATGAGCTTTTTGGGTACACTTCCTATTGCCAAGTTTTGTTCTTCTTTCATTTTGTCAAAATCCTTTCTTTAGATTTTAATTATAGTATCAGCAAGAGAAGCCATATCAGGGTCATGCGTAATAATAATACAGGTTTTTTCTGCAAAAATAGTATGTATTGATTGCTTTACCAAATTACTTGTTTCTATATCCAAGTTTGATGTAGCTTCATCAAAAATCATTACGTCCGGGTTTTTTATAATCATTCTTGCAAGTGCAATTTTCTGTTTTTGTCCTCCCGACAGGTTTTTACCATTTTCACTTATCACTGCTTGAAGTCCCCCTGCAAATTCAGAAATATCCAATCCTGCTTTACTTAATGCTGATATAATTTCATGTCCATCTAACTGTGGTGCAATAAATCTAATGTTGTCTAATAAAGTACCCGAAAAAAGAACAATATTTTGTGCTACAATCCCAACTCGATTTCTCAAATCTGATAAAGAAACATTTTTGATTTCAATATCGT
Organism: uncultured Vampirovibrio sp.; assembly: GCA_910583725.1. Classification (GTDB taxonomy): domain Bacteria; phylum Cyanobacteriota; class Vampirovibrionia; order Gastranaerophilales; family Gastranaerophilaceae; genus MGBC122484. The sequence continues at coordinate 2,235 of CAJTXZ010000042.1, forward strand.
TAATGCGAATAGAACCGGAATAATCTTTATAAAATCCTAAAAGCAATTTTGCAATCGTTGTTTTCCCACTTCCATTTTTCCCTAATAGTGCAATTTTTTCATTTCTGCTAATTGCCATATTGAAATTATCAATAACTGTTTTTTCATTATATCCAAACGAAACATCTGAAAATACAATATTTTCTATCTTTCCAACCTGTCTATTTCCACATATTTCATCTTCGGTTTTTAATTTTAGCAATTCGTTAATTCTTGTTAAAGCTGCAATACCGGGTTGTACCATAATACTAATACTTGCTAAAAGTTGCATAGGTGCAAAAATCAATAAAGCATATTGAGATACTGCCCAATAGTTTCCCAAAGACATTTTTCCTTTAATAATAAAAATACCAGAAAAAACAATAAGCAGAACGGAAGCAATATTTGTAATTCCTACTATACCCTCGGAAGCAATATTCATCATCTTACCGCGCTTAACGGATTTATCTGCAACTTGTTTAAGTTGACGAGATATTTCAGATGAGCGTTGATTTTCCATTTTTAATTCTTTAACTGCTGAAATGCCGCCTATATTTTCTTGTACTTTTCCCGATGTTTGGGCTGTTGTTTCAAGCAAAGCCTTTGATGCTTTTTTTATCTTAATGCTTGAATAATTAGTGAAATAATATATAACAGGCAAAAACAGCAGTAAAATTAAAGATAATTCCCACCGGATTGAACATACAAGAACCAATGCACCAACAAACGAAACTATACTTGTTACAAATTTCAAAAATACAGGGGAAAAAAATACATTTAATGACTCAGTTTCTTTTATTCGTTCAAAAATATATCCTGTTTGTTGCTTATCAAAAAATTCCATAGGCAACTTCAATATTTTAGTAAATAAATCGTTTTTCAAATCGGCAATAAAATAGCTACTTGTCTTTGTTAAATTTTGACTTATAAAATAATTGACCACAAAACTGCAAATATATATAAATACTAAGAATATACTGCAATACACGATTGTTTCTATTGAAGTTTTAACAACACCCTCATCTAAAATATAACTAACAAGATATGGGGGTAAAAGTGTCAATACTGATGAAATAATCATCAAAAAAAATAGTGAAAGTATTTTTGCTTTTTTGAAATAAGAAAATAGAAAAGAATATTTTTTCATTTGGTAACCTCCTCGTTCAGCATTGTTATTAACTGTGCAAAAATCAACGTTTCTCTTATCAAATCAAATGGCTTAGCTGAAAATCCGGTTTTATATACTTGAAGAAGAACACTATCATCAATCGACTTTTCCCTAAGTAACTTAACAAATTTTTCAACTGCCTGTTCTGCATTTTCTTTTTCCTTTAGCAGACAATATAAATGTGAAACATTCATATAGAGCATAAAATAAACACTATGGTCTAATTCCAATAGTCCGGCAAGAGTAATCTGATTTTTAGTAACAGCTAAAGCTCCTTGCAAATCATTTTCTTTTTGCAAATATGAAATTTTATTTCGCAGCTCATGTAATAACTGTACCCCTAAAGAAATTATTGCGGTTTCAATCTTATTTATGGCATGTTCATCAGTTCGTAATAATAAGCTGTTTGTCATATCGACAGCCGCAAAATTTTTTACTTCACTATCAGAAAAAGAAAATGGAAAATGTTTATACTGTCCTATCAGCATAAACAAATGCCCTAAAACAAAATGTTTTTGTGCCTGCACATTTTCAGACGCGCAATTTTGACAAAGAGCTATCATTTGATATACTACTTTTTCTCTTATCTCCACTTCTTGAGCCAATGCAATATATGGAATAACAGAAATTATTAAATCCAGTTTCAGCCTATCGTTTGTCGGAAACAGATAACATAATGCTTTTATTTTTTCCATTCCATTAAAATACTGTTTTTGTGCGAATAATTTCGTACATTCCTCTTTGAAATCGTTGTATTCTTTTTCTGTTAATTCATTTGAAAATCCAAATAAGCAATCTATTGAAACATTGAAGTATCGTGCAAGAATAGGAAAAAAACTTATATCGGGATACATTTGCTCATTTTCCCACTTTGAAATTGCTGCACATGACACTCCTAATATTTCGCTTAATTGTTCTTGTGTAATACCTTTTGCTTTTCTCAACCCTTGCAATATTTTTCCTACCGCTAATTTTTGCATAAGTAATCCCTCCATATATATTGTACTCTAATTGTTTTACTCGTCCCATGTACTAGTAGTTAACTTATGATATATATTTTTGTAACCTATTGTTAATATAATGTGTTTTAGCAAAGTAATCAACACTTGAAGCACAAATAGTGGAAATATTTAAGCTAATGGTTGGAACTATGTAGACATATCCAAGAAGAAAGGTGAACAGTAAAATGTAGTAGGGTGAATAACTATGGCAAAAAGACCAGTACCAAAATACGATTTCAAGGCTTTTGGGGCAGCGATAAAGGCGGCGCGGACAGGGCGCAAGGAGAGCC
>CAJTXZ010000043.1 GCA_910583725.1 uncultured Vampirovibrio sp.
TAGATGAACAACTTTTCGGGGCGCTTTTTTGTAACCTTTAAGCGTCCCTTTTCTTTTGCAAAAAAGGATTAACGGATTTTACAAAAGCAGGGTGTTCAGATTAACCGTATTATATACATCTGTGGTATAATTATTTTTATGGATGAATTAACAAAAACGAAAGTGAATAATCTTATTGCCTTAAGGCAGTTGATTACACAGGTTTTGACGGTGTTAACCGGTGGATTAGTTGGAGTTTTCCTCATGCCGAATACTGCATTTAAGATTTTTTTGCTAATATTTGGTATATATTTCACTGCAAAATTAATTGCGACTCTTGCTAATACAATAACAGAACTAAATAGTTATCTTTACAGCAACAAAAGAAAGGGAGGTAAGATATGATATATGATATTGTAAATTATGCAATTATATTTACAATAGGCTTTATTTTTATAGGTATGGCACATGCATTTGATATGGCGGTTAATCATAAGGTGGATGACAAGAAATAAGTCAATTGCAGGCGTTTTTAGAAATTTTGACGGGTGAGCACGAAGAAGACATATTTTAGGTCAGAGGATTAAAATTTACGGCATTTTTATATAAAACAAAGACAGGGTGAAAAGATTGACTTCATATGGTGTTTTTATGATAAAATAGCCTTATGAGGATAAACAAATACATAGCGCAATCAGGCATTGTTTCAAGACGCGGGGCGGATGAACTTATTGAGGCAGGCAGAGTAAAAGTTAACGGTGAAATTGTTACTATGCTTGGCTTTCAAATAAGGCGCAAAGACAGGGTGACGGTTGATGATAAGCCTGTTATTATAAAAAATTTTGAATATTTCAGATTTTATAAGCCTGCAGGATACATTACAACGGCAAATGATGAGAAGGGAAGAAAAACAATATACGACATTTTGCCTGACAGCATGCATAAGTTTAAGCCTGTTGGAAGGCTTGATAAAGATTCTTCCGGGCTTATTATTTTAACAAATGATGGTGATTTAATTTATGATTTAACCCATCCTTCAATTAAGATTTCAAAGGTTTACAGAGTAACGGTTGATGCCAAATTGAGCCAAAAAGAGCTTGAGACACTGGCTTCGGGCATTGAAATAGAAAAAGGTAAAATTGCCTATGCAGATATTGAAGTTATTGAAGCTTCAAATAAAGAAACTTTGCTTGAAATGACACTGTATCAAGGTATGAACCGGCAAATAAGAAAAATGGTTGAATTTTTAGGGCACAATGTTATTTCACTAAAAAGAATCCGCCATGGAACGATTGAACTTTCGGGGCTTAAAAAAGGACAGTTTAAACCCCTGAAGCCAAGGCAGATAAAGGAATTAAGAAGTTATATAGATAAGATTGCAAACAAGGAAGAAGAAGATGCTTGATATTAAATTAATCAGAGAAAATCCTGAAAAAATTAACGAACTTTTAAAGAGGAGAAACCCAGAACTTTCAATAGATAAAGTGCTTGAGATTGATAATGAGAGAAGAAAGGTGCAGTTTCAAACAGATGAATTGCGCGCAAAAAGAAAAACAATGTCACAGGCTATTGGCGAATTAAAAAAAGCAGGTAAAAATGCTGATGAGGCTGGCAAAAGCACTGATGAAATGCAAAAAGAGGTTAAAGATTTAGCAGAAGAGATTAAGGCGCTTGAAGAAAAACAGGGAGAGCTTGATGTTAAGCAGAGAGAATTTTTGCTTTGCACGCCAAATACGCCGGATGAAAATATTGCAATAGGTACGGACGATTCTTTTAATGTGGTTAAAAAAACCGTCGGAGAGCCAACAAAGAAGGGCTTTGAGCTTAAGCCGCACTGGGATTTAGGCGTAAACTTAGGCCTTTTAGACTTTGAAAGAGGTGTAAAGCTAGCCCATACAAGGTTTACACTGTATCGCGGAAAGGGTGCAACGCTTGAGCGCGCTATTATTAACTTCTTTTTAGAGGTACACACAAAGGAGCATGGCTATGAAGAAATTTTGCCGCCTGTTTTGGTAAACTCTGCTGCTATGACAGGAACAGGGCAGCTTCCAAAGTTTAGGGAAGATATGTTCAAGTGCGAAAATGACGATTTATTTTTAATTCCAACAGCTGAGGTGCCTGTTACAAACATTTATCAGAATGAAATTTTAAATGAGGATGAACTGCCAAAATATATGACAGCATATACGCCGTGTTTTAGGCGTGAAGCGGGCTCTGCAGGAAAGGATACCAGAGGCTTAATAAGGCAGCATCAGTTTAATAAGGTAGAACTTGTAAAATTAACAACGCCTGAAACCAGCGAAGAGGAACATGAAAAGCTTACAAGAAATGCCGAGAGGGTGCTTGAATTATTAAATCTGCCGTTTAGAAGGATGGAGCTTTGCACAGGGGACATTGGATTTAGCGCTAAAAAATGCTACGACCTTGAAGTTTGGATGCCATCTTATGACAATTATAAAGAAATTTCAAGCTGTTCTAATTTTGGTGATTTTCAGGCAAGACGCGCAAATATAAAATACAGAAACAAGGCGACCGGAAAGCTTGAATTTGTGCATACGCTAAATGGCTCCGGCCTTGCTGTTGGCAGAACATTTGCTGCAATTTTAGAAAATTTCCAGACAGAGGATGGGCATGTTGTAATTCCTGAAGTGCTTAGAAAATATACGGGATTTGATATTATATAAAATACTAGGCATAGCCTAGGTTAAAGCAAAGCTATAAGCACCATTAATGTTTTGCTGATATTTTTCACACACTTGTGAATTATATAAATTTTAAAAAAGCATTTAAGAATTTACTTAAATGCTTTTTGTCTTGTTGATTTATATTTTGGCTTCCATTGGTAGAGAAGACTTTTTAACAGATTTGCGTGAATATGGTTTTAAATTTTAGCACAGCGGGTTCTTAGTAAATGTATGCAGTTTGGTAAAGGTAGGCTATGAGGCCTTTGTGCGGTAATGTCCCTTTACTTTTGTGCCATCATCTCTTACATATTCATTTACCCATATTAAATCACCTGATTGCACTAGGTTTTCAGCCTCTTTTTTTGATAAGAATCTGTTATTTTCTAATTGGTTATTTATTATATGTTCAACTTCGCTAAATTCGCGGCTTGTCAATTTTGATACATCTTCATCTGCAAAAATTATGTTATTTATATGTGTTCTATAGCGAGGGTCATAGGAGTCGAGGGTGTTTTTATTTTTATTCATATAATAAAATAATTTATTTTGCAATTTTTCATTTTCATTAATTTTATTTGTATTTTTCATTATAGAATTTAATGCAGGAGTTATCTCCCTTTTATAAGTCGAATTCTGTATTTCTTCTCTATAAAGCTCTTCTGCTCTTTTTTCTATTTTATCAACCCTGTTAAGCCATCCATTTAAATATTTTGACTGATTTGGATTTTTGGCCTCTTGTATGTGAATATCCTTTCTGAGTTCTATCATTTTATAAAAATCATAACTTGCTTGTTTAAACATTATTTTGGCCGTCACAGGATGAAAGTTCACAGCAGTATCGAACAAGATATAAGCGTCTTTTATATCCTTCTGTTTATCTGCACCAGAACGTTTATAATAATCTTCATAATAAATATTTTTTGCTTCAACTTTGGTTATATTCTTGACATCAGCCTTGCCAATGCCCTTTCTATCCCTATAATCATTGTAGCTACCTTGCGTTATACCATAATTGGTTCGCCCGCCTCTATCGTCTGGATCATCAACAAAACCGCCTTCATCTTTAAATATGTAGTCTAATAATTTTTCAAATCTAACATCATATTGTTTTTTCATTTAATTTCCTCCTTGTATTAAAATAATAAAAAGCTAAGTCTTTACAGTAGTCTGCAAGGTGAAATAAATCAAATTAATTATGGGTTTTTGTTATTTTTTCATAATATTCTTTTAATTCAAGAGCACGTTTTTTAATTATTTCATTTTTATTAGAATTTGCAACAACCGTATATACTGTGCCGCCTTTGTTGTGGATTAATTCATTTATTAAATCAAATTCGGCAAGTTGATACTCTTTCCAATGTTTTTGAGATGTTTCAAGTGCATTTAATTTCTCTTTTGGAAGTTCTTTTCTTAAAAGAGCCATATATTTATCAATCTCTTTAAACCAGGAATCCATCGCATCATAAGTGCATTTGCGCATATCGGCGGTTGAATATGCAGTGTTTAAGCATTTTTCTTCACTTAAATCAATAGGATATTTGATTTCATCTGCAACACAATAATTTGACAGCGATAGAGCGATTGAGGAAAAAATGAATTTTACAAAAACCCTTTTCATAAGACCTATTTTACAACAGAAATACTGCTTTTTACATAATCATTCCCTTTAAATAATTGCATTTTTATTTTAGCTGGAATATTTAATTATTATAATAATCTTAATTATTTTGGTAAATATAAACTCGCTTATTAAATGTTTTCTTTCCATTCCAGTCCCTATGTATAAAAAAGAGCGGGATAAGT
>CAJTXZ010000044.1 GCA_910583725.1 uncultured Vampirovibrio sp.
CAATCACGGTTCCGCTGGTGGGAGTGTCCAGCCCGCCCATCATGTGAAGCAGGGTGGACTTGCCGCTGCCGGAGGTTCCCACAATGGCCACAAATTCGCCCTCGTCCACGGAGAAGTTCACGCCGTCAAGGGCGTGGGTGATGTTCGGCTCTGTGCCGTAATACTTTTTCAGGTCAATCGTCTGTAAAACGCTCATACTCAAAACTCCTTTCAAGGCTTTCTGTCTGTTGATAAGGCTATTGTAAAACCCAAATGTCCGCGAAATGTTACAGCGGCCAAAAAATTTCATTGAAAATCGGGGTGAAATGTTACAACGCTCGGACATTTCAAAAAAATTTACGGCGGGCAGCCGGGAATGGCCGTCCGCCACAAAAAATTTCCATTATTCCGAAAGCCTTAAAACTTTATCTGCGATAGCCGCCATTTCTTGATTGTGTGTTATGATAATGCACATTTTTTCTGCAAAGATAGAGTGAATAGACTGTTTAAGTAAATTACTTGTAGCGACATCTAAATTTGAAGTTGCTTCATCAAAAATCATTACATCTGGATTTTTAACAATCATCCTTGCAAGTGCGATCTTTTGTCGTTGTCCCCCTGATAAATTTTTTCCGTTTTCATTTATTATAAAATGAAGTCCACCCGCAAACTCTGATATGTCAAGTCCTGCTTTTTCAAGAGCGTTCATAACTTCCTGCTCACTCGATTTGGGCGAAATATATCTTATATTGTCTAGTAATGAGCCTGAAAACAGAAAAATGTTTTGAGCCACAATACCAATTCTGTTTCGCAAATCAGTAACAGAAATATCGCGCAATTCAATTCCGTTAATCTGAATTGAGCCAGTGTAGTTTTTGTAAAACCCAATCAAAAGTTTTGCAATCGTTGTTTTGCCACTTCCATTTTTACCAAACAATACGATTTTGTCATTCTTATGGGATTGCAAATTAAAGTTTTGAACAACTGGCTTTTCTATATATGCGAAAGAAACATCAGAAAAAACAATATCCTCAATTTTTCCTGTTTTTTTGTCACCTGATACTTCATCTTCTGTTTTAAGTTTTAACAATTCTCCAATTCTTGATAGCGAAGCAAGTCCCGGCTGTACCATAATGCTGATACTGCATAAAAGCTGCATGGGTGCGAATACTAATAAGGCATACTGTGAAATTGCCCAATAGTTTCCCAAAGACATTTTTCCGTTCACAATCAGTAATCCAGAGCAAACAACAAGAATTACTGATGAAATATTAGAAATTCCTAATACTCCCTCCGAAGCTAAATTCATCATCTTGCCACGCTGAACAGATTTGTCGGCAACATTTTTTAATTGTTTGGAAATTTCTGAAGCGCGTTGCTGTTCTATTTTCATTTCTTTAACAGCAGAGATACCGCCTATATTTTCTTGTACCTTTCCAGATGTTTGAGCTGTTGATTCCAGCAATGCTTTTGATGCTTTTTTAATTTGGATGCTTGAATAATTTGTAAAGTAATATATTAGTGGTAGAAAAATAAGCAAGACAATCGCCAATTCCCATCGGATAGAAATAATGAGCGCCAATGCACCAACAAACGAAAATACGCTGGTTATAAACTTCAAAAATACTGGTGAGAAAAATACATTCAGTGTATCAGCTTCTTTAATGCGTTCCAAAATATATCCTGTTTGTTGATTGTCGAAAAATTCCATAGGTAGTTTTAGAATTTGCGTAAACAAATCATTTTTCAAGTTTGCAATAAAATAGCTGCTGGTTTTAGTCAGCTTTTGGCTGATAAAATAATTGACAGCAAAACTACCCACATATATACATATCAGAAAAACGCCACCTCCAATAATTATTTTAGGAGATATTTTAACAACGCCCTTATCCAAAATGAAGCTGATAATATAAGGTGGACATAGAGCCAAAACAGATGAAAAAATCATCAAAAGAACAAAGGATAGCATTTTCTTTTTTTTGAAATACGAAAGTGCAAAAAAGTATTTTTTCATACGAACATCCTCCTATTGTAAATCGTTTTACAGTTTCCCTATGGGCTATTGTAAAACCCAAATGTCCGCGAAATGTTACAGCGGCCAAAAAATTTCATTGAAAATCAGGGTAAAATGTTACAACGCTCGGACATTTCAAAAAAATTTGCGGTGGGCAGCCGGGAATGGTCGTCCGCCACGTTCTATTTTACTAAAATTGAAAGACGGCAGCAGTTCAAAACAAGCTGCCTTTCAGCCCCTTTTTGAAAACTAATACAGCTCTTTCTGTTCCCCAAAATGACATTGTGACAAGCCGATAACTTTGCTTTTCCATTTCTTCTATTTTGCATTATACATCTTTATTACCTCCGTCAAGTGTATTTATCAGTTCTTGTACCTCATTAAAAAATCTACACAAATGAAACCCATCTGCCACAGCATGATGAATGTTCATAGTAAGCGGCATCATGTACCTGCCATGTGACATTTCATATTTTCCCCAGGTAATGACTGGTGCAAGAAATTTACCCTCATCAAAAACATGAACATCAAAGTGGCTGTATTTTACCCATGGTAAACAAGATACATCAAAAAAGTTCAAGGGCTGGTTTTCCACAAAAGCTCGATCCGCTTCATGTTTTTCTTTGTCAACCATGAAACGCTCAGAAAATTCAAATATATCATCAGAAAATTCCGTGACTAATTTTGTGAAATTTTCATCTTCTTTATGAAATTCTGTATATGACGGACTAATAAAATTCCATTTTATTAGATCACCAGTATCGTTCCAGCTATATTTAAACTCATCATGTGTATTAACAACTTTTGATACAATCCATATCATAGACGGATAAAATTTTAGATTATTTCTCTTTGAAAATTCTATTAGATTTGTCACATCAATCTCCACAGTTAAGCTCATAACAATACGCATATTTTCAATGTAGCTCTTAAATAGCTTTCCTCTGCTCCACTCATTCAAATCAATTTTTGTATAGCTCATTTCCATATTCATTCTCCTTTTCATTTTTAAACTTTTTAAGAAAACACAAGCCTCTCCGAATTGTATAGAACTTCATACACTTCTAAAACCAATTCGCCTTTTGATTTTTAAATTGAGGGATGTCGCTTTCTTGATAGGGATTATAAGTATTGCGGTTACACCCAAACTCTTTTAATGCTTTTATTTTATTGTCCTCTGTCCATTCAACCAAAGAAATGCCGTCAAATTCCTCTATATCCCCATTGTTCATTTCATTTTTGAAATACCATTCTACAATCGTTTGATTTTCTTTATGGAAGAATTGCCTGATTTCCCAAATTATCACCTTTCCACGGGTATTCCACTCCTGAAACCAATGCTTTACGGTTTTACGATTGCTATACTGGGGACACCAACTTTCTGTATAGAGGACATCTTCTGTAAAAATATCATCAATGCCCATATCTTTCTGATAAAGCCACATATCAAACCACAGTCGGATCGTTTTTTCTCGTTCATTCATAATAGAAACACCTCGCTCATTTACTTTCATTTTGTAGGCAGCATAATGGAAATTTCCGAACCCTTGCCCGGTTCCGAAACTACTCTGATATAGCCGCCCTGCCGCGTTATGATCTTGCGGGCCAGATACAGGCCAATGCCCACGCCCTGTTGTTCGTGTACTTCTTCCTCACGATAGAAGCGCCGGAAAATGGCGGCCTGATTGCTTTC
>CAJTXZ010000045.1 GCA_910583725.1 uncultured Vampirovibrio sp.
ATAAAAGAGTATAACACTCTAGGACTTTTGTCAAAGACAAAAATCCGAGTGTCCTTGCAGGAGGCTAAGAATAGTTAGCTATGTTATTGTTTGGTTAGGAAAAGATTTATTGTAGCACTTTTATGATTATGATATAATTCATAACGTTGTCGCACCCAATCTGGCAACAGAAAGGGGGTGTCTGCATGTCAGAAATCATATCTTTTCTTGTGTCCGTACTGGCAAGCGTAGTTGGCTACTATGTTTGCAAATGGTTAGACGGAGACGACAGCGACAACTAACCTAACGGAAGCTCTGCCGTTCAAACAGAGAAGAAACCTCAGTAGTGGCTGCTACTGAGGTTTCGTTTTGTGTCTGCATGACACATATCTTTTCTTAGCTGTCGCTATTGTAGCATATTCAAGCAGCCATTTCAAGTATTCCCTATTTTACGAAAATCAATCTTAATACTACTAATTTAGAAAAAGTCCATATACATTTGTCCATTACCATCTGCTTTATACTCAATATTTGTTTTGAATGTTCTACCCTTAATTTCATCATAATTAATGTCAAGACGAAGTCTACTTATATCTTGCCATTCACCTTTCCCAAAAAGATATGGATTAAAACGATACATTCCTCTATCTACTCGATACAATATCTTTCCCATAAGAAGTTTTTGTAAAGCGTTATCAAGAGCTGCTATTGTTTTCCAACCTAATTCATTACATATAGCTCTTTTAGTACGTGGAAGCAATGAAACACACATGCCATCTTCATCACCCGCGTATGCAATTCTTTTTAAAAGAGCTTCAGTCACTGCCACATATTTTTTTGGCATATCTGAAAGATACATTATGTCCTGTAAATAGAGCTTTATGTAACTAGGTTCGTCACCCCATGAAAGTGTTTTATTTGCTCGTGTACTTATTATTTCACCATTTTCATTTTGAATTTGTGTTTCAAAAGATTGATTTATTTTGGGCATTTATAAAAACCTCCGATTAAAAATCCTAATCAAATTATAATTAGAAAGTAATGATTTGTCAATTTTTATTTTCTACTCAAATTTTGATTAGGAAAATACCTCAAAACTGATTAGAATAACTACTGAAAACTGATGGACTTTCTAATCAAAATTGATTAGTTTCTAAAACCCCATCAAACCCGCATAAAATCTAACAAAACTCCCATTTTTGACCCCAAAAAGTTCTCTTTTATCTTATAGTCTTTTTTTTAATCAACATATATAAGGGGGACGCTGCCCCCCTTAACAACCCCCTGCAAGGGTTTCACCCTTGACCCATAATCGCTACGCGAACACTCGCCGCTAAGCAGAGGGAGCAGCCAAAAGACTGCCCCCTCTTAAAAAAGTGTTTTAATCTTATGAATATGTCAAGGGTTGCCCTACGGCGTATCGGGCTACGCCCTTGCCCCTTGACATATGCTACAGGTTGTGGTTTGTATGAAATGTATAAATAAAAGATTGAGGAACACGACCAACTGAAGGATGCAGCCGCGTAGCGGTTGTATCCTGATGGCGGTAGGGGGGGGGTTCAAGGGGAGGGGTTTTACCCCCCCCTCTTAACCTTGCAACTAAAAAAATCTTTTTATATACCAGGCTCCGCAGGACACTCGGATTTTTGTCTTTGACAAAAGTCCTAGAGTGTTATACTCTTTTATAAGAGTATAAGCAGAAAGGAGAAAAAAAATGGCATTATCATATAGTTTACATGTGGGAAATAAAGCTCATTCATTATCTACAGTTGCAAAAGTGTCTGGTGCTTCTAAACATAATTTAAGAAAGTATAAATCTGAAGAGTACAATAAAGATAATATTGTTCAGTTAATAGGGAATGATAATATTTTGAATGATGTCAAGCAAATATATCATCAAGAGTTTGATGTGGCAGTCAAGGAATACAATTCTAAACAATTAAGAAATGATAGAAAAATAGACGATTATATTAAACACGTTTCGGAGCAGAAACAGAATGATGTTGCTGTTGAAATTATCATTCAAATTGGGGATAGAGATTTTTGGAAAAATAAAAATAGTTTGGAAAAACGAGAAATGACGCAGGTTTTTGAAAAACAACTAAAATCTTTGAGACTTGCTTGTCCTAACTTTAAGGTAGCAAATGCAGTTATTCATTATGATGAATCTAGTCCACATTTGCATATAATTGGTGTTCCTGTTGCTAGTGGTTATAAAAAAGGGTTAAGTAAGAGGTGTGCCAAAACGCGTGTATTTACACAATATTCTTTGTCTGATTTACAAGATAAAATGCGTTCTATGGCTCAATTACAAATGCAGTCCTGTATTTTATTAAACTCGGACTTCCGTGAAGGATTAAAACCTAAAGAGCAAGGACGTCCATTTAATATGACTAAACAGCAGCTTACTAAATTTAATCAGGAAAAAGAAAAGCGTCTTCTGGAAGTGAATGAACTAACCGACAATATAAATTCTCTTATGAGTCAAATAAAAGCTTTACAGGCACAAATAGATAATTTAGAAGATATTAAAACAAAAAAAGAAAAGGAATATCATCAAAGAATAGACCTATTTCAAGGATTCGTTGATAAACATATGAATGAAGCTATTGAATTACGAGATAAAATAAAATCATTAAAGAAAGATTATGAAGATATTAACAATAACATTGAAATAGCCCAAAATAAGCTTATATCGGTTCAGAATGATATAAAAAATATCAAAGATAGAAAAGTATCACTCAATACCGAAAAATTGAAAATAGAGGAAGATATAAACGTCCTAGAAGAAAAAAAAGAATCTTTGAGTAACCAAAATGATAAATTAGAGAATTGGTATAAAGAAAATGTCCCTAAAATTAAAAGTTGGCAACAAGTACAAAACCGTTTGAAAATAGAGTTACAAAGTATTTTTTCTGAATCAACTAAGCAATTTCATAAAATTTTAGCACTTTATGATAACGCAATCATAGATAAAGATAATGCAATTAAACTTTCAAATGAAGTTAACGAGTTTTATAAAAATAAAGTTTCAGAAGTTAAATTGCCAGAAAACATAAGTAAACCGTTAAAAGAAAAAGTTAATAATATAATTGAAAATGAAACGGAAGAAGTAAAGCAGTTTATCCACCGTAAACGTGGCAGGTAAGAATATATTGCGATTATTTTATTATTATTCTATTATTATTTTATGATAATATTATGTTTTTTTCTTTCTGCTTATACTCTTATAAAAGAGTATAACACTCTAGGACTTTTGTCAAAGA
>CAJTXZ010000046.1 GCA_910583725.1 uncultured Vampirovibrio sp.
TAATATTTTTTTGTGGGTGTAGGCTCCGAAAAGCCTTGATATTACAGTGTTCCTAATAGGAGTCATTCATATGCTTGCTATTCTACTCACTATCCCCTTGAAAAGAGCTTATTTGTTGCGTTTATCTCTGAATTTGGCGAAAAAAAATATTGCAACACAAAAACGGCTGCAACTGTCCTAAACAGCAACGGAAAAAGGAACAGCGGTCTAATCGTCTGTCCCTTTGGCTTCTTGTATTCCTTTTGCCGTAGCGGTGATAATCGTCAAGTCTTTCTTATCCATGCTGTCAAGCAATGTATCAAGCTGCCGCCGCTGCGTGGACTTTTCCGCTTCCTTTTCTGAAAAAAGAAACTGGTCTACGGATATATCATAGCGGAGCATAAGCTCAAAGAATATCTGTACGCTGGGGTGTTGCCCCTTGTTCTCAATATTCGCAAGGTAGCGCGGGGATATATACATTTCGTCGCACACCTTTTTCCGGCTCTCCTTACGCCCTTTACGCGCCGCTTTGATTGCTGCTCCAAAAGCCTTAAAATCGTATTGTGGTACTGGTCTTTTTGCCATATTCATTCACCCTCTTACATTTTACTGTTCACCTTTCGTTTTAGATATGTCTACACAGTACCCATAAATAGCTTAAATAATTCATGTTTTTGCAAGGTTAGTACGTAGGAAAATTTTCAGAGGTTGACAAACGATATTTTGTGTAGTATTATTTCAGACAGAGCGCACAGGCTCAAAAGGAGATTGCTATGAATTTTTACTTAACTAACCAGCCCAAAAAGAAACTGAACTCTACACAATTTATGCCGATGAAACATTGTGTAGAGTATAGCGTATAAATGCGCATTTAGTTTTCATCGGAAATAAGGAGTAATTACGCTCATTTTCAATGGGTGCTATTTCTTATATTCCGTATGAGATAATAGTGTGAGCAAAAGGCTATGGACAATGTTTTGTCCATAGCCTTTTGCTTTTTTTTCATCAAGAAAGGCAGAAGGTAGGTATGCTTGCGTGTACCGGGCTTTCTGCTTTTTCTTTTTGGCTTTCATTAGCACACATAAGAAAGGATATGTAAATATGAGTTTATTAGAGATCGAAAGATTAACACATTCATTTGGGGAAAATCTTCTCTACAAAAATGCGGAATTTGCATTAAATAAAGGAGAACACATAGGAGTTGTAGGGCAAAATGGAACAGGGAAATCTACCCTCATAAAACTTTGCACGAAACAGATTTTGCCCGACGAAGGACAAATTAAATGGCAGCCTAATATCACCATAGGATATTTAGATCAATATGCAGAGATCGACCATAATATTACAATGCGTAATTTTTTGAAATCCGCTTTTTCAAACCTCTATCAAATTGAAAAAGAGATGACGCTGCTTTATCAAAAGGCAGGTACAGGAGATATAAATGCCTTAAATCTTGCAGCACGTTATCAAGAAAAGTTAGAGCAATACGATTTTTACAATATTGACACTATGATTGAACGAGTTGCAAATGGCTTGGGACTGGTTTCTATTGGGCTTGAACGCTCCATAGCACAAATGAGTGGGGGACAAAGGGCAAAAATTATTTTAGCTAAATTGCTTCTTGAAAAGCCGGATATTCTTTTGTTAGATGAACCAACTAATTTTTTAGACAAGGAACACGTTACTTGGTTAGCAGATTATTTAGCCACTTTGGAAAATGCCTTTATGGTTGTATCACATGATTATGAATTTTTGGATAGGATTGCAAATCGAATTTGCGACATAGACAACCATACAATCACAAAATATTTCGGTACATATACCGAATATGTAAAAAAGAAAACACTCTTACGAGAGGATTATGTACGGCAATATGCGGCTCAACAAAAAGAGATTAAAAAGACAGAAGAATTTATTAGAAAAAATATTGCTGGACGAAAATCAAGAATGGCAAGAGGACGACAGAAGCAATTAGATCGAATGGATAAAATGGAAGCATTGGAACAAAAAGAGAACAAACCTTATTTTCATTTCCAAACGGTTCCATTAACAAATACGGAACACCTAATCGTCAAACAGTTATCTATTGGTTATTACTATCCGCTTTTATCTGACATTACTTTCTCTGTTAAAGGCGGTCAAAAAGTTGTTATCACTGGATTTAACGGAATTGGAAAATCAACATTACTGAAAACATTGATAGGTTATATTCCTGCTATACAAGGGGAGCATAAATTCTCAAATCAAGTTACAATAGGTTATTTTGAACAGGATTTAATGTGGTCTGATTTAGAAAGAACTCCTATTCAAATTGTTTCAGACAGCTATCCTCATTTGGTAGCAAAGGAAATTCGTAAACAATTAGCACAGTGCGGAATTTCAAGTAAACACGCGACACAGCCAATAGGAACGTTAAGCGGTGGAGAACAAGCCAAAGTAAAAATGTGTTTGCTGACTTTAACATCTTGTAATTTTTTAATCATGGACGAACCAACAAATCATTTGGATATACAAGCGAAAGAAGCCCTTAAAACAGCACTATCCGAATTTCCCGGTACAGTATTGCTTGTATCACATGAGGAAGCGTTTTATAGGGATTGGGCGCAAAAAATAATCAACATAGAAAACCTTTAATTTCTGAAACATTCGCAATCTGCCCAGCGGCAGAAAAGAAAAAAACCGCTGTTGGGCAGATCATTTCCCATACTCTTTTTTCTTAAAGAAATCATACACGGCGGTTTTGAAATAATCAAAGCCGCCGTTTCTTTTTATCTTCTCAAGGAATGACGCGGTATCATTGTCAAAAGCGGCGGCTAAAAGGAGGTAGCCGCCATGAAGCACAAACCGTATCGACAAAATCCGACGGTCATTGACACATTAAAAAAAGCACGTCCACCACCGGGGGAAATTACGCCCATAAGTATGAACTGTCTAATCATCTTAATAAGTTTTTCAGTGCCTTTTTGCCTGTCCGCATTTTTTGTGGGTGGGCTTTTTTTGCGCCTTTTAGTTTTCTTAAAAAGCTGATTGGAAAGCGCAACAAAAGAGCCTTTTCCAAACGGATAGGGTGTGAAAGGGGACGGAAGGACAAGCCTTTTGTCTTTTACACCACGAGTGTAGTCTCGGAAACTCAGTAAAATAGGAGAAAAAAATATGTGATTTAAACA
>CAJTXZ010000047.1 GCA_910583725.1 uncultured Vampirovibrio sp.
TACAGAAAAAGGTCTATTCGTGGCAGACTGGCGATAATACTGATCATAAGACCATAAAAAAATCAACCATCTCAAATTTAGTGATGTTGATTAAACAAATTTTAAAATATGGTGTAAAAAAGAATGTACTCTCTCCCTTTGCATTGGAGATTTCCTACATTCCTGAAATGCATAACAGCAAAAATAAAGTTTTTACAGATGAAGAACAAGATGCAATTATTGCGGCAGTTATCTCAGATTTGTCTTTTAAATCTTTTGGGATTTTATTAAGTTTAATTACTGGGATGCGAATTGGAGAGTTATGTGCCTTACATTGGAGTGATATTGATTGTATACAGAAAGTGATTACAATTCAAAATACCTTGCAGCGCGTCTACCAAAAGGATATGCAACCAACCACCAAAATTGTTGTAGGTATCCCTAAAACAGCGCATTCTGCAAGAAAAATTCCTTTGCCAAAAAAATTACATGAAACAATAAAATCCCTGCCCAATATTAATGCGCAGGGATATGTGTTGACAAACAATTCTACATTTATGGAGCCACGAACATACAGAAGATTTTATGAACGTTTCTTGATAAAACATGATATTTCCTACTTAAATTTTCATTCGCTTCGCCATAGCTTTGCAACAAGACTGATTCAAAAAGGCGCAGATTACAAATGTGTTAGTGAACTTTTAGGACATTCTAACATTAATACGACTATGAATATGTATGTTCACCCTGATTTAAAGCAAAAAAGAGCGTGTATAGAACTTTTTTAGAACTTTTTTAGAATTTTTTAAACTTTTTCAATTTAGGGCTATACACAGTCTTCTTTTTGTGATAATTTTATTATTGTTGGCAAATTACTTTTTGTCCTTATTTTAAATAAATAAGGACAAAAAGACAACCAAATACGTCAACTTCGTTCCTGCCAAGTTTTTCCAATAATTATTATTCATGACCGAAAAAGTGGCTTATAATAATAGTTCTAAACAATACAGAAAGTTTTACTATGGAAAAATCGCCTCTCATACCGGAATCATGTTCCCAAGGAATGTAAAGTACATATTCCTAGCTGGTGAAAGGGAACTTCTAATTATTCTATAGATATATAATACTCCTCTTTGCATCTTGCAACATGTGATATTCTAATTCTTTTCTCATTATAATAAGATTCCTTTTTACGTTTATAACCTTCTAAACATTTTTGCAAAAACATTCTAAAAGGCTCTATTTTGTATTATAGAAAAATAAAGACAGACTGATAAGTCTTTCTGTCAACTATTAAAAAATAACTGATATAAATCTGTTCTGCCCTCAAAAAGTAACACAAATTAGTTACAATTCACACCCACGCCAGTTTTTATCATGTTATAAGTTATTGAGGTGTGAATTATAACAGATTTTGCACACAAAATGCTAAAAGGCAAGCATTTTGGCGCATGATTCCCACTACTTTGGCGCGGGTGTGAAAAGTAACACAAATTATTCTTTAATAATTCCTTATCCAAAATTTATTTTTATTTTCTATGTACCTGTGGTATAATCAAACTATCTATGATACTGTTTGGCAGTATAAAAAACATAGCAAACTATATCACCATAACAGATAACCGATTAATAAACTTTTAGAATCTTTTTGTATCGAATGTTGTAAAATTTTAAAAAGTGCATACGTTTATAAGCCATTTGCAGCACATATATTGATTTCATTTGTGCAGATCACAGAAAATCTAATGAAAAAACAGATTCAAATAAGATTCAAAAAGTGATATTAAAAACAAGGAGGGAAAACATGGGAAGATTAGATGGAAAAGTAGCTGTAATAACAGGCGGAAACTCTGGTATTGGAGCTTGTGCCGCAGAACTTTTTGCAAAGGAAGGGGCCAAAGTTGTTATTTCTGCCCGGCGAGTAGAGCAACTTGAGGCAGTCGCGAACAAAATCAAATCTGCTGGCGGAGAAGCACTAGCTGTACCTTGCGATATTTCTGACAAGGCACAATGTAGTGCAGTGATTGCTAAAACACTTGAGACTTTTGGCACTATCGATATCTTAGTGAACAACGCTGGCGTTGTTGACAACGGTATTGAAGCGATTGAAAAAGTAACTGACCAGACAATTGACACGCTAATTGACATCAATACAAAAGGGACTCTTTATATGACAAGAGAAGCAGCAAAGATTATGGTCGAGAAAAAAGCTGGTTCTATTGTAAATGTTTCAAGTGTTGCAGGCTATACAGGAGGTGGCGGTGTCGCTTATGTGGCAAGCAAGGCTGCAATAATTGGCATGACAAAAAATATCGCTATGCGTTGCGCCAATGTCAATGTACGTTGTAACGCCCTCTGTCCTGGAAGTGTTGTAACTCCAATGACAATGGGTATGAAAAAAGAAAACCTTGATCCAGATATGATAAGTGCAATGTCAAAACATGCTGACTTATCTCTACCTGCTTGTATGCCCGAAGAAGTTGCCAATGCAATTTTGTTCCTTGCAGGCGATGAATCCTCTGCTATTACAGGGCAGATTATTGTTATTGATCACGGTGCTGATTTATAATCAAAAAAATTTTAACTTTTTTTGATTTTTCTCTTGCGAACTCTGCCGAAATATGATATTATAATTTCTGTCGTTATGATGTATCATTCAAAACGCCGGTGTGGCGGAATGGCAGACGCAGCAGACTCAAAATCTGCCGGGGGCAACCTCGTGCCGGTTCAAGTCCGGCCACCGGCATTCAAAGATAGCATTGAAAATTGTTAAACAATCTTCAATGCTATTTTTATGCACAGACCCGTGTAGAGGAAATAAGCTGCTAAGGCAGCACACGGGTCGCGCGGCGAGTAGGGGAAG
>CAJTXZ010000048.1 GCA_910583725.1 uncultured Vampirovibrio sp.
AAAGCCGACCAGCAGAGGGCAAGGCGGGAGGGAAAGAAAAGCAACCAGCCGAAAAAGAAAGTCAGTTAGCGGGAGAAGCCCCGCGCCGGGAGGAACAAAAGGGGCATTGTGGAAATGTGCATAACAGGCTATGGAATCATGGATAACCCTGTTCACAGCACATGGAAAAGCTAAAGTGCAGCTTTCCCACATCCTGCAAACAGAGTTACCCACAATTCCATAAGACAGCCAGTTATACACATTCCCACGAATGCCGACTACTACGGAATCCCCCTTTCCTTTCTCTCTTTTTACATTCATGTTTCATAAAATTTTATTATTAGACAAAATAGGACAATTTATCGCCATACCGTTTTTCGGAAAAATAAAAAATTGGGTGAAAGCTTCTCTAAAGCCATTGACAAAGAAAGGTATGCCGCCTATAATGACCATATTGGCAAAAGCAGTCAAACCGGAGGTGTTACAGTGCCAAAAAGTTTTTCAGAACAGGAACGGGAATATATTAGACAGCGATTGAAAGAAGAAGCGGCAAAATGCCTTGCTCAATACGGTGTCCGGCGTACAACAGTTGATGAAATTGTCAAGCGCGTTAATATTCCCAAAGGAACATTTTATCTCTTTTACAAATCAAAGGAATTGCTTTTATTTGAGGTTATTCAAGAACAGCAAAAAAATATCAATCTTGAATTGTATCAAGCCTTTTCTGATATTGTCGATATGGAATTATCAGCGGAGAAGCTAACGGATATGATTTTTGAGTTTTACAAAAAGACAGAAAAAATGCTGGTTTTGAAATTATATGACGCAGGTGAAATCGAATTGCTTAAACGTAAGTTGCCGCAAGAGATAGTAGATGAACATTTGCAAGACGATACATACATGATTGAAAAAATGATTGCGTTATTCCATGTAAAAAAAGAGGTAGATATAAATGTTATAAGTGCTGCATTTCACGCAATCTACTATGTAACGCTACACAAAGCAGAAATTGGAGAAGAACAGTATGACAAAGCCTTGCGAGTTTTGATTTATGGCATTGTAACGCAGATTATATAAAAGTCCGGCAATGAGCCGGACTTATAACAAGCCTTTGAGTGACTATTATATATATTTTAGTCATATGGTAAAAGGAGGGCATATGATACAAATTAGCATGAAAAAGAAATATACTATTTTATCCGAAAATGAAGAATTAGAATTAATATCGAAAGGTGATTTTGTAATCAAAAGGGCATTAGCTGAGAACTATGAAATTATTGATTTTCATTGTCATTCATATGAATGTCTTTTCCAGCTCTTTCCACTCTTTTTACAAAAAAAGAAATCTGATTTTAATAAATCGTTAATGGATTTAAGCTGTTTCCCATTTTCTATTGATTTATTTGATTTGAATAAAATTTACTTTTCTAAATGTCCGACAAAACTATTTAGTCTTGCCGGATTACGAACAAAGATAAAGCTGTTTACGGGTGTATTTGTCTTGAATTATGCTACAACGGAAAGACTGTTAAAAGATATGGATAATAATTGTATCAGCAAAGCAGTTATTCAGCAAATAAACCCACCTAATAAAAATAGTGCGGATATTATGGAGGAAATTGTAACCCAAATTGAACGGCTATATACATTTGGGGCAATCCACCCTTTTGATGAAAACATTGACAGTAAAATAAAGCATTATATGAATTTACATATCAAGGGTTGGAAGATAAACCCTCATGTATGTGGCTTTTCCATTGACTGCATAAAATCATTAGCACTCATAGAAAAATTATCCAAGACCGGTTTACCAATTTTATGTTGCAGTGGATTGGGTTTACCGCAAGATGTACTTTTAACGAATATTCCGTCTAAACAAACAAAGAAAGATATACAAAATCAAAGATTGGATAAGTATGAGATAATATTAGATACTTTTCCTAATACCACATTCATTTTAGCCCATAGTGGGTGTTTTGAATTTGAGAAAATGGTTGATTTGCTAAAAAAGCATCAAAACGCCTATACAGATATTAGTATTCAGCCCGCAGAGCATATAAAAACACTTATAAACGAAATTGGATATGAAAGAATTTTGTTTGGAACTGATTACCCATTTGTAACACAAGCATTTTCTATTTTATCGGTGTTACGGGCGACCAAAAACGAAAACGAGAGGATATTTATTTTTTCTGAAAACGCAAAGAGATTATTACAAGAAAAATAAAATGTGAAAACAGTAAGTGATTATTTATCAAAGAAAAGGATTTTTCAATATGAAAACAAAGTGGTTACTTTGCCCTGTCTGCGGAAACAAAACAAGATTACAGATACGGCAAGATACAGAATTAAAAAACTTTCCTCTTTACTGTCCGAAATGCAGACAGGAAAATTTAATTGACGCAAAAGATTTGCAAATAACAGTTATCAAAAAGCAATAACCATAAAGAGCCAGACGCACAGACGCAGAGCCGACAGCCTTGTGAGGAATCACAGCTTGTCGGCTGTTTTCTTGAAAATAAAATGCTAACGGTATGCTGGAAGATAATCATGGGGAAGCAATCTAAAACGCCACCCCTTGAATTATAAAATGCAACTATAAACCAAGCACCGCCCCATGTGGGAGACTTAACTTGACCCACAAGTTTATGTGGATATCCTATTGTTTCTATGCTATACT
>CAJTXZ010000049.1 GCA_910583725.1 uncultured Vampirovibrio sp.
TTTCGGCAGATGGAACGCAGGAACAGGAATCTCCTCCAATGGGACGAGCGGCACAAACGGCTGGTTAAACTCCTATAAATAACAAGATAGCATTTATTGCCGCTTTAAACGTCTCAGGAGAAGAATTTATTGTTTTTGCTCTGCTAACCAACTGAAAACAGAAGCTTTTATTTGCGGGCTTAAAAACGGCTTTACAGGCATATTTATTCAAAATACTTCTTCACGGCTTGTTTATATTGCTCAAGGAATAGTTTTTTGAAGTATGAAGCATTGTTTTGTTCGTAAAACAGAATTATTCCCTTCTTGTATTCCACCTCATCAACACTACGATACGACAATGGGCAATAATCGCCTGCCAACAATAAAGCATTACCCAAAATTCGTGATGTTCGTTTGTTTCCGTCTTCAAAAGGTTGTATGTATGAAATCATCAAAACTGTGATTAATGCTTTTTCAAGTGGATTTTCGGTATTGTTCACAAGGCTGACCAGTTGCTCCAAAGCTTCTTTGATTTGAAAGGAATTGTCCAGCGGTTTATAGTCTGTTCCAATAATACCAACGAGAGTTTGTCTTACTCCATGCGATACCCCTAAACCTTGCACCAATAAACGGTGTAATTCTTCTATTTTACGTACGGTCAACTCTTTATAAACGCTGGGATTTTCGGTAATGTAATCTAAAGCCGTTTTGTGGTTGATAATCATCTGTGTTTCCTCGAGGGATTTGCCCTTGGCTGATACATTTTCTTTAAGCAACCGCTCAGTATCAAGCAAAGTATAAGTATTGCCTTCGATTTTTGATGATTTCCAAGCAAGTTCAATCGTCAAACGTTCAAATTCCTTACGTAAAATTGTAGGAGACATTTTGGCTTTATTGCTAAGATAGCGCTCATTTAAAACCGCATATTCCTGTTTTTCTTTTGGGGTTAACAGGTTTGACAGGTGGTTCATAATATCAAAATTAAAAAGATTATTGGCTAGTTGGCGGTCATCATTGGCAAAATAAGCTTCAACATCTACATCTTCAAGCAACTTATTTTGAACAGACAGCTTATAAACAGCAGCTCGGGTCGTACCTGTTTTGGTGATTAACCCCTCAGTCATCAACGCGTCTAAATCACGTAAAATTGTCACTTTTGAGCTTTTATCAAATATTTGAGACACAGCATTTTGTATCTGTTCACGGGTAACAGAATCTGATTGTTTGATATAATCCAAAATCACCTCTTGGCGTTTGTTTAACATAGCTTTCACCTTAATCGTTCCATTTTATGTCCCTTATTGTTGCATAATTGCTTCAAAAATGCAACTATTATTAATATTTTTTGAAACTATTTTTTCTCCGTAATTTTAGCTTGCGCGGATAAATAATGCCAAGCTTGGTGCCAACTAATCATAAATACGCTATAAAACGGAAAAATCGAAAGTTCTATATATGAAGACAGTGGGAAAAGACAATGCAAGTCCAAGATATAATCAAATCGCTAATTGTTTCATATAACATTGCTTCGGACAATGTCATTAACCTTTTGGGGATAAGCAAAAAACGAAAAGAAGAAGCTCTCCGACTGGCCTATCGTGAGTACATGTTATACGGAAAGCAAGCAGTTGTACTTTTATCGGTTTGCACGTCTAGCAGCTTATTTGCTTGGATTTTACGTCATACGCCACAAGTATGCTATTGGAAGAACAGAGTTGCGCACTTGGGAAAGCGTTATAACCTGATAATTTTGTATTTTTGCCCGCCTGAAACACTATGCGCTACAAAAATTAATTGTAAAACTTCCTGTTCAGTAAATGGCAAAACAATGCTATAATCTTATTTAGGAATAATCATATATAGGAGGCAATAATGTGGCAGCTGAAAGTTAATGGAATTTTGATGCCAACCATTTATTACTACATTCAAGATGCTTATCGGGCTTGGGATGAAGAAAAAGCCCGAGGGGTAGCTGTTTATTGCGAAATTGTACCTGTGCAGCCAAATTAGAGTTTAACAATGTGGAAAAGCAGTAAAATCACCCAGTTAATCAACGATAATTTTCGCAAGTCGTTTCAAGGGGGCAAAGTTATGTTGACAAGAGGTGTTAGGGCGCTACAAAAAGCAGAAATTGCTGAAATCTTACTAAAAGTTTCTCGGTTTAACGATTTCAACGCCAATAACGACCCGTATGAAGAACACGACTATGGAAGTTTTAATTATCACGGCAATAATATTCTCTGGAAAATCGACTACTACGACAAAGACTATAAATTCGCCAGCGAAAACCCCGCAGACGTAACTAAGACCAATCGTGTGTTGACGATTATGCTGGCGGAGGAGTGGTAGTAGTTTGTCATTATTAGTTGGTACCAAGTCAAAACACGTTTATCCTGATATGCTTATAAAGCCGTTTTTTAAGTCCGTAAATAAAAACTTCTGTTTTCAGGTAGTTAGTAGCATAAAAACAATAAATTCCTCTCCTGAAACGTTTAAAACTGCAATGATTACAATTTTATACCCCTTAACCTTTTGCCAGCTGATACAACAAGCAACGGCTGACACCATAT
>CAJTXZ010000050.1 GCA_910583725.1 uncultured Vampirovibrio sp.
AAATCAGTTATCGTTTCGTTTACAATCGAAAAAAAAGTTTAAATGACAGAGGGACCGCTTTGGTCCAAGTTGAAGCCTACTTGAATAAAAAGAAAGTGTATTTTTCCACACATGTTTATTTACGGCCAGAACAATGGGATGTAAAAAGGAAAATCATCAAAGATCATCCTAACCAAGATGCGCTGAATGGCATGCTTAATGAATTTATTATTGAATTAGAGAAAAAAGAATTAAGTTTGTGGAGGCAAGGAAAGACAATAACCTTAAGCCTCATAAAAGAAGAGTTCAAATCGAATACAGATGCTTCATTCTTAGGGTTTGCGCGTAAAGAAATAATGTCTTCTCAGCTAAAAGATAGCACTAAGCGCAACCATTTAACAACAATATCCCTTTTACAATCGTTCAAACCGACAATTGAGTTTGAAGACTTAACCTATAATTTCGTTACGGATTTTGAAAAATTTCTTTATGAATCTGGATATCAAACAAATACAGTAGCCAAGCATATGAAGCATTTGAAATCTTTTGTTAATGCTGCAATTAATAAAGGATACATTGATCCCAATAACTATGCCTTCAGAAGATATAAAATTAAAATGAAGGAAGGAAAACATGTTTTTTTATTACCGGAAGAAATGAAAAGATTGGAAGAAGTGTCTTTGACAGGAAGAAATAGTTGTCTGGAACATACTCTTGATGCATTTTTATTTTGCTGCTATACGGGATTGCGGTATTCTGATTTTGTGAATTTGAATGAGAAAAATATCGTAAAAATGGATGGAAAATTATGGCTAATCTTTGACTCTGTCAAAACAGGTACAGAAGTGAAATTGCCTTTAAACTTGCTGTTTGAAGGCAAGGCTTTAACTTTATTACAAAAATACCAGGGAAAATGGAGCTCATTTTTTTCAATTAAAAATAACTCAAGTGTAAATAAAGAGCTGATACGAATTGGCAAATTGGCAAAAATAAGCAAACACTTTTCATTCCATTCTGCAAGGCATACTAATGCTACTTTATTGATATATAAAGGTGCTAATATAACAACCGTGCAAAAATTATTAGGGCATAAAAACCTTGCTACAACACAAATTTATGGAGAAGTTATGGGAAGTACAATTATACGAGACTTGAAAAAATGTCAAAAAAGATAATTAACTCTATTGTCTATACATTATCTCTTATAAAGATGAAGAAGAATCATTTTCAAAAGTGAATATAGCCTTATCTTCTTAATAAAGTTTATCGTTTTGTGAACATGATAATTTTTTGTTGTGATTGCAATACGATAAACTAAAAGAAATAAAATGTGACAATATTTCCATCTCAGCCTAACCGGGTAGAAAATAAGTATCAAGGTTATTGAATTTCTGCAAAATTCATATATGTATATCATATAATATGCGCATATAAAATTCTATATCAGAAAATGATAATAATAGTTTGCTAATTTACTTCATGTCCTACTATCTTCTTTTGTAATCTAAAGTGCAAACAATCTTTGGAAGTTTTGAAATATTTAAAAAGTTGAAAAATATCAATCTTAGTATTTCAGGTATTTTATGAACAGAGTAACAACGAACAGGAATGCTGCAAGTCAATTCTTTTTTCAGTAGAAGAAAGGTAGAAAATTATTATTATCATACTCTTTAAACGGCTTAAATCAAGGAAAACGAATAAGAGATTCAGTAATACATATACTGGTTATCAATTATTTACATAAATAATTAGTTCCGCAAAGACTTTGGT
>CAJTXZ010000051.1 GCA_910583725.1 uncultured Vampirovibrio sp.
CCTGCTCCTGTCACGCCATGCGTTGATAGCCGCAAAGCGTATGACGGTCTTGCAATAGCCGTTGAACGTATACATGATGTGTTCTCTGTATGCTTCTGTGCAAGGCATAAATAATTCCCCCTTTCTCCCACATAGGGAAGTGCATGGTTTACGGTTGCATTTATAATTCAGAGAGCAGCAGGAGTTTAAATTGCTGCCCTTTGAAGTCAAATAGAATTTAACAATGACGGTCGTTTCATTCACATATAAAAAGCTAACAAACCTAAACTTTTACAAGTTTGTTAGCTTTTTATTCTAACATTTCAACGCTTATCTATGATTTTATCAATTAACCCAAAATCCATTGCCTCTGTTGCTGACATATAATTATCGCGTTCTGTTGCAAGGGCAATTTCCTCAATGCTTTTTCCAGTATTCCCTGCTAAAATAGAGTTTAGGCGTTCTTTGCTTTTTTGTATATGGTCGGATGTTATTTTTATATCTGTTGCCTGTCCTTGAATACCATTTCCATGAATTGCTGGTTGGTGTATCATTATTTCTGCGTTTGGCAAAGCGATACGTTTTCCTTTCGTTCCACCAGCTAATAAAAAAGCTCCAAAGCTGGCGGCAAGACCAATACAAATAGTTGAAACATCACATTTTATATATTGCATTGTATCATAAATAGCAAAACCGGCTGATACAGAACCTCCGGGACTATTTATATATAACTGTATATCTTTTTCGGGGTCTTGTGCTTCTAAAAACAACATTTGAGCAATAATCAGACTGGCTGACATATCGCTTACTTCTTCCCCCAAAAAAACAATTCTGTCGGATAGTAACCGTGAAAAAATATCGTAACTTCTTTCTCCACGGCTTGTCTGTTCAATAACATAAGGTATCGTACTCATGCAGCAATCTCCTTAATTTGTGTAATAAATTTGTAACTAGAGATATAAGAACAGCACAAAGAAATTCTGTTTTGTTTTGGCATAAAGATTCCCATATCCCTATAAATTTTAGGTGGATATAAATATATTTGTTTAAAGGCAAATGAAAATGATTGTTGTGTATCATATCCGGCTTCATACGCAATTTGCATGATTGGTTTATCTGTTTTTACCAGCTTTTCAGCAGCAACAGTGAGCCTGCGGTTTTGTAAATATTTATATATGGTAATTCCTGTATACTCGGTAAAAATGCGATTAAGATAGAATTTGGAATAACCAATATTTTTTGATATATTATCTAAGTTGATTTCTTTCTCTAAATTCTTCTCGATATAATCTATGACTTTTTTAACAACTTCTTTTTGGTCTTTCATCATATATCCTCCTTGCACTCTTATCTATTATAGCAAGTTTAAATATACGTGTCTTAATAAAAAATGCTATTTTGGTACCAAATTTTAAAATTTATGCTCTTTGATATGAGGAATGAGGGGGATTTCGTAGTAGTCGGCACTGTGCGTAATGTGCATAACTTGTTGTCTTATGGAGTTGTGGGAAAGTCTGTTTGCAGAATGTGGGAAAGCTGCACTTTAGCTTTTCCATGTTCTGTGAACGGACTTTTCCATGACGGAATAGCAAGTTATACACATTTCCACGGTGCTTGTCTTTTGGTCTTTGGCTTCTTTGGTTCGGAATAGTGTGGTGCTGGCGGT
>CAJTXZ010000052.1 GCA_910583725.1 uncultured Vampirovibrio sp.
CTATTTTACACCTAAACGGAACATATGTGGAACGGTAGGTTATTTATCGCTTACAGTTATGCACATTACGCACAGTGCCGACTACTATGGAAAATCCCCTTCATTTTTATCTTTCCCCAAAACCAAACGTATGTTTCGAAAACGGTATTAAAATCGCCATGTAAACTATAAATCAACCTAAAGTTGCTAAATAATTGGTGGACGCAACCAGCGATTTGCTATAAGATAGGGGCTAGAAAAAAGAAAGGAGTGGATAAAACAAATGATATTTTATCGTTTGGCGGCTATTGCATATTTGATATTTTGTATCATGGTAATAGGCGTAGCCGGGTATCTTTTGATACTTGTTATTAAGGCACTAAAAAAGTACATCAATTCTAAAGAGGTTCGAGAAGAAAAAAAGGTCATTAAAAAGTCTTTAGGTGAGGAACTGAAAGAAAACAGACTCCGTTGTAAGATGACACAGGAATTTGTTTCTGAAACATTGGGGGTGAGCCGACAAGCTGTTTCCAAATGGGAAAATGGAACAAGTGACCCAAGTACATCTAATTTGTTGGCACTTGCAAAATTATATGGAATATCTGCCGAGGAACTATTAAACAGTATTAAAAGTAAGGAAAATAATTCAAAGGAGGAATCTTAATAATGGGAACTGCTGAAATGGCTGAATTAGAATCAAATTGTCCTAAATGGAAATTTCTTAGCGCAACAACGATTAAGTTAATAGCAGTTATTTTTATGTTCATGGATCATATCCATCAAATGTTTGTTACAGTGGGTGCGCCTGCATGGTTGACGATGATTGGCAGGCTTGTTTTTCCTATGTTTTTGTTTACTGCTGCTGAAAGTTTTCATTATACATGTAATAAAAGAAAATATTTGCAACGTCTCCTTTTTGCAAGTTGGGGAATGACAGTTTTCACATTTTCTTTAGGACAACTTATACCAAATGAAAATGTGGTTTTAATGAACAATGCGTTTAGTACCTTTTTCATAGCAGGCTTATATATGATGTTTTGGGATTGGTTTTTGGAGGGAATAAGGACGAGAAAAACAACACAAATAATCAAGTCCATTTTATGCTGTTTTATTCCGATATTATGTGCTTTCCCTTTGTTATTAGTTGGAGTACTGTCGTCTAATGAAAATATTCCGGTTTTCGTAATACGGCTTCTTGCTGCAATTTCATTGCTTGTACCTAATATTTTAGCTGTCGAGGGTGGCTTTGCTTTGGTACTTTTAGGAGTATTGTTTTATATATTCAGAAAAAACAGAATCATGCAGATATTAGTCTTACTTATTTTATCTGTATTAGTATATATAGCTGGTAACAAAATTCAGTGTATTATGGGGTTGGCAGCAATACCGATATTACTGTATAACGGAAAACGTGGATATGGTATGAAGAATTTTTTCTATATATTTTATCCTGCTCACATCGGGATATTATATATTATTTCAGCACTGATTATTCCATAAGACGATAGTACTATTGCTTCTTTGGAATATAAAAATACAACTATAAATCACTCAACGCACTATGTGGGAGAAAGGGGGAATCATCTATGCCTTGCACAGAAGCATACAGGGAACACATCATGTATACTTTCAATGGCTATTGCAAGACCGTCATACGCTTTGCGG